>DASTZS010000019.1:0-137119 GCA_035764165.1 Gaiellaceae bacterium | reverse complement strand
GCGACAACAAGCGAAAGCACACCGACCGCACCCGCGCGCGTCGCGAGTGGCCGATCAGTGCTCCCGACGCTCACCAACGCAACTCTCGCGGATCCCGCAAGAGCGCGAGCGAATTGACATGGCACCAAAGGGGCCAGGCCCCTCGGGGCCAGGCCCCTCTGCCCGACCGGAGGACGTCGGGCGTCCGCGTAGAACTAGCTCGAGCTGCTGCCGGCGATCTCGATGAACGCCTTGTAGCGGCGTGCGTCGCGCTCGTGGCGCTGGCGTTCCTCGGAGTCTTCGTCTGCGCGCTCGGCTTCCTGCTCGCAGGCGCGCAGCTTCTCCTCGAGGTCGGAACGGTTCAGCTTCTCCGGCTCGATTGCGTCCTCGACCAGCAGCAGGCACTGGTTGTCGGCCACCTGCAGGTAGCCCTCGGACTGCGCGAGCCGGAGGATGTCGTTCTCAGTCTTGTAGAGACGCAGCTCCGTCGGCTCGAGCATGCCCATCAGCGGCGCGTGGTGCGCCAGGATGCCGAGCGTGCCGACGCTGGTTCGCGTCGACACCATCTCGACCTCGTCGTTGAAGACCTCGCCCTCAGGCGTGAGGACCTGGCAGCGGAACTTCGTGTGCGCCACTACTCCTCGCCGCCCGCTTCCTCTTCAGCCTTCTTCTCCTGGTCCTCCGCGTCCTCGCGCTCCTCCTTCTGCGAGCGCGTCTCCGACCGGGCGCCTTCGGTGACCTCGTCGATGCCGCCCTTCATGTAGAAGGCGCGCTCCGGCAGGTCGTCGTGCTGGCCGTCGAGGATCTCCTTGAAGCCGCGCACGGTGTCCTCGACCTTGACGTACTTGCCCGGCGAGCCCGTGAACTGCTCGGCGACGAAGAACGGCTGCGACAGGAAGCGCTCGATCTTGCGCGCCCGCTGCACGGTCAGCTTGTCCTCGTCCGAGAGCTCCTCGATACCGAGAATGGCGATGATGTCCTGCAGGTCCTTGTAGCGCTGCAGGATCTCCTGGACGCGCGTCGCCGTCGCATAGTGCTCCTCGCCGATGATCCCCGGCTGCAGGGCGCGGGAGAACGAGTCGAGCGGGTCGACCGCGGGATAGATGCCCTGCTCAACGAGCGTGCGCGTGAGCACGACCGAGGAGTCGAGGTGCGCGAACGTGTTCGCAGGCGCCGGGTCGGTGAGGTCGTCGGCGGGAACGTAGATCGCCTGCACGGAGGTGACCGAGCCCGTCTGCGTCGAGGTGATGCGCTCCTGCAGCTGCCCCATTTCCGTTGCAAGCGTCGGCTGGTAGCCCACGGCGCTCGGCATGCGACCCAGGAGCGCCGACACTTCGGAGCCGGCCTGCGTGAACCGGAAGATGTTGTCGATGAAGAGCAGGACGTCCTGGCCCTGATCGCGGAAGTACTCGGCCATCGTCAGCCCGGACAGTCCGACGCGCAGCCGTGCGCCGGGCGGCTCGTTCATCTGACCGTAGACGAGCGCGACCTTGTCGAGCACGCCCGACTCCTGCATCTCGAGGAGCAGGTCGTTGCCCTCGCGCGTGCGCTCGCCGACCCCGGAGAAGACGGACACGCCGCCGTGCTCGCGCGCGACGTTGTGGATGAGCTCCTGGATCAGCACCGTCTTGCCGAGCCCGGCACCGCCGAACAGTCCGACCTTGCCGCCGAGGATGAACGGGGCGAGCAGGTCGACCACCTTCAGACCGGTCTCGAACACCTCGATCTTCGGCGACAGCTCGGTGAACTTCGGCGGATCGCGGTGAATCGACCAGCGCTCGACACCTTCGGGAGCGGGCTTCTCGTCGACAGGCTCGCCGATGACGTTCCAGATGCGACCGAGCGTCGCGTCACCGACGGGCACCGAGATCGGGCCGCCCGTGTCCTGGACCTCGAGCCCGCGGGCAAGCCCGTCGGTGGAGTCCATCGCCACGGCGCGCACACGATCGTCGCCGAGATGCTGCTGCACCTCCGCGATCAGCGTGCGTGCCTCGCCGCCGTCCTCCCCGGGGATCTCGATCCGCAGGGCGCTGTTGATCTCCGGGAGACCCTCCGGGAACACCGCGTCGATCACGACGCCCCTGATCACGATGATTCGGCCGGGCTTCTGGGCGCTCTGTTCGGGCATGGGTCTCCTGGGATGCGTTTGGTCTCAGACGAGGAACGCGGCGGCGCTAGGCCTCACCGGCAGGCGGGAGTTTATCGACGCTGCGCGTGATTCGGCGCGGTGAACTAGACGACGCCGACGTGCCCGCGAATCGGGCGCGGCATCCTGCGGACCTCCAAGGCCACCTCGATCGAGCCGCGACCGATACCGGTGGGCTTCAGGAAGGCGGCACGGTCGCCGGACCCACTGGCCGAGGTGAGCGAGACGAAGTTGTCGCCGCTCGTCGTCAGGCCGGCTCCGCCGAAGCCGATGATCGTGAGGACTGCAGCCGCGGCGCCCAGCTGGACGGCGCGCAGCGGCACGCGCAGCCGCGACCGGTGCGGCAGGACGACCGAGAACTCGGGTTGTTCCGCGGGCGCCGACCGGAGCTCACCGCTCACGCGGGCGACCGCCGCGCTGTACGTTCGACAGCGCGCGCACCCGGTCAGGTGCCCGGTGAGCGCAACCTGCTCGACCTCGGAGAGCTCCCCATCCAGTTGCAGGGAGATCTGCTCACGAGCGAGCTCACATGCGCTGCTCAGCTGCCCCACGAGTCTCATGCCGATTCTGACGGGTTTCCCCGTCGAAAGTTAGACGAAGTCACCCTTCTCTGATCGGCAGCTCGAGGGCCGATCTGGAGCGGCGGACTAGGCGGCGGGCTCGCCGGCGAGCTGGAGCGGCTTCACGATCTCCGCGAAGTGGCAGGCGCTCGGATGGCCCTGGCCGCGGTCGATCAGCGCCGGCTCCTCCTCAGCGCAGATCGGCTGGGCCTTCCAGCAGCGGGTGCGGAAGCGGCAGCCTGAGGGCGGGTCGGCGGGATTCGGGACGTCGCCCTCGAGCACGATCCGCTTGCGCTTGCCGCGCTGCGACGGCTCTTCGATCGGCACGGCCGACAGCAGCGCCTGCGTGTACGGATGGCTCGGCCGCTCGTAGATGTCGGCTCTCGTCCCGATCTCGACGATCTTGCCGAGGTACATGACCGCGACGCGGTCGGCCACGTGGCGGACGAGCGAGAGATCGTGTGCGATGAACAGGTAGGTGAGCTCGAAGTCGCGCTGGAGTGACTCGAGCAGGTTCACCACCTGCGCACGAATCGAGACGTCCAGCGCGGAGACCGGCTCGTCGAGCACAACGAGGCGCGGGTTGAGCGCGAGCGCGCGCGCGAAGCCGATGCGCTGGCGCTGGCCGCCCGAAAACTCGTGTGGGAAGCGGTTGCCGTGCTCGGGACTGAGCCCGACGGTGCGCAGCAGCTCGTCGACCTTCTTCTTCCCCCCGTGTCCCTTGTACAGCCTGTGCACGCGCAGAGGCTCCGCAACGATCTCCCGTACGGTCATCCGCGGATTGAGCGACGCGTAGGGATCCTGGAACACGATCTGCAGCTCCCGCCGGATGTCGCGCATCTGCCGACGGCGAAGCGTTGTGATGTCGCGGCCGCCGAAGAGGATGCGTCCCTCGGTCGCCTCGACCAGCTTCACGATCGTGCGGCCGAGCGTCGTCTTGCCGCAACCCGACTCCCCCACGATGCCGAGCGTCTCGCCCTGCCGCACGCTCAGGTCGACGCCGTCGACGGCGTGCACGTGTCCGACCGTTCGCTTGAAGAGCCCCGCCTGGATCGGGAAGTACTTGACGAGGTTCTCGACGCGGAGGATCTCGTTCTCCGTCGAGCTCGCCTGCTCGAGCTTCTGCTCTTCCTGGCCGGCGATCATCCTGCCGTCGCCTCCACGGAGTCGAGTGGCGCGAAATGCGAGGCCCGCCCCTCGAGCTCTTCGGCGAAGTGGCACGCCGTCAGATGACCCTGCGCGATCGAACGCAGCGGCGGCTCCTCCTCGCGACAGCGAGTGCGACCCTGCGAGAGGAAGCAGCGCGGGTGGAAGGGACAGCCCGGCGGGCGGTTGATGAGGCTCGGAGGCTGTCCGGGAATCGGCCGGAGCCAGTCCTCCTCCTGCGTCAGCCGCGGCAGGCTGTCCATCAGGCCGATCGTGTACGGATGCCGCGGCGCGCGGAAGATGGTGTGCACGTCGCCGCTCTCGACAACCTTGCCCGCGTACATGACGAGCACGCGGTCGGCCATCTCGGCGATGAGGCCGAGGTCGTGGGTGATCAGGACGGTCGCCGCGTGCGTCTCTTTCTGAGCGAGCTTCAGAACCTCGAGGATCTGCGCCTGGATCGTCACGTCGAGCGCCGTGGTCGGCTCGTCGGCGATGAGAAGGGCCGGATCGTTCGAGATCGCCATCGCGATCATCGCGCGCTGCCTCATTCCGCCCGAGAACTCGTGCGGGTACTGGCGGTAGCGCCGTTCGGCGTGCGGGATGCCGACGGCCTTCATCAGACCGAGCACCTGCTGCTCGACCTCGTCGTCCTTCTTGTGCGGGAAGTGCGTCTTGACGGCCTCGGCCAGTTGGTATCCGATCGTGTGCACAGGATTGAGCGAGGTCATCGGGTCCTGGAAGATCATCGCCATGTCCCGGCCGCGGATCGAGCGGAGCTCGCGCTTCTTCAACTTGATCAGGTCGCGGCCCTTGAAGATCGCCTCGCCGTGCACGACCCGTCCGGGCGGCTGCGGAATCAGCCCGAGCAGCGACAGGGTGCTGACGCTCTTGCCGGAGCCTGACTCGCCGACGATGCCCAGCACCTCGCCGGGGTAGATCTCCCAGCTGACGCCGTCCACCGCCTTGACGACGCCGTCCTCGGTCGCGAACTCGACGACGAGGTCCTTGATCGACAGGAGGGGCTCAGGCACGGATGCGCCTCTGAGTCGGGTCGAGCGCGTCGCGGAGTCCGTCGCCGACGAAGTTCACGCAGAGGACGATCAGCACCACCGTCAGGCCGGGGAAGATCGTCAGCCACCATGCCTGCGGGTTGTCTTGGCCGTCGAAGACAAGGGCGCCGAGCGCCGGGGTCGGCGGCTGGATGCCGAGACCGAGGAACGCGAGCGCCGCCTCGACGAGAATCGCCTGGCCGACGGTGAGCGTCGCGTTGACGACGATCGGGCCGATCGAGTTGGGCAGCATATGCCGGAGCATGATGCGGAGGTCGCCCGCCCCCGCGGCCTTCGCTGCCTCGACGTACTCCTTCTCGCGTAAGGAGAGGAATACGCCGCGCACGATGCGGGCGAGACCGGTCCAGAAGAATAAGGCGAGGATGATCGCGATCCGCCACTTGTTGCCGCTGCCGTAGAGCGCGGAGAACGTCAGCAGGATCGCCAGGGCCGGCAGGGTTAAGACGAGGTCGGTCAGACGCATGAGCACGTTGTCGATCCAGCCGCCGTAGTAGCCGGCGAGCGCACCGATCAGCACGCCGATGACCGTCGAAAGCGCGGCCACGAAGAGGCCGACCGTCTCGGACGTGCGGATCCCGTAGATGACGCGGCTGAAGTAGTCGCGGCCGAGCTCGTCCGTCCCGAAGAAGTGATGTGCGGTCGTGGTGGGAGCGTGGTAGAGGTTGGTCAGGTCGAGCTGGTCGTATCTGTACGGCGCCACCTGGCCCGCGAACGCGCCGGCGAGGAAGATGAGCGTGATGACGACGAGGCTGCCGACGGCGAGTCGGTGGCGCAGGAACCGCCGCCGCGCATAGGCCCACTGGCTGCGGGCCTTGATCTCGAGGCCGGCCTCGAACACCTCCTCGGAGGCAGGACCGGGCGGAGAGACGATGCCGCCGCCGGCAACGGCGGCGGTCACCGGATTTGGGCCGGGCTGCGTCTCAGGAATAGCGGATCCTCGGGTCGAGGTAGCCGTAGACGATGTCCGCCAGGAGGTTGGCGAGGATGATGATGACCGACGTCACCAGCAGCCACGCCATTACGGCGTAGAGATCGAGTTGCTGGAGCTTGCCGCGGAAGTAGAAGCCCATGCCGTCGAGGCTGAAGACCGACTCGGTCACGATCGCGCCGCCGAGCAGGCCGCCGACGTTCAGCGCGATCACGGTCACGAGCGGAATCAGGGCGTTGCGGACGACGTGGTGCGTGACCACTCGCCGCTCGGGCAGACCCTTGGCCCGCGCAGTCCGGACATAGTCGGAGTTGATCACCTCGAGCATCGACGCGCGCATGAACCGGCTGTAGAGCGCGAAGTCGATGATCACGAGCGTCGCCACCGGCAATCCCAGGTGCTGAATGCGGTCGAGCGAGAAGGTCCCCTCATCGGGGTTGTTCAACCCCGAGGTGTAGAAGATGCGGACGTCCCACTTCAGATAGATGTTGACGAAGAGGATCTGGAGCAGGAGCGCGAGCCAGAACGTCGGCATCGCGAACCCTAAGAAGCTTAAGCTCGTCGCCGTGTAGTCGAAGATCGAGTACTGGCGAATGGCCGAGTACACGCCGACGAAGACGCCGATGAGGATGGCGATGATCGAGGACGTGACGATCAGCTGTGCCGTGTGTCCCATGACGCGCTTGATGTCGGGCCAGATCGGCTGATTCGTGTTGAGCGAGACGCCGAGCTTGTTGGTCGTGACGTCCTTGAGCCAGAACCAGTAACGCTCCACGATCGGCTTGTCGAGCTTGTACTTGTGCTCGATCTGCTTGATCAGGGCGGGCGAGTAGCGCGGATTCGCCTTCAGCCGCGCTGCGGGATCGCCGCTCAGCGACACGGCCGTGAAGATCAGGAAGCTCGTCGCGAGCAGGACCGGGATGCTGTAGAGAAGTCTCCGGACGATGAAGACGAGCATGGGCGTGAACTCCTACTGGGAGCCCGAGCCCGCCCCGTGACGGGGCGGGCTCGAGACTCGATTTCGGTCGGCTCAGATTAGCCGACTGCCTGTCCTAGGGCCGCCTAGAACTTCCAGGCGTATGCGTTCCAGGTCGGGCCAAGGCTGGTCGGGTTCGGCGAACCCAAGCCCTTGACACTGTTCTTGCTGACCTGGATGACCGGCACCGCGTAGAGCGGGATCACCGGGACGTCCACGGCCATCAGGGCGTTGGCCTGGTTGAACAGATTCGACCGGGCCGTCGCGTTCAGCGTCGTGTCGCTCTTGTTGAGAAGACTCGAGACCTTCCTGTTGCAGTAGGTCATGTTGTTCGAGGGCTTCCCACACGCGAGCCACGGCACTGCGAAGCTCGAGTCCGGAGACGTGACCCATGCGTACTCGGCCATGTCCCAGTTACCCGCCGAGTTGCTCTGCGGGCCGTCGCCGAACAGGACGTTCGGGTCGACGAGGCGGATCTCGAGGTCGATGCCGATTGCCTTGAGGTTCTCCTTGTAGACCTGCGCCGCGAGCACGCGCCGGCGGTTGGTTCCGGTCGTCGTGTGCAGGATCGACGCCTTGACGCCGCCGCAGGTCATGATGCCGTCCCCGCCCGCGCTACAGCCGTGCGAGGTCAGGAGCTGGCGCGCCTTGCTGACGCTGTAGGCCCAGCGGCTGAAGTGTGGCTTGTAGGCCGCATCCGGCGGGTACTTCACGAGGCTGTTCAGAACCTTCAGGTTCGGCGCGATGTCACCGAAGAAGGTCTTGACCAGACCACCGCGGTTGATGCCGGTGATGATTGCCTGCCGGAACCACACCTTGTCCATCAGCGGGTTGTGCTTGCCCTTCCCCGCCAGGTCGATGTGCTCGAGGTACAGACCCGGACCGGACTGGTAGCGGATGCCGCTCTGGCGCTGAAGCGCCGTCAGGGCCGTCTGAGGCGACGGGAAGATCGCGTCGACCTCGCCGCCGCGCATGGCCTGGATCTCCGAGTTCGTGTCCTGGATGAAGCGGAAGATGATCTTCGCGAGCTTCGCCTTCGGACCATGCCACCTCGGGTTCCTCACCAGTGTCGCGTCGGTGCCCTTGCGGTACGACTGCAGCAGGTAGGGGCCGTTGCCGATCGGCTTGCCGTTCTTCGGGTTGCAGACGCAGTTCGACCAGATCTTGTTGTAGTCCTCACCCTGCAGGACGTGCTTCGGAAGAAGCGAGCCCGGGAGGAAGAGGTCCTTCCAGTCGGCGTACGGAGCCTTGAAGAAGAACTTGACCGTCTTGCCCTTGTTGCTGATCTTCGTTCGTCCGAGGATCATCTGGTCGTAGCCGTCACGACCGGCGACCTCACTTGCCGGATCGACGATCTTTTGCGCGCTCCACTGGAAGTCGGCACCCGTGACCTGCTTGCCGTCGCTCCAGCGAGCGTTCTTCCGGATGTTGTACGTGATCGTAAACGGACTGGCTGTGAGCTTTGCGCTCGTGATCACGTCCGGAACGTACTGGAGCTTGCTGTTGATGATCCAGGCACCTCGAAGGACCGGAGAGTTACCGATCACGACGGCCCAGAACTGGTTACAGCACTCCAGGTTGGTGTTGAAGCCGTTGATGTCCTGCTCAGCCCCGTAGACGAGAACCGTCTTCGCCTTCGAGCTGGACATGCCGGCCTCTTTCGCCGTCGCGCCGGTGGTGATGATCACGCTTGCAAGGATCACCACGCCGACCAACAGCCAGAGGCGTTTACCCATGTACACCCTCCATTTCTTTCCCTCCAGCGCCGGGAGCCGTCCGGCGGCGCCTGCTCGCTCCCGCGCCTCGACCTCCTCGAGGCGCGCCGTCCAAACCCCTATGACGCCTTGGGCCTCACTTGGTTAGCGCGGAAGGCTACAGCTCGGGGCTGGAGCCCGTCGTGGTCGCTTGTGCTCCCTCTCACTGAGTGAGGGCGTCGGCGCCGGCCACGACTTCGAGGATCTCCTGGGTGATCTCGGCCTGGCGGGCGCGGTTCATGGCCAAAGTCAGGCCGTCGATCAGCTCCCCGGCGTTCTTCGTGGCATTTCGCATGGCAGTCATCCTGGCGCCGAGCTCCGAGGCCGCCGACTCGAGCAAGGCCCGGTAGAGCTCTGTCTCGACATAGACGGGCAGCAGGCGCTCGAGGATCTCGTCCGGCTCGGGCTCGAAGATGAAGTCGCCCTGCAGCGCGTCTTGCCGGCGCTCCTCCTCGTCGGTCTCGAGCAGATCCTCCGACAGCGGCAGGACGTCCTGGACGGTGACCGTCTGGACGAGGGCCGACTCGAAGTGGTTGTACACGACGATCACGCGGTCGACCTCCTCGTTCGTGTACAGCTCGGCGAGGCGGTGCGCGATTGCCTGGGCGTCCGCGTAGCGGGGCTGGTCGGTGAACCCGGTGAACTCTCCCGCGAGCTCGAGCCGCCGGAAGCGCAGCGAGCCGACGCCGCGACGACCGACGCCCACCCAGCTGACGTCCTTCCCCTCGGCGCGCAGCTGCCGCTCGAGCGCGAGGGCGCGGCGCAGGACCTGGGAGTTGAAGGCGCCGGCCAGGCCGCGGTCGCCGGTGAGCGGAACGATCGCCACCGTCCGCTCCGACTCTCGCTTCTGCAGCAGCGGCAGCCCGCGGACCGAGCTGCTGGCGCGGGCGGTCCCGGCCATCAGCTCGAGCATCCGGTCGGCGTACGGCCGCATCTGCTCGATCCGCGTCTGGGCGCGCTTGAGCTTCGCGCCGGCGACGAGCTCCATGGCACGCGTGATCTTCCGCGTGTTGCGGACGGAGCGGATGCGACGCTTGATGTCCTGGACGGACGCCATTAGTGGCCCGTCCAGTTCTGTTGCCGGATGCCTGGGACGCGAGCATGAAGGCAGAGGGCGCACTCGTCCGCAGCCAAGGCTGGCCGCCCTGGCAAGGGCGAGGGTGCACGCTGGCGCCGCATGATCGCGGGCCAGGCGCCGGTGAATAGGGCTGGACGGGCCACTACACGAGCGAGTCGGTTTCCTGCGGGGCGAAGCCCTGCTTGACCTTGCCGACCTCCTCCTCGAGCCTCGCCGCGACCTCGTCGGGCAGGTCGCCCGTCTCCCTGATCGTCTCGAGGATCTCGCCCTCGGCGCGGAGGTGCTCGAGCAGCTCCTCGACGAAGCGCGGGACGTCTGCCACAGGGATGTCGTCGAGGAAGCCGTTGACGCCCGCGTAGATCGCCACGACCTCGTCCTCCATCGGCCACGGCTGGTACTGGGGCTGGTTGAGCACGGCGACCATCCGCTCACCGCGGGCAAGCGCCTTCCGCGTCGCCTCGTCCAGCTCGGAGCCGAACTGCGCGAACGCCTCCAGCTCCCGGTACTGCGAAAGGTCGAGGCGAAGGCGGCCGGCGACCTTCTTCATCGCCTTCGTCTGCGCCGAGCTGCCCACCCGCGACACCGAGATGCCGACGTTGATGGCGGGCCGGATGCCCGAGAAGAACAGATCGGACTCGAGGTAGATCTGGCCGTCGGTGATCGAGATGACGTTCGTCGGGATGTAGGCCGCGACGTCGCCGGCCTGCGTCTCCACGATCGGCAGCGCCGTCAGGGAGCCACCGCCCAGCTCGTCCGAGAGCTTGCACGCGCGTTCGAGCAGCCGCGAGTGCAGATAGAACACGTCGCCGGGGAACGCTTCGCGCCCCGGCGGCCGGCGCAGCAGCAACGAGAGCTGCCGGTAGGCGTCGGCGTGCTTCGAAAGGTCGTCGTAGACCACGAGGGCGTGGCCGCCGTTGTAGAGGAAGTGCTCTCCCATCGCGCAGCCCGCGAACGGCGCCATCCACTTGATCGGAGCGGCCTCCTGCGCAGCGGCGGAGACGATGGTCGTGTATTCCATCGCGCCGCGGTCGCGGAAGAGCTCGTACACCTGCGCCACGGTCGACGCCTTCTGGCCGATCGCGACGTAGATGCACATCACGTCTGTGTCCTTCTGGTTCAGGATCGTGTCGATCCCGATCGTCGTCTTCCCGGTCTGCCGGTCGCCGATGATCAGCTCGCGCTGGCCACGGCCGACGTTCGTCATCGCGTCGATCGCCTTGATGCCGGTCAGCAGCGGCTCTTTCACCGGCTGGCGCTGCACGACGCCTGGAGCCTTGAACTCGAGCTGGCGCGTGTGCTCGGTCTCGATCGGACCGCCGCCGTCGAGCGGGTTGCCCAACGGGTCGACCACGCGGCCGAGCAGGGCCTCGCCCACGGGAACGCTTGCCACCTTGCCCGAGCGCCGCACGGGCTCGCCCTCCTTGACGCGCTCCCACTCGCCGAAGAGCGCCGCGCCGACGTCGTCCTCCTCGAGGTTGAACGCGAGGCCGACGACCCCGTGCTCGAGCTCGAGCATTTCCATCGCGACCGCGTTCTCGAGGCCGTACGCGCGGGCGATGCCGTCCCCGACCTGCAGGACGGTGCCGACCTCGGCGAGGTCGGTCTCGACGTCGTAGTGCTCGATGCGCTCTTTGAGGATCGAGGTGATCTCTTCGGGGCGTAACTTCACGTGAGCTCCTTGGTTTCTAGGCTGGTGGCAGTTTCTAGGCTGGTGGCTTGAGACCGTTGCGGCGGAACTCGGCCAGGCGCTGGGCGGTCCGGACTGCTTCGTCGTAGGCGGCAGCGCCGGCCCGCGCGTCGGGCGCCGCGTCGCGGAGCTGCTTCTCGCCCTCCGTGATCACGTCGTCCCGGCCGGAGCTCATGAACTTGACGGCCCGGAGCACGGCCTTCGAGACGTCGGCGTAGTGCTCGCAGGCGCGCTGCAGTGCGTCCTCGACGCGCAGCAGCTGCCGGATGTGAGGCGCGTCGAGCGGCGGCGGCCCGATCGAGTCGAGTCGCGCACTGCACTTGCCGAGGTCCGACATGCGCTCGTTCACGATCAGCAGCGTGTCGGGGTTGCCCTGTTCGATGAAGAGCTTGCTCTGCGGGTTGTTGAGCGTCAGCAGCACTTCGAGGTCCTTGTTCGTCGGACGAAGCAGACGGTCGACGACGCGCTCGGCCCATTCGTCGGCCGTGGTCGCCTCGGGGAGTCTCGGAACGCTCGGCGTGGCCTCCTTGCTCTTCGAGCCGCACCCGGTGACGAGGACGGCGAGCAGGAGGAAAAGGAGGAGAGCATTGGTCGTTCGCCTCATGTCCTCGATGAGACGAGCTCCTGCCGCAAACGGTTGAGTCGCCCGCGCACGCTCCCGTCGACGAGGAACGATCCGGCCTGCAGGACGATGCCGCCGATGATGCCGGGGTCGACCTTGCGCGTCGCCTCGACCTTGCGGCCGGACGCCTGCTCGATCTTGCCGAGAATCTCCTTCGCCTGCGCGTCGGACAGCTCGTATGCGGTGGTCAGCTCGACGGTCAGCCGCCGCTCGTGTGCGGCGACGAGCCGGTCGAACTCGCGGGCGATCTCCTCGATCTCGCCGATGCGGCCCTTCTCGGCTGCGAGGCGCAGGAAGTTCCGCACGAGCTCGTCCGCTTCGCCGAGCAGCTCGCCGACGAGCCCCGCCTTCGTGTCGGGATCGAGCTCGGGGTTGCGCAGAACGGTCCGCAGCTCTTGCACGTCGGCGACGGCGGTCGCGAAGTCGAGGAGCTCCTGGTGGACCACCTCCAGCTTGCCCTGCTCGTCGGCAGCGTCGAAGAGGGCGCGCGCGTAGGTGCGGTGGACGACGGCTATCTCGTCTGCTCCTGCTCGAGCACCGAGAAGTCGAGCTCACGGATCGCGTCCTCGATCAGGCGGCGGTGGTCTTCGTCCTCGAGCACCTTGCCGGTGACCTTCGTCGTGGCGATCAGCGTAAGCTCCGCCACTTCGGCGCGGATCTGCTGGAGAGCGCGCTGGGTCTCGGCCTCGATCTGCCGCTTCGTCTCCTCCAGCCGGCGCTGCCGGTCGGCCTCGGTCTCCTCCTTGACGCGGCGCGCCATCGACTCGGCGACGTTGCGCGCCTCGGCGAGGATCTGCTCGCCCTGCCCGCGGGCCTGGCCGATGAGGGCGCGGTGCTCCTCGAGCAGGCGGCGAGCCTCGGCGCGTGCCTGCTCCGCCTCCTCGATCGAGCGCCGGATCCGCTCGCGCCGTTCGTCGATCGCCTTCTGGATCGGGCCGAACGCGTAGCGCTTCAGCACCAAGAAGGTGATGAAGAAGCAGATCAGAGTCCAGATCATCAGACCCGGGGTGACCTTGATCAGGGAGTTCGAAGCGGCGAGCATCGTGCGCTAGATCAGGACGAAGGCGAGTAGGCCCCCGAGCAGTCCGTAGAAGACGACGGCCTCGGTGAGCGCGAAGCCCAGCCACATGATCCCCTGCAGCTCGCCGCGCAGCTCGGGCTGGCGGGCGACCGACTGGATCATCGAGCCGAAGATGTTGCCGATGCCGATGCCGGCGCCGACGGCGCCGAGACCGACGCCCAGACCGAAGGCGATCGCCTTGCCGGCGTCCGCCCCGTCCGAGACCGCAGCGATGAGCGTTGCAAGCATGCGTCCTCCTAGTGTTCTGGCTCGATCGCCGAGCCGATGTAGATGGCTGAGAGTGCAGCGAAGATGAAGGCCTGGATCGAGACCACGATGACGACCTCGAACAGGTAGAAGAGCGTCGCGACGCCGACGGAGATCGGGAACAGCCAGACGTTCTCGAGCACGAACATCAGGCCGATCATCACGAGGATGAGCATGTGACCCGCGAGCATGTTCGCGAAGAGCCGGACGGAGAGCGAGATCAAGCGCATGAACACCGAGATCGTCTCGATCACGGCGATGAAGGGCTTCATCGCAGCGGGCACGTCCGGGATCAGGCTCTTCAGATAGTTGACGACGCCGTTGTACCGAATGCCTTCGACATGCGTGAACACCCAGGTCATCAACGAGAGCGCGAGCGTGACCGACAGCGAGGCGGTCGCCGCGTAGATGCCGAGCGTGGGCAGTTCCAGCCCGAACAGGTGGAACTTCTCGTCAGAGAGCGGCAGCGGGATGAACCCGAGCAGGTTCACCACCCAGATGAAGATCAGCAGCGAGGCGACGTACGGGAACCAGCGGTTGATCGCCTTCGCGGGGAGACCCTGCTCCGCGATCTGGACCTGCGCCACCTCGTAGATCTGCTCGCCGATCGTCTCCCGCACGCCCGGACGCGGAGAGCGGAAGCGGACGCGCATGAAGACGATCCCGAGCAGGATCGAGACCAGCGTGCCGAGCCACAGGTAGGCGACGGCCTTGTTGATCGACATGTCGATCGGCCCGAGGTGGATCGACACCCAAGGATGCAAGACGAACTCATCCTCTGGGTGGAAGTCCCCCTTCGCCGACGCCGCGGAGGGAAACGCGAGCGCGAAGAGCCCGAGCGCGACGGCGAGCCGTCTCATCGCTTCGGCTCCGCACCGAAGTACTCGACGAAGGAGACGCCGAGCTCGAGTGTGTACGCGGCCGTGTAGAGCAACGCCGCGGACAGCGCCAGCGTCCCGTCGTTCACCGCGACGACGAGGAGGACGACCATCACGAGGATCGAGCGAAACATCATTCCGAATGCCAGCACGCCTGAGGCGGCGAGGTTACCGAGGCCCAGTCGCAACCGCGTCAGCAGGAGGCCGAGAGCCTGGCCGGCGGCCCAGAGCAGTGCGGCGAGGGCCCACCCCTCGAGGCGCCAGCCGAGCAGCAGGTAGAGGGGCAGCGCAAGCGCGAGCACGCCCGCCCCGGCGACGACCGGCACGAGGCGGTTCGGCACCGGCCTGGGCGTTGTCAGGACCCCAGGCCTCACGTGAAGAACCCCCGGTAGCGGCGGTACACGGCATAGACACCGAGCGGGATGCCGACGGCGGCGCCGGCCAGGGCACCGAGACCGGCCGAGCCGGCCGCCCAGCCGATCAGCGCTCCGAGCAGCGCACAGGCCATGGTCGTCCCGAGAAGGACGCCTCCCGCCCCGGCGGGCTCGAACGAACGGCGGGCGGTGGGCTCCATCCGCCGGGAGCATATCAACCTTGTAACAGCGAAATTCGGCTCACCAGGCGCAAAACGCCTGACTTTGTACTACGCCGTCTTGCGCTCCCCCGCCCGGGCCTGCTCCTCGCGCCGGCGGATCATCGGGTTCGCGAGCTTCACGATCTCCAGCAGGTAGACCATGTAGATCGAGGCGGCAAGCGCCACGAAGCCGAACGCGGAGACGACGAGCGTCCGCCAGAGGTGCCAGTCGCCGTGCTGGTGCGGCCGGAGGAAGCGCAGCGCCAGGGCGGTCGCGGCGAGGGTCGAGCACCAGAGCCAGATGTAGCCCGCCGCACGCCGCTGGGAGAAGCCGATGTTGACGAAGCGGTGGTGCAGGTGGTGGCGGTCGGCAGCGTAGACGGGCTGGCGGTACTTGAGCCGCTTCGCGACGACGAACGACGTGTCGAGGATCGGGACCGCGAGCACGAGCAGCGGGAAGAAGAGGGTCACGATCGACGCCGTCTTCAGGAGTCCCTGGAGCGGGATGGTCGCGAGCACGAAGCCGAGCAGGAGCGCGCCCGAGTCCCCCATGAAGATGCGGGCCGGATAGACGTTGTGGCGCAAGAACCCGAGCGCAGCGCCGAGGACGATGGCCGAGAGGATCGCCGCCTGGATGCCCGGATGGGTGAGCGAGAGCGCAATCAGCGTGAACGTGAACGCCGAGATCGCAGAGACGCCCGCAGCGAGCCCGTCGAGCCCGTCGAGGAAGTTGACCATGTTCATGATCGCGACGATCCAGAGGACGGAGAGCGGCATGCCGATCCATTCGGGCAGCGTGTGCACGCCGAGGATCGGGAACGTGAAGCGGTGCACCCAGATCCCGAACCCGACCGGGATCGCAGCGGCCGCCAGCTGTCCGCCCAGCTTCTCCCACCAGCGCAGGCCGCGGAAGTCGTCGACTGCGCCCACGGTCGTGGCGACCGCAGCCCCGAGCAGCAGCCCCCGGCTCTCGCCCGAGAGATCGAGGAAAGCGAGTGCCGGCACGAAGATGCCGAAGAAGAGCGCGAGCCCGCCGAGCCGCGGGACGGTGCTGCGGTTCAGCCGCCGGCCGCCGGGGCGGTCGACGACCCCGAGCAGGCGCGCCATCCCGCCGACCGCAGGAGTCAGCAGAACGACGATCGCGGCGGCGAGGAGCGCGCCCCAGACGACCTCGAGGTGATCGGCAAGCGTGTGCAGCACCGGGACTACTTGGTCCCGTAGAGGCGGTCGCCCGCGTCGCCGAGGCCCGGGACGATGAAGCCCCGCTCGTTCAGCCCACGGTCGATCGCGGCGACGACGATCTGCACGTCGGAATGGTCGCGCACGATCCGGTCGATGCCTTCCGGCGCCGCGATGATCGCGATCAGCCTCACGGAGGAGGCACCGGCTTCCTTGACCGTCCGGATCGCGGCCGCGGTGGAGTTGCCGGTCGCGAGCATCGGATCGAGCAGGATGACGTCACGCTCGGCGATGTCGGCGGGGAGCTTCGCGTAGTACTCGACCGGCTCCAGCGTCTCCTCGTCGCGGTACATCCCGATGAACCCGACGCGCGCGCTCGAGATGAGCGAGACCACGCCATCGAGCATGCCGACGCCGGCGCGGAGGATCGGGCACACCGCCACCTTCTTGCCGCTGATGCGGGGAAAGCGGCCGACCTCGAGCGGCGTCTCCACCTCGACGTCCTCCGTCGGGAGGTCCTTCGTCGCCTCGTAGGTCAGGAGTAGCGTGACCTCGTTGACGAGCTTGCGGAAGTGGACAGTCGGCGTGTCCTTGTCGCGCAGGTACGAGAGCTTGTGCTGGACGAGCGGGTGTTTGACCTCGATGACCTGGCCCGTACGTGTCTCCGTCGCGCTCACCCCGCCGTGTACTCCGTCCAGCCGCGGAAGCCCGGATAGAGCGGGCGCTTCGCGCAGAGAGCCTCGGTCCGTGAGCGCAGCGCGTTCAGGTCCGGCTCTTCACCGAGCGCACCGACGATGATCCGGCCGATCTCGCGGAAGTCCTCGTCGTCCATCCCCCGCATCGTCGCAGCCGGGGTGCCGATGCGGACACCGCTTGCCACGGTGGGCGGCCGCTCGTCGAACGGGACCGTGTTGCGGTTGACCGTCAGCTTCACCTCGTGGAGCCTCTCCTCCGCGTCCTTGCCCGTCCAAACGGTGGAGCGCAGGTCGAGCTGGAGCAGGTGCGTGTCCGTCCCGCCGGTGAGCACGTCCAGCCCGCCCTCGATCAGCGTCTCGGCGAGCATGTCGGCGTTCTTGCGCACCTGCGTTTGGTAGTCGCGGAAGGCCTCGCCGGCGGCGATCTTGAAGCACGTCGCCTTTGCGGCGATCGTGTGCTCGAGCGGGCCGCCCTGCATGCCCGGGAAGACAGCGCGGTCGACGGCTTGCGCGTGCTCTGCGCGGCAGAGGATGAACCCGGAGCGCGGGCCGGCCAGTGTCTTGTGCGTGGTCGAGGTGACGAAATCGCAGTGCTCGACCGGACTTGGGTGCAGTCCCGCCGCGACGAGACCCGCGAAGTGCGCCATGTCGCAGAGCAGCAGTGCACCGACGTCGTCGGCGATCTCGCGGAACTTCGCCGTGTCCACCGTGCGCGGATAGGCCGACCCGCCGCAGACGATCAGCTGCGGCTTGCACTCGCGCGCCTTCTCGAGCACCTCGTCGTAGTCGACGACGTTCGTCTGCCGGGACACGCCGTAGTGCGCGATCGTGTAGAGCCGCCCGGAGAAGTTCACCTTCAGGCCGTGGGTGAGGTGGCCGCCGTGCGAGAGCTCGAGCGAGAGGATCGTGTCGCCGGGCTTGAGGGCGGCCATGTACACCGCCATGTTCGTCTGCGCGCCCGCGTGGGGCTGCACGTTCGCGTGCTCGGCGCCGAAGAGCTCCTTCGCGCGGTCGATCGCCAGCTGCTCGATCTCGTCCACCACCTCGCAGCCGCCGTAGTAGCGCTTGCCCGGGTAGCCCTCCGCGTACTTGTTCGTCGGCGCTGACCCGACGGCCTCCATGATCGCGGGCCACGTGAAGTTCTCGGACGCGATCAGCTCGATCTGGTTGCGCTGCCGCTCGACCTCGCGGCCGAGCAGCTCGGCAATCTCCGGGTCGAGCTGCTCGAGGCCTGCACTGGTCAGCTGCTGGAACGTTTGCTGCGCGACGGCCATTGCTCTCCTCTCCGTGCCGCTACCCGTCCGCAGGCCGGTCAGGTGGGCGGGTAGCGGTACATGAGTCGTCTGATCGTACTGCCGCGCCCAGTCGGCGGAGGGCCTCGGCCGCGGGCAGCGCGCCCTCGCGAAGGATGCGCGGCTCAGTGCCCGTGAGGTCGATCACGGTCGACGGCGTGCCGGGAAGCTCGCCCGCATCGAGCACAGCGCCGGCACCTGCGCGGATGTCGGCGGGCACGTCGTCGAGTCGACGCGGATCCGGTCCGCCCGGATGATTCGCGCTCGTGGCGACGACGACACCCGCGGCTCGGACGATCTGAGCCGTGGGCTCGTGGAGGACCGGCACTCGCACGCCGATCGAGCCGGGGTTGTCACCCGTCAGCCAGGGGAAGCGGCGTTCGGAGTTCGGCACGACGAGGGTCACGGGGCCCGGCAGCAGGGTCAGCGCCGCGTCGGGCAGCTCGGGCAGCTCTGCGACCAGCTGCTCGACGTCCGCGGCGACGAGCGCTGTCGGCCGCCTCTCCTTGCGGCCTTTGAGCGCGTACAACGCGCGCACGGCGGTCTCGGACGGATTGGCGACGAGCCCGTACACCGTGTCGAACGGGAGCACGACGGGATCGCCTGAGCGGATCGCCGCGACTGCGAGGTCGACGTCGCTCATCGGCTGCCTTCCACGACGCGTTCTGCGTCCGCAAGGTCGCGCGTGATGGTCACGCCTGCGTAACCGAGCTCTTCGAGTGTTCGGGCCACGCTCTCCGCCTGCCCATCCCCCACCTCGAGCACGAGCTTCCTCGTCTGGGCGATGCGCGCGATCTCCTCGTGCAGGCCCTCGCCGACGAGCGCAGGGCGCGGCTCCCAGTTCCGGATCTCCGGTTGCAGCTCTTCCCAGTCGGCGGCCCGCACGTAGGGCGGGTTCGAGACGACGAGATCCCAGCCCTCCGCTGCTGTTTCGATCCCGCCCGGCCGAACGTCCACCTGGAGGCCGAGCGCGGCCGCGTTCTCGCGCGCGAGCGCCAGCGCCTCGGCCGACGAGTCGACTGCGGTCACGCGGGCAGCCGGATGCTCGTCGGCGATCGCGAGTGCGATCGCTCCGGTTCCCGTCCCGAGATCGAGGACGCGCGGTGACGACGCACCAGCGAGGAGCGCGAGACAGCGCTCGACGACGATCTCCGTCTCCGGCCGCGGGACCAGAGCGCGCTCGTCCGTCTTCAGCACGAGTCGTCGGAAACCCCATTCGCCCAGGACGTAGGCGAGTGGTTCACGTTGCTCGCGACGCTCGAGGAGCGATTCGAACGATGCCGGCACCTCGCGGCGCGGATCGGAGTAGACGGCCGAGCGCGACGTCCCGAGCACGTGTGCAAGCAGGAGCTCTGCGTCGACGCGCGGTGTCTCCACCCCGGCCGCGCCGAGGCGTTCCGACGCACGGCGGAGCGCTTCCTCGACGGTCATTCCCCCAGCGCGCGCCGGCGCTCTTCGGCTCCGAGCGCCTCGGTGAAGTTCTCGAGCTCGCCTTCGAGCGCGCGGTCGAGCTGGTGCACGGTCAGCTTGATCCGGTGGTCGGTGACACGGTTCTCGGGATAGTTGTAGGTGCGGATCTTCTCCGCGCGCTCGCCGGAGCCGATCTGCGACCGCCGCGTCGCATCCAGCTCGGCCTGCTGCCGCTCGCGCTCCAGCTCGTACAGGCGGGCGCGGAGCACGCGCAGCGCCTTCTGCCGGTTTTGCAGCTGGCTCTTCTCGTCCTGCATCGCAACGACGAGGCCGGTCGGCAGATGCGTGATGCGCACGGCCGAATCGGTCGTGTTCACGCTCTGCCCGCCGGGGCCGGTCGAGCGGTACACGTCGATCTTCAGGTCGTTCGGGTCGATCTCGACCTCGACCTCCTCCGCCTCGGGCATGACCGCGACGGTCGCGGTAGAGGTGTGGATGCGGCCCTGCGACTCCGTGTCGGGCACGCGCTGCACGCGGTGCGTGCCCCCCTCCCACTTGAAGACCGAGTACGCGCCGTCACCCTTGATCGCGAACGTGACTTCCTTGAAGCCTCCGGCCTCGTTCGGGCTCGAGCCGAGCTCCTCGACCTTGAACCCGCGCCGCTCGGCATAGCGCGTCAGAGCGCGGTGCAGGTCGGAGGCCCAGAGCGCCGCCTCGTCGCCGCCGACGCCCTGCCGGATCTCGACGATCACGTCCTTCGTGTCGGCGGGATCGGTCTCGACGAGCGCGAGCTTCAGCTCCTCCTCGAGCGCGGCGAGCCGCTCTTCGAGCTCGGGGACGAGCTCGCGCAGGTCGCCGTCGCCGCGCGCATCCTCCAGGTCCGCGTAGGTCTCGCGCCAGCGCTGAGCGAGCCGGTGCGGGCCTTCGAGCTCCTTGAGCCTCCGTCCTGCCTCGGCCGCCACGCGATGGTCGTTGTAGACGGCAGGGTCGGACATGCGCTCCTGCGCCTCCGCATACGAGCGTTCGACCTCGTCCAGCAGTGCTTCGATGTTGCCGGCCACCGCCGGACCACTCAGCTCTCGAGGCGCGCGTTCAGGCTGATCTCTGGGACGCTCGCCAGGGCCTTCGAGACCGGGCAGTTCACCTTCGCCTGCTCGGCCGCCTGCCTGAAGGCGTCCTCGTCCATCCCCGGTACGCGTCCGGCGACGTCGAGCGCGATCTTCGTGATCCCCTCGCCCGGCTGGAAGGTGACGGTGGCGGAGGTGCTGAGCAGCTCGGGGGCATGCCCCGCCTGTGCGAGCGCGTGCGACAGCGACATGGAGAGACACGTCGCGTGTGCAGCCGCGATCAGCTCCTCGGGGCTCGTCTTCCCGCCGGGCTCCTCCGAGCGCGCGGGCCAGCTGACGTCGAGTCCTCCGATCGAGCCGCTCGTGACCGACTCGATCCGGCCGCTGCCGCTCATCAAGTCGCCCTGCCAGGTCACGTTCGCCGTCCGGTCAGTCGCCATCGCTTCCTCCTCCTCTAGTTACTCGCGCGCGCGAAGCACTCACGCCATCACTTCGACCTTGCGCGCGTCGGGTCCCGTCCTGCCCTCGAGCGAGAGGACCTCCTTCAACGCACGGATCGAGACTTCGATCTGGTCGAGCGACGGCTCTCTCGTCGTCAGGCGCTGCAGCCAAAGACCGGGTGCGAGCAGCGTCATCAGGATCCTGTTGTCCTGGTGCTTGCCCGCGAAACGGATGAGCTCGTACGCGATCCCGGCGATCACCGGGAGCAGCAGGATGCGCGTCGCGATCAGCCAGTACCACGCGGGCCGGCCGAAGAACGCGAACACGAAGATCGCGATCACCATCACCCAGAGCAGGAATGCCGTGCCGCAGCGGGGATGGATCTGGCTGTAGCGCTGCACCGTCTGAGGCTCCAGCTCCTCGCCGGCCTCGTAGGCGTTGATCGCCTTGTGCTCGGCCGCGTGGTACTGGAACACGCGGCGGAGGTCCGGGAAGAGCGAGATGACCGAGAGGTAGAGCACGAAGATCGTCACTCGGATCAGGCCCTCGACGAGCACGAACCAGCCGGTGCGCTTGATCCCGATCCAGTCGGTCAGGAGGGCGGGCGAGACCTTGAAGAGGAGGACCGCGAAGCCGATCGCGATCGCGAACGCGAAGATCAGCTGCGCGCGCGTGAGCTCGGTCTGGATCTCCTCGCCTTCCTCTCCCTCTTTCGCCTCTGCCTGCGCCTGGTAGTTGGCGGAGATGGCGAGCGCGCGAAAGCCGATCGCGAGCGACTCGCCGAGCGCGATCACGCCGCGGATGACCGGCAGCCGGAAGATCCGGTGCCGCGCCATCGGCGACTTGATCGGCTGGTGCACCTCGGCGATGTCCCCGTCCGGCTTGCGCACGGCCACGGCCCAATTTGACGGGCCGCGCATCATGACGCCCTCGAGGACGGCCTGTCCGCCAACATTCGTCATCGGAGAACTCGTTCGGTTCGCATGAGCGCGTACGTCGACGGGCGACGGCAGACGCCCTCGAGGACGGCCTGTCCCCCTACGTTCGTCATGAGCCCGGGTTCAGCCGCGGCGAGCGCCGCCGGCCTTCTCCAGCCGGCGCTGGAAGCGCTCCACGCGTCCGCCCGTGTCGACCAGCTTCTGCTTGCCCGTGTAGAACGGGTGGCAGTTCGAGCAGATCTCCACGTGCAGCTCCGGCCGCGTGGAACGGGTCTGGAACGTGTTCCCGCAAGAGCAGGTCACGGTCGCGATCACGTAGTCGGGATGGATCTCAGGCTTCATCTGAAGCCAGGATAGCAGCGGCCGTTTTGGGTGCGACGTTGCCTCCCGAGACGACCGCGGCCACCCGCTGCCCCGGCTCCGGCACGAAGGCGCCGGAGAGGAGCGCTGCCGCCGTGGCGGCACCGGCGACCTCGCAGGCGAGCTTCATCCGGCCGTACATGAAGCGGAATGCGTCCTCGAGCGCCCGCTCCGAGACGAGGATCGACTCCACGCCGAGCTCCGTGCAGACCCGGACGCAGTTTGCCCCGGCGTACGGCCCGTTGAGGCCGTCTGCGATCGAGTTGGCCTCCACCGTCACGGGCTCGCCGGCCTTCAGGCTCTCGTGCAGCGCAGGAGAGCGCTCGGGCTCGACCGCGATCACGCGTACGTCGGGGTTCAGGCCCTTGACGGCGGTCGCAACGCCCGAGATCAAGCCGCCGCCGCCGACCTGCACGAGCACGACGTCGGCCTCCGGCAGGTCCTCCATGATCTCGAGTCCGACGGTTCCCTGGCCCGCCATCACGAACGGATCGTCGTAGGGATGCACGAGTGTGCGGCCGGTCGACTCGATCAGCTGCTCGAGCCGCTCGAACGCCGCCGGAATGTCGGGAGCCTCCGTGTCGATGGTGGCGCCGTACCCACGCGCGGCGGCGATCTTCATCGCGCTCGCGGTCTGCCACATGACGACGAGCGCGTCGATGCCCTCGAGCGCCGAGGCGTAAGCCAGTGCCTGAGCATGGTTTCCCGCGGAGATCGAGATCACGCCCCGCTCCTTCTCCTCGTCGGTGAGGGTGGCGAGCTTGTTCAGCACGCCGCGCGGCTTGAAGGCGCCGGTGCGCTGGAAGAGCTCGGCCTTGAACCGCACGTCGGCGCCCACGTGCTTCGACAGCGTGGCGGAAGGCAGCAGCGGCGTGCGATGGAGGCGGTCTCCGATTCGCTCTCGCGCGCGCCGGACGTCGTCGAGCGAGATGAGCGCACCGGTCGTTGCCATCCGCGGATCGTACTTCGAAGGACAGGTCAGACGTACTCCTCGCTTTCGGCGTACGCAATGCGACGGTCGATCCTGGCCTCGCGCTCCGTGTCCGGGAGGAACCAACGTTCGGCGATCGCCGTCGGAACGACCGCTGACAGGACGACAACCGTTACGAGCAGCGAAAACTGGGTCTTGTCGATGATCCCTGCGCCGAGACCGTAGAGCGAAGAGATCGTCCCGAACGTCAGGCCGGTGCTCATGAGCAGCGTTGTGAACGTCGCGTGAGTCGGGTCGGCACGTCGCGCGAGCGGGTAGACGAACCCGACCTTGGGGACCATCTTGGCGGCCAAAAGCGCGGCGAGCAGGCCCAGATTCGCAACGACTGCTCCGAGCGAGACATTCATTCCACCCTTGATGAAGAAGAAAGGCGTCAGGAACGCGAATGCGACCACGCGCAGCCGCTTTTGCTCTTCTCGGTGCTGCTGATAGTGGGCGCTCATGACGAGGCCGAGCACGAACGCGGGGAGCACGGCGTGACCGTTCGACGCGTCGGCGAGGACGATCAACAGGAACAGGGCGAGAAAGACGAGCTTGATCTCAGGCTCTATGACCCGATCCCCGTAGCGGCCGAAGAACCACGGCGCGATCCGGGGGAGGAGGACGATCAGCAGCACCGAGACCGCGAGAAAAACCGGAAACCAGATGTTCGGCTTGATAAAGATCGCGGACAACGCCAACGCCGTGCAGAGATCGGTGACGAATGTTGCGCTCATGAGCAGCTTGCCGACTCCGGTGTGGGTCAGCCCTCGCTCGACGAGGACGGCGTAGACGACCGCCAGCGACGTCGTCGAGAGCGCTGTTCCGGCGAGCAGGGACGCTCGCGTGCTCCAGTCCAGAAGGAAAGAGGCACACGCCGACGCGACGACGAAAGGGCCGGCGAAGGAGACGACGCCGAGGCCCACCGACGCGCCGAGGCGGCGCCGCATGTAAGCCGGATCGACCTCCATCCCGGCGAGGAAGGTCAGGACGATGGACGCGAATTTCGCGATGAAGTCGAGCCAGTCCTGAGACTGCAGGTGAAAGACATTGCCGGCAAGGACGCCGAGCGTCAGCTCGAGCAGCGCCACGGTCACGCCGAGCTCGACCGAGAGCACGCCGGCTACGAGAATCACCGCGGCGAGGACGGCTGCAAGCTGGACTGAATCCATGCTGACCTCCTACTGATCGTCGTCGACGTTCGGTAGAGGCCATCAGCCCTCAGGGGCGGTTAGGCGCGAGCCTCATCGCGCTCCGCGAGGATACAGGCTCGCTGTGGGTCTAGTACTTGCCCTTGCCGCAGCCAGCGAGCACGAACGGCGCGGCGAAGGCGACGAGCAGTGTCAGTCGTCGTCGCATAGGAGGTCCTACCCGTCGAACGCACAGGCGGTTTTGGGCATGTCCTAGGGACAGTCCCTCGGACATGTCCGTGCCTCGCATCACGGCCGCCTACGTGAGCGTGTATTCGGGGCCGCTGCCGCCTTCCGGCGGCGTCAGGCGCCCGCCCTTGGCGGTGATCGCACCGCACTGGACGCAGTTCGACGGCGTCACGTCGACCCCGGACTCCGTTGCCTCGTAGACCTGCGCCGGACACATCCGCTCCCACAACTCGGCGGTCTCGCTCGGCACCTCACGCTGGATGACGATGTGGTTCGGCTGGTCGTCCCTCGTCTTGTTGCCCGACGCGAAGACGGAGGAGAGCTTGTCGAACGTGAGCTTCCCGTCGGGTGTCGGGTACGCCTTGGCACGGTCGGTGCGAATGAGCTCGACCTCCGCGTCGCGCTCGAGCCGCAGGTCGCGCGGCGGGAGCTTCCCCTTGGTCACGGTCATCGCGGTCGCAAGAGCGCCGCCGAGCACGAAGCCGCGTCCGAACGCCGGCCGCATGTTGCGCACCTCGTAGAGGTCCTTCCAGACGAAGCTCTCCCGCAACGCCTCGTCGTAGACGGCGAGCGCGCCCGGCGTGGCGGGGGTCTGCCCACGTTGCAGCGCCGCGAAGGCGGCCTCCGCAGCGAGGGAGCCCGACTCGATCGCATAGTGGATGCCCTTCAACGCCGGCACGTTGACGAGGCCCGCCCCGTCACCGGCGATCAGCAGACCCGGCGCGTGGAACCGTCTCGGCAGCGAGAGGAAGCCGCCTTCCGGAATGGTCTTCGCGCCCCACTCGACGCGCTCGCCGCCTTCGAGGAGCTTCCGCACGAGCGGATGGGTCTTCAGCTCCTGCAGCACGTCGTGGACGGAGAGCTCGACGTCGCGGTAGTCGAGCCCGACCACCAGCCCGATCGTGAGCATGTCCTGGCCCAGGGGATAGATGAACGAGCCCCCGAACTCGCGGTACTTCGCGCCGCCACGCAGCGGCCACCCCATCGTGTGGATGACGCGGTCGAGCGGCCGGGCGACCTTCCAGACCTCTTTCACGCCGAGCGCCCAGACCTGCGGGTTCTCGCCAGCGAGCGCGAAGCGGTCGAGCGCGACGCCGGTCAGGTGTCCCTGCGTTCCTTCGGCGAGCACCGTGACGCGGGCGACGACGTCCGCTCCCGGCTCGAAGTTCGGCAGCGGCTCGCCGTCTCTCCCTCTGCCCTTGTCGCCCGTGCGGACGCCCTGGACGCGCCCGTCGGCAACGAGCAGCTTGTCGGCGGCGGTCTCGGGCAGGATCATCGCGCCGGCCTCTTCGGCCTGCTCTGCGAGCCAGCGTCCGAACCGCGAGAGCGAGGCGACGAAGTTTCCTTCGTTCTTCATGGTCGGCGGCGTCGGGATGCGCAGCGCGTTTTGCTTCGTCAGGAAGTAGACCGACTCGTGCTCGACCGGCCCGTAGAACGGCATCTCGTCGACCCGCTTGCGTCCCTTGAAGAGCCGGCGGAGCGCACGCGGGTTGACCACTGCGCCGGACAGGAGATGCGAGCCGGGCTGCTTGCCCTTCTCGAGAACGGCGACCGGGACCTCGCCGAGCCGCTCGCGAACCTCCGGCGCGTCCTCGAGCAGCTGACCGAGACGGATCGCGCACGCCAAGCCCGCGGGTCCTGCACCGACGACGAGGATTCCGACTTCGATGCGCTCGTCCTTCGGGTCGCTCGGCGCCACGAGGTAGTCGTCCGTACGGAACGGCGGCGGAAAGTCGGCCGGCCGCGTCACGACTTGCGCTGCTTGACGAGCTCGGTGAGCTTCGGCACGACTTCGTGCACGTCGCCGACGACGCCGAGATCCGAGAACTCGAAGATCGGCGCGTTCGGGTCCTTGTTGATCGCGACAATGACGCCGGAGCTCTGCATGCCGACCTTGTGCTGGATCGCGCCTGAGATGCCGCAGGCGATGTAGAGCTTCGGCGCGACGGTCTTGCCCGTCTGCCCCACCTGGGTGGAGTACGGGTACCAGCCGGCGTCGACGACCGCGCGGGTCGCGCCCACCGCACCGCCGAGCGCCTTGGCGAGCTCCTCGACGAGCGTGAAGTTCTCCGGACCGCCGAGACCCCGGCCGCCGGCGACGATCACGGGCGCGTCCTCGATCGAAGGGCCCTCGCTCTCTTCGTGCGCCTGGTCGACCATGCGCGCAGCCATCGAGAAGTCCTCGAGCGAGACCTCGACGTCCTCGACGTCGGGCGACCCGCCCGTGGCGTTCGGATCGAAGGACCCCGAGCGGAAGAGAGCGATGCGCGGCTCCGACGTCCAGCCGACGTCGACGTAGACGGAGTCCTGGAGCGCGGGACGCTTACCGACGAGCTTGCCGTCCTCGGAGACGAGGTCGACCAGGTCCCAGTTGATGCCTGCGTCGAGCCGTGCAGCGAGACCTGCGGCGACGTCGGCGGCCAGCACCGAGTTGCCGAACAGCACCGTGTCGAAGCCGTGGTCGCGCACCACCTGCGCGAGCACGTCGACACGCGGTTGCGGCAGCGGCTTCTCGAGCCGCTCGTCGTCGGCGACGTACACCTTGGCCGCGCCGAACTTCCCGGCCTCGTCGGCGAGGCCGCGGACATTCGAGCCGACAACGACGCCCGCGACGTCCTGCTGGCCGAGGGTGGCCGCCTTCGAGAGCACGCCGAGCGACCCCTTCAGCAGCTCGTCGCCGTGATGCTCGAGGAAGACGAGGACGCTCACGGTCACAACAGCCGTTTCTCGGCGAGGAAGTCGGCGATCGCCTGCGCCGCGTTGCCGTCGTCCTCGATCTTCTTCGAGTCCCCGCGCGCGGGTGGATCGTTCAGCGCGTAGACCTCGGTGCGCGATCCCTGCTCACCGGCGCGCTCCGTCTCGACGCCGACATCGGCAAGCGCCACGGTCTCCTGCGGCTTCGACTTCGCGCCCATGATCCCCTTCAAGGACGGATAGCGCGGCTCGTTGATCGCGTCCGACACGGCGACCACCGCGGGCAGCGGCACCTCGATCACGTCGTAGCCGAACTCCGTCTGCCGCTTGACGGTCAGCTTGCCGTCGGCCTGCGCGATCTCAGCGGCCTGGGAGACGACGGGAAGGCGCAGCCGGTCGGCGACCGCGGCCCAGAGCACTGCGCCGTCGGAGTCGCCGGCCTGCTGGCCGAAGAGGATGAGGTCGGCGCTCTCGCGCTCGAGCGCCTTCGCGAGCACGTAGCTGGTGGCGACCAGATCGGAGCCCGCCGCGGCGTCGTCACTGACGAGCACCGCGCGATCGGCACCCATGGCCAGGGCCTTCCGCAACGCATCCTGGGCCTTCGCCGGCCCGAGCGAGACGAGGACGACCTCGCCTTCGCCGCCGGCATCCTTCAGTCGCAGCCCTTCCTCCACAGCGTTGGCGTCGAAGGCGTTCAGGGCACCCTCCCCCGAGCGGTCGAGCCGCTTCGTACCAGGGTCGATCCGGCTGTTCCCCTCGGGGACCTGCTTGACGCAGACGGCGATCTTCATGCGCGGCGGACTCTACTGAGGGTGACGTGGGCCGAGACGCTTGGTACTGTCGGGCCCTTCGGACGCGAACCGGAGCGCCCGTTCTCCTATGAGACGCAACCGGACGACAGCCCGAGGGGTCCTCTTCCTCGCCGCCGCGATCGGCTTCGTTGCCGGAACGGCTGCTGCGTTCGCCGCGACGACCGTCCCGGAGCACATCGTCTTCCCGGTTGTCGGCAAGGTCGCCTACGTCGACGACTTCGGGGCGCCGCGCGGGGGCGGCGCGCACCAGGGCAACGACATCATGGCGGCGAAGAAGTCGCCGGCCATCGCAGCCGAGGGCGGCAAGGTGAAGTACTGGACGACCTCGCGTGCCGCCGGCTGCATGCTCTACCTCTACGGCACGAGCGGCACGACGTACCTCTACATCCACCTCAACAACGACGTCACGATGCGGAACGACAACCGTGGCAAGTGCGCGAAAGGCACGGCATATGCCGTCTCGAACGGCGCCAGGGTATCCGCCGGCCAGCAGATCGGCTACGTCGGCGACTCGGGAGATGCAAACGGCGGCAACTCCCATCTCCACTTCGAGGTGCATCCGGGCGGCGGCAAGGCAGTCAGCCCGTACCCCTACCTGCAGAAGGCGTACAAGCTGCTGTTCGCGGCGAAGGCCGGGACCCCGTTCGCATTGACCCTGACCGGCACCGTCGTCTCGGCAGCGATCGACCGGCTCGTCGTAAACGTTTCCACCTCACAGGCGTGGCCGTCGGGGCTGACGCAGACGAAGCTCAACCGGCCGATCACACTCACGGTCCCTGAGACGACCGTCGTCCAGAGCCTGAGCGACACGGGCGCCTTCCGCACAGTCGCCAACCTGACGCCCGCCGAGAAGGGTCAGAAGGTGGTCGTGTGGACGCTGCCCGCGCCCGCGACGCTGAAGGCCCAGCGCGGCGACGACGGCGCGCTCAGCTCCGCGCTGATCCAGCTCGGCTGATCCCAGGACGGCGCTTCGCTTTCGAGGTCAGCGACCGGTGAAGGTGGGCGCGCGTTTCTCGACGAAGGCGGTCATGCCCTCCTTCGCGTCCTCGCTGGAGAAGATCTCTCCGAAGGTCTGGCCTTCGGCGGCGAGATTCTCGGCGTGGTCGCCGCCCAGCGCGCGGTTCGCCAGCTCCTTCATCAGGCGCAGGGCGATCGGGCTCTTCGACGCGAGCAGCCGTGCGACCTCGCGCGCCTTGTCGAGCACCGGATCGTGCACCGCGTTGACGAGGCCGATGCGAAGCGCCTCCTCAGCGTCGACGATGCGGCCGGTGAAGATCAGCTCCTTCGCGATCCCGAGGCCGCAGACGCGCGCGAGGCGTTGCGTGCCTCCCCAGCCCGGGATGATGCCGAGGTTGACCTCCGGCTGGCCCAGCTTCGCGCCGCTCGAGGCGTAGCGCACGTCACACGCGAGCGCGAGCTCGCAGCCGCCGCCGAGCGCGAAGCCGTTGATCGCGGCGAGCGCGGGCTTCGGCATCGTCTCGAGCAGTCGCCCCGCCTCGTGGCCGAGCGCACCCCACTCTTTCGCCTGCGCAACGTCGAGGCCGCTCATGTACTTGATGTCGGCGCCCGCGACGAACGCCTTCTCGCCGCCGCCGGTGAGAACGACGACGCGGACACTCTCGTCGCCGGCCAGCTCACGCAAACGATCTCGCAGCTCCGTCAGCGTCGGCAGGTCGAGCGCGTTCATCGCCTCGGCGCGGTCGATGGTGACGAGCGCGACCGCCTCTTCGCGTTCGAGCTGGATCAAACGGGAATCTTGCCCCTGAGGAAGTCGACGATCTCCGAGGTGGGGGCGCCGGGCGTGAAGACCTCTGCGACGCCCCGCTGCTTCAACTCGTCGGAGTCCTCGCTCGGAATCGTGCCGCCGACCACGACGAGGACGTCCTCGGCCCCGTTCTCCTTCAAGCCGTCGAGGATGCGCGGCACGAGCGTCATGTGCGCGCCCGAGAGGATCGAGATCCCGACGGCGTCGGCATCCTCCTGAATCGCGGTCTCGACGATCTGCTCGGGCGTCTGGTGCAGGCCCGTGTAGATCACCTCCATGCCGGCATCCCGCAATGCCCGCGCAATGATCTTCGCGCCTCGGTCATGTCCATCGAGACCCGGCTTGGCGATGACGACCCTGATCTTCCTGGCCACGCCGCTCAGTGTACGGGGAAGTCCCGCTCAGCCCCGGGCGCGAGCAAAGAGGAACTTCCACTCACCACTCTCTGTCAGGCTGCCGGCCTGCGGTGATGTGTAGGCCTTGCGGCGGCTGCGAGATGCATGCAGCGTGATTCGCGTCACCCGGCGTTCCATCAGGGCCTCCTTCGGCAAGCGGATGAGGCCCGCCGACGGCCCGAGCGGACGGCGCTTGACGTCGGACGGCTCGAAGGGACAGGGCGAAGGAGCCAGCCTGACGCCGGTGACGGCGCCGAACGAGAGCACACCGCGTCGCGGGCTTGCGACCCGAACCTTCCCACCCGTGAACGAGCGCTTCGTGGTCACACAGTCGGCGATCTTGCTGCTGCCGGCGCCCGCGCACCTCTCGTCGGTCGTGTTCGCCCCGACGAGCGTCACGGTGCCGCTGATCCTGGCGATCGTGGCGGGAAGGATTCTGCCGCCCGAAAGTCTGACCAGGGCGGACGACTTCGTACGAAACGTCGCCGACCGGATCCCTTCCGACTTCTCGGTCCGAGTACAGGCACCATCCTGCACCGGTGCCGCCGTAAAGGTCCACGTTTCGTGGGCGGTGCCCACGATCGACAGCCGGAAGAGCGTCGGGGGAGGCGCCGCGGCGGCGTGCGCGGTCAGGAGGCAGGCGACGCCGACCGTGCCCGACAACCCAAGATGTCGCCCCGGCCACCGCAAGTGCCGGCAAGACTCGCACATTTTCCTCTTGGCTAAAAGACCGGCGTCTCGCGCCAGACGCCCCAGACCTCGCGGAGCGTGTCGCACATCTCGCCCATCGTGACGTACGCCTTCGACGCGTCGACGATCGGCGGCATCAGGTTCCGTCCCTCCCGCGCCGCGTCCTCCTTGAGCCGGGTCAGCGCCGCCTCGACCGCGTCCGAATCCCGCCGTCCCCGAAGTGCTTGCACTCGGCCGATCTGCTCCTCCTCGAGCGCCGGGTCGATCTTGAGGATCTCGAGCGGGCTCTCGTCGACGTGCTGGTAGCGGTTCACACCCACGACGATTCGCTGCTTCTGCTCCACCTCATGCTGGTAGCGGAACGACGCCTCCGCGATCTCGCGCTGGAAGAAGTTCTCCTTGATCGCAGGGATGACGCCACCGAGCTTGCGGATGCGGTCAAAGTACTCGTACGCCTCGGCCTCGAGGCGGTTGGTCAGATCCTCGACGTAGTAGGAGCCGCCGAGCGGGTCGATCGTGTTGACCACACCGGTCTCGTGCGCGATTACCTGCTGCGTCCGCAGGGCGAGACGAACGGCATTCTCCGTCGGCAGAGCGAGTGCTTCGTCGAACGAATTCGTGTGCAGCGACTGCGTCCCGCCGAGCACCGCCGCGAGTGCCTCGAGCGCCGTCCGGATGATGTTCACCTCCGGCTGCTGCGCAGTCAGCGACACACCTGCGGTCTGGGCGTGGAAGCGCATCAACCACGAGCGGGGGTTGCGCGCCCCGTAACGCTCCTTGAGCTCGTGCGCCCAGATACGGCGCGCCGCGCGGTACTTCGCGATCTCCTCGAAGAAGTCGAGGTGCGCGTTGAAGAAGAACGAGAGCCTGGGCGCGAAGTCGTCGACATCGAGACCCCGTTCCATCGCCGCCTCGACATATGCGAAGCCGTCGGCGAGCGTGAACGCGAGCTCCTGCGCCGCGGTCGAGCCGGCCTCGCGAATGTGGTACCCGGAGATCGAAATCGGATGCCAGAGGGGCATCTCCCGCGCACAGAACTCGATCATGTCGATCACCAGACGCATCGACGGCTCGGGCGGGAAGATCCATTCCTTCTGCGCGATGTACTCCTTGAGGATGTCCGTCTGGATCGTCCCCCGGAGCTTCTCGCGGGGAACCCCTTGCTCCTCGCCGACGCAGAGATAGAACGCGAGCAACATCGCGGCGGGCGAGTTGATCGTCATCGACGTCGACACTTCGTCGAGAGGAATCCCGGCGAACAACGTCTCCATGTCGTCGAGCGAGTCGACAGCAACGCCCTCGCGGCCGACTTCGCCCAGCGAGCGCGGATGGTCCGAGTCGTAGCCCATCAGGGTCGGCATGTCGAAGGCGGTGGAAAGCCCCGTCTGCCCGTGCTCCAGCAGGTAACGGAAGCGGGCGTTCGTCTCCGCCGCGGTGCCGAAGCCGGCGAACTGTCGCATCGTCCAGAGCCGACCGCGGTACATCGACGGGTAGACGCCGCGCGTGAAGGGATAGACCCCTGGAAAGCCGAGATCGCGCTCGTCGTCGATCTCGACGTTCTCGCTCGTGTAGAGCGGCTCGTTCTCGAGCCCTGAGATCGTCGAGAACAGCTCGCCTTCCCGCTCGGCCTTGGCGTCGTAGAGCTCGCGCTTCCACTCGTCGACGCCGCGCGTGGCGTCAGCGCGTGGATCCTCGGTCGTCGCCATGTGTGTGACGATTCTACGGACGCAATTCCGCCTCCTGCCGTGCGGCGCACCTGCCGATAACCGAAACGATGAAGGCGCTTGTGGCAGTTGTCATTTGTGTTCTGACGGCGGCTCCGGTCGCCGGAGCGTCCTTTGCGCCCAAGAACGCAGGTCTCGTGCGCACGGCCGCGCGCCTGTCGGGCCTCCCGGTCCGGCGCGCCGTCACCGAACAGACGCTGTCCGGTCGGCGGTACGACGCGGCTCTTGCGAGCGCCGCCGCGCGCGAGTACCCGCGCTCCCTCCGCAACGTCGACGAGTCTCTCTACGCGCGCCTTGGCCTGCTGCCGAGCGGCGCCGCGGTCCAGTTGACGCCGAAGACGTCTGCGTCCCGTGCCTGGTACGACCCCCGAACGCGCAAGCTCTTGCTGCGGCGCGCGCCTGCTCCACAACGCCGGCATCTCATCAACGAGCTCGTGCACGCCCTCGTCGACCAGAACTTCGACCTTCGCCGTCTGCGCGGTTTGCGGGGGCGCGATCGCGACCGCGCCCTCGCCGCCGACGGCATCGTGGACGGGACCGCCGCGCTCGCCGCCGACCTTCGCTCGAGCACGGTGCGCGGCACGCCCCTCGAGCGCTTCCTGCAGCTCGACTCGAGTGTCAGCGCAGGAAGAGCGTTGGCAGCCGAGCTCCGCTACCTCGGCGGGTCGCGCGCAATCGCCAGCGCGTTGCGAAGCTTCCCCCGCACGACCGAGCAGCTTCTGCACGTGGACAAGTTCCTCGAGCGCGAGCCCGCACTACCGATCGGGGTCCCGGCACGCGTGGGTCGGCTGAAGCTCCGCGCGGTCGAGACCTTCGGCGAGCTCGACGTGCGCAGCTTGCTCCGTGCCTTCGGGGTTCCGGGTGCCGCGGCGGTCGCCGAGGGCTGGGGCGGCGGAAGCCTCGCCTTGTACGTTTCTTCGGAGGGACAGACGACGGCCGCGCTCGCGCTTCGCTGGGACACCTTCGACGACGCAACCGAGTGGCGCGCCGCGATCAGCCGCTACGTCGGCTCGGCCTTTCCGGGCGCGGCCGCGCGCGAGTGTCCACCGCTCGACGGATGCTGGAGCGGGGCGAGCGAGCTCGCGGCCGCGGCGCTCGGAACGACGAGCGTGTTCGCGAGCGGACCGGACGCCGCGACACTCGCCGGAGCAGTCCTAAAGCCCTATCTCACTCTCTAGTTGAGGTTGAGGGTCACGCCGCCCACGACATGCGGCAGGCGGGACAAGCCTGGGGCGGCGAGAAGCGCGACAGCAAGAAACAACAGCTTCATTACCCCTAATGGGGGTTTCGCATGGATTCTCCCCCTTTTTCACGCCACAAAGGCTCAGGAAACGGGCTCTCGCAGTCGATGAGTTCAGCGGAGCCACGTGCCACCAAATGGCGCGTGGATGGAGAACACAATGGCGAGCTTCCCGGACCTGCGGCCTGACCGACGCTCGGCGAAAGCCGAGGGCACGGCCGCACCGCGGAACACGGCTCGTCTGCTCATCGCGGTCTCCGCCGCGCTCCTGCTCACCGCCTCGCTCGCCGTCTCCGAGCTCGCCACTCTCCGCGGCGCGCAGGCACACGGCGCAACGGCCTTCCTGACGAGGGAGTTGGGTCCGCCGCTGGACCGCAGCAGCCTCGTCAGGAGGCCGGCGCGCGGCCTCAAGGTTGCACTCTCGCAGCAGGGCTTCCGGGTCGAACGCGGCACTCGCTCACTCGGGCTCGCACTCGAAGGATCGCACGCGTCGCGCGTGCAGACCTTCCAGCACGGCACGTCGGCGACGACCGACTTCGGGCGTGTCGTCGTCGCGGCCACGCCGAAGAAGACCGAGCAGTACCTCGTCGTCCACGACCGGCAGGGCCCGAAGACGTGGAGCTGGCGCCTCGACACCGATGGGCTCCGCCCGCGGGTGGGAGGCGACGGAAGCGTGGGCTTCCTCTCCGGACACCATCTGACCGACAGCTTCTACATCGGCTCACCGAAGATCCTCGACCGCCACGGTCGCGATATCTCCCCGGACGGATTGCACTGGGAGCTGACGCGGGGCTCGGGGGCTTGGTCACTCCTGCTTACCGTCGACGACCGTGACCTGCCGACACCGTACGTGATCGACCCGGCGTCGTTCAACGTCGGCGTCGGGACGAACGGCCCGACCACCGCCGCAGCAAGCGTCACGCTCAACGTTCCCGCCAGCGTAAGGCTCGGAGATCTGCTCATCGCTCATGTCGCCTGGCTCGGCGGCTCGGGCGTGACGTCGTCGCAGCCCGGCGGCTGGACACAGCTCGACACGACACGCAATCAAGGGACGAGCATCGGCGCCGAGGTCTGGTACAAGAATGCCTCGGTCGCGGATACGAGCGGCGGCACATACACCTGGTCGTTCTCGCCCAACGCGATCGCTACCGGAGGCCTCGCCGCGTACACGGGTATCGACAAGACGGCCACCCCGGAGGTGGCGCAACTCGTCACTCCGGCGACGAACGACACAACCATCTACTACCCCTCGATCACGCCGTCGGCAAACAACGCCCAGGTGCTCTCGGTCGTGGCTCACGCCAAGGCCTCCAGCGGCACCCGCCTCACCCCGCCGACCTCTGTGAACGGCGCCGCGGGGGCTCCGGGCGTCAACACGGAGCGCTGGGAGACGGCGAACGCCGGCGGCATCGCTTCGGAGCTCTCCGACTTCACGCAGGCCACCGCCGGAGCGGTGAACACAAACGGCTCGAACACCTACACGGGGAACTCCGGCAAGAACATCCCGCATGTCGCATTCAGGATTGCCCTGAAGGCCGACGCGACTGCGCCGAGTAGCAGCTTTGGCCTCGCGTCCGTTTCCCCGGCAGGCTCGGCCTACTACCCCGGCTCGGGCACGACGGTCTGGTACCGCGGGACGGGGCCGAACTGCACGGCCGAGACACAGGTGGCCGGCCGCTGCTCGTTCGTGATCCGCAACACCGTCAGCGACGCCGGCTCCGGCCCCGCGTCGAGCCAGTTCAACGCGCTCGGCGGTACGTCGACCGGCTGGTCGTTCACGTCGAGCACCGTGACCACCCCGGCTGGCGGCCCGTATGACTCGAACTTCTATTCCTGGTCGAGCGGCACGAGCTCGGCGCCGACCGAGAACATCGTCGGCCGGGACAACGGCGGCAACTCGGACGGCGGCACGACGCTCACGCTCACGAGCGACACGAGCGGCCCGTCGGTGCCTGTGCCGACGGTGACGGCCGGCTACTACAGCTCGCTCTCGATCGGGGTCTCGCTCGGCTCGGTCACCGACACGGGCGGCTCCGGCGTCAACGCCTCCACCCTCACCGTCGAGCGCGACGCGATCGGACTCTCGAACGGCAGCTGCGGCGTCTTCACCGGCAGCTGGTCGACCGTCACCCTCAGCGGCGGCAACGACACCACCGTCACCAGCGGCAACTGCTACCGCTACCGCGAGACCGCCCGCGACAACGTCGGCAACAGCACCACCTCGGCCGTCTCCAACACCGCCAAGGTCGACACCAGCGCACCCTCCACCCCCACCCTCGCCTTCAGCGGCCTCTCCGCCAACGCCTACTACGACGGCTCGGGCACCCTCTACATCCGGCCCGCCGCCGGCGGCACCTTCACCGTCACCGCCAACTCCAGCGACAGCGACAGCGGCATCGGCGGCTACACCTTCGGCACCCTCAACTCCAACGGCGGCTCGAACTTCGGCGGCAGCCAGACCGGCGACCACTTCGACTACACCTTCGGCGCGTCGACGACGACCCCGACGACCGACCGCACGGTCAACAGCAGCAACGGCGCCGGCACCAACTCCAGCGACGCCACCTACGCGATCAACGCCGACACCGCCGCACCGAGCGTTACCGCTCCGGGCGTCACCGCGGGCTACTTCACGAGTAACTCCGTGCCCGTGACGAAGAACGGCGGCAGCGACGGCGGCTCGGGCGTCGACAACACGACAAGCGTGCTCCAGCGCGACGAGGTCGCACTCACGGCCGGCACCTGCGGCGTCTTCACCGGCACGTGGTCGCCCGTCACCCTCAGCGGCGGCAACGACACTACCGTCACCAACGGAACGTGCTACCGCTACCGCGAGCTTCTCTCTGACCAGGTCGGCAACCAGGGCAGCTCCGGCGCGAGCAACACCGCGAAGGTCGACTCCCAGGCCCCTGCCAACAGCATCGCGCTCAGCAACGTCTCTCCTGTCGGCTCGGCGGCGAAGACCGGCACCACCGTCTACTACCGCGGCTCCGTCGCGGGCTCCTTCAGGCTCACAAACAGCGTCAGCGACTCCGAGTCGGGCCCGGCCTCGTCGGCAACAGGAGCGTTGGGCGGCACGAGCAGCGGCTGGTCGCACGTCCCGTCGACGGTCTCGACGCCGGCGGGTGGTCCGTACGACTCCAACAGCTTCAGCTGGAGCGCAGGAACGGCGAGCTCGCCGACCGAGGTCGTCACGGGCGCCGACGCGTCCGGTAACACCACGGCCTCGGCGACGCTCACCTTCACCGACGACTCGGCGGCACCCGCCGGTGGAGCCCTCACGGTCAACAACGTCGCCGCAACGGGAGTGACACCGGCCAGCTACGACACGGACGGCTCCTTCCCGATCGACGTCCGGACGGACTACGCGGACGGACCAGGTGAGTCCGGACTCGCGTCGTCGACCCTCGTCAGGACGAGCGCGACGTTCTCCTCGCCCGACACGTGCGGCGCGTTCGGCTCGGCGACGACGATCGTCGGCAACCCGAGCCAGAGCGGGCTGGCCACGGGCTGCTACAAGTACACCCTCACCGGCACGGACAACGTCGGCAACACCGCGTCGATCGCCACGATCGTCAAGGTCGACACCGACAACCCGTCCGTCTCCCTCACCGATCCCGGGACGCCGCTCGCGGGCACGGTCGGGCTCGACGCCGGCGCTGCGGATTCGACGACGGGCGTCGTGCAGGTCGTCTTCGAGCGTACACCTGCGGGTGGCTCGACGTGGACGACGATCGGGACCGACAGCTCGGCACCGTTCGTCTCGAACTGGGACACGACGGGCGTCTCTGACGGTCTCTACGACGTGCGGGCCCTCGCGACCGACACAGCCGGGAACACGAACACGAGCCTGGTCGCCAACCGCCGCGTCGACAACACCGCGCCGAACACAACGCTCGACTCGAGCCCGGCTGACCCTTCGAACAACACGACGCCGTCCTTCTCGTTCACCTCGTCGGAGAGCGGCTCGACGTACCAGTGCCGCCTCGACGGCGGCAGCTGGGCATCGTGCACGAGCCCCCACACGATTTCGCCGGCGCTCGCAGCAGGCAGCCACACCTTCGACGTCCGCGCCACCGACCAGGCGGGCAACACCGACGCCACGCCCGCGAGCTACACCTGGACGGTCGACGTGACGGCGCCGGACACGACGATCGACTCGAGCCCCGGGAGCCCGTCCGGGAACACCACTCCCACCTTCACCTTCCATGCGTCCGAGAGCGGCACGACGTTCGAGTGCCGGCAGGACGGAGGAAGCTGGACATCGTGCTCATCGCCGGACACGATCTCGCCGGCGCTCGCAGAGGGCAGCCACACGTTCGACGTGCGCGCGGTCGACGCCGCCGGCAACGCGGACGGCAGTCCGGCGAGTCACACCTGGATCATCGACGTCGGCCCGCCGAACACGACGATCGACTCCAGCCCGGGCAGCCCGTCCAGCGACACGACGCCGACGTTCACGTTCAGCTCGAGCGAGTCGGGGTCGACGTTCGAGTGCCGGGTGGACGGCGGCAGCTGGAGCTCGTGCTCTTCACCGGAGACGGTCGCTCCGGCGCTGGCCGCAGGAAGCCACACCTTCGATGTCCGGGCGACCGACGTGGCCGGCAACACCGACCCGACGCCGGCGAGCTACACGTGGACGATCGACCTGACGGCACCCAACACGACGATCGACGCGGCCCCCGCGGACCCGTCGAACGATGCGACGCCTGCGTTCTCGTTCAGCTCGTCCGAGCCGGGCTCGAGCTTCGAGTGCCGCGTCGACGGCGGCAGCTGGAGCGCATGCTCTTCACCGGAGACGGTCGCTCCGGCGCTGGCCGCAGGAAGCCACACCTTCGATGTCCGCGCGACCGATGTGGCCGGCAACACCGACCCGACGCCGGCGAGCTACACGTGGACGATCGACCTGACGGCACCCAACACGACGATCGACGCGGCCCCCGCGGACCCGTCGAACAACACGACGCCGGACTTCTCCTTCAGCTCGTCCGAGCCGGGCTCGAGCTTCGAGTGCCGCGTCGACGGCGGCAGCTGGACACCGTGCTCGTCGCCGGACACCGTCTCGCCTGCCCTCGCCGCCGGCAGCCACACCTTCGACGTCCGTGCCACCGACCAGGCCGGCAACACCGACGGAACCCCCGCGAGCCGCACGTGGACGGTCGACCTGACCGCGCCGAACACGACCATCGACGCGAACCCGGCCGATCCTTCCAACGACACGACGCCGGACTTCTCCTTCAGCTCGTCCGAGAGCGGTTCGACGTTCCAGTGCCGCGTCGACGGCGGCAGCTGGAACGCGTGCACGAGCCCGGACACGATCTCCCCGGCACTCGCCGCCGGCAGCCACACCTTCGACGTGCGCGCGACCGACCAGGCCGGCAACACCGACGGCACGCCGGCCACCCGCACGTGGACGGTCGACCTGACCGCACCCAACACGACCATCGACACGAGCCCGCCGGATCCGTCCAACGACACCACCCCGGCCTTCGCGTTCAGCTCCTCCGAGAGCGGTTCGACCTTCGAGTGCCGCCTCGACGGCGGCAGCTGGAACGCGTGCACCAGCCCGGACACGATCTCCCCGGCACTCGCCGCCGGCAGCCACACCTTCGACGTGCGCGCGACCGACCAGGCCGGCAACACCGACGCAACGCCGGCGAGTCGAACGTGGACCGTCGACCTGACCGCGCCGAACACGACCATCGACGCGCAGCCGATGGATCCGACGAACGACCCGACCCCCGACTTCACATTCAGCTCGTCGGAGGCCGGCTCCACATTCGAGTGCCGCGTCGACGGCGGCAGCTGGTCGTCCTGCGCGAGCACGTACACGATCTCCCCAGCGCTTGCCGCCGGCAGCCACACCTTCGACGTCCGCGCCACCGACGAGGCAGGCAACACCGACTCGACTCCGGCCGGCTCGACCTGGACGGTCGACCTGACCGCACCCAACACGACGATCGACTCGGGGCCTGCGGATCCCTCCGGCGACGCGACGCCCAACTTCGCGTTCAGCTCGAGCGAAACCGGCTCCAGCTTCGAGTGCCGGGTCGACGGCGGCAGCTGGAGCGCGTGCACCAGCCCGGACACGGTCTCCCCGGCACTCGCGGCCGGCAGCCACACCTTCGACGTCCGCGCCACCGACCAGGCCGGCAACACCGACGCAACGCCGGCCACTCGCACGTGGACGCTCGACCTGACCGCGCCGAACACGACGATCGACTCCAACCCGGCCGACCCGTCCGGCAACACCACCCCGACCTTCAGCTTCAGCTCCTCCGAGAGCGGCTCGACCTTCGAGTGCCGCCTCGACGGCGGCAGCTGGACACCGTGCTCGTCGCCGAACACCCTCTCCCCCGCACTCGCGGCCGGCAGCCACACCTTCGACGTGCGCGCGACCGACCAGGCCGGCAACACCGACGCAACGCCCGCGAGCTATGCCTGGACCGTCGACCTGACCGCACCCAACACGACGATCGACTCCAACCCGGCCGACCCGTCCGGCAACACCACCCCGACCTTCACCTTCAGCTCCTCCGAGAGCGGCTCGACGTTCGAGTGCCGCCTCGACGGCGGCAGTTGGGCGCCGTGCTCGTCCCCGGACACGATCTCACCCGCCCTCACCGAAGGCAGCCACACCTTCGACGTCCGCGCCCGCGACCAGGCCGGCAACACGGATACCACCCCGGCCGGCTACACCTGGGTGATCGACGCCGGGTCGCCGACGGTGACCATCTCCTCCCCGACGACGTACGTGAACGGGTCCGACCCGAACAACTTCGTCGTCGCCGCGTCGACGCCGGATACCGACGTCACCCGCGTCGACTTCTTCGAGTGCTCCGACGGAAGCACGGCCTGCTCGACTGGGACGTGGGCGCAGTTCGGCACCGACAATGCCGCACCGTACGCAGCGACATGGTCGACGCCGGCGTTCGACGGCCCGAAGGCACTTCGGGCGCTCGCGGTCGACGCAGCCTCGAACACAGGACAACACGTGCGCACGATCACGATCGACCGGACGGCCCCGTCGAACGTGACCGTCACGTATCCGAGCGGCTACGTGACCGGCTCGTACTCGGTCACGACGGACAACGGCCCCGACACCGACGTCAATGCCGGCAGCGGGTCGCTCGAACGCCGGACGGGGGACCTGACCAATGACTCCTGCTCGTCGTACGGCGGCTGGGTTGCGGCGACGAGCCCTGACACGCTTGCGTCCGGCAGGTGCGCGCAGTACCGCTACAGCGTCGCCGACCAGGCCGGCAACGTTGCGCTCGCCACGTCGCCGAACGAGGTCAAGTCCGACACTGCTGCACCGACTTCGACCCTCGCGGATCCTGGTGCGAACCTGCGCCAGACCATCACGCTGACCGCGAGCGCCGGCGACACTGATGGCTCAGACGTGGACTCGGTTGCGTTCCAGCGCCGACCCACCGCCGGCGGCTCCTGGTCGACGATCGCCGCCGACTCGACGTCACCGTACTCCACCTCCTTCGACACGACGAGCGTCGCCGATGCCCTCTACGACTTCCGCACGGTCGCCACCGACACCGCCGGCAACACGGAGGCGTCGCCGGTGGTGGTCGCAAACCGTCGGGTAGACAACACCGCTCCAAGCGCCACGATGCTCGGCCCGGGCAACCCGGTGAGCGGCTCCGCCTCGCTGACCTCGAACACGAGCGACACCGGCGGCTCGGGAATCGCGACCGTCGCCTATGAGCTGGCCCCGAACGGCGGCAGCTACAACAGCCAGCCGGCGTCATGGGACACGACGCTTGTCTCCGACGGATTCTACGACCTCCGCGTCGTGGCGACCGACGTGGCCGGCAACAGCACAACCTCGACCGAGATCACCACACGCGTGGACAACACGCCGCCGGCCGTGACGTTCTCGAACCCCGCGTCGGGCGGCGTCGTGATGGGAACGGTCAACCTCGTCGGCAGCGCGAGCGACGCGTCGCCTGCCAGCCCGGCCGTGAGCTTCGCCTACAAGCTCCACAGTGATCCGGCGAGCGCGTACACGGCTACCGGCGCGTCGTGGAACACGGCGACACTGCCGGGCGGCGACGGGCTCTACGACCTGCGGGCGCGCGCGACCGACGCCGCGGGCAACACCAGCAGCGTCGAGAACACGAACATCAGGGTCGACAACGCACCTCCGACGATCGCGATCACGGCACCTGCGACGGCGATCAACGGCTCGCTCCCGAGCCCAACCACCTTCGCGGCGAACGCGAGCGATCCGGCCGGCAGCGGCGTCGCACAGGTGCAGTTCTTCGAGTGCTCCGACCAGAGCAACGACTGCGCCACCGGCATCTGGAACCCGCTCGGGACGGTCGCCGCGCCCGGCCCGTACGGTGTCTCCTGGTCGATCCCGGCGGCCGACGGCAACCACGCGCTGGCCGCGGTCGCAACGGACGACGCCGGCCATCCGGCGACGGCGATCCGCAACGTCGACGTCGACCGGACGGCCCCGAATACCACGATCGTGAGCAAGCCGGCCGATCCGTCGAACGACGCGGTTCCGACCTTTACCTTCGGCTCGACCGAGCCGGGCTCGACCTTCGAGTGCCGGATCGACGGCGCCAGCTGGGCGCCCTGCACGAGCCCGCACAACGTGTCGGGCCTCACCGACAACGATCACACCTTCGACGTCCGCGCGACCGACGCGGCAGGAAACACCGACGCCACGGCGGCGAGCTGGAACTGGCACCGCGACACGAGCGCGCCGACCGGCACGCTGAACAACCCCGGCGCAAACGTCCGCCAGATGGTCACGCTGACGTCGAGCGAGAGCGATCCGCCCGCAGACGGCTACGCGTCCGGGCTCGACTCGGTCTCCTTCGGGTACTCCGCGAACGGCACGACCTGGGCCCTGATCGGCACCAATACGTCGACGCCGTTCGACAGCGCCATCTGGAACACCCTTGCCGTCACCGACGGCGTCTACCAGCTGCGCCTCGTCGTCCGCGACGCAGCGGGCAACAGCACGATCTCGCCGCTCGGATCGACCGTCCGCGTCGACAACACCCCGCCGACGACGAGCCAGAACGATCCGGGCCCGTACCTGCGCGGGACGAGGCAGCTCTCCGGCTCCGCCGCCGACTCCGGTTCGGGCGTCGACCACGTGGACTTCCAGCGCGCCCCGACCGGTGGAGGCTCGTGGATGACCGTCGCCATTGATTCGACGCCGGGCGACGGCCTCCAGGTCAACTTCGACACGACCGGCGTCTCAGACGGCCACTACGACTTCCGGACCGTCGCCTACGACGTGGCGGGCAACCAGGCCGCGTCCACTCCCGTGACCGACCGGCTCGTGGACAACACCGCGCCCAGCGCGACGATGACGAATCCGGGTCCGTACCTGCGCGGTGCCGTCAACCTGACTTCGACGACGAGCGATCCAGGTGGGGCCGATGCCTCCGGGGTCGTATCGGTCGCCTACGAGTACTCGACGAACAGCGGCGGGAGCTGGCAGTCCACTGGCGCGAGCTTCAACTCGGCCGCTGCGGCCGACGGCAACGTCGACCTCCACGTCATCGCCACCGATGCGGCGGGAAATACGACGACCTCGGCAGCTGTCACGAGCCTCGTCGACAACACGAAGCCCGTGACGACCGACAACGCTCCGGGCGGCTGGCAGTCGAGCGCGGTCACGTTCACGCTCAGCCCCGCAGACGCAGGCTCGGGCGTCAACGTCACGGAGTACAGCGTCGACGGGAACCCCTCGTACACCGTCGGCACGAGCGTGACGATCCCGGCACCCGCCGACGGCTCGAACGACGGCGCTCATACGATCGCGTACTTCACGGCGGACAACGCAGGCAACATCGAGACGATCAAGAGCACGACGGTGCTGATCGACGCGACCCCGCCTGCCTGCCCGTCCTGCTCCGCCGCCGACTACTTGCGCGGCACCGTCGACCTGAGCGCCGATCCGGACAGCGGCGGCTCGGGGATCAAATCCGTCTCCTTCGAGTACGCCGATGCCGGCGGCTCGACGTGGACGACGATCGGCACGGACACGAGCGGTCCCGGCCCCTACACGGCGAGCTGGGACACGACGTCCCTGTCGGACGGCCACTACGACCTGCGCATCGCGATCACCGACAACGCCGACAACGTCACGACGGCGAGCCTGCCCGACAAGGTGGTCGACAACACCGCGCCGGACGTGGCGCTCGTCGGCGCACCCACGGAGGGCCAGCTCGTGTCGGGCACGATCTCGATCGCGGCGTCGGCATCTGACGCCACCTCCCCGGTTGCGTCCGTCAAGTTCTACGTCCGCGGCACGCTGCTCGGCACCGCCACGACCGCACCGTTCTCCCAGAGCTGGAACACGACGACCGGCGCAGACGGCGGCGCGACGATCCAGGTCGTGGTCGAGGACCTCGCCGGCAACGCGACGAGCTCGACGATGCGCAACGTCTTGGTCGACAACGTCGCGCCCACTCCGACGCTCGGCGACCCGGGCCAGAACCTGAGCGGCACGATCTCGCTGTCGGTTTCGTCCGATCCGGACACGACGCAGGTCGACTTCGAGCGGCGACCGGCAGGCGGCGGCTCGTGGGTCACGATCGCGAGCGACACGACGACTCCCTGGAGCACGTCGCTCGACACCACCGCGCTCGCAGACGGCCTCTACGACTTCCGTGCAGTCGCTACCGACCAGACCGCTCAGACCGGCACGAGCCCGGTCCGCAGCGACGTCAGGGTCGACAACACTGCTCCCGCCGGCTCGCTCACGGCGCCGGCGAGCGGTGCCACGGTGGGCGGCACGAGCGTCTCGCTGAGCGGCTCGTATTCGGACGGCGGCTCCGGCGTGGCGTCGGTGCGCTACGAGCTCCGCCCGACCGGCGGCGGCTCGTGGACGACGATCACCACGACGAACAGCGCCCCGTTCACCACGACCTGGGATGCCACGACCGTCGTGTCCGGCAGCTACGACCTCCAGCCGGTCGTCACCGACCGAGCCGGCAACACCTCCACGGGCGCCGTGCGCACGATCACGGTGGACGTGAGCGCCCCGACCGTCACGCTCGCGAACCCGGGTGCCACGGTCTCCGGCTCGGTGACGCTCAACGCCGCGGTCAGCGGGACGGGCGCTGTGCAGGTTGCGTTCGCGGCGAGCCCGGCCGGCGGCGCCTCCTGGTCGTCCCTCGGGACGGACACGAGCGCCCCGTGGAGCGCGACGTTCGACAGCACGAAGCTCACCGACGGCATATACGACCTGCGTGCCATGGTCACCGACAACCACGGCAACAGCTCGTCCGACGTCGTCTCCTCGATCCGCATCGACAACACAGCACCACGCGTCGTCTCCTCGAACCCTGCCGAAGGATCCACCGTTTCGTCGGCTAACGGCATCGAGCTGACGGCGAGCGAGCCGGCGACTCCGGTCGGCGTGACTCTCGACGGGAGCGCAACGGTTGCACCGGTGCTGACCGGCACGCAGATCACCTTCGGCACCGGGCCGCTCGGTCCGGGCCTGCACACCCTCGCCGGCGAGCTGCAGGACTCCTCAGGCCGGAAGACTCCGTTCCGGGTGCACTTCACCGTGTATACGGGCTCCGGCTCGCCCGCACCGCCGGTCGACAAGAACACGAGCGCGGGTTCGTCGACGACGGTCGAGTCGACGAACGGCTTCGCAGCGGCGACGATGCCGGCGCGCGCCTGGTCGGCCACGGGGTCCGACTGGCTCGTGCTGCGCATCACGCCCCTCGGCGCGCCGGCAGGCCTGACGGATGGCTTCGCGCCGGGTCCCGACGCACTCGACGTGACCGCACGGTGGGCACTCGGCGGCGGCGAGGTGCACCAGTTCAGCCAGCCGATCGGAATCCTCCTCCGCTCCACCAAGCGGGGCCTCGTCCCGGCCACGCTGGAAAACGGGCACTGGCGCATCCTGGCACGCGTCCCGGCTGCTGCGGGCACGCTGCCGGCCGGCTGGGAAGACGGCTTCTACACGGACGGCTCCGGCTTCCACGTGCTCACGATGCACCTGTCCGTCTTCGCACTTCTCCGGGACGTCGAAGCGCCCAACGCTCCACAGAACGTGCGCGGCTATCTCGGCCCGAGCGGGCTCACCCTGCGCTGGACGCCCGGCACGGACAACAGCGACACGTACGACTTCGTCACGCTCTTCTCCGACGCCAAGGACGCCGGCCACTTCGGCGTCGATTACACGGCTGCCGGCGTCGGCTCGTGGTCGACCGGCGATCCGCGCGTCTTCCGGCTTCAGGAGACCGACCTGGCCGGCAACCAGAGCGCGCTCACCCGGCCGCTTCGCCCGGTGCCGTCGCTGATCGGCAAGACGCCCGATCAGGCCTCGGCACTGCTCGCGCCGCTCGGTTTCAAGCTCGGAACGATTACGGCCGGTGGCACGGGCCCCGCGGGGACGATCACCGGCCCTGCCGGCCTCGCGCTCGCGGAGGAGGGCTCGACGATCGACGTGACCGTATCCGGCGGCGCGGCATTGACGCGACTCACGTTCAAGGTCGTGACGGCGCCGAAGCTGAAGCCTGCGGTCCGGAAGAGCATCGTCGCCCGCATCGCGGTCACGCGCGCAGCGCGCGTCACCGCCGAGCTCTACAGCCCGCGGCACGTCAGGCTGTTCACGTGGCGCTTCTCGGTCAAGGCCGGCCACTCGCTCTTGACGCTGCGCCTCCCGAGGCAGGTTCGCCGCAGCGGCGTCTACACGATGCGGTGGAGCGCCCACTCGGGTCGCGAGACGGTCTCCCGCCGTATCACGATCCGGATGATCGGCTCAAAGAATCTCCCGGCACAGCCTGTTCGAGTCGTCCTGGCAGGATCTGCGGCGACCGGGATCCGTGGCACGTTCTCGCAGCTCCCCAGGCTCGTGAGGTCGTCCAGCGTCGAGCCGACGTTCGATGCGGCGGCGAGCCGGCGCAGCGACGTCCGCGTGATCGTGATCGACGTGAACGACTTCGGCGTCGGAATGGTCCGCGAGCTGCACGCCGTCTTCCCGGCACTGAAGATCGTCGCGCTCACGTCGAGCCCGCGCCAGCTGGCGGCAGCGCTCAAGGCCGGCGCGTCGGTCGCTCTCCCGCCGTCGACGCCCGCCTCGATGATCGCGCGCGTGATTCAGCGACTGCTCGCCAAGCCGCCAAGCCCGCAGGCACGGCGACCGGGAAGATGAGCAGCGGACTTCGCAGCCTAGCCTCCCGGCTTCCATAGGGGCTCGTCGCGTCCGGCTGACGCGTTTGCGCTGCGCGCGGCGATGAACAGGAAGTCGGACAGCCGGTTCAGATACGCGAGAGCCAGCGGGTTGATGCCGTGTTCCTCGTCGGCAGCGATCGTTTCGCGCTCGGCGCGGCGGCAGATCGTGCGCGCGACGTGCAGCCGCGCCGCAGCTTCGGTGCCTCCGGGGAGGACGAAGCTCTTCAGCTCGGGCAGCTCCTCGTTGAACTCGTCGCAGAGTCGCTCCAGCCGCTCGACGGCCGCCTGTTCGATCCGTAGCCTGTCGTCGACGCCGAACGGGACCGAGAGGTCGGCGCCGACATCGAACAGGTCGTTCTGGATCCGCTCGAGCGGCTCGCGCAGACGAGCGGGCAGCTCGGCCGCCGCCAGGACGACGCCGAGAGCCGCATTCAACTCGTCGACCGTGCCGAAGGCGCCGATGCGCCGGTCGAGCTTCGACACCCTCGAGCCGTCGCCGAGGGAGGTCTCCCCGCGGTCGCCCCCGCGCGTGTAGATGCGCGTCAGCCGAACCGGCTCGTCCCGTCGGCGCGAGGTCACCCGCCGCTCCTCGAAATCGGTACCGGGCCGGCACGGACGTGTATGTGTTTTGCCGGTATCGTCGATTGGAGCGGGTGGTGGGTGAGTCCCCCCACCCGGGTGGGGGCGCGCGCGCGCGTGTACATCAAATGCACCTCATCGCCGCGTCACCGCACCGCGAGCGTCCGCTCGGTGAGCCCGAGGATCGAACGCGCGATCACGAGCCGCTGGATCTCGCTCGTACCCTCGTAGATCTCGGTGATCTTGGCGTCACGGTAGTAGCGCTCGAGCGGGAACTCCTTCGTGTAGCCGTAGCCGCCGAGGATCTGAATCGCCTCCGCCGTCTGGCGCCTCGCCATCTCGGAGGCGAACAGCTTGGCCTTCGCCCCTTCCTCGGTGTGCCGCCGGGCCTCCTGCTTCAGCCAAGCCGCCCGGTAGACGAGCAGCCGGGCCGCGTCGATCTCCATCGACATGTCGGCGAGCTTGTGCTGGATCGCCTGGAAGTCGGCGATGCGATGGCCGAATGCACGCCGCTCGACTGCATACGCACGTGCAACCTCGTATGCGGCCTGCGCGATACCGAGCGCCTGCGCGGCGATGCCGATCCGCCCGCCGTCGAGGGTGCCCATCGCGACGCGGAAACCACGGTTCTCCTCGTGCAGCAGCCTGTCGCGGCCGACGGACGCACCCTCGATCACGATGTCGTTCGTCACCGAGGAGTTGAGGCCGAGCTTCTCCTCGTCGCGGGTGATCCGCACATGTTCGGCATCGAGCAGGAATGCGCTCACACCCCGCGCTCCCACCGTCTGCTGGTCGGTGCGTGCGAAGAGGAGGAACGTGCCCGCATGGCGCCCGTTCGTGATCCACTGCTTCGCACCAGTGATCGTCCAGCCTTCCCCCGCGGGCTCCGCCTTGGTGCGCAGAGCGCCTGCGTCCGAACCGGCCTCCGCCTCGGTGAGCGCGAACGCACCGAGATGCTCGCCCCGTGCGAGCGGCGGAACGAACCGTGACTTCTGCTCGTCGGTTCCGTACGTGAGAATCGGCAGCGTCGCGGCACTCGTGTGCACCGCGACGGTCACGCCGACGCCGGCATCGGCGCGCGAGAGCTCCTCGAGCACGAGGATGTACGAGAGGAAGTCGGCCCCGGCACCGCCGTACTCCTCCGGAACGCACGCCCCCATCAGCCCGATGTCCGCAAGCTTCGAGAAGAGCTCGCGCGGAAAGTGATGCGTCCGGTCCCAGGTCGCCGCGTTCGGGTCGATCTCGGCGCGTGCGAAGTCGCGTGTAAGCGCCTGAATCTCTCGCTGATCCTGCGTGAGCTCGAAGTCCACCTGGCCGAAAGCTAGCGCTTCGGCCGGAGCGAGAGGCTATGCGACAGCGAGGTCCCGGCGAATCTCGCGCAACGTGGGCTCGGCGTCCACGAAGGCGTCGACGACGCTCGGGTCGAACTGGCGCTTTCGCTGCTCGAGGATCTCTGCGCGCGCGGCATCCCAGCTCAGCGCGCGACGGTACGGCCTGTGGCTCGTCATCGCGTCCAGAGCGTCGGCCACCGCGAAGATCCGCGCCCCCAGCGGAATCTCCTCACGCGCCAGGCCGTCGGGGTACCCGCGTCCGTCCCAGCGCTCGTGATGCGAGCGCACGATCTTGAGCCCTTCGCCCTTGAGGAACGAGACACCTGAGAGCATCGCCTCGCCGAGAACGGTGTGCGTCTGCATGCGCCGGCGCTCGGCTCCGCTCAGCGGTCCCGGCTTGAGGAGGATCCCGTCGGGTATGCCGATCTTGCCGACGTCGTGGAGCAGGAAACCGTACGGCGTGCTCTGGTCCCGCGCCAAGCCGCCCCCGCCGACGACGTCCGCCAGCGCTGAGGCGTAGCTCTGGACACGCTGCGAGTGCGCGCGCGTACCGGTGTCTTTCGACTCGAGCGCGCTCGCGAGCGCGGAGACGGTCTGCAAGTAGGCGTTCTGCAGCAACTCGCGCTGACCACGTTCGACCTCCAGCATGTGGCGGAGGTCGCGCGCATACAGCAGCAGCTCCTCCTCCGGCCCGTGCACGCGCTTCTTCGTCGTACGGAAGGGAACGCCGAAGAGGCCGCCGGCAAGGCGTTCGGCTACCGAGAGCAGCTCGAGTGGGCTGAAGGGCTTGCGGACGAAGGCATCGGCGCCCGCCTTCTTCGCGGCCGCCTGCGTGCCGTCCGAGCCGGTGAGCAGCACGATCGGGATCTCCCGGGTCGCGGGCTCACGCTTGAGCTCCGCGCACAGCTCCAGCCCGGTGGTTCCCGGCATGTTGACGTCGAGGAGGATCACGTCGGGGCGCGCAGCTCGGATCTTGCGGCGTGCGGCAGCTGCACTCTCGGCCTCGACCATGGCCACGTCGGCCACCTCGAAGGTGGCCCGCAACAGCGTGTGCAGCGCGGGATCGTCGTCGACCAGCAAGATCCGCAACGGGCGGCTCCTCCCTTCCTTCCCGAATCTGAGTGCTGTTGTCGGCAGGCGCCTCGACAGACTTGAGCGCCCAACAAGACAGACGCGTGTCGTCGCGGAAACCCTGCACGCCGCGGCCTTCTTTACGCGTCAGGACGTGTATTCGTAGAAGCCCGCGCCGCTCTTGCGGCCCAGCTTTCCAGCCTCGACGAGCTCGCGCAGCAACGAGCACGGCGCGTACCGGTCGTCGCCCAGCCCCTCCTGCAGGACCTCCATGATCGCGACGCAGGTGTCGAGCCCGATCAGGTCGGCGAGCGCGAGCGGGCCGAGTGGGTGGGCGAACCCGAGCTTGGCGATCGTGTCGATCGCCCCCGCCTCCGCGACGCCGTCGTGGAGCGCCCAGACGGCCTCGTTGATGAACGGCATCAGGATCCGGTTGGAGACGAAGCCGGGAAAGTCGTTCGCGATCGCCGGCGTCTTGCCGAGCGCGCGTGCCAGCTCCGTGACGGCGTCCGCCGTCTCATCGGACGTGTCCCGGCCACGGATGATCTCGACGAGCTTCAGCACCGGCACGGGATTGAAGAAGTGCATGCCGATCACCTGCTGCGGCCGCGTCGTCGCCGCCGCCAAGGAGCCGATCGGAATCGAGGAGGTGTTCGACGCCAGCACGGCCTCGGCCGGTAGCCGAGCGTCCGCGCGGCGGAACAGCTCCTCCTTCACCTCGGCGTCCTCCACGACGGCCTCGATCATCAGCTCCGCGGGGACCAGCTCTTCGACGACCTCGACGCGTGCGAGCACCTGCTCCGCGGGAGCCCCGCCCTTCTCTTCGAGCTTGCGCAGGCTTCTCTCCATCGTCTCGAGCGCGCGGTCGGTGGCTCCGGGCTGCGTGTCGTACAGCGACACACGCCGCCCGGAGGCCGCGACGACCTGCGCGATGCCGGCGCCCATCTGCCCTGCCCCCACGACGAGCACGTGCTCGAAGCTCATGCGGCGGAGTATCTAGGAGAGCTTGGCGACAGACGGGCTGTGCCGCGGGTCGCGCTGGCAGGCCCCGACGACGAGCCGTGTACCACCAAACCCTCCTAGGAGCGGCGGCGACGGCCGAGGAAGAGTCCGACCGGGAAGATCAGGATCAGCGGAAGAAAGAGCACGTGCCCGCCGGAGATGACGTACACGAGCGCCGCGAGCGCGACTCCGGCGAGCAGGATCACGAGCGTCACGGACATGGCGCTCGTCTCACCGCCACGCAGGCGAGTTACACCTCGATCAGCAGGGCGTCTCCCTGGCCGCCGCCGGAGCAGATCGCAGCCAGGCCCAGCCCACCGCCGTTGCGGCGAAGCTCGTAGATCATCGTCCCCAGGATCCGCGCACCGGACGCGCCGATCGGGTGACCGAGCGCAACCGCTCCGCCGTTCACGTTGACCTTCTCTGGGTCGACGTCCAGCATCTTGGCCGAGTTGAGCACCACCGACGAGAACGCCTCGTTGAGCTCGACTCGCTCCACGTCGCCGATGGACTTCCCCGCCTTCGCGAGCGCCGCGCTGCCCGCCCTGGCGGGCGTGCGCGCGAGGTAGGCGAAGTCGTCGGCCACGTAGGCCTGCGAGACGATCGTCGCAAGGATCTCGAGACCCCGCTTACGCGCGAATTCCTCGCTCGTCACGACGAGCGCGCCGGCCCCGTCGTTGACACCGGGCGCGTTTCCGGCAGTCGTCGTCCCCTCCGGGTCGAAGACCGGCTTCAGCTTCGACAGCTTCTCGTAGGAGGTGTCCCGGCGCGGTCCCTCGTCCACCTCGAAGTCGCCGACCGGCACGATCTCGTCGCGGAAGCGGCCGCTGTCGATCGCGTCCACCGCGCGCTCGTGGGAGCGGAGCGCCCAGCGATCCTGATCCTCGCGTGCGATTCCGAGCTCTCGCGACACGAAGGACGCCTGCTCGACCATGTGGCGGTTGTCGAACGTGGAGATCAACCCGTCGTGCGTCATCAGGTCGACGAGCGTCCCGTCGCCGAGCTTGTAGCCGAAGCGGGCCTTCTTCAGCGCGTAGGGAGCGTTCGACATCGACTCCATGCCCCCGGCCACGACGACGTCGTGGTCGCCGGCGCGAATCATCTGGTCGGCGATCTCGACGGCGCGGATCGACGAAGCGCAGACCTTGTTGATCGTGTCGGCGCCGATCTCCTTCGGGAGTCCCGCGCCGATCGAAGCCTGCCGTCCGGGCGCCTGCCCGGCGCCCCCCTGCAGCACCTGCCCCATGATCACGTACTCGACTTCGTCGTTCTCGAGCCCGGCACGATCGAGCGCCGCCCGGATCGCAATCGACCCGAGCTCGGTCGCCTCCTTGTCGGCGAGCGAACCGCCGAGCTTGCCAAAGGGGGTGCGAACCGCGGACACGATCACGGAGCGACTCATGGTCCGAGCGTACCAATAGGGTTGTGGTGTGCCGACGGCCCGAACGAAGGTGAAGCGTCATCCCGAGCGCGGCGACTACCAACGCGAGACGATCGACGCCATCCTCGACGAGGCACTGGTCTGCCACCTCGGTTTCGTCGTCGACGGCCAGCCGTTCGTCATCCCGACGATCCACGCACGCGACGGCGACACGCTCTACATCCACGGCTCTCCGGGCAGCCGCATGCTCCGCCAGGCGAAGGAGGGCGTGCAGATCTGCGTCACGGCCACCCTCCTCGACGGCCTGGTGCTCGCACGATCCGTCTACAACCACTCCATGAACTACCGCTCCGTCGTCGTCCTCGGCCGGGCGCGCGAGGTGACCGATCGCGAGGAGAAACTGCGAGCGATGCGACGAGTCGTCGAACACGTCGTGCCCGGCCGCTGGGCCGACGCCCGACAGCCCAACGACGTAGAGATCAAGGGGACCGTCATCCTCGCCGTTCCCCTCGACGAGGCGTCGGCGAAGATCCGCAGCGGACCGCCCGTCGACGACGAGGAGGATCTCGGGCTGCCGATCTGGGCCGGCGTGATTCCGATGGCGCTAAAGCCGTCGGATCCGGTTCCCGCCGAAGGGACGGACGGGCCGCCACCGCCGTACGCCGCAAGGTACGAGCGCGCTTGACCTGCGCGCACGCCGTACCTACCCTGAAAGGACGATGACTCTCGCTCCTCGCATGTGGGCCTGGCGCCGCGAGCGGAGCGGGAGCCTGCGCCTGCACTGAACCAGGCCGCAGAACAGCCCGTTCCGCTCACTCAGACCTTCCAGCCGGAAGGTCTTTTCGCCTGTCCGTCTCGACCAGACCGGAGAACGTCGAATGACCATCGCACCCGACATCGCCACCGACCTCGTCACGCCGCTCGGCGCCTACCTGAGGCTCCGTCGCCGCGGCCGGGCGGCGTTCCTGCTGGAGTCGGTCGAACGGGGCCGGCTCGGCCGGCACTCTCTCGTCGGTTGCGGCTCGCGACTCTGCTATCTGGCCGAGGCCGAGGCCTGCGGGGAGCCGGTCGTCGGCTACGTCGCCTACGAGCATGCGGCGCGGCTCGAGCCGACGGTACCGCTGCCCGACGACGGGCCGGGACTGCCGGAGAGCCGGTTCCTCGTCGCCGAGCTCTTGATCCGCTTCGACCACGTGCTCGGAACCGCGGAGGTGATCCGCGGCGACCGCGGCGAAGTGTCGGCGCTGCTCGCCGAGCCGGTACCGCCCCTCGAAGGAGGTCACGGCCCTCGCGGTCCTGCGCGGCGCTCGCCCGAACGAGTCGATTACGAATCTTCCGTCCGCCGTGCGCAGGAGCACATCCGCACCGGCGACGCGTTCCAGATCGTGCTCTCGCAGCGCGAAGAGCGCCCGACGTCCGCGTCCGCGCTCGAGCTCTATCGCGCCCTGCGCCGAGTGAACCCGTCGCCGTACCTGTTCCTGCTCGAGCTCGACGGACTCGCGCTGGTCGGCTCCTCGCCGGAGACGCTCGTGAAGTGCGAAGGGCGACGCGCAGGCGTGAACCCGATCGCGGGCACGACCGCACGCGGTGACGGGGACGCCGAGCGACTCCTCGCGTCCGAGAAGGACCGCGCAGAGCACGTGATGCTCGTCGATCTCGGCCGCAACGACCTCTCGCGCGTCTGCGTGCCCGGCACGGTGGAGGTGGAGAAGTTGCTCGAGGTCGAACGGTACTCGCACGTGACGCACCTCGTGTCCCACGTGGCCGGGAACCTTCGTGACGGCGTCTCGCCCTTCGACCTGCTACGCGCATGCTTTCCTGCCGGGACGGTGTCGGGCGCCCCGAAGGTGAGAGCGATGCAGTTGATCTCCGAGCTCGAGGGACGACGACGGGGGCCGTACGCAGGCGCGGTCGGCTACGCGCTTCCCGAGGAAGGGACACTCGACACGTGCATCGCGATCAGGACGATCGTGCTCCGCGACGGCGTGGCGCACCTTCAGGCGGGCGCGGGCATCGTGGCGGACTCCGACCCCGCCGCCGAGCACGAGGAGTGTTTGCGCAAGCTCGCGGCCGTCGAAGCGGCGATCGACCTGGCGGAGGCAGAACAGCAGTGATCCTGCTCCTCGACAACTACGACTCGTTCACGTACAACCTCGCGCACCTCTTCGGGGAGCTGGGCGCGGAGGTGACGGTGCGAAGAAACGACTCGATCGACGCCGAAGCGGCCGAGCGGCTCGCGCCGACGCACCTCGTGATCTCCCCGGGCCCCGGCCGACCGGCAGACGCCGGCGCCACGCCCCAGGTGCTCCGCCGCCTGTCGCTGCGGATTCCGACGTTGGGCGTCTGCCTCGGGCACCAGGCCATCGTCGAGGTCTTCGGCGGAGAGATCGGCGCCGCGCGGGAGCTCGTGCACGGCAAGGCGTGCACCGTCCGCACCGACGAGCGCGGGCTCTTCGCCGGACTGCCGCCGGAGTTCGAGGTCGGCCGCTACCACTCGCTCGCGGCCACGCGGATCCCCGGCGAGCTCGAGGTGTCGGCGCTCTCGGAGGACGGCGAGGTGATGGCGGTCCGGCACCGCGAGCTGCCGGTCGAAGGCGTCCAGTTCCACCCGGAATCGGTGCTCACGCCGCTCGGGCGGGAAATCGCGCGAAACTTCCTGCAGCTGTGATCCAGGGAGCGATCACGAGGGTGTCGGACGGGCAGGACCTCGCGCGTGCCGACGCGCGCGCGGTGATGGGCGAGATCATGCGCGGGGAGGCCACGGCTGCGCAGATCGCAGGCTTCCTCGTCGCTCTTCGCTCCAAGGGAGAGACGTCGGAGGAGATCGCCGGCTGTGCCGAGGCGATGCGCGACCACGTGCTCCCGGTTCGGCCGAGTCGCACCGACCTCGTCGACACGGCGGGCACGGGCGGCGACGGCGCGAGCACGATCAACATCTCTACGGCCGCCGCTCTCCTGGCCGCCGCCGCAGGCGCAGGCGTCGCGAAGCACGGCAACCGCGCGGTCTCGTCCGCCTGCGGGTCTGCCGACGTGCTCGAGTCGCTCGGGTTCGCACTCGAGCAGGAGCCCGCTCGCGTCGCGCAGTCGATCGACGAGCTCGGCTTCGGTTTCCTGTTCGCGCCGTCCCATCACCCCGCGATGAGACATGCGGCGAGCGTGCGGAAGGAGCTCGCAACCCGCACGGTGTTCAACGTCCTCGGGCCGCTGACGAACCCGGCCGGCGCGCGGGCGCAGGTCGTCGGCGTCTACTCGCCGCACCTCGTGCGCACGATCGCCGAGGTGCTGGCGCACCTCGGTGCGCGGCGGGCGTACGTCGTTCACGGCGGCGGCGGTATCGACGAGCTGTCCCCGGCGGGTCCCAACCTCGTCGCCGAGGTCGTCGAGGGGCGGGTGCACGAGCGTCTGCTCGACGCCGAGGCGGAGCTGGGCGTTCCGCGCTGCAGCGTCGAGGAGCTGCGCGGCGGCTCTCCGGCCGAGAATGCACGGGCGATCCGCGATGTCTTCGCCGGGGCAGACGGTGGACGGCGCAGCGCCGTCCTGCTGAACGCGGCCGGCGCGATCGCGGCGGGTGGGCACGCCGCCGATCTGCGGGAGGGACTCGAGCTGGCGCGCGAGGCGCTCGACTCGGGCGCCGCCGCGGAGCGCCTCGAGCTGCTCGTCGCCTTCTCCCGCGAGACTGTGACGAGCTCATGAGCCGTTTTCGGGACGCGCTCGCGGCAGCGGGGCTCTCCGGGATCGCCGAGGTCAAGCGGCGCTCGCCGTCTGCCGGCGATCTCCGGCCCGATGCGGACCCCGCGAAGCTCGCTGCGCAGTTCGCGAACGCGGGCGCGGCCGCGGTCTCGATCCTCGTCGACGACAGGTTCGGCGGCTCCTTCGACGATCTCGCCGCGGCGCGCGGGGCAACGACTGCCCCGTTGCTCGCGAAGGGATTCTTCGCCGAGGAGATCGACCTGCTCAAGGCCAAGGTCGCCGGCGCCGACGCCGTCTTGATCCTGCTGCGCGACGTCGACGACCAGCGAGCGACTGCACTGATGTCCTATGCACGCGAGCTCGGGCTCGAGACGCTGGTGGAGGCGCACGACGCGGACGAGCTCCAGCGCGCAGTTGCGCTCGAAGCCCCGGTCATCGGCGTCAACGCGCGCGATCTCGGAACCTTCGACATCGACCGTGAAGGCCAGCTCGACCTCGTCGCGCGCCTGCGGCGACACGACGCGGTCGTCGTCGCGGAGAGCGGCGTGCACTCCCGGGCGCAAGGCGCCGCCGCGGAACTCGCCGGTGCGGACGCGATCCTCGTCGGCTCCGCGCTGATGCGTGCGGACGACCCGCCCGCGAAGCTCCGCGAGCTGCTCGCTCGCCCGCTCGTCAAGGTGTGCGGGCTGACGCGCGCGGAAGACGTCGACGCCGCCGTGGAGGCCGGCGCGGACATGCTCGGCTTCATCCTCGCCGAAGAGAGTCCGCGCCGCGCGCCCGAGGTCCTGCCTGTGCCGGCCGACCGGCTGAGCGTCGCCGTGTTCGTCGGTGAGTCCCACGACGCGGGATCCGACCTCGTCCAGCTCTACGACCGCGAGGAGGGACGAGTGCGTGGACGTGAAGCCGTACTGCTGCGCGACGAGGAGGCCGTCGCCCGCGTCGTCGACCTGCCGTGGGAGGAACAGGACCCGCTCCATCTGCAGCGCGCGGTGGCGGTTGAGGGACGGGTCATGCTCGCCGGGCGCCTCGGCCCGGACAACGTGCGCGAGGCGGTCCGTGCAGTCCGGCCGTGGGCGGTCGATGCGGCGTCGAAGCTCGAAGCGTCGCCGGGCGTCAAGGACCACGCAAAGGTGCGCGCGTTCGTGGAGGCGGCCAGATGACCTCAACCGCGGGCCTGTACGGCGGCTATGGAGGCCGCTACGTCCCCGAGACGCTGATTCCGGCACTCGACGAGCTGGAGCGCGGCTGGCGGGACGCCCAGGCGGACGAGGCGTTCCACGCAGAGCTCGACGAGCTCGGCCGGACGTTCGGCGGCAGACCGACGCCGCTCACCCGCGCCGAGCGGTTCGCGCCTCGGAAACGGCTGTACCTGAAGCGCGAAGATCTGCTCCATACCGGCGCGCACAAGCTGAACAACGCCTTGGGCCAGGCGGTGGTGGCACGGCGGCTCGGCAAGCATCGAATCGTGGCCGAGACAGGCGCCGGCCAGCATGGTGTCGCGACGGCGACCGTGTGCGCGCGCTTCGGCCTCGAGTGCGTCGTCTACATGGGCGCGGACGACATGCGCCGCCAGCGCCCGAACGTCGAGCGCATGAACCTCCTCGGCGCGGAGGTTCGTCCGGTCGAATTCGGGACCCGCACGCTGAAGGAGGCGACGAGCGAGGCGATCAGGGATTGGATCACGAACGTCGAGACGACGCACTACCTGATTGGCTCCTGCGTCGGCCCAGCGCCGTATCCGGAGATCGTGCGCGAGCTTCAGGCGGTGATCGGGAGGGAGGCACGCGACCAGTTCGTCGCCGCCGAGGGACGACTGCCCGAGGTCGTGATCGCATGCGTCGGCGGCGGCTCGAACGCCATCGGCATCTTCGCCGGCTTCGTCGACGATGCCGACGTGCGCCTCGTCGGGGTCGAGGCGGCGGAGGCGGCGTCGCTCGGCAGCGGACATGCGGCGGTGCTGCACGGTGCCCGCTCCTCCGTGCTGTCCGACGCCGACGGCCAGATCGAGGATGCACACTCGATCTCGGCAGGGCTCGACTATCCCGGCGTGGGACCGGAACACGCGTGGTTGCGAGACTCGGGCCGGGCGGAGTACCTGAGCGCGACCGACGAGGAAGCGCTCGCGGCGTTCCGTGAGCTGTCCCAGTGCGAAGGGATCATCCCCGCGCTCGAGCCTGCCCATGCCCTCGCCCGCGCGCGCGAACTGGAAGAGGAGCTGGTGCTGGTCTGCCTGTCGGGACGCGGCGACAAGGATCTCGCGGAAGTGCTCGCGCACGACGTGTGAAGAAGGTCGTCGTCTATCTGATGTCGGGCCCCGAGACGCCCGAGCTCGCGGCCGCCGCAGCGGAGGGCGGCGCGGATCTCGTCGAGCTCGGTTTTCCCTTCTCCGATCCGCTTGCCGACGGCCCCGTCATCCGCCGCGCCGCAGAACGGGCACTCCGGGAGGGCATGCGCACTCGCGCCTGTCTCGACTGCCTCGCGCGGACGCGTGAGCTCACGCCCGACACGCCGCTCGTACCGATGACGTACTCCGCCCTGCTCGAGGCCTACGGCTGGGAGCGCTTCGCAGCGGACGCACACGAAGCGGGCGCGAGCTCCCTGATCGTCGCCGACCTGCCCGCGGGTGAGCGCGCCGACCTCCGCCGAATCCAGCTCGTCGCCCCGACCTCGACCGACGAGCGTCTGCGGCTCGCCGCCGAGCACACCGACGGCTGGCTTTACCTCGTGACGGTGACGGGAACCACCGGCGCGCGAACCGACCTCTCCCCCGCGCTCGCTGCCCTCGTCGAGCGCGCCCGTGCGGTGACCGACGTTCCGCTGTACGCGGGCTTCGGCATCTCGACGCCGGAGCACGCGCGCGCCGCCGCCGAGCTCACCGACGGCATCGTCGTCGGCTCGCGGGCGATCGAGGTCGCCGAGGACGGCCCCGCCGCCTTGCGCGACTACGTCCGCACGTTGCGAGACGCTGTCGACTCGGTGATGGCTCCCTGACCTGGCTGGTGCTGTTCGACGTCGACGGGACGTTGCTGTTGACGCACGACGAGGTGTACGTAGAGGCGAGCCGCGCCGCGATGGAGGAGGTCTACGGCTTCCATACCGACGGCCCCGATGAACCCGGCGACACCGCGCCCTCGCACGTCAGGCGTGCGCTCCGTGCGGCCGGGGTCGCCGAAGCAAAGATCGACGCAGGGCTGCCCCGCTGGTGCGAGGCTTTCTCCCGGCGCTATCCGGAGCTGCTCGCGGCCAGCGACACGAGCCACTGGGTCGTCGGGCCTCATGCCGCCGAGGCAATCTCGGCGGTCGAGCGTCGCGCCATCCTGACGGGAAACCCCGCCGCGGTCGCGCACGCCCGCCTGGAACGTCTCGGGCTCGCACGCTTTTTCCCGCCCGGCCGGGGTGCCTTCGGCTGCGAGCGGGAGGACCGTGTCGAGCTCTTCGGCCTCGCCCGTGCCCGCGCAGGTGAATGGCCGGCCGAGCGCACGGTCGCGGTCGGCGATACGCCCCTCGACGTCGCGAGCGCTCACGCAGCCGGCTGCCGGTGCGTCGCGGTCACGACCGGAGCGTTCGACCGCGCCGGCCTCGCCGAAGCGGACGTCGTGATCTCCGATCTCGGCGAGCTCGCGCAGGCCCTCGGCAGCCTCGCCTAGAGCGGCCCAGCGAACATCCAGCGGTGCCCTTCGATGTCCTCGGCCCGGTACTGGCGCTGTCCGATCGGGACGTTGTCCTCGAGCCCCGAGAGGATCGTCGCCCCCTCCGCCTGGGCACGCTCGTAGTGCGCATCGACGTCGTCGACCCACACGTACACGCCGTCGACGACGTACGGCGTCTCGCGCCACCGGCGCGCGTCCTCGCACAGCTCGGCGTGGTGCCTGGGGCTCTGGTAGTCGGAGCTCGGCAGGCCGAGCATGATCTTGCCACCGTCGAGCTCCATGTTGACGTGGCTGACGGTCCCGCTCTGGTCGGAGTAACGGTCGGTCTCGTTGAATCCGAACGCCCGCGCGATCCAGTCCGCCGCGCGGCCGACGTCCTCGTACGACAGCATCGGGACGACGCGCTGCTCAGCCATGCGCCGGGGCCAGCTCCTCGGCCGCCTCGTCGAACACCGCCGAGTGCAGGTCGACGTCGGCCTCCGTCGTCGCCGGCGACATCAATGCCATGTTGTGGAACGGCGTCAGCAGGATGCCGCGATTGAGCGCGTACAGGTGAATGAGTCGATCGAGCTCCGCGTCCCCGCCGGCGGCGGCTTCGCTGCCCGTCCGGGGCCGTTCGGCGCGGAACAGATACTCGACCCGGCAGCCGAGACGGGTCACGTGCCACGGCAAGCCGTGCCGCCGGATCGTCTCGGCGACACCCGCCTCGAAACGCTCGCCCAGCTCGATCATCCTGACGAACGCCTCGTCGGTGAGCACCCCGCCGAGCGTCGCGCGCATCGCAGCGAGCGACAGGACATTTGCCGCAACGGTGCCTCCGATGCCGCCGACATCCGCCCGCTCGTCGCGCGGCAGCAGCGCTTCGAGGCGCGCGGCGACCTCCTCCGAGAAGCCGTAGGCCGCCGCCGGGATGCCCGCGGCGATCGCCTTGCCCACGGTGAGCAGGTCCGGGTCGAGGCCGTACGCGGCGGTGTAGCCGCCGGGTCCGGCGCAAAGCGTGTGCGTCTCGTCGATGATCAGCAGCGTTCCCGTTCTGCGGGTCACCTCGCGCAGCGCGTCGTGGAATCCCGGATCCGGATGGACGATCCCGATGTTCGTCAGGGCCGGCTCGGCCAGGACACACGCGACGTCTCCCTGCCCGAGTTCCCGTTCGAGCGCGTCGACGTCGTTCCACTCGACCATCCGCGTCGTCTCCGCCAGCGCAACGGGCGGGCCGACGTTCCCCTCCCGCGCAGCGACTGCGCCGTGGGACAGGGTCGCGAACGTCTCGTCGACGGTGCCGTGGTAGCACCAGTTGAAGACGAGGATCTTCGGCCGACCGGTCAGCTCGCGTGCGAGCCGGATCGCAAACCGATTGGCGTCGGTCGCAGTGAGGGCGAACTGCCAGCGCGGCAGCCCGAAGCGGCGGCTGAGCTCCTCTCCGACCCAGAGCGCGTCCTCGCTCGGCAGCATCAGCGTGATGCCGCGGCCCGCCTGCTCGGCCACCGCGCGCACCGTCGGCTCGGGCGAATGTCCGGTCATCGCGGCGGTGTCGCCGAGGCAGAAGTCGACGTACTCGTGACCGTCGACGTCGCGGAAGCGCGCGCCGTGGGCCTCGGCGGCGAAGACGGGAAAGCCGCCGGCCCAGCGGATCATCCAGGGCATCGGCACGCCGGCGAGGAGCGACCGTTGCGCCCGCTCCGCCAGCTCGCGCGACCGTGGATGCTCGCGATCGAAACGCTCGAGCTCACGGGTCAGCAGCGCGTCGAGCGACGTGCCCAGGGAAGGCTCGCGAGTTCCACTCGCCACGCGGCTAGTCAATCACCCCACGCACCGTTTCGGCATGATGATCCGTCCTTGGTCATGAACGCTCAACTGGTCGCCGACACGGTTGCGGCGGAAAGGCTCGGGGCTGCGCTTCGACGCGCCGGCTATTCCGAGGACGCCGTCTATCGTGTGCTTGGCGACGACGCCTATTCGATCGAGCCGGCGGACGCGCTCACGGAGGAACGCCGCCTCCCTTCCACGCCGGCAGCGGCGCTCATTCGTCTCTTCTTCCTCCAGCTCCCGGCCGAGCTGCAGGACGTCGAGGCTGCTCTCGGAGCCGACGGGATCGAGGCGCTCGGGGCGACGGGCCTTGCGGAGATCGCGGACCAGGTCGTCCCACGCGCGCGTATCTTGCCGATCGGACAGATCCTGCTCGCTTCGGACGGCTTCTCGCGGGACGCCGACGACCCCGCCGACTACGTGGCGACGTACACGCCGACCGCACGCGTGCTCGACTCACTCACGCCTCGCCCGCGGGTGAAGCGCGCTCTCGACGTCGGTACCGGGAGCGGCGTCCACGCGCTCCTGGCTGCGCAGCATGCGACGCACGTGATCGCCACGGACGTCAATCCGCGCGCGCTTGCCTACACCGAGCTCAACGCGGCGTTCAACGGCCTCGGCAACATCGAGTGCCGGCAGGGCAGCCTGTTCGAGCCCGTGCGCGGAGAGACGTTCGACCTGATCACCTGCAACGCCCCGTACGTCGTGTCACCCGAGCGCCGCTGGGTGTACCGCGACAGCGAGTTCTCCGACGACGAGGTCTCGCAGCGTGTCCTGACGGCCACGGCGGAGCATCTTGCCCCCGGCGGCTACGCGTCGATGCTCGTTAGCTGGCTGGCACGGGACGCCGACGAGCCGGACGAGCGCGTCATCGAGTGGGCCGAGTCGACGGGATGCGACAGCTGGATCTTGACGACCGTCGAGGCCGATCCGCTCACGCACGCGGCCGAGTGGAACGCACACCTCGCGGGGGACGCGCTCACCGACGCAGTCGACGAATGGACTCGCTACTTCGACGACCTCGGCGTCGAGCTGATCAGCGAGGGGGCAGTGATCCTGCACAAAGGCCCAGGCCGCACGCCTACTGCTCGCGTCGATCCGCTCGACGAGGACGAGCTCGACGACGCCGGCGACCAGATCCTGCGCGCCTTCGGGTCCCGGGCCTGGCTGGCAGAGTCGGGCAGCGACAGACGGCTCCTGGACGCGAACGTCTCGGTCGCCTCCGCGCTTCGACTCGAGCGTGAGCTCGAGCCGTCCGGGAGTCGTGCAGTGGACGTCGACGGCGGGATCGAGCTCATCGAAGGGACGAAGCACGCCGTGGACGCCTCCGCGGATGCGCAGGAGGTGATCGCGTCGCTCGACAGCGGCCTGAGCCTGGACGAGGTCGTCGAGACGACCGCGGACCGCCTCGGGTTCGACGACGACGAGGCTGACGAGCTTCGCCGCGAGACGCTCGACCTCGTCCGGGAGCTGCTCGAGCTCGGCGCGCTCGAGCTCCGCCGCGGCGCGTGACCGTCGCGACGGTCGGCGTCTACGGCTGGCAACTCGACTCGTTCCTCGACGCGCTCGCGGCGGCGAACGTGACCACGGTGGTCGACGTGCGCCAGCGCCGGGGGGTACGCGGGAGTGAGTACGCGTGGGCCAATGCCCGGCGATTCCAGGAGGCATTGTCACGCGCCGGCATCGAGTACCGGCACCAGCCCGAGCTCGCGCCCACGTCCGAGCTACGCGGGCTGCAGTACGCAGAGGATGCGAAACAGGGCGTCGGCAAGCGCTCGCGCGCGGAGCTGGCGCCGGAGTACCGGGAGCGCTACCTGCGGGAGATCCTCGACCAGGTCGATCTCGACGCGTTCGTCGCGGCACTCCCGGACGACGGCGTTGCCGCGCTCATGTGCGTCGAGCGCGATCCGGAGGCCTGCCATCGTTCGCTGATCGCCGAACGTCTCGCCTCCGACCATGGCGTCACCGTCGCCCACCTGAGGCCCTAGTGGACATCGGCGTCTACACCTTCGCCGAGCTCCGCGGCGACCTCAGCCCCGAGCAACGCATTCGAAACCTGCTCGAGGAGATCGAGCTCGCCGACCAGGTCGGGCTCGACGTCTTCGGCGTCGGCGAGCATCATCGGCCGGACTTCGCCGTCTCTGCGCCTGCGGTCGTGCTCGGCGCGGCTGCGGTGCGGACGCAGCGGATCCGCCTGACGAGCGCGGTGACGGTGCTGAGCTCGGACGATCCTGTGCGTGTCTTCCAGGAGTTCGCCACGGTCGACCTCCTGTCGGGCGGCCGCATCGAGATCATGGCGGGGCGCGGTTCCTTCATCGAGTCGTTTCCGCTGTTCGGCTACGACCTCGCCGACTACGACGACCTCTTCGCCGAGAAGCTCGAGCTCCTCCTGCGACTCCGCGAGACGGCCCGCGTCACCTGGTCCGGGCGCCATCGCGCGCCCCTCGAGGATGCCGGCGTCTATCCACGGCCGCTCCAGGACCCGCTCCCGATCTGGGTCGCCGTGGGCGGGAACCCGGCGTCGGCCGTTCGCGCAGGCGCGCTCGGGCTGCCGATGGCACTCGCGATCATCGGCGGGCAGCCGGAACGGTTCATGCCGTTCGCGCAGCTGCACCGAGAGGCCGCCGAGAAGGCAGGGCACGGCCGGCTCTCGCTCAGCATCAACTCGCACGCCTACGTTGCGGAGACGGCAGAGCAGGCGGCGGAAGACTTCTTCCCGGCGTACGCGGAGATGATGAACGCGATCGGCCGCGAACGCGGATGGTCTCCGATCCGGCCTCAGGATTTCGACGCCTTGCGCACGCGGCGCGGTGCGCTCGTCGTCGGCGGCCCCGAGGAGGTCGTCGAGAAGATCCTCTTCCAGCATGAGCTCTTCGGCCACGATCGGTTCCTCGGACAGATCAGCGTCGGGAATCTGCCGCACGACAAGGCGATGCAGGCGATCGAGCTCCTCGGCACGAGAGTCGCGCCACTCGTGCGAGAGGAAGTCGCTCGACGCACCGGGGCGCCGCTCTCGCCGCTGAACGGCAGCGGCTGAAGCGCGTAGTCTTCGTCCGTCAAACCGGGACATCCACGGAGGTCACGATGAAAGGCGCGTCCAAGCCGAAGCACGGAACGAAGAAACAGCCGCAGAAGTCCCTCAAGGAGAAGCGACAGGAGAAGCGCGCGGCGGCCAAGAAGGGTTTCGGCGCGGGCTGATCCTCGGCAGAACGGCGCTCTGTACCCGTTGGGCACAGGATGAGTGGGGTCGTCGCGAGCGCGGCGCCGCGCTCAGACGGCTCTCGAAGCTGCCCCGGTGAGCTGCGCCCGCTCCCACAGGCGCCCGCCGCACATCCCGCAGCGCGGCAGCACCTGACGGACGATCACCGTGTTGCCACACCCTGTGCAGAGAAACCAGCCCGCGGCGCCGACCCCGGCGGGCCAGAACTCCACGTAGCGACGTTCGTCATCAGCCCGGACTGCGGGCTCCCACTTCCCCGGCTCGTCCACCTCGACCCCCTCGATCGAATTTCGAGCGCAGTCACGTTCTAGGTGGGCCGGCGAGGCCTGTCAACGGATCAGCGGCCGAGGCGCGTCCGGCGGCGAATCCCGAGACGCCGTTGGACCGCGCGGTCCTCCTCACCATCCTTCCTCGCCGCCCAGACGAACAGAGCGAGGACGACGACGACGCTCGCGCCCATGACGACGGCCAGGAGGATCGCCGCGGCCACTAGTCGGCCCCGGCCGTCGCCGGCTGCGGTTGCTCGGCGGGTGCATGCATCGGCGCCGGCTGCGCAGAGCGCAGCAGCGCGGCAGCGATGGTCGCGGCCCCGGCGATGAACACCGCCCCGACGAGGAAGGCCAGGTGGTAGCCCCCGTTCAGGGCAGCGAAGCGGCCGTCCCCGGAGTCGGTCAGCGACACCGTCCGCGAGTCGGCGATGCTGGCGAGAGCTGCCAGGCCGAGCGCGCCACCCATCATGAAGGACGTGTTGACCACACCCGAGGCCAGCCCCGCCTCGGTCGGCCCGACGCCGCTCATCGCGGCGAGCAGGATCGGGTTGAACGCGATGCCGGCACCGATGCCGATCAGGACCGTCGCGGGGAACACGTCCAGCACGTAGTTCGCGTCCACGGGCATGCGCGCGAGCAGCAACAGCGCCACCGCCATCAGCGTCATCCCACCGATGAGGGGCGGCTTGATCCCGAAGCGCATCACGAGCCGGTCCGAGAGCAGCAGCGAGGAGCTGCCCCAGATGATCGTGCCGGGCAGGTACGCGAGACCGACCTCGAGCGGCGTCCAGCCCTGGATCAGCTGCATGTACAGCGCCGAGAAGAAGAAGTAGGCGAACATGCCGCCGGCCATCAGGACGCCGACCACGTTCGCGCTCGAGACGTTGCGGTTGCGGAAGAGGCCGAGCGGGACGAGCGGCGACCCGATCCGGGCCTCGATCGCGAGAAAGACGAGCAGGAGCGCGACGGCGCCGCCGAGCATGCCCAGCGTCTGGCCGCTCGTCCAACCCTTGTCGTTCCCGTTCACGATCGCGTAGACGGCGAGCATCAACGCGGCGGTGACGCTGACCGCGCCCGCGATGTCGATGCGACCTCGTACCGCCGCACCGTAGTGGTCGGGCAGCAGCCGCTTCGAAAGAAAGAGGACGACTCCGCCGACGGGAATGTTGATGAAGAAGATCCAGTGCCAGCTCAGGAGGTCCGTGAGGACGCCTCCGAGGAGCACCCCGACGACGCCGCCGCCGGAGAGGACGAAACCGAAGACCCCCATCGCCTTCGCGCGGTCGGCCGTCTCGGTGAAGAGCGTCATCAGCAGGGACAGGGCGACCGCCGAGACGATCGCACCGCCGATCCCCTGCACCGCACGTGCGCTGACGAGGAACGCCTGGGAGTTCGCGATCCCGCAGAAGAACGAGGCGACGGTGAAGATCGAGATGCCGATGAGGAACAGCCGGCGGTGTCCGAAGAGGTCGCCCAGCCGCCCACCGAGCAGGAGGAAGCCTCCGAAGGTGAGGAGGTAGGCGTTCACAACCCACGCGAGGGAGGTCTGGGAGAACGCGAGGTCGTCTCGGATCGACGGGAGCGCGACGTTCACGATCGTCCCGTCGAGGACGATCATCAGGTCCCCCAGGCAGAGCACGTAGAGGGCGATCCAGCGCGTACGGTTGGTCACGGTCATCGGGCGGCTGTCCTTTCGCGTGGACGGGGCTCGGTTTCAGAGCTAAGACCTTCGGGCGCGAGAGAACTCATCGGTGGGCCGAGCGATGAGTTTGGGGGCCTGCTCCGGTCTATATCTGGGATGGCAGCCTCGGTGCCGCAGCTGGTCGCGTGCGCGATTCGCGGACCGATCCTCCGCGCCGACCTGCCGGGGCTCTGCCGGCGCATCTGCGCCGTCCTCGATCGAAGCGACGCCGAGGTACTCCTCTGCGACGTCAGCGGCGCCGAGCCCGACGCAGTCACGGTCGAAGCGCTGGCGCGGCTCCAGCTCGCCGTCGGCCGGCGGGGCCGCCGGGCACGGCTCTGCTTCGCCTCCACCGAGTTGCTCGAACTGATCGAGTTCATGGGCCTACGGGACCTTGTACCGAAGTGACTTAGTGCCCCTTCCAGTAATGCCGTCTAGCTTCTGGGTCGCGAGCACCAAGCCAGCGGCCGCACTCGACCGAAGCAAGGCCGGCCAGCCTTGCCGAGGAAGAGGGTGGACTCTGGCGCCGTGTGATCGCGGGCCAGAAGCAGGCATGTACTGCTGGAAGGGGCACTAGGCGTCGAGTCGGGGCGGAAGCCCGAACAGCGGGAACAGCCGCTCCGTGTCGAGGAAGAACGTGAACTCGACGATCCGTCCGTCTGCCACCTCGAGCACCTGGAGTGCCCAGGGCTCGTACCCCTCACCTGTCGCGCTCGGCTTGTACTGACCGAACGCCGGAGCTCCGTTCGCCGAAACGGTCGGGATCACGCGTGACCCGCGACAGCCGGCGCCAGGCCCGACCCACCAGGTGAGGATGTCGTCACGTCCGCTCAACCAGAGGTCGAACGGCGGCATCGACTGCGTCGCGTCCTCGTGGATGAGCGAGGTGAGCGCCGACATGTCGTACTGCTCGAACGCGGCGACGTAGCGCTCGAGCAGCTCGGCGTCGGGCTCGTCGAGGGCCGCGGCGCTGCTTGTCGCGCTGGGGTCGCTCGCCTCCAGTGTCGCGCGGGCTCGCTGGAGCGCACTGTTGACCGACGCGACGCTCGTTTCCAGGAGCTCCGCGACCTCGGACGCCTTCCAGCGCAAGACTTCTGAGAGGAGCAGCACCGCCCGCTGACGCGGTGGCAGATGCTGCAGCGCCGCGACGAACGCAAGCCGGATCGTCTCGCGCGACTGCGCCACCTCGGCGGGATCGCCTTGCTCGGAGAGCACGACGCCGCTGGGCATCGGCTCGAGCCAGGTCACCTCGGGCAGCGTGTTGAGGTTGGACTCCACCGGCTCACGGGCCGGCCCCAGGTCCATCGGCCGCGCGCGCCGCTCCCGCCCGCCCAGCATGTCGAGCGTCACGTTCGTCGCGATGCGGTAGAGCCACGACCGCAGCGCGGCACGGCCCTCGAACTTGTCCACCGCACGCCAGGCCCGGATGAACGTCTCCTGCACCGCGTCCTCAGCCTCGAACGGCGAGCCGAGCATGCGGTAGCAGTGGGCGGTGAGCTCGGGCCGGTACTGCTCGAACTCGTGCTCCAGCTCGGGGCGGGATGCTTTCAGGTTCGCGCTCAAGGCTTCATCGTAGGTGGACCTGCCGTGGCCGCGTCGCAGGCCGCCTTCGGACTCAGCGCGTGGCGCGTACCTCGGCCATGAAACGCTCGGCACGTGCCGGATCGACCGGGTTCCAGGTGCCGCCGTCGACCTTCAGGTCGGAACCGACGATGGCGCCGTCGGCTACGGCGAGGAAGTCCTTGACGTTCGTCGATTTGACGCCTGTGTTGGCGAAGACCGGCGTGTCGTCGCCACAGCCGCGCTTCGCCTCGCGGACCGCATCCACCGTCGGCTCGGTGCCGGCCATCGGGCCCGAGACGAGCACGACGTCGGCGAGGCTCGAGACGCGGACGGAGCGCGCGGTGGTCGCGATGTCGCGCGTGCCAAGGCTCGAGGCGAACTCCGGCGTGATGTTCATGAAGACCGCCACCTGGTCGGCGTTCAGCTCCCGGCGGCGACGCAAGAGCCTCCCCGCGTCGGGCGCCCAGATCCCCATGTCGGATTCATAGGCTCCGGTCGCGACCTCCCGGATGAACGATGCCCCGGTGACGGCGGCGACGGCCAGCGCCGCCTGCGCGTCCCAGAGGAAGTCGACCCCGAACGGCCGGTCACCCGGCGCAACCTCCGCGACCACGCGCGCCATCATCGCCACGCCCTCGAAGCCCGCCTGCAGCTGGTAGGGGCGGTCGCCCTCGTTGCAGAAGAGGATGCCGTCGAAGCCCGAGCGCACGAGAATCTCGACGTCCCGGCGGACCGACTCGACGATCGCGTCCGGGCCGCCGGCCTCGTCGTAGAGGGGCGTCCCCGGCAAGGGCGGCAGATGCGCCATCGCGATCACCGGCTTCGCCACGCCGAACAGCTGCTGGAGGTCGAGCGGCATCGGTTGCTCTAGCCTCTCACGATGAATCGTCCTGCGCGGCAGAGCCTGACCTCCGAATGGCAGTCCCGACGTCCGGCGCACCTAGACGGCGGAGGCCGTCGGAGCTCATCGCCTGAAACGTCTAGGATCGCCCCGTGGCGGACCCCACCAGCACCGATCCCGACAAGTACAAGGTCGTTTTCGAGAACGACCGTGTTCGTGTCCTGGAATACCGCGACGAGCCGGGCCAGACAACCAGCCCGCACCGGCACCCGGACAGCGTCATGTACACCCTGTCCACCTTCGAGCGCCGCCTCGTCGCCGAGAGCGGCGAAAGTCGCGATGTCAGTCTCTCCGCCGGCGAGGTGCGCTGGCTCGATGCCCAGACGCACAGCGGAGAGAACATCGGCGAGAGCCCGACACACGTCCTCTTCGTCGAGCTCAAGGAGGACGCCTCCCCGGCCACACGGACGGAGACGTCGCTCGGCCCGTCCTAGCTCGCGGCGTCTCTATTAGCGGCTTGTCGCGAGTCGTCGGAGACGGCAGCGCTCCCGTACGGCGCACGACTCCGTGAACCGCCGTAGCTCGGGCACGGCCTGGCCCGGCAGGCGACGCTTCTTGTCGGCGAAGTCGGCAACAAGCTCTGCTCCGTCCGCGTAGTGCTTGCGGACGTCATGGTCGTCGATCGCCTGCTCGATGAGTCGGCCAGCCGAGACGAGTGCGTCGACGGCCGCGGTTGCGGCGTCGGCGATCTCGAAGAGCGGCTCGCCGTCGACCTCGCATACAACCCGTCCGCCCGCCTCAACAACGGGGTTCGGCCTGATCACCTGCAGGTCGAACACCAGGCCGCCCGGCTTCACCGCTTCGACCAGGTTCCGCAGGACGTGCACGACGTCCTCCGGGTCGACTCATCAGAGCGACCACGAAAAGACCGTGAGGTCGAACGCGTGCCGTTCGAGCTCGATCGACGTTCCCGACGCGACCCGGTACGTGACTCGGTCGACCAGCTCGGCGGGGACCGAACGGCGCGCGCGTTCGACCGCCTCTGCGTCCGGGTCGAAGGCAAGCACGTGCGCCGCGTCCTCGGCGATGGGAACGGTGAGCCGGCCGTCGCCGCAGCCCAGCTCGAGCACGCGGCGGTCGCGAAAGTCGCCGAGACGGCGCAAGGCGGCGAGGTGCGCTCCTTCGGGGTCGAGCACGGGCGTCATCGAGGGCCGGGGGTTGCGTCTCGCTTGTAGGCCTTGAGAGTGGTGCCGCGGGCGCCGAACTTCTGCGCCTTCCGGCGTGTGTCCTCGAACTTGGAGCGGGCGTAGGTGTCGACGAGCTGCCCGGTCTCGATCCGCTCGAAGCCGTGTCGCTCCAGCAGTTTGGCGTACGCTGCTTCCAGCAGCGCCCCGGCTATTCAGCCGGTCCAGAGGTCGATGTTGCGGCGACCCTCGGCGCTGACCGGGTTCTGGATCGTCACGTCGGCGATCTGCAGTCGACCGCCGTCCACGAGCACGCGGTGAAGCTCCCCGAAGACGGCGTCCTTGTCGGGAACCAGGTCGATGACGCCGTTCGAGATGACGACGTCGAAACTCGCATCCGGGAAGGGCAGGTGCTCCGCCTCGCTCTCGATGAACTCGACGTTCGTGGCTTCCATCTCCGCCGCCGCCGCACGCGCCTTCGCAAGCATCTCGGGAGTCATGTCGATCCCGGTTACCCGGCCCTGGTCGCCCACCATCTGCGCAGCGATGAGCGAGTCCGTGCCGGCACCAGAGCCGAGATCGAGCACACGCTCGCCGCGCTCGAGCCGGCCGAGCCGCCAGGGGTTTGCCACGCCGGCGAACGACTCGACGGCGGCGTCGGGCACGTTCCTCAGCTCGGCCGGGTAGGCGAGGTCCTCGGCCCAGGCGCGCCCGGTCGGGAAAATGAAGTCGCGTTCGGGCTCGGCCGAGACGCTGGAGTAGGTCTTCTTGATCTCGCTCTTGAGCAGCGCGACATCGATCTCGACCTCGACGGCCATCACAACACCTCGCTTGCCTGCAGGGCGGGTAGCTGCGCCTCCAGCGTGTAAGCAAGACCGCCGAGGATGATTCCGACGACGAGTAGGGAACGCCAGCTGCGCAGACCGCGGCCCTCCCCGGAGCCGTGGACGGGATCGGTGAGGCCGCCGACCACACCGAAGCGCTTGTTTGCCAGCCCGAGCGGGCCCACGATCACCAGGCCGAGCGCAGGACCGGCGATCCACCACAAAAGTGTCGAGTCGAGCGTGCTGCGCATGTTCGCCTCCTCTCTCCTCAGTAGCTGAACACCGTTGCGCCGTCGCCGATCCATTCCCAGAGAGGAGTCGCTCCGGTCAGGCGCGCGTTCGGGACAAGGTCACCTTCGTTGAGCTTGCGCGTGTTGAAGCAGATCGGACAGGGGAGCAACTCGCCGCCCCCGGCGGCGAACTGGTCGAGCAGCTTCGGAAGCGGCGGGCATCCGTCGCAGGCCGTGCCCTGCCCGTAGCCCGGCAGCGCGAGCCGTACGGCCTCTTTCGTCAACCAGACGGCGACCTGCTTTCCTGCGTCGAGCGCGGCCGTCGCCACGAGGAACGCGATCGTCACACGTTCCTGATCCTCGAGTCCCGTCGCGAGGTTCACCAGGACCTTGTTGCCTTCTGCCATCTCTCCTCCTCCTCTACGTTGGGCCCCTAGCGAACGGGGGCGGGTTGGACTGCAGGGCGCGGCTGCCAGGAGGTGCCGACCACGAGCAGGCCGCTGGCGCCGGTGAGAACGGCGACGAGCAGGATCGCCGTCCCGGTCGAAGTTGCATCGGCGCCGATTCCTGCGATCAGGCCGCCGAGGACGAAGCCGAAGTCGCGCCAGAAGCGGTAGATGCCGACGACGCGCGGCCGGTCGCGCGGCTGAGTCGCGTCGGACACGGCGGCGATCAGCGTCGGGTACACCATCGCGGTGCCGGCACCAAGCAGCACGGCCGCGACGAGCGAGGGAACGAAGTTGCCGCCACCGAAGACCAGCAAGCCGAGTGCGCCCGCCTGCACGAGCATGCCGCTAGCGATCAGCGGCTTGCGGCCGGTGTGGTCGGAGAGCCAGCCGGTGGCGAGTTGGCCGACACCCCAGACGAGTGGATAGGCGGCGGCAACGGCCGCGATCTCACGCACGCCGGCGCCATGCATGGCGAGGTAGAGGGGCGCAAGGCCCCAGGCGAGCGCGTCGTTGAGGTTGTTGACCAGGCCGGCCTGACTGCAGGCACGCAGGATCGGATCGCGAACGCTCGCCTGCGTAAAGGCGCGGCCGAGGCTCTCGTGCCCCTGCGCCCGCTGCCCGTAGGCCTCTTGCTCGAGATCAACGTGACGGCCAGTGTCGCGCACGGCCAGCATGCTGACGACGAGCCCGACCACTGCTATCGACACGGCACCGACCCAGATGACGGTGCGCGGTGCGTAGCTGGCTGCGAGCGCGCCGGTGATGAACGCCGTTGCAGCGACGCCGAGATATCCGGCGGACTCGTTCAGTCCGAGGGCCAGGCCACGTCGCCGTGGGCCCGCCAGGTCGATCTTCATCACGACGGTCATCGACCAGGCGAGGCCCTGATTGATGCCGAGCAGCACGTTTGCAGCAACGATGAACCACCAAGACGGGGCAAGGCCGATCAGCAGCGGCACCGGCAGCGCGACCAACCAGCCCACCACCAGGAGTCGCTTGCGCCCGAGCCGCTCGGCAAGCGCGCCGGCCGCCAGGTTGGTCAGCGCCTTGGCGGCGCCGAAGGCGACGATGAAGGCGAGCACTGCTGAGGAGGAGCGCAGGGCGAAGTCCTGCTTGCCGACGAGCGGGAGGACACTTCGCTCCAGCCCGACCATCCCGCCCACGAGCGCATTCAGGCCGACGAGCAGCGTGAACTGGCGGGCGTTCACGCGCAGACCCAGCCGAACGAGCCCGGTCACGCTCGCGCGACCACCCTGCCGGCGCGGTTGGCGGCGACGATCCGCTCCTGCTCGACCGGCCGGGGCGGCATCTCGGTCGCGAGAGCGTCCGCGAATGCGTCGGGGTCGGCGATCGCGAGCAGCGGGTTGTGGCTGCGCTCGAAGCCGATCGACGAGACCGGGTTCCCGGAAAGGCCGCGGCCGCAGACCGACCCACCGTAGTGGCTCGGGTAGAGCACGACGTGGTCCGGCAGCGCGAGCAGGCGCCGTAGGCTCGCGTGCAGCAGCCGCGCCTGCCCGTGTGCGTCGTCGGCGACGTGCAGGTCGGGCCGACCGACGTCGCCGATCAAGAGCGAGTCGCCGCTGAACACGAGCCACGGCTCTTCGTCGCCGCGTCTCCGATCGGCGACGACGTAGGCGTGGTGTGCGGGCGCGTGCCCGGGCGTCGCGATTGCAGTGACCATCGTGTTGCCGAGCTCGACCACATCGCCGTCGGCAAGGGCAACATGCTCGAACTCGACCCTGGAATCGGCCGGCAGGTAGCCGATCGCGCCTGCACGCTCGACGAGTGCGGGCAATCCGGAGACGTGGTCGGCCTGCACGTGCGTCTCGAACACCGCGACGACCCGAGCGCCGATGGACGCAGCCGCTGCGAGATACTCATCGACGAGATCGGCGTGCGGGTCGACGACCGCAAGCCTGCCGTGCGTCGTGCAGCCGAACAGGTAGCTCGCGCAGGAGCCTGCGTCGTTCAGGAAAGGTCGCAGCAGCATCCAGCCTCCTCTCAACCGGTCGTCGCGACGGGGAGCCCGGCGCGACGCCACTCCGGATAGCCGACGTCCAGGCGGCGCGCGTTGAGTCCACGCGCCCGCAAAAGCCGAACTGCGTCGTCGGCGTACACGCAGTAGGGGCCGCGGCAGTAGGCGACGATCTCGCGCCGCCGCGGCAACGTCGCCACCACGGCTTCGAGCTCGCCGACAGGTGCCGAGCGGGCGCCGGCGATGTGGCCTGCCGCGTACTCGCGCTCCGGCCGTACGTCGAGGACGACGACGTCGCCGCGGGCGAGCCGTTTTTCGAGCTCCGAGGCCGAGACCTCCTCCACCGTGTCCCGCTCACCGAGATACGCGTCGGCGAGAACGCTCACCTCCGCTAGATGGCGACCCGCGACGTCACGGATCGTCGCCCACAGCTCGGCTACCTGGTCGCTCGCGAGCCGGTAGATGACCCGCGTACCGTCGCGCCGCGAACGTACGAGACCGGCCCGCGCCAGCACCTGCAGGTGCTGAGAGGTGTTGGCGACGCTCTGGGAGATCTCGACAGCGATCTCCTCCACGGAGCGCTCGCCCTGGGCGAGCACGTCGATGATCTCCGCCCGCCGACCGCTGCCGAGCGCCTGTGCCACCGACGCAAGCGCGTCGAAGAGCGCCGCCTTCGCCTCACCACTTGCCATTTCATCAAGTTATCAAGCGAAGTCTTGAAAAACAAGGCCCAAAAGGAGCCTGCGATGAGGCACGCGATGTCGGAGCACGAAGCCCGCCTAGCACTGGATGAGGCTCCCGTTGCGGGGAGCCTCATCCATGACAACGCCAACTAGGCGATTGCCCAGGGGATGTGCGTGACCCGCGCCGATCCGTCCGCGAAGTTCTCGACGATCGTCGAGTCCTTGATGCGATCGTTGCGACTGACGCTCATGGGGGCGTCTCCTCGTGTCGCTTTGGTGTTGCTCGTGACTGCGGAGCCAATCGTGGTCGAGGAGTCGAGGTGTGAGTAGATGATGGCGAGCTCCTCGTAGTCGTGCGCGTTCGGATGCATGTTGTCGGCATCCGGATTGCTCGCATAGTCACGAGTGGCTGGCAGACGCCGACGAAGCGAGAGCCGCCACGGCGGCGGCAGCTACGGCGAACACAAGCAGTCGTTTGCGCAACGACCCTCCTCGATTTGTGGTGTGTAACGAGCAAAACGGTAGTTCAGTTCGGCCTTGACTGCAGCGAGCCGAGGGCCGGTGACCCGGCCCTCGGCTCGTCCGTCACTGCGGAAGCTTATGTCCGCTTGACGATGAAGATTCCATCGTCCATGTCGCTGCCGACGGCATACGTGACGCCGTCGCGCACGAACGTCTCGATCCCCCAGAACTGGTTCCCCCTCGGATCGAGATACCCGCCCGTTTCCGCGAGTCGGCAGGTGCTGACGTTCGTCGGGCTCGTGCAGCGGATCTGAATTGCGCGAATACCGCCCGCGTAGTAGGAGAGGAAGGCCCGCGTCGCGTCTTCCTTCTCGGTCGCCACCTCGTGCACCGACAGCGCACCGAACCCTGTCGCGTATGCGGGGTTCATTGCTTCGGGAATCGCGAAGGTGTCGACCTCGGTCAGTTGTGTCACAGCCGAGTTCACCGCATAGAGGTGGACGTAACCCCAACCGTCGAACTGCGAGGCCACGCCCAGGATGGGATCGCCCAACGTTCCGATCGTGATCGGCGCGAGCTGCGGTGTCGAGTCGACACAGGCCGCGTTGTCATACGTCTTGTTGAACATCGCGAAGCCAGCGTCACGTCCTATGAGGATCGTGGGGATTGCCGCCGTGAGTGACGGCGTGAACACGCCCGTGCACGCGTCTGCGCCCTCGCGGTTCATGATCACCATCGCGTCCCAGCCGCCCGCGGCGAGGACGCTCTGCGCCTTCTCCTCGAACAGGCAGAGGCCTCGCTCGACGACCGCGATCTGCTGCGTCCCGACGGCCGGCGCGGGCGGAACCGCCGGGTCACCCGGACAGGCACGCCCCACGAAGACGGTGGTTCCGGCGATGGCCGTAGCCTGAGCTGTGGTCGTGTTCGTGCCGCTTGCTGCCCGGAAGGTCCCGTCGGCGGTCGTGACTGTCAGCCGGAACGGCGCGAAGTCCTCGTCAGTCGTGATCGCGAACTTGTTATCGGACGTGAACTCGTCCTGATGCGCGTTCCCTTCGGGCGACAGCGAGGTACCCGTCTGGGCGAGCAGCTCCGGATCGACCGCCGGGTAGTCGGTGTCGCTGATGAAGACCGGCGCGTAGGGATTCGTCACGTCGAGCAGGATGTAGCCGCCGTCCCAGTACGAGAGCAGACCGATGAACTTCGAGCCGATCTGCTTGACCACCATGTCGTGCAGGAACGAATCGGTCAGACCGAGCTCGGGCTGCTGGATGCCGTACTGGTTCAGATCGAGCTCGCTCGCCGTGATCGGCTTCTTCGGGTTCGTGATGTCGAAGATGTCGACGTCGACGTTCTCGTCGTCGTCACTCGCAATCAGGTACGCCTTGTCGCCGGCGTCCCAGGCGAAGGCGCTGTGGTACTGGTTGACGTCGTGCGGCGTGTTGTTTGCGCCGTTGCTGGTGATGTCACCCGCGTGCTCCGACAGCTTCACCGGCTTGAGCGGATTCGTGATGTTCCAGAGCGAGAACCCGCCCTTCCCGTTCTTGCCGCACTGCTCGTGGTTCATCACGAGCACGTCTCCGCTGAACGCGCTCGTGGTCAGCGTGAGTCCTTGCATGCCTTCGCCGACCAGCGTGTCCTGCGAGGTCGCGATGAAGCCAACCTCTTTGGGCTGCGCCAGATCGGAAAGATCGATCACGTATGCCCCGCCGTCAGGCGTCTTCTGGCCACCCGTCTCCGGGCCCGCACAATCGGCCGCGCCCCACTTGGAGACATAGGCGTAATTCTTGAAGACCGAGACGTCTGCGATTCCGTCCGGCTCGGCGTCGTGGACGCGAAGCTGCGAGACGAGTTGCACATTGCCCCATGCGCCGGGGCCAATCAGATGGTCTGTCAACGGCCCGTGCTGCGCGCCCGCAATGGAAGCGCCCTGCAGTACGAGGCACGAGATCCCCATCAGAACGACGAGTGATCGTCGTAGCATTTGTCCTCCCCCTTCGAGCGGTCACTGCGCCAATGCGTTTCGACCGCGCCAGCCAGTCCGGCCTTGTTTACAACCAATAACAGGACGTGTCAACCGGACCGGCGCTCAGCGGCCACAACCTTGCGGAGGCAAGGAGCCCGCTTCACCAACCTCGCGGGCGGCGTCATGTCGTGACCTGCTCTTCGGCCGGCGAGCGCACGCCGCGCCGCGCCGTCGCGGCACCCCGCTCCTTGCGCGCGAGGATCGAATCCGCCACGCGCTTCGCATCCCGCGCCGCGCCGAGGATCAGCATCGAGCTGAAGGAATGGAGGAAGAGCATCCCGAGGAAGTACAGGCCCGGAAGCGAATCGACGGCGCCGCGGTATTGGCTCGGGTAACCGTCTTCGTACTCGAGCGGGAGGTCGATCCAGTTGTAATCCGGCCGGAAGCCGGTGCACCAGATCACGTTCGCGACGTCGAGGACGCGCCCGTCGTCCAGCACGGGACGGCCGCCCCGCACGCCCGCCGTGCGGGCCAAGACGCGTTCGACTCCCGCGGCCGCGAGATCGTCCGAGCGCACCCGCAGCAGCGGCGCGCCGTGGGAACGGATCTCCGGACGGAGCTTGCGGCCGAGCGGCGTGTCGACGGTCAGCACGCGGGTGGTGAGGAACTTGAACAGCGGGGAGAGCGCCCGCGCCCGCCGACTCTCGACGGAGAACGGCGCCTGGCCCGTGCTCGGTCCGGACAGGATCGTCCGGTGCTCCGCAGCCACCTCGAACGCGATGTCGCCGCCCGAGTGGGAGGCGCCGACGACGAGGACGCTGCCTTCCTGCAGCTGCGCCGGGCTCCGGTACGCGTTCGAGTGGAGCTGGACGATCCTCGGATCGAGCTCGCCCGCGAAGTCGGGGACGACCGGAACCTGCATCACGCCGGTGGCGACGACGACGTTATCGGCTTCGAAGACCCGCCCGCCCGCGACCAGGACGTAGCTTTCCCCGTTCCTCGAAAGCCGCTCGACGCGAACGTCCGGCCGGACCGGCAGCTCGAACCGACTCGCATACGACTCGAGGTAATCCGCCATCGCGGGCGCGCCCGGGAACGTGTTGCGGCCTGCGGGGAACGGCATTCCCGGCAGCCCGTCGTACTTCGCCGGTGTGTAGAGGCGAAGCGAGGGCCAGCGTCTGCGCCATACGTCGCCCACCCGTTCCTCCGCGTCGAGAATCACGAAGCTCTCGCCGCGCGCCTTCAGGTGGTAGCCGGCCGCCAGCCCGGCCTGTCCAGCGCCGACGATCACCGTGTCGAACCGCTCGCTTGCGTGCGTTGACATCCTCTTTCTCCCTTCGCTCGATGTCGCCGACGCTAGGGACCGCGCGGCGTCGACGCATCGCGAGAATCCGCCAATCTGGCGAGAGCCGGTCGTGGTCATTCCTGACCACGCGCCCGTCGAAGCGGGCCTCTTTCCAGGTCAGGCGACGGCTGATGCCCACCGCGGCAGCCGACTGACAGCGGACCTACTGTTCTCAACTGAGGCCGCAAACCTCGACACGGCAACGAGCTACGACCAGGTCACCTGGGGTGTCCTCGCGATGACGAACGACGGCCTCGTCGGCTTCAAGCGCGTCGGCGGCAGCGAAGGCGCTCAGCTCGTCCCCGACCTCGCCGCCTCGCTACCAATGCCAATCGACTCCGCGTGCGCTCGCGTCTCACGGAATCGGCGGGATCCACGGCGGGAGGAGGCATTTCGGGTCGCGATACCAGGGAAGCAGCTCCGTTTGCCGCCAGTGCCAGGCGAGCGCGTACGGGTAGAGGTTGTTCGCGTCGCTCGCGCCGAGTCTTTGCGCCGCTTCCGTGAAGTAGACCATCGCCTGACACTCGACCTTGCCCTCGTCACGGCGAAAACGCCAGTGACGAAGATGGAACGCTTCGTGGACAAGGACGAGTGTCCCGACGGCACGTTGCCATGCCGGAACCTCAATGCTCGCGACGTTGAGCGCTCCTTCGCAGATCAGCGGCGCCAGCACGGCGAAATCCTTCCGCATGTTCGTGTACGCCCAGTACGCCTTCGCGTGACCATCCGCATTCCACTCCCATTCAGAAGCGCATCGCACCTCGCCGACGCCGAGTGAGTAGTGCTGCGCGACCTCGTTCAGCCTCGGCGGCAGGTCGTCCGCGCGCGCAGGCGGACCGAGCATGAGGCCCGCGAGGACTGGGACGAGGCATATCGCGCTTCGCTGCATGACGGCTGCGAGTTTCCGTCGGCACGGTTGAGCAGTGCTTGAATTGCTCTTGAGCAGCGCTTGAGACGTGTGGCCGCAGCACCGAACACCAGCATGGAGTTCCGCATCCTCGGGCCGTTGGAGGTGCGCGAGGACGGGCATTCGCTGCCGATCGGCAGCGGGAAGCAGCGCGCGGTCCTCGCCCTCCTGCTCCTGAACGCCGGAGAGGTCGTCCCGACCGACCGTCTGATCGACGCGCTCTGGGGCGAATCCCCGCCAGCGAGCGCTTCCAATAGCGTGCACATCTACGTCTCGCAGCTCCGGAAGGTGCTCGGAGAGAGCTCGCTTCTGACACGCGGCCGCGGCTACGTGCTCGCGCTCGAGCCGGGACAGCTCGACCTCGAGCGCTTCGAAAGGCTGCTCGACGAGGGAAGGAACCTGCTCGCTGCAGGCGACGCCGAACGCGCAGGCGAGACGCTGCGGGCAGCGCTCGCCCTCTGGCGCGGAGCGCCGCTCGCGGACGTCGCGAACGAGCCGTTCGCACAGCGCGAGATCGCGCGCCTCGAGGACGTTCGCCTCGCAGCGCTCCAAGCGCGCATCGACGCCGACTTCGTGCTCGGTCGCCACAGCGAGCTGGTCGGCGAGCTCAAGACCCTCACGGCGGCGAACCCGCTGAACGAGCGCTTCCGGGCGCAGCTGATGCTCGCGCTGTACCGCTCCGGACGTCAAGCGGACGCACTCGCGGCGTACCAGCAGGCGCGGCGGACGCTCGCCGAAGAGGTGGGCCTCGCGCCGGGTCCCGATCTCCAGCGCCTCGAGAAGGCGATCTTCGCGCACGACCCGGCGCTTGAGTTCGAGCAGAGCGTCATTCGCGCCCCTGTCACGCGACGCAGGCGCCGGCTGCTACTCGGGAGCGTCGCGCTCCTCGCAGCGGCGGCGCTTGCGACTGTGGCCGTTCTGCTGACGCGCGACACCGGCCCAGTCGTGCTCTCGGCAATCTCACCCGACGCGATCGGGATCGTCGATCCGGGAGCGAACGCCCTGGTCGAAGAGATACCCCTGCAAACGAGGCCTGCGGCGATCGCTTTCGGCGCAGGTTCGCTCTGGGTCGGCACGTACGACCGCGAAACCCTTCTCCGCATGGACCCGCGAACGCGCAAGGTGACGCAAACGATCGGGCTCGGCGCCGAACCGTCCGCGATCGCGATCGCGGACGGCTACGTGTGGGTCCTCTGCAGCCGAGGAGCCAAGCTGCTATTCCAGTTCGACGCCGACAGCGGCGTCGTCATCGCCAAGCACACGCTCATCCCGCAGATCCCCGCGGGGACTGTCAGGCGAGGTCTGCCGTTTGGTCGGGTGGGGTTCGAGCTCGACGAGCCGCTCGACATCGCCGCGGGCGCGGCTGCGGCCTGGATCTCGTATCCCTACGAGGTGTTGCGCGTCGACGGAAAGAGCGGCGCGCTCGAACACATCCGGGCGGGCGCGGGTGGAGGAATTGCGTTTGGCAAACGTGCGGTGTGGGCGCTCGGCCGGCTGTGGAACGACACGCCACCGAAGTTCTTCCGTATCGATCCCGAGCAGCGTGCCGTGACCGACACGATCCCAGTGCCAGAGGTCTTCGTTCCGGGAAGCGCCGGGGGCGGTATGGCGGCCGACGCGAACGGCGTCTGGTCGACCGTCGGCGCGGCGGTCTCGAAGCTCGTGACGGAGGTTGGGCTCGTCGGGACTCTGACTGGCCTCCACCACGCTCCAATCGACATTGCGATCGGCGAGGGAGCGGTCTGGACGGCAAACGACGACGGCACCGTGTCGAGGGTCGACAGAAGGACCGGCGACCTCGTCGACACGATCCCGCTCGGTACGTACCCACGCGTCGCATACCCCGTCCAGCTCGCGGCCGGCGGCGGCGCCGTCTGGGTCGCCGTCCACTAGACGACAGGCCCGCCGAAGCGGGCCTGTCGGTAGCGGGGGCACGATATGGACGTGCTGCTTGTGGAGGTTCAGCTCGCCCGCGCGCTTACAGCGGCAATCCGTCGGCATGGGCGTCCTGAGCTTGAGTCTGCGGCGCTGAGGCTCACGGAGTCGCAGCCGGCGCTCGCTCGGTTCCCATCCGGGACGCGAGCCAGCCGCTCGTGACGAGCGTCCAGGCGAGGAAGGCGATCAGCGAGATCGTCGTGTAACCCCCGTCCGGTGAGTAGAAGCCCTTCTGGCCGAGCGCGCCGGCGCCGACGAGCACGACCAGGGCCGCGAGCCCGCTGAGTGGCGCGTACCACTGCGGAAACACGCCCGCGCGCAGGGCCGCGATCGCCGTTGCGCTCATCGTCATTGCGACCGGGAAGCGGATGATCGTCAAAGCGACCGTCATCAGCTCGATGAAGCTCTTGACGAGCGTCGGCCGCTCGCTCGCGATGCGGTAGGCGACTGCGGCCTGCACTGCGATTCCGATCGCGAAGACCGCCGCGGTTACGACAGCTCCTCCGAAAGCGATCGCAGCGAGCCCGGGCTCGCCGGCGTCGCGCAGACGCGCGGCGAGGCTGCCCGCGAACCAGACGAACGTGATCAGGGCAAGACCCAAGAGGATCGAGCCCACCTTGATCTCGCGAGAATTACCGAGGATGTAATGCACCCACGTCGTGTTGCCGGCACTCATGCTCGGTGGCTTGCCGGGGATGAAGAACCCGACGATGAAAAGAACGACGAAGAGGATCCCGGAGCTGGCTGCCAGCCGCTCCCAGTTCCACCTGGCCATGCCCACCTCCTTGGGAACGTAACGGAAGCGTGATCCGGTCGGCGGTGGACGATATCTATCGCCACTGGCATCCGCAGAGCCGCCCCCCTCCCCCGCACAAAGAAGAGACCCCCGCAATAGCAGGGGTTCCGTAGGGAATCAGTAGCGGGGCGGGATTTGGACAGACATCTGCGACCGCGTACCGCTTCGTCGAGGTGCGGCTGCTGCGATAGCGGGCCACGCGTTGAGCGATTTCACGCCCCGCGCCATAATCGGCCGGTGAGAGCGCTGGTGACGCTCGGCCTCCTCGCCGTTGTCTTCGGCGCGGTGCCGATGGCAGGCGGTGAGCGCGCAGCCGCAGTCGTCAAAGTGACCATCTCCCGAGCCACATGCCGACTCTCGCCGATGTCGATCGCAGCAGGGCCCGCCGTTTTTCGGATCGCCAACCGAAGCAGACGCGCCGCGGCATTCGCCATAAGCGGCAGGCGCAAACGCGTCGCTGCGGCTCGACCGGCCGACCTTGCCGTTTCGCTCGGTGCCGGGCGCGTCGCCTACGTCTGCGAGGTCGCCGGACGCCGGGTCGCGGGTGGTTTCCTCCTCGTGCAGGCAGCACCGCAGCCCGCGGTGGAGCATCGGATCGGCGTTCGTCAGGTGAGCGGCTTCGGCGAGCTCTACGATCGCACCACCGCTGCGACGTTCGTTCCGCGGGGAAGCAACTACATCAGACTCGCGCTACAGCGAAATGCGTCGGGCGGCATTCAGCTGTATCACTCGACGTTCAACGTCGGGCACTACGACGGCGGCCGCGCCGAGACCGCACTCGGACGGATGGCCGAAGACGGATACAACGTCGTCAGGGTTTTCCTGAGCGAGATCTGCGTCGACGCATGCTTGGGGAACTCGGCCACCGGCGTGCTGCGTACGGCCTACGTGGCGAACGTCGCCGACTTCTTGCGGCGGGCGAAACAGCACGGGATCTTCGTCATCCTGACGAACGAGTGGTTGCCACCGAACACGACTTACACGAACGGCCTTGCTTCAGCGAGAGCAGACTGGTTCGGCGGCATCAACCTCCTGATCCTAAGCCCGCAAGGAGTCGCCGCCCAGCAGAGACTCTGGTCCGACTTCGTCCACGAGCTGCTACGGCAAGGCGCACCGATGGATGCGATCTTCGCCTACGAGCTCTGGAACGAGGCGGTCCTCACCTCCGACGAACTGCCTTTTACGCTCCACGCTGCGCAAGTGACGGCGGCCAACGGCACGACCTACGACATGTCGAGCGCGAGCGAGCGGAAACGGATGATCGACGACGGCTTCGTGTTTCTCATCGACCGGGTGCGGCAGACGATCCTGCAGGTCGATCCGACTGCGCTCGTAACGATGGGGTTCTTCCACGATACCGAGCCGAATCCGGCACGCCGCGGCGACAACCGGCTCGTTCGAACACGCGCGGTCATCGAGCGTTCGACCGCCGACTTCGTCGACATTCATCCCTACGCGGATGACGAGCTCACGTTTCCGCAGTTCATGCAGAACTACGGTATCGACGGACCGACGGCAAAGCCGATCGTCATGGGCGAGTTCGGTGGATCGAAACGCGGCTTCGCGTCGGCGACGCAAGCGGCGACCGCGCTGAGCAGCTGGCAGAAGCAATCATGCGCCTACGGCATCGACGGCTGGCTGCTCTGGACGTGGGACACCGAAGAACAACCGGACCTATGGAACGCGTTGAGCTCCGGTGGTGTGATCGAGCGGGCGCTCGCCCCGAAAAGCCGTCCTGACCCCTGCGTATAAGCGAGGATCCGTCTGGGCGGAGTTCGGGAGTAGCGGGGCCAGCATTTGGACAGACATGTGCGACCGTGTACGGCTTCGTCGAGGTCCGGTGCCTGAAGAAGCGTTAAGCAGGCTCGCGCCGATCCACTGCTGTTGAGCGAGCGGCCGAGCCGCGGTCCGCGGGCTTCGCCGCGTACTCGGGGTACCACGTGCGGTATCCGAAGAGACGTCCGAGCGGCCCGACCGTGCCGAACAGCAGTTTCTGGGCGGGCCGAGGCGGGTTTGCGAGCCGCATCACGTCGTCGTACCCGTTCATCAGCGCCGCGAGCTGGAGTAGATGCGGCACGCCCTGCCGTTCGCCCTCCCCGCGCTACCGAGGTCCCACACTCGCAACGCTCGAGGCGCGGCCGCGAGCGACGTCCATCCCGACGCGGTCGAGGCGATGCTCGCTTCGGTTCCTGACCTGAGCGACGCGCTCGCCGATTACGCGCCGCCGGAGCTCGCCCAGCTCCTCGAAGACTTCGACGTCGAGATCACCTATGACAAGCACCGGCGGACACTCCAGCTCGCCGCCACCCTCGCTTTCGACACGCCCCCAGAAACAGCGCGACCGCCTCGCGGGCGGTCGCACAAATGTGACATAGCGGGGGCAGGATTTGAACCTGCGACCTCCGGGTTATGAGACATGCGTTGCCAGGTCAGATAACGATGCATTCGGCGTCGTTGCGGCCCCTTGGTCATGTGAGATCAGCTCAGGTCGGCTCAGGCAGGCAAAAGCTTGGGCAAAAGTTCTCGCCTGGTTGGAGAACACTGGGCTGGGCCAGTGTTCACGAATGACCCCTGAGCCGATGCCCGCAGTGGCCCTACCTCAGGTCTGCAATACGGAGTCCGCTGTCTGTCGAGAGACTCTCGGGTCGGCATGGCGATGAATGAGTTTCCAACCGTCCTCTTCACGGCGATAGACGGAGGTAACCCGAGCGGCAAATTCCGACTGCTCCGAACGCCCTCCGACCTTCACCTCTACTCGTTCGATCTCCACCGTGTATGCGAATTCGTCGGCGGCCGCCTTGGCGATCTGCTCGAAGTCCATGGCCCGGCCGTGGCTGAAGTACGAGGCGGCGCGATCAAGTTGCTCGAAGACCCCCTCCCGGCCCCGACCGAAACCTCCGAACGGATTCCCGAGCGTGATGTCGCCGCTCCGGGAGTACAGATCCTTGAAGCCGCTGGCGTCGCCACGCATGATCCGGTCAGTCGCCGAATGCGATGCTGAGATCGCGTCGGTGAGGTTTCACAACCCATCGGTACCTCCTCCTGCTTGCAGCGCGCCGGGCATGACTCAACCCCGGGTAGAGGCTACGCCGCTCGCGTGCGGCTGCCCAGGGCCTCCGGTGAAGAACACGTCGTATTGATTCCGTCACTAGGTGCATAAGGCTGGTCGAGCTCGCATCCGCCGTCTCGCGATAGGCAGCCGAGGCGGCCTTCCAACGTGCAGAAATCGCATCTACCTCAGGGACGCGCCGGCCATTGTTGTACTCGGCCTCATAGTCGGGAGTGCCACGTACAGCTGAGCGTATCCCCCTCGATGTGACGCGACCATCGGCTGCGCGAGTGTGCGGGAATGTCCCTTGAAGTTGAGGCAAGTTTCACGCCCGGACGTGCGACAGGTGCGACCTCAGCGGGTGATGCGGATCGACCGAGTGGAGCTTGCCTCGCGACGCGCGGCGTCAGTTGCCGTAACCATTACGTCGTAGCGACCCGGGCGGCGATACGCGTGGACGACCCGCGTCCCTTTCGCGGACCTGCCGTCGCCGAAGCGCCATTGAATCGATGTTGCGGAGATGTCCCGGAACGACGCTGAGAAGGCCACCTTCTTCCCGACGCGCCCGCTGGCGGGAACGCGGAGGGTGGCGAGTCGAGGGGCGGCGGCGTCGAGCGTCGCAGAGCCGACTCCGCCGTACCAGCGATCCGGCCGAAGCTCCGTCCACACGACCACGGAGTCTCCGGCGGCGTCGATGGCCACGCCCTCGCTTCGTAGTACTTCGGTGACACCCGAGACGACTACGGGTGGAGCCCAGGTCGTTGCGTCTGCGGGGCGCATGGCAGCAACGACCTCCTCGTAACCGCCCGAGTTCCACAGCGCGATAGCGTCGCCGCTCGCGTTCACCGCGAGTGTTACAGCAGCCGCCGACTCGGACGGTCCCGAGATCACGATCGGCCGTGGCCAGACGTCGGAGCCGGCAGGGAGGGTGGAGCTCTCCACATCCACATGACTCACCTTCCAGATGGCAGTCACGTTGCCTTGCGCGTCGATGCCGAGCTGCGGAGGCTCGGCCTGGCCGTCCTCGAACGAGACTTTGGCCTCCGGCCCCCATCTGGGTGCCCCGACCCGCCGCGTCGACACGCGGACGATGGCGTTCCCGTGCTCGGTGCCCAGCCAGCCCACGGCGGCGAGGCCGGTGGCGCCGACCGCGGCTGCCGGCTGCCCGTCGCCATCTCGTCCCGCAGCGAGGGTCGTCGGTGCTTCCCAGACACCGCCTCGCCCGAGTGCGGCGTAAATCGTGACCGGGTTCGGCTTCGTGCCGACGGGCTCCGCCCAGTAGCCGCTGACCACCGACCAGGTGAGCAGCGTGGTTCCATCGCTGCCCTCGGCTAGGTCGAAGGCCGAGATGAACGTCTCGCTCTGCGCCCGGACGATCTCGACCGGCGCACGCCAGGCCCGACCCGCCGGGCGATACGCGACGTACAGCCGATGCTCGAAATGGTCGCCGTAGGAGAGCCAGCTCGCGGTGGTACTCCCGCCGGCGTCGACGACCAGGCCGGGACGGTCGACGCTGACCCCGGGACCCGAGATAGCGACAGGAGAGGACCAGCGCCCAGTTACGGTCGAGTAGCGGACGTCCTGCACAGACCTCCTCCCGCCCGGCCCTTCTCCCACCCACACGACATCGGCATTGCCGTTCACATCGACTGCGACCGCCGCCGGCACGTACAGCTCCGAATCGCGCCCGAGTGCTCGAGGGGCACTCCACCTCCCGGACGCGGCCGGACGGACGCGGGCGGTTACCTGTCCCGTGTCACGATCCCTCCACACGGCGACGGCATCGCCCCGCGCGTTGAGCGAGACGCTCGGCGCGTGCGACGGCGTTGTGCTCAGGGCTACGGGCGGGAGCCACACCGGGGGCGTTGGGTCCGTACCCGTCGTCCGACCCAGACCCGCGCCACGGCTTGCCGCACTGCTCAACATCGACATGAGTGCCATGACAGCGCAGGCCAAACAGACAACCAGGCGTGTCATCCGCATGTGCTGATGATTCTCACGCCTGCATAACGCGGACTCAAATCGGCGTGCCCTGCGTTCACCCGGCGGACTGGTGAGATGCGTCCCCGCTCTGACCCCTTGTGTCTGCGGGGCCGAACAGGGCGGCAGGCCGGCGCGATGGGCGAGTGTCGTCTCGCCCGAGCAGCCAGGGCAAGCTCAGATGCGCTCCCCCACCTGTCAGAATGAGGCCCAGCGGTGTTCGATGTTGCGACGCTCATCTCTCCGCCTCGATCTCGCGTGAGCTGACACGCAAGAAGACCGACCTCCGGGTTTTTCAACTGAGGCGATCTCCGGCGAGCTAGCGTCGGCTCAGGTTATGAGACGTGCGTTGCTAGATCAGGCAACCTCAGAAAGCGCATGGGTCAGTACTCCTCGGTCATCTCAGGTCAGCTCAGATCAGCTCAGTTGGGCAAGAGTTCGGGCAAGAGTTCAAGGAAGGAGGACGGAGATTGTCGATGTTGCATTCAATGCGTTGACCTTGAAGCGCTCCATAGGCGCTCAACGCGACTAGTCGTGTGGGGGGCGCTATACGAAATTTGCGCGCCACCCCGCCAGACGGCCTCACCGATTTCATCTGACGCACCAACTGGCTCCGCTTGCCATGACGCCTCGAACGTGAGGTCAGGTGCTCGCCGGGCGATCGCGTCTACGACAGGGAGGGGCCGAAGATCTGGCATATGCGTTCCCGGCAGTTTCGCTTGGATGCGCGCGACGTCCGGGCAAAGGTTGGGCAAAAGTTCTACGAGCGCGAGATCGCCAAGAGACGCGAAAGGCGCCGTTTCCGGCGCCTTTTGCAGTAGCGGGGGCAGGATTTGAACCTGCGACCTCCGGGTTATGAGCCCGGCGAGCTACCTGACTGCTCCACCCCGCGTCGCTTGTGCCGATTATAGCTCGGGCCGGGCCGACTCGCCGAGCGCCGGATTCAGCGAGATCTGGCGTAGGCGGGCTCGCGGCCGACCACCCGGAACGGCGCCGTGGCCGCGAAGCCGACGCTCATGACGAGGCCGCCCGCGATCGCGTCGAAGATGAAGTGGTTGCCCGTCACGACGATCGTGACCATCACGGCGCTGGGGTAGATCACGCCGACCAGCCGCAGAAGGACATTCCGCGCATACAGCATGAGCCCCACCCCGACCGCGAGCGCCCAGCCGGCGTGCAGGCTCGGCACGGCCGCGACTGGATTCGAGAAGCGCTCGTGGTGCGGGCGGCCGATGTTGACGCCGGAATAGAGGTCGATCGTGTCCTTGATCCCCATGTCGGCGAGGCGCGGCGGCGCGGTGGGATAGCGCCAGTGGATGAGGAGCGCGATCGCCGTCGCGAGCAGGAAACCGTCACGGAAGAGGGCGAAGCCGTCGCGGTCGCGCCAGTAGAGCCACACGAAGAACGCGCCGGTAACCGCGAAGTGGCTCGCGAGGTAGAACCAGTTCATGCCTCTCACGAGCTCGGGAAAGCGGAGGAACCACGACTGGATCCCGCCCTCCCAGGCGAAGTGGGCGGCCTGCTCGAGACGCTCGACCTGCTGTGCGTTTGCGATCGCCTGCGGCCAGTCCGTCGGGATCAGCCGGCGGAGCAACCGGTACGCCTCGGCCAGCGAGATCACCAGGCCGATCTGGAGCACGGGATCGAGTCTCAGGAGCAGGCGGCGGGCTCGACTCACCGTTCGACTCTACCGAGGACGCGCGGAGTACAGTCGAGCCTCATGAACCGGGTTGCAGCAGTCGACCTGGGCACCAACTCGACGCGTCTGCTCGTCGCCGACGTCGAGGACGGAAGCCTGTCCGACGTCGAGCGCGAGACGAGGATCACACGGCTCGGCGAGGGCGTCGACCGTCGCCGGCGACTCCTGCCGGTTCCGATCACGCGCGTGCGCAACGTCCTCACCGACTACCGCCGGACGATCGAACGACTCGGCGGCGAGCGGACGCTCCTGATCGCGACGAGCGCGGTTCGCGACGCCGAGAACGGCGAGGCGTTCCTCGGCGAGATCGAGTGGAGCTATGGGTTCTCGACGCGACTGCTCTCGGGGCACGACGAGGCGCTGCTGATGTTCCGCGGGGTGACCGCAGACCGGGCGCTGGGCCAGGGAACCGTGATCGTGGACATCGGCGGCGGTTCGACGGAGCTCGTCGCCGGCGGGCCGGAGGGCGTGCGCTGGCACGACAGCCTCGACATCGGCTCGGTTCGACTGACCGAGCGCTTTCTCCATTCGGACCCGCCCACGCAGGGCGAGCTGGACGAGGCGGCGACTGCGGTACGCGCATTGCTCGCGGAACGAGTCCCCGACGAGATCCGCGGCGAAACCCGCTCCGCGATCGGCGTCGCCGGGACGGTCACGAGCATCGCCGCGCTCGCGCTCGGCCTCGAGGAATACGACCGCGACCGCGTGCACGGATTCGAGCTCAGCGCCGACGCGCTCGACGCGCAACTGGAGCGCCTGGCGTCGGTGCCGCTCGAGGAGCGCCGTGGGTTGCGCCCGCTCGACCCCGACCGTGCGCCGGTGATCGTCGGCGGAGCTGTGATCGCCCGCGAGGTGCTCGCCTACTTCGGCCTCGATGGGCTCCAGGCGAGCGAGCGCGACATCCTCGACGGCGCCGCCCTCGCGGCCGCCGAGCTGCCGGAGGCAGAAGAAGGCGCAGCGCCTCCGGGCGCCTACACTTGCTGCTGAGCGTCGAGCGGCGGCGGCGGCTCGTCCTCGGCCAGACGGCGCTGGAGCACCGTGCGGGACAGGATCCCGACGAGCCGTCCGTCTTCCACGACCGGAACCCGTTCGAAGTCGTGCTCCTCGAGCGCGCGGAAGGCCTCGTCGAGGTCCATCGACGCGTCGAGCGTGAACAGTGGCGGCTCCGCGATGTCGGCGAGCTTCGTTTCACGCGGATCTCGGCCGGAGGCGACGACCCCCCGCACGAGGGTCTTGCGCGTGATCACGCCGACCAGCCGGCCGTCGTCGCACACGAGCACGGCACGCACGGCGGGATCGGACAGCCGCTCCCCCGCCTCCTGCGCGCTTGCGGTCACGTCGAGCGCGCCCGGCTCGGGCACCATTGCGTCGCGGACGTGCTGCTGCGCGCCCATCACGGATAGATGCCGCGCGCCTTCAGCGCGCTCGCGACCTCGTTGATCCCCGCGACGAGCGCAGCCTGTCGCAGGGAGATGCCTTTCTCGTCCGACAGGTTCCAGACGCGGTCGAACGCGTCGCCGAGCTTCTCGGCCAGGCGCGCGCGGATCTCGTCGCGCGTCCAGAAGAGCCTGCCCAGATCCTGGACCCACTCGAAGTAGGAGACGGTCACGCCGCCGGCATTGGTCAGCACGTCCGGCAGGACGGGAATGCCGCGCTCGGCGAGGATCGCATCCGCCTCGATCGTCGTCGGGCCGTTTGCGCCCTCGACGACGAGCTTCGTGTCGAGCCGCGGCGCATTCTCCGCGGTCAGCTGTCCCTCGAGGGCGGCGAGCACGAGGATGTCGCAAGGGAGCTCGAGCAGCTCGCTGTTCGAGACGTGCTGCACGGCGGGGAAGCCCTCGAGCGTCGCGTGGTCGGCGATCCAGCTCCGCACCGCCTCGAGGTCGAGTCCCGTCGGCGAGTAGATCCCGCCCGAGATGTCGGACACCGCGACCGCGGTCGCGCCCTTTGCGACGAGCTCCTGCGCCGCGATGCCGCCGACGTTGCCGAAGCCCTGCACGACGCAGCGCTGTTCGGCCAGATTCCACCCGAGCCGCTGACACGCGCGCTCGATCACCATCACGACGCCCGCTCCCGTCGCCTCGTGCCGGAACAGCGAACCGCCGAGCGCGATCGGCTTCCCCGTGACGATCTCCGGAACCGCATGGCCGACCTGCATCGAGTAGGTGTCCATGATCCAGGCCATCGTCTGCTCGTTCGTCGCCATGTCGGGCGCGGGAATGTCCTCCTGCGGGCCGATCACGCCGCGCAGCTCGCTGGTGTAACGCCGCGTCAGCCGTTCCAGCTCCCTCGGGGACAGCGCGCGTGGATTGCAGCGCACGCCGCCCTTCGCGCCGCCGTAGGGCAGCCGTAGCAGCGCGCACTTCCAGGTCATCCAGACGGCGAGCGCCGCGCACTCCCCCAGCGTGACGTGCGGGTCGTAGCGGATGCCGCCCTTGGTCGGCCCGAGCACGCTGGAGTGCTGGACCCGATAGGCCGGGAAGACCTCGACGTGCCCCTCTTCCCGTCGAACCGGGACGGCGACCATCACTGCCCGCTCCGGGTAGCGGAGCCGCTCCGCGATCGACTCGTTCACGTCCGCGTACGGGATCGCCTGCTCGAACTGCGTCAGGGCAGTCCGGAAGAGCGGCGTGTCCCACTCGAGCCGTCCCTCCTCTGCGGAAAGCTCCTCGAGCTCAGTCACGGTCGGAGTCTAGGGCCGCTCAGTGCCGGGGGCGGGACTCGAACCCGTTGGACGATCGCACTTTCGCCCCCCACGCCAGTCAGTGCCGGGGGCGGGACTCGAACCCGCACGCCCCCGTGGGGGACACCCGATTTTAAGTCGGGCGCGTATCACCAGTTTCGCCACCCCGGCGCGCCTCAGGATAGCGGCGTCCTATTGCGTTACTCCCCGGCCGAGAAGGCGTAGCTCGACGGGATCTTCGCGGGAGGCTTGCCGACGACGAACGCGATTTCCTGGTGCGACTCGAAGGTGAGGTCAGCCGGATTGCCCGTCTGCAGCTTCCCGTTCAGATACCACTTCATCCCCGTGTAGCCGCCGATCTGGTGGGAGTCGAGGTAGACCGCCCACTCGGCGAAGAACTGCCCGAGCGTGAAGTCGCGCTTCTTCTGCGCCTCGATGTGCACGACGCCGCGGTCGTCGTGGGTATGCAGCTCCGTCAGGTAGTTGGCCCCTGGATTGATGCCGACGAGCGCCGGCACCTTGACCTTCTTGCCGTCCACAAAGATGTCGATGTGCGCGTGGAAGTGCATGACGAGACCCTCGTGGCCGCCGAGCGTCGTCAGGTCGAGCGGCACCAGCCGGTCGGCGAGGAAGCGGTACTCCGGCGCCCAGGGAGCCTTCGTCTCACGGATCCCGGGCAGCGTGTTGTAGCTCGTCGCCGTGGTCTGGGTCTTCGCGCCGCCTCCCCCGTCCCCACGGGTCAGGACGATGCCGAGCACGGCGGCGATGATCGCCCCCGCGACGACCGCCCCGCCGACGGCGTAGAGCCACGGAGAGCGTTGGGGGCCGCCGCCGTCTCGCCGGGGGGCGCGCCGCTGCGGCGCCTGCACCCGCCGCGGGGGCGGCGGTGTCCGAACCTTCTTCGCCATGGCGGGCAAGGGTACCCATCGAGCTGCACGCGGTGCAGAAGTTCGCAACGTGCGCGTTTTTCTCCGAAGGCCGGCTCTTGACGAGGCTGTCGGAGCCGTCATATGCTCACCGAGCCAAAGCCGATGAACCCTCGGGTTCGCCGGCTTTGGCGTTTCTTTTGGCGTTTCTTGTGGCTTCTTCCGCCCTGGCGGATACTGGGAACCGCAGAAGTCCGTTCCCCAACAGGAGCTGGAGGGCCAGATGGGATTTCTGGACAAGCTGCTCGGCCGCGGGAAGAAGGCGGCGGGCGACATGATGGGCGACTCCTCGCTGCGGCGTGAGGGCGCAGCGCAGGAACGCCAGGGGGCGGCGGAGGATCGCGCTGCCCAGCACGAGGAGATGGCCCAGGAACAGCGCAACCAGGCCGCCGAGGCCCGGACAGAGCGCGAGAACACCTGAGTCCGACGGTGTCGGGGCGGCCCCCCGGGGCCGCCCCACGATTCCGTCCGATCCCGCCTCTAACGTCTGTCGGCCCGATGGCAGTCGTCGTTCTCATCCTGCTTCTGGGCGTGGGTCTGGCCGCAGCGCTCGTGTGGCTGGCGCGCGTCCTCCGCGACGTTCGCGCCGACTGGAGCACGCAGCTTTCCGAGCGGAACGCGGAGGTCGACCGCCGCCTCCTCGGCGTGACGGAGACGATGGACCGCCGGCTCGCCGAGCTCGACACGAAGGTCGACCGGCGGCTCGAGAACGCTTCGCAGACGACGAACAAGATCCACGAGCGTCTGGGCAAGGTCGACGAGGCGACCACACAGATGCTCGAGCGTGCCAAGGACCTCGCCCGGCTCGAGCAGGCGCTGCGCCCGCCGAAGGCTCGCGGCGGCTTCGGCGAGCTGCTGCTCGAGAACCTCCTGCGTGACCGGTTGCCGCCGTCCGCGTACGACATGCAGTACACCTTCGACTCCGGCGAGCGTGTCGACGCCATCGTCCGCGCCGATCGCACCATCCCGGTCGACTCGAAGTTCCCACTCGACAACTACGTCCGCGTCGTGGAAGCCGAGGACGACGATGACCGCCAGCTCGCCGAGCGGCAGTTCGCGCGCGACGTCAAACAGCACATCGACGCTATCGCGACGAAGTACATCCGCCCGGACGAAGGCACCTACGACTTCGCCTTCATGTACATCCCGGTCGAGGCGGTCTACTACGAGCTCGCGTGCGGCAAGACGGGTGCGCTGCTCACATACGCGCACGAGCGGCGCGTCTTTCCCGTCTCCCCCACGACATTCACGGCGTATCTCCAGGTGATCGCGCTCGGCCTGCGCGGCATGCAGATCGAAGAGCACGCGCACGAGGTCATGGCGTACGTCGCCGACCTGCAGCGGGACTTCTCGCGCTTCGCGGACGACTTCGACAAGATCGGCACGCACATCCAGCACGCGCAGTCGAAGCACCACGAGGCCGGGAAGCGGCTCGACAAGTTCGAGACGAAGCTCGAGCGCGCCGTCGAAGAGCAGGCAGAGCTCGAGGCCGAGACGGTGCTCGAGCTCCCGGGAGTCTCCGCAGACGCCGCCTAGTGCCCCTTCCGGAGGCGGGAAACTAGCTAGAAGCGCAGCAGCGCGCCGATGCCTTCGACGGGCGCGAGATCCGCGTGGTGCCGGATCGCCCACACCGCACCGCCGTGGGCCAGGGTCTGGTGCACCGCGAGATCGAGACCCGCGTCAGTCGGTTCGAGCTGCGTCCCGTCGAGGGGACAGCTGCCCTCGGTGACGGCAGCGCGGCCGCAGGCCGGACAGCGAAATGCAGGTCGGTCGGTCCCGTTCTGGAACAGCAACAGCTCGACGCGCGCGTCGGAGGCGGCCTCGAGCGTCTGCTCCCAACCTGACGCGGCACGGCCGTTCCGTCCGGCCTCCTCGCGCCAGCGCTCGATCGCCAGGGACTCGTCCTTCGACTCCGCCGCCTCGAGGACCGGCAGCACCGCCTCGAGCAGCTCGGCCGGGCCCGCCTGCGCGCGCGCTGGCGTCCAGCCGACGACCGCTGCGCGCGCGTCCGCGGAGAGTGCGTCGAGGAACTCCGACCGCATCTCCTCCGCGCAGACGAGCACGACCTTGGGAGCCTGGAGCTGGCGCCGGCTGCGGTCGAGCTCCTGGGCGACGCCCTTGAGATGCTCCTGGACGAGGTTCTCGATGTGCCGCTGATAACGGCTCTGCGACCAGCCGCCTTGATCGTGCTGCCCGGGCTGCTCGTCGAAGTGCTCCGCCACCTCCTGCAGCCTCCCCGCCTGCAGCCGGTACAGCTGTCCCTGCTCGCGCCCGATCACTGCAACGATCGTCCCGTCGGCCCGCCCGACGACCAACACGAGCGGCGCGACGTAGAAATCTCCTCCGACCTTCGCCTTGTCCGGCACGGGGCCGGGCAGGGGGAGTGTTCGCCACACGTTGTCGAGGCCGGCGGCGAAGATCGCCAGACCTTGCGCCCCGTCGCGCTCGAACTCGTCGTCGAACCAGCGCGCAATCCGCTCGAAGTCTGCTTTCAGGGCGACGCGCTGCTCGTGGGTGAGGTCGGAGCGGTCGGACTTATCCGCCGCGTTCAGCATCGCGTTCATCCTCGTCTGGGCGTCGCCGGCGGTCGGGACCTCGGAGGGATCGAGGTTCAGGTAAAGGCTGGTGGCGCACCCCTTCTCGGCGCGGAAGCCAGCCAGCTCGCGAAGGAGCGACCAGGTCACCAGTGCAGCCATCGCCCGCCCCTACCTACCATCGAAGCGGCGATTCTAAGCATGGCCGCGCGCTCCCGCCCGGGCTCGAGGAAGGTTCAGCCGACGGCAATCGTTTAATACGGAGAAAGAGGGAACCTTTGGAGGATCATGACTGACACGAACGACGTCCGCTCGATCATCATCATCGGCGGCGGGCCGGCCGGCTATACAGCCGCCCTCTACGCCGCCCGCGCCAACCTGAAGCCGCTCGTCATCGAGGGTTTCAACTGGGGCGGCCAGCTGATGATCACGAGCGACGTGGAGAACTACCCCGGGTACGCCGACGGCGTCCTGGGCCCCGAGATGATGCAGGAATTCCGCCGGCAGGCGGAGCGCTTCGACACCGACTTCGTCACCGACGACGTGACGAGGGTCGACCTCTCGGAGCGCCCCTTCCGGATCTGGGTTGGCGACGACGAGTACCGGGCCGAGACCGTCATCGTCGCCACCGGCGCCACGGCCCGCCAGCTCGGCCTCGACTCCGAGCGAAAGCTTCAGGGACGGGGCGTCTCCTACTGCGCCACCTGCGACGCCGCCTTCTTCCCCGACAAGCACGTCGTGGTCGTCGGCGGCGGCGACTCGGCGATGGAGGAGGCAACGTTCCTCGCCCGCTTCGCAGCCAAGGTGACGATCGTGCACAGACGCGACGAGTTCCGCGCCTCGCAGATCATGCTCGAGCGCGCCCGGGCGAACGAGAAGATCGACTGGGTCACGAACGCGGTGGTCGACGAGGTGCTCGGCCAGGAGCGGGTGACCGGTGTGCGTCTGCGAGACGTCAACAGCGACGAGACGTGGGAGCTCGACGCCGACGGCCTCTTCGCCGCGATCGGCCACGACCCGAACACGGCGCTCTTCGTCGACTGGCTCGACCACGACGAGGCGGGCTACCTGATCACGAAGCCGCACTCCACGGAGACGAACATCGAAGGCGTCTTCGCGGTCGGCGACGTGCAGGACCACGTCTACCGCCAGGCGGTCACCGCCGCCGGATCCGGCTGCATGGGTGCACTCGACGCCGAGCGCTATCTCGCCGCGCGCGAAGGCCACCTGATGGCTGCCGAGGCCGCGCCGAGGGTCTAGGGGCACTAGCCGACACGGCGGCTAGCCTCGGCGCGTGGCCGAATGGATCGACCTGATCGACCCATCCCCCGACGTGCTGCGCGCCAAGCTGCCAGGGGACATCCAGGAGACCGCGCTCGACCTTCTGCTCGCCCCCGCACAGCACACGGACGAGCCACGGCCGACGTTGCAGGGACACGGCGACTACGTCTTCGGCGTCTTCCTCGTCGCAGTCGCTCTCCCGGAGGAGGATCGGGTCTTCTACCAGGAGATCGACGTCGTGGCGACGCACGAGGTCCTGCTGACCGTCAGCAAGACGCCGCCCGGCGAGCACCCGTACGACCCACGGCCCGCGCGAGAGTCCTGCCGTCCAGGCGACAGCGCGGGGATGATGCTCTACCGGCTGCTCGACGACATCGCCGAGCGTTACCTCGACCTCGTCGACACCCTCGACGAAGAGATCGACCAGCTCGAGGACATCGTCGAGTCTGCGCATCCGGCCGAGACGCGCATGCGGCTCAGCGAGTTGAGGCACGACCTCCTGCACATCCGCCGAACCCTCGCCCCCACCCGCGACGCGGTTCGCCGTGTGGTCGACAACGTCGTGGACGTCGAACAGGGCGACGAGGTCTTCCCGCACTCGGTCGAGGTCGCGTTCAACAGCGTCTACGACAAGCTGCTGCGCGCGTTCGACGGCCTCGAGCTCTCACGCGACCTGCTCGCGAGCGTTCGGGACTACCTCCAGACGAAGATCGCCAACGACCAGAACGAGGTGATGAAGAAGCTGACCGTCATCGCCTCCGTCCTCCTCGTCCCGACCTTCATCGTCGGTCTCTACGGCCAGAACTTCAGGCACCACTTCCCGGAGCTGGGCTGGCAGTGGGGCTACGCCTGGTCCTGGGCCTTGATCGTGGCCACGACGGCGGCGCAACTGTGGTTCTTCAAGAGGAAGAAGTGGATCTGAGGCTACCTTGAGGGAGTGCCGTACTTCATCTGCCCCAACTGCAAGACCCGCTCGATCGACCACGACGGCCTCCAGGAGATCGACGACGTCCCTGTCGCCTGCGAGCGCTGCGGCTTCGGCTTCCTGTTCCAGCTGATGGACGACTACTACCCGGCACCCAACGCCGGGTTCGTGGTCTGCGACCGCAAGGGGAGGATCATCGCGAGCGGGCGCGGCGTTTTCGAGCTCACGGGCTACCGCGAGCAGGAACTGCTCGGCGCCGACGTCGTCGAGCGCTTCGGCCTCGGCGGCTTCGAGGCAAACAAGAATCCCGCCGCGCTGGCGCTCGAATGGGGCGTCCGCCGGCTGGGCGAGAAGCTCGACCTCCGCACTCGCGCAGGCCAGCGCAAGGCGGTGACCGGCGACTTCTTCCCCGCCTACGACGAGGACGGCGGCCTGCTCGTGGCGTTCACACCGCGCGGCTGACGTACGCGACGGCCACATAGCCGAGCTCCACACGCCCGCCGAGGCGCCCCGCGACCTCGCGCAGGCGCAGCTGGAGCTCGCGTCGCTCGCTCTCCGGCGCGGCGGCGACGAAGCTGACCGAGGAGATGCGGTCAACGAAGAGCTCAGCGTCGAGATGCTGCACGAACGGCACGCGGTGCTCGTCCAGCGGCCCGAAAAGCGGGCTCTCGGCGAGCGGGCGCGGCCATTCCTCTGCATCAGGACGGTCAGGCGGCACGAAGGGCTTGATCAGCTCGCTGAGCTCTTGCTGTAACGGACGCTCTAGGTCCCGCGAGTTCCAGATGAGCGCCACGCCTCCGCCGGGACGCAAGACCCGGTGGAGCTCCGGGATCGCCTCGTCGTGCCTGAACCAGTGGAAGGCTTGGCCGGCGGTGATCGCGTCGACGCTCCGGTCACCAAGCGGAATCCGTTCGGCCGAGCCGCGCAGCGACTCCGCCTCCGGCACCGCCTGCTCCAGCCTTGCCCTCATCGCATCGCCCGGCTCGACGGCAATCACACGCGCACCGGTCTTCACGAGCGCCCGTGTCAGCTTGCCGGTCCCCGCGCCGAGATCGAGGACGGTCCTGCCGCGCTGCAGACCGAGGCGCTCGGCGATCCAGTCGATCGCCTCCTGTGGGTACCCGGGGCGAGCGCGCTCGTAGACGTCGGCGACCAGCTCGAAGCCTCGTGAGTCGGGGTGCTGGAGCTCAGACACGCGAGGACGGACAGAAGTCGTACAGAACGCATTCCTCGCAGCGTGGGTTGCGGGCGCTGCAGACCCGGCGCCCGTGCCAGATGAGGAGATGCGGGAAGATGCCCCAATACTCGCGCGGCACCAGCTTCATCAGGTCGCGCTCGATCTTCACAGGGTCTTCCTCCTTCGTGAGGCCGAGGCGCTGCGACAACCGGCGCACATGGGTGTCGACGACGATGCCCTGCGGCTCGCCGAGCTCGGCGGCGACGACATTCGCCGTCTTGCGCGCGACGCCGGGCAGACGGACGAGCTCCTCGAGCCGGCCGGGCACGCGACCGTCGAACTCCTCGAGCAGCATCTTCATCGTGCCGCGCAACGACTTTGCCTTCTGACGGTAGAAGCCCGTGGCGAAGATGTCGCGCTCGAGCTCTTCCGGCGGCACCGCGAGGTAGTCCTCCGGCCTGCGGTATTTCCGGAAGAGCTTCTCCGTGACGCGGTTGACGTTCACGTCGGTGGTCTGCGCGGACAGCATCACCGCGACCAGCAGCTCGAGGTCCGAGCGCGACCGGAGCGCGATCGTCGCATCAGGATGCGCGGCTGCGAGGCGCTCGATGATCTCGCGGATCCGCTTCCGTGCAGGAGGAACACGCTTGCGCGCCTCGTGCACATAGCTTCGGGCCACTACGAGACGGTGGCGAGCGTCCGTTCGGCGAGGCCCGCCGAGCGCAGGCGTGGCCCGGCGCAGACGACGTCCAGCGCCGGGCAGCCCGTGCAGACGTACTCGCTCGGCGTCGGCCGGAACTCGCCCGCGTTGATCCGCGCGATCGCCGCGCTCAGCTCGGCTTCGAGCTCGCCGACCTGCTCCCTGCCGAATACCGTCGACACGACGGCGTCGGGCCGCTCGAGGAAGTGATAGACGACCTCGACCTCGCTCGCACCCGCACGGAAGCAGGCAAGGGCGTAGACGAGCCGCTGCAGCTGGTAGTCGTGCTCGACGATCTCCTCGGGCGTCCCCTCTTCGAGCGAGTTGGTCTTGTAGTCGACCACCATCGCGTGCTCACCCTCGAGCCGGAGGACGTCGAGCCGGCCGTGCAGGAGGACGCCGTCGTGCTCGAATGCGAACGGGCGCTCGGGGCAGGCCCCGTCGAGACCGGCAACACGTCGGGCGAGCTCCGACCCGCAGTACGAGCGCACGAAGCCGGCGATTCGCTCGAGCTCTTCCTCCGTGACGCTCGGATACCAGCCGCGTGCCCGCGAGACGAGATCGTCCGGCGGCACCGGCTCCTGCAGGTTGACGAGCTCGAGCAGGCGGTGGACGGCGTCGCCGATCTCCGTGGCGGCAAGACCGGCCGCGCCCGGCACGGCACGGTGCTCGTCGGTGGGCCGCATCCCCACGACGCGCTCCGCGTAGTAGCGGTAGGAGCAGCGCTCGAACAGCGCGAGCGCGCTGAAGGAGAGACGGCGCACGCGATGCAACGGCGGCGACGGAACCTCGGCCAGCGGCTGCAGGGCGGGAACGAGCGCGGGCGCCGCGCTGAGCTGGCCCTCGTCGAAGAGGGCAAGCTGTCCGTCCTTCGCCGGCACTTCCGGCATGGGCTCCGGCTCGGCCGCGAACCGGTCGACTCGCAAGATCACGCGTGCCCCCTCGCGCTCGAGCTCGACCGGGTCGCTCCCGGCCCCCTCGATCTCGCCGCGCGCGTCGAGGCGGCCGAGCACCCAGCCGATCGGGCTCGCCTCGTCGGAGGCGCGGGTCGGATCGATCGAACCCGACACGATCAGCCGGTCGATCGCGCGCGTCATCGCGACGTAGTACAGGCGGAGCCGCTCGGCGCGTTCCTCGGCCTGCCGCGCCTCCTTGACCGCTTCGTAGGCGTAGGCACCGCGGCGCTCGCTCGTGATCGGATCGGCGACGCGGAAGCCGAATCGGCCGTCGGAGAGCGCGAGGATCTCGTCGGAGGCCGGCGGAGCACGGTCGCGGCCGGCGTCAGCGACCACGACGACCTTGAACTCGAGCCCCTTCGCCGCGTGAATGGTCAAGAGGCGGACCGCGTTTCCCCCCTCCTCCTCGGCCACCGCCTCCAGCTCGCGCGACCCGAGCGCCTCCTGGTCGCGCACGAACCTGACGAAGCCCTCGACGTCGGGGCCGCGCAGCTCCTCGTAGGAGCGCGCGAGCCGGGCCAGCTTGCGCAGGTTCGCGTAACGGCGCCTGCCGTCCCAGCGGGCGAGCACGGCCAGGTCGTAGTCGTGCTCTGCGAGCACGCGCTCGCACAGGCGCTCGAGCGAGAGACGCGAGAGCGCGGCGGCAAGCCGGTCGTAGCGCTGCTTGAAGGCGCGGAGGAGCTGCACGTCGCGTTCGGCGAGGGTCTCGGGCAGCTCACGTTCGAGCGCGACGAAGAGCGGACGCTTCGGTGCCGCCCGCCGCAGCAGGGCCAGCGCGTCGTTCGAGACACCCACGAAGGGCGACGCGAGGACGCTCACGAGCGCCTCGTCGTCGTAGCGGTTGCGCAGGAGGCGCAGGTACGAGAGCAGGTCGACGACCTGCTGCTGCCCGAAGTAGCCGCGCCCGGTCGCGCGGTACGTCGCGACGCCGAGTGCGCGCAGCTCCTCCTCGTACCACTCGGCGTCGGTGCCCGCCGCGAACAGCAGGACGATCTCGTTCGGCGCGGCGGCCCCGGTGTCGATCAGGTCATGGATCCGGCGGGCAATTGCGCGGGCTTCGCCGCGGCGCCAATGCACGTCGGTGCCCGCGTACGCGGACTTGTCGGTGACGAGCAGCTCGACCGGCGCACCGAAGACGGGATCGGGAAAGTCGCCCGACGCGGTCAGCGGCTGGAACTCGTCGCCGAAGTCCGCGTGGAAGAGATGGTTGACGACCGACAGCACCTCGGGACGCGAGCGGTAGTTCATCGTCAGCGGGAGCACGCCGTCACCTGCCTGCTCGCGGCGCTCGCGGAAGACCTGCACGTCTGCGTGCCGGAAGCCGTAGATGGACTGGAACTCGTCGCCGACGAAGAACAACTCGTGGTCACCGCCCCCGGTGAGCAGGTCGATCAGCTCGCACTGCAAGCGGTTCGTGTCCTGGAACTCGTCCACCATGATCGAGCGGAAGCGCAGCTGCTCGCGCTCCCGGATCGCCTCGTGCTCGCGCAGGAGATCGCGCGCGCACAGCTGGAGATCCTCGAAGTCGAGCGCGGATTCGCGGTCCTTGGCCTCCTGGTAGGCAGCGGCGAAGCCGACCAGGAGCTCTTGCAGCAGGTCGCGGTCGGCTGCGGCCAGCTCGTCGAGCGCCGCCTGCTCGACCAGGCGACGCGCCTCTTCGTAGCTGGCCGCACGCTCGCCGCGGAGTCGCAGGTCGCTTAGGTCGAAGAGCCGGTCGGCGCGCTCGTCGGAGTCGAGGTAGGCGAGCGCCTGGCGGGCGGTCTCACGCTGCGCGTCGCCAGAGCCGGTGTCCTCGGCAAGGCACCGTGCCGCCTCGCGCAGCTCCTCGACGCGGGCGGCCAGACTCGGCCGCTCGCCGAGCTCGAGCACGAGCTCTCGCCCTGCCGACCTGAGCGTCTCGTACACGCCCGTCAGCATGCGGCGCAGCCCCGCGGCGCCGTAGACGGCGAGCAGCCGGAGCCGCGCCGGATCGTCGTTGGAGCAGAACGCGGTGAGCGCTGCCTCGAACGCTTCGCCGCGCAGCACACGGCCCTGGCTCTCGTCGAGCACGCGGAAGCGCGGGTCGACGCCGGCCGCGAACGGATGCGAGCGAAGGAGCCGGTGGCAGAAGCCGTGGATGGTGGAGATCCAGGCACCGTCGAGCTCGCGCGCGAGATCCGAGCGGCCGCGCTCGACGAGTCCCGCCCGAATGCGGCTGCGCAGCTCGCCGGCCGCCTTCTCGGTGTACGTGATCACGAGGATCGAGTCGATGTCCATGCCCTCGTCGCACACGGCGCGCGCGAATCGCTCCACGAGCACGCGGGTCTTGCCCGTGCCTGCGCCCGCGGAGACGAACACGAGGCCGCGCGCGGCGACCGCGCGAAGCTGTTCCGGATTGAGGTTCACGCGCGCCTCACCCTGCACATCGGCCAGAGCTCGCACCAGGTCGGGCAGTCCCCGCCCTTTGGGTCGTGGCGCACGTCGCCCTCGCGGATGCGGTCGACGATCCCGACCGCGAGCTCCCGCGCGGCCTCGACCTTGCTCCAGAACGCCTCCTCGTCGAGGTAGTCGTTCTTGGAGAAGCCGGGCAGTCCGTCCTCACGCGCGTCGGAACGGAGCAGGCCGCGGGCCTTGCGCTCGCCGGACAGCGGCCGGTAGAGGCCGCCGAGCGGCTCGATGCCGACGAGATCTCGCAACACGAGCATGTAGAGGGGGATCTGCAGGCGCTTCTCCTGCTCGATCTGCGCCGCCGAATGTGCGTGCTTGCCGGCCTTGTAGTCCTGCACGATTCCGCGCGCACTGAACGGATCGACGTCGATGCGGTCGATCTTTCCGGACAGTGTCAGACCGGGAGCGAGCTCGAGCCCACGCTGCAGCTCGGGCGCCGACCGCTCCGAGCCGAACAGCACCTCGAAGCGCCGCGGGACGAGGGGCATCTCGCTCTCGGCCTCTTCGCGCACGAAGGCCTCGAGGTCGCGCCACAGCCCGTGCCGGAGCTCGCGCTGCTGCAGCTCGGTGAGCTCCATGCGGACTGCGTCGACTGCGTCGTCGAGACAGCGGCCGAGGAAACCGAGCGCAGCGTCGAGCTGCTCGGGCAAGACTCTGTCGGTGCCCAGCTCCTTCGGCAGCCCGGAGTAGAAGCGGAAGAGCACCTGATGCGCGATCGACCCGCGCAGGCGAGCGTCCACCCTGGCGTCGATCGTCTTCGGATCGATCACGCGCTCGAAGAACCAGATCGAGGAACAGTCGGCGAAACGTTCGAGCTCCGTGACGCCGAACGTCGTCTTCGCTCTGAGCTCGGCGAGGATCTGCGGATGCGTGATCTTGGTCGGCCGCTCGAAGGCACGCAGCGCTCGCCTGAGCTGCCGGTCCCACCCGTTGGCGGCGGCAATCCCCTCGGCCGCGAGACGATCGTCGGCGGCACGGAGGGCGACGGCACGCAACCGCTCGCGTTCGGTGGGGGCGTCCTCGAGCGGCCACGTCAGCTCGGACAGGGGCCGGCGCCGAGTCCAGCGCATGACGTCGTCCTTCGGGAAGAGCGCCTGCACCTCGTGCCAGAACGGACTCGCCTCCCGCGGGCTGCCGTCGTCGGTCGCAGCCTCACGGACGAGGTAGACGCGACGGCTTGCGCGCGTACAGGCCGTGTAGAAGAGATAGCGGTCGCGCGCGACCTGGTCGGGACGGGTGAGTCGGGCGCGTGAACGTTCGTCGAGGTCGCGGCGCACGTCGTCGCCGAGGAACGGAGACTCGTGACCCCGGCGGGGCAGGGTCCCTTCCTCCAGCCCCAGCAGGAACACGTACTCGAACCGGCGCGTCCGCGCGCGCAGGAGATCGACCACGGCGACCCGGCCCGCCTCGGCCGACGACGCGCGACGAACCTCGGCGCGTTCGAGGGCCGCCACCACGTCCTCCGGCGAGAGCGCGCCGTCGAGCTCGGACCAGCCGCGCAACTCGCCGACGAGCCGCATGACCGTCTCGTGCGCGCGAACGTCCTGCCTCGACAGCTCTCCGACCGGCGGTGACTCCAGCCCGTAGGCGGAGCGCAACATCGACGCGGCCAGGGTGGCAACGGCGTCGAGCGGCGTGGCTGCGGACCGGAGCGCCTCGAGCACCGGCAGCGGCTGCCCGTCGCGAAGCCGGATCGTCTCCTCCTCGACCCGCGCCGCCGACTCCACGGCGCGGCCGCGGAGACGGCCCTCGAGGAAGTCGACGCTCTGCCGCGAGTTGCCGGAGTAGGGGGAGCGCAGGAACGAGTAGAGGTCGCCGCGGCGGCCGCCCAGCCACGCGAACCGCAGGGCGCTCAGCAGCGCCTGGCCGTACGGCGTCTTGTCCAGCCGCGCGTAGGACTCGAGCGCGTAGGGGACGCCGAGAGAGCCGAGCGCCGTCTCGAGCGGCGCCTGCCAGCGTTCGAGCGTCGGACAGACGATGCCGATCAGCTCGGGCTCGACTCCCCCGCGTATCAGCGAGAGAAGCTCCTCCCCGACCAGCTCGAGCGCACCGCGCGTGCCCGCGCTCTCGAAGAACCGGATCGCACCCTCGATCGGCGGCGGCTGCTGCGGCGACTCGGAGAAGAGCGCACGCTCGAGGTGCGCGAGCGCGGGTTCGGCGACCTCGTCGAACGCGGGCGGAAGCTCCTCGATGCGGCCGTCTGCGAGCGCGGAGAGATCGTCCATCGTTCGTCGCAGAGAGGCGAATGCCGCGCGGCCGGGTTCGTAGGGGACCGAGACGGTGACGCCGCTCCGCCCCGCCAGCGCCTGCAGCAGGCCCCATTCCACGCCGGTCAGGTCCTCGAAGCCGTAGGCGAAGACGGGTTGACCGCCCCAGGCCTCGAAGTCGCCCTCGACGCGCTCCACCGCATGCCGCCGGAGCAGATCGCGGTCCCAGAGCCCGAGCCGGTCGAGCTCGGCGCGGTAAGCGGCGTACAGGCCCGCGAGCTCACCGTCGAGGTCGTTCGGGTCGAGCAGCCCGGACTCGAGCTCGCCGAGGGTCGACAGCAGTGCGTCGGCGAAGCCGCCGAACCGCGCCGACGGGCCGAGCCCGTTGAGCGAGCGGCCCGCGAGCGCGCGGCGGACGAGCAGGACCCGCTGCGCCTCGGTCGCGACCCTGCGGATGTCGTCCCCGCCCCTGGCGAGCCGCTCGAAGAGGTCGTCGAACGTCCCGATCCACCCGGCGAGCAGGGCCGGCTGGAGCTCGAGCAGGTCGCGCTCCACCCGCTCGACGTCCGACCGGTTGGGCACGATGAGGTACGGCTCCTCCGGAAGGACGTCGAGGTATCGGCGGAGCAGGAGCCGCACCTTCCCGGCGTTGGCCGGGCCGGTGATGAGGTTCAGACCCAACCGATCCACTTTAGTCGGGCCCTCAGACGGCGCCGAACGGCGCGCCCGCTACGAGCGGGAAGTTAACTAGGCGGCCGACTTGGGCTTCCGCCCGCGGCGGGCGACCGCCTGGCCGGGCATCTTCCCGGCACACGCGTCACAGAGGTCGGCCTGTTTCGAGCCGCGCCGCGCATCGGTGAAATTGATGCGCATCACCGCGCCCTTGGCCTCGTCGACTTCCTTGCCACAATTGTCGCAGACCAGCCTCGTTACGCGTGCCACCGAATTCCTCCCTGTAAGCCCGACGTCCTTGCGCGTGAGCCTAGCCGAAAAGGCCTGAAATTACGCCGCGGCTCGTGCTTGCTTAATCCGCCACGAACGGAGCAGGCTCAAGAGGGCCTGTTCTTCGCGGTCGAGGCCGGTATCGCGCGCGCTCACGATGCGCAAATGACGGGGCCGGAAATCCTCGATCGTAGTGCCGTCGAGATACTGGTCGATCACGGCGGGGCTGACGTACGAGCTGCGCGCGACCGCCGGAGTGTTGCCGAGCTCCTCGCCGACGCGCCGCATCACGGCAGTGACGGTCCGCTTCGCCTCTCGCTCCGTCTTCGCGGGGCCGCGCTCGGCGAGCGCGATCGCCGCGATCAACGTCCCACCCCACGTCCGGAAGTCCTTGGCCGTGAACTCGTCGCCGAGATACGTCCGAACGTAATCGTTGAGCCTTGCGCCGGTCAGCGCGCAGAGACCTCCCTCCCACTCGTAGCGGAACAGGCGCGTCCCACGCGGAAGCTCGAGCAGCTCCGTGATCGCCCCGGCAAGCTCCGCATCGACGAGGGTCGTGCGCACGACCGAGCGGTGCTTGCCGCGAAAGTCGAACGCGATGCGATGTCCCGTGATCCGCACGTGGCTCTTGCGCAGGGTCGTGATCCCGAACGTGCGGGACTCCCTCGCGTAGCGCTCGGTGCCGACTCGAAACCAGCCGCGGTTGATCAGTCGCGTGGCGATCGCCGACACGCGCTCGCGGTCGAGTGCCTCCCTGTCCATGTGCTCCGCCGTCGCCACGCGCAGTTCCGGGAGACGCTCGGCAAAACGAATCAGCCGATCGAACATCGCCTGCTCCTGCCGGGCGCGATAGCGCGGGTGATAGAGGTACTGCTTCCTGCCGGCTGAGTCGACACCGGTCGCCTGCAGGTCGGCCGACGGGTTCGACGAGATCCAGACGTCTTTCCACGCCGGGGGAATGACGAGCGACCTGATCCGCTCGAGCTTGTCCTCGTCTGTGATGCGGTTTCCGCGCGCGTCGACGTAGCGGAACCGTCCGCGCGATCCTTCCCGCCTCCAGCCACCTCTCCTCGGCATTGCCCCCCGCTAGTGTCCGGAGCGGTGGACGCCAAAACGATCGTCGTGCTGGAGGGGGACGAGACCGGGCAGGAACTGCTCGAGGAAGCCCTGCGGGTGCTCGACTCCGACGTCACCGGCCTCGAGTTGCAGTTCCCGCGCTTCGACCTCTCGCTCGAGTCGCGCCGCGCGACGCAGAACCGCGTCGTCCACGAGGCGGCGCAGGCGATCCGCGACCACGGGCTCGGTCTCAAGGCCGCGACGATCACGCCCGAGGGCCGCAACGACGTCGGTTCGCCGAACCGGATTCTGCGCGAGGAGATCGGCGGCAAAGTGATCGTCCGCACGGGGAGGCGCATTCCCGGCGTTGTTCCCTTCGGCGGCGTCCACGCTCCCATCTCGATCGTGCGTATGGCGGTCGGCGACGCGTACGGGGCGACGGAGTGGCGTGAGGGCGAAGGCGACAACGAAGTCGCGTTCCGCACCGAGCGCATCGAGCGACGGATCTGTCACGCCGTCGCCGAGTTCGCGTTCCGGCAGGCCGAGCAGGTCGGAGCCGCGGTCTTCGGCGGGCCGAAGTTCACCGTCAGCCCGACCTACGAGGGAATGCTGAAGGAGGAGATGGATGCGGCGGCGGAACGTCATCCGGATGTCCCGTACCAACCGCAGCTGATCGACGCGACGTTCGCGCTGCTGATCGCGTCGGCCGGCGATCCGCTCGTGATCCCGGCGCTGAACCGCGACGGCGACATCCTCTCGGATCTCGTGTTACCGCTCTTCGGCTCGATCGCAGGGTCGGAGTCGCTGCTCGTCGCGTTCGAGGACGACTACGCGCCGCGCGCGCTGATGGCCGAAGCGGCGCACGGAACGGCGCCGTCGCTGCGCGGCAAGGACGTCGCGAACCCCATGGCGATGATCCTCGCCGGCGCCGCCCTGCTCGCCTACGGCGACGAACGCTCGCAGCAGGTGGGCCGGGCGATCCGGGAAGCGGCGCTCGAGGCGGTGTCGCAGGGGGTGCGGACCGCCGACCTGGGCGGCCATGCTGGCACGACGGAGTTCACCGACGAGGTCGTCCGCCGCGTGAAGTCCAAGCTCGAGGTCTGGGCAACCCTCTAGCTGGCGACCGCGTGTTGGAGCGCGCCGGCGTGCCAACACTGGAGAAATGCGTTCGCGACCATCGGGTCGAACTGCGAGCCGGCGCAGCGTTCGATCTCCGTCACCGCCGTCGAGACGGGAAACGCCCGGCGGTAGGGACGCATCGACGTCATCGCGTCGAAGGCGTCGGCGACGGCGAGCACTCGCGCCTCTTCGGGAATGTCGATCCCGCTCCGCCCGGTCGGATAGCCGGTCCCGTCCCAGCGCTCGTGGTGGTAGAGCACGAACGGCAGCGCCTCCTGCGCCGGCCAGATCGGCCCGATCAGCCGCGCCCCGGCGGCCGGGTGCTTCTGGATCTCGGCGATCTCGGCCGGTTCGAGCGGCCCGCGCTTGCGCAGGATCTCCGGGGAGATCATCACCTTGCCGAGGTCGTGGACTGGACCGCCGAGCCTCAGTGCGCGGAGCCGGCGCTCGTCCCACCCGAGCCAGACCGCGACGCCCTCTGCCAGGAGCGTGACGCGGGTGCAGTGCGCGGCGGTCGAAGGTTCGCGCGCCGCGAGCGCTGAGGCGAGGGCGGCCAGCATCGGCCCGGTGTGATTCCAGGCGGTCGAGCCTGTTCCTGCTACCTCCAGATGCCTGTGATCGTCCGCGCGCGGGCGGAAACGCCGAGCAGCGGCAGCCCCCACGCCTGTTCGATCGTGCGCAGCGCGCCGTAGTGGTTCGTGACGCTCGTGAACCGGGCGCCGCGCCGGACAGCCGTCCCAGCCACGAGCGCGGGCACGTGGCCGCCGCCGCGGCTGCTCGAGCTGCCCTCGTCGAAGAGGACGAACACCGCCGTTCGGGACAGCCCGAGCAACGGCGTGACGTTCCGCCGCAGCCAGGCGTCGCCCACCGCGACGGAGCAGTCGTGCATCGAGTGGCACAGGTCCGGCACGACGAGTGCGAAGTCGGGCAGCGCGCGTGCGCGCAGGTCGGCGCGCAGCTGCGTGAGGGGGACGATGTTCTCTCGCCGGCTCGGCGTGTCCGCCACGTCGTGGAAGTAGGCAAACGGGTTGTGCTTCTTCGCGTAGCGACCGCTCGAGGCGCCGAGGAACCCCGGCGACGGCAGGCCTTCGGCATACGTCTTCCACGTCCGCCCCGAGGACTCGACCGTGTCGGCGAGACTTGGTGCGCGCACCTCGCACGACGTGCAGTTCGTCCTGATGCCGTGCGTCGAGCCAGAGACGAGCGCAAGGTAGTTGGGCAGGCTGGGATGCGTCACGCCGTAGTAGCGCGTCGCAACCGCATACCGGCGCGCGTAGGCATTGAAGGTTGACGCGCTGCGGTTCCCGAGCACGCTCGTGGACTCCTTGTTCTCGAAGACGACGACGATCACGTGTTCGAGCGAGGGCGTCGGCGTGACGGCAGCGCCCGCGTGAACGACGAGCACGCTGCAAAGAGAGACGACGAGAGCGGCGACTCTCACGTTTGCTCCGCGCGCCGGCGGACGAGATGCGCAGCGACGACGACGACCACGATCAGCGCCGCAATCGCAATTCCCCCGACGGCGCCGTAGTGCGCGATCGCGTCGGCGGCCGCCCTGCCCGCATAGAACGAGACGAGCCCCACCACCGTGGCCCAGACGACTCCACCGAGGGCGTTCCAGAAGAGGAACTTCCACCAGGACATGTGCGTGATGCCGGCCATCCACGCGCCGGTGACCCGAACACCGCCGAAGAAGCGCGCCAGGAACACGGCCTTGCCGCCGTGCCGTTCGAAGAAGCGCTCGGCCGGTGGCAGCACGCGGTCGGCGATCCGCCTCGACCATCCCCAGCGGTAGATCAGGCGGCGCCCGCCCTCGCGTCCGAGCCAGTAGCCGATGTTATCGCCGATGATCGCCGCGACCGCGGCCACGACGATCACCTCCGTGATCGCGAGATGACCGTTCGACGCGTACACGCCCGCTGCGATGAGCGCTGTCTCCCCCGGCAGCCACAGGCCGGCGGACTCGAGGGACACGATCCCGAAGAGAAACCAGAGCCCGTAGTTCTGGATGAAGTGGGTCACGCGCCGCGCAGGCTACGCACTACGGCGGTTCTGCCCGGCGGCATGCGCTACCGCCGACGTGCCGCCGGTACAGCCGCATAAGATCGGAGTGTGCGGATCGGCGTTCCGAGGGAGCTCGAGGCGGGCGAGCGCCGAGTGGCTCTCGTCCCCGACGCCGTCTCCAAGCTGGTGGGAGCGGGGTTCGAGGTCGTTGTCGAGCGCGGTGCCGGCTCGGCGGCGTCGTTTCCCGACGAGGCCTACCAGGAGGCCGGGGCGATGCTCACGGACGACGCCTGGGACGCCGAGGGCGTGGTCAAGGTGCGCAAGCCGAGCGCCGAGGAGGTGCAGCGGCTTCGCAGCGGCCAGGTCCTCATCGGGTTTCTCGAGCCGCTGACGGACGCGGGCGGTATCGAGCGGCTCGCCGAGCGCGGAGTCCACGCGTTCGCGATGGAGTCCATCCCGCGCATCACCCGCGCGCAGCCGATGGACGCGCTCTCGTCGCAGGCCACGGTCTCCGGTTACAAGTCGGTCCTGCTCGCGGCCGACCACCTGCCGCGTTTCTTCCCGATGCTGATGACCGCGGCGGGCACTGTCGCTCCGGCCAAGGTCCTGGTGCTCGGCGCGGGTGTCGCCGGCCTGCAGGCGATCGCGACGGCACGCCGCCTCGGCGCCGTCGTCGCCGGCTTCGACGTCCGCCCCGTCGTCCGGGAGCAGGTCGAGAGCCTCGGCGCGAGCTTCCTCGACCTCGGCGTGCAGAGCGAGGAGACCGCGGGCGGATATGCATCGGAGCTGACCGAGGAGCAACAGCGCCGGCAGCAGGAGGCACTCGCCGAGCGAATCCCGGACTACGACGTCGTGATCACGACGGCGCTCATTCCCGGCCGGCCCGCGCCGAAGCTGATCCCGGCGGCCGCGGTCGCCCGCATGCGGCCCGGCTCCGTGATCGTCGACCTCGCGGCCGAGGCCGGGGGTAACGCCGAGCCGACCGAGCCCGGGGAGATCGTCGAGCGCGACGGAGTGACGCTTGTCGGTCTGACGAATCTTCCCTCGACGATGCCGTTCCACGCGAGCCAGTTGTATGCACGGAACGTCAGCGCACTCCTCCAGCATCTCGCGCCCGAGGGCGAGCTCACGCTCGACTGGGACGACGAGATCACGGCCGGTGCATGCGTCACGAAGGCGGAGGTGAACGTTACTTAGTGGCTCTGAGCCACTAAGTCCTTTCTATGAGTCACGGCCTCCTGCTCACGTTCGAGATCACCATCCTGGTGCTGGCGATCTTCCTCGGCTTCGAGGTGATCTCGAAGGTGCCGACACTGCTGCACACGCCGCTGATGTCCGGCACGAATGCAATCCACGGCATCGTCATCGTCGGCGCGATGCTCGTCGCCGGCCTCGACCACAAGGACACGCTGACGACGATCGTCGGCTTCATCGCCGTCATCCTCGCCTCGGCGAACGTCGTCGGCGGGTTCGTCGTCACCGACCGCATGCTCGAGATGTTCAAGAAGCGGGAGACAAAACCCAAGCCTTGAGCCGGGAAGCCACCAACCTTCTCTATCTGCTCACGATCGTGACGTTCATCCTGGCGTTGCGATTCCTGTCGAACCCGGCGACCGCGCGGCGCGGCAACCAGATCGGTGCGGTCGGCATGCTCGTCGCGATCGTCGTGACGTTCTTCCAGAAGGGCGTCGACAGCTACTGGGAGATCTTCGTCGGCATGCTGATTGGCGGCGTCTTCGGCGCCGTCGCCGCGCGCAGGGTGCGCATGACGGCGATGCCGCAGATGGTCGCGCTCTTCAACGGCGTGGGCGGCGGCGCAGCCGCGCTGATCTCGCTGGCCGAGTTCCACAACCGGGCACCCGATCCCGGGACGCTCAAGACCGACATCAGCGCGTCGATCATGCTGTCGGCGATCATCGGCAGCATCTCGTTCGCGGGCTCGATGGTCGCGTTCGCGAAGCTGCAGGAGCTGATCCGCGGGCGCCCGATCACGTTCCCGGGGCAGCAGATCGTCAACGGCCTGCTCTTCGCCGCAGTCCTCGCCGCCGGCATCGCAATTAGCTCCGGCGCCGAGCAGCAGTGGCTCATCTGGGCGCTCGTCGCGGGAGCGTCGCTCTTCGGCGTGCTCTTCGTCCTCCCCATCGGCGGCGCGGACATGCCGGTGGTGATCTCGCTGCTGAACGCCTTCACGGGCCTCGCTGCCGCGGCCACGGGCTTCGAGCTCGAGAACAACGTCCTGATCGTGAGCGGCATGCTCGTCGGAGCGTCGGGAACGCTGCTCACGGTGATGATGGGGCGGGCGATGAATCGTTCGGTGACGAACGTCCTCTTCGGCGCCTTCGGGCAGATCGCGCCGTCCGCCGCCGGCGCGGCCGCCGGCACGACCGACGGGCAAGTGCGGTCGGCAACCGCGGACGACGTCGCCGTGATGCTGGCGTACGCGAACAAGGTGGTGTTCGTGCCCGGCTACGGCATGGCCGTCGCGCAAGCGCAGCACGACGTCCGGGCACTCGCCGACCTGCTCGATTCTCGCGGCGTCGACGTCTCGTACGCGATCCATCCGGTCGCAGGGCGAATGCCGGGACACATGAACGTCCTGCTGGCCGAGGCCAACGTCCCCTACCCCGAGCTGCACGAGATGGACGAGGCGAATGCCGAGTTCCCCCGCACCGACGTCGCGCTCGTCATCGGTGCGAACGACGTCGTGAACCCGGACGCGCGGAACAACGCCGGCAGTCCCATCTACGGGATGCCGATCCTCAACGTCGACAACGCACAGGCGGTCGTCGTGCTCAAGCGCAGCATGAACCCCGGCTTCGCCGGCATCGAGAACCCGCTCTTCCTGAATCCGAAGACCGTGATGCTGTTCGGCGACGCGAAGTCGTCGGTCGAGAAGCTCGCCGCAGCAGTCAAGGGTCTGTAAGACGACGGTCCCGTGACGGTCGCGAAGGTGCTGTTCTGGGCCTCGCTGGGGGCGCTGGCCTGGACCCAGCTCGGCTACCCACTCTTCGCCGCGGCGCTGGCGCGCCTGCGCTCCAGGCCGGTCCGCAAGGCCGACTCGCTTCCGTCCGTGAGCGTGATCGTCGCCGCACACAACGAGGAGGACGTGATCGAACGTCGGCTCGAGAACCTCTTGGCACTCGACTACCCGGCGGAGAAGCTCGAGCTCGTCGTCGCCTCCGACGCCTCCGACGACCGGACGGACGAGCTCGTGCAAGGAGTCGCCGCGCGCGAGCCCCGTGTGCGGCTTCTGCGCTGTCCGCGCGAAGGCAAGGTCGCCGCGCAGAATCGAGCAGTGCGGGAGACGACGGGTGAGATCCTCGCGTTCTCCGATGCGAATGCCCAGTGGCGGCCGGATGCGCTGCGGAAGCTCGTGCGCAACTTCGCCGATTCCGAGGTGGCGTACGTCTGCGGCTCCAGCGTCTACGAGACGGCCGAGGGAACGAACCGCGAGGGAACGTACTGGCGCTTCGAGGGCTGGCTGCGCCGCAACGAGTCGGACCTCGGCTCGATCACCGGCGGCATCGGCGCGATCTACACCGTGCGCCGTTCGGACTACGTGGACGTCGATCCACGCTTCGGTCACGACCTGGCCTTGCCGTACCTGATGGTGCAGCACGGCCGCCGCGCCGTCTACGACGCCGAGGCGCTGGCGTCGGAGAAGCCTTCGCGGGACATCGAGGACGAGTACCGGCGCAAGGTGCGCATGTTCGAGCACTGCTGGCTGATCGTCCTGCGCGGGCGGATGCTCCGGGGGCTTGGCCCGACGTACCTGCTCGAGATCCTGTCGCATCGACATCTGCGCTACGCGAGCGGCCTGCTCCATCTCGTCCTGCTCGGCTCGTCGATCGCGCTCGTCGGCGAAGGTGTCGCCTACCAGGCCGCGCTCGGGGTGCAACTCGGACTGCTGCTTGCGGCGGCAGTCGGCGTGGGCGTTGCGCGCTACTACGTCCTGGTGACGTGGGCGACGGTCGTGTCGCTCGTCCGCTATCTCCGTTTCGGGGTTCCCGCCGTGTGGGCGAAGGCAGAGGGGACGCGTTGAACCGCGTCGTCGACGCCGCCGCTGCGGCGATCGGGCTGGCCGCCGCGAGCCCTCTGCTCGCTGCTGCTGCCGTGGCGATCAAGCTCGACGACGGGGGCCCCGTCTTCTACCGGCAGCCCCGCGTCGGGGTGAACGGCGAGGAGTTCGAATTGCTGAAGCTCCGGACGATGGTCGTCGGCGCCGAGCAGAAAGGGGCGGGCTATGCGGTGAACGAGGGCGATCCACGCATCACGCGCGCGGGCCGCGTGCTACGACGGCTTTCTCTCGACGAGCTGCCGCAGCTCTGGAACGTCGTGCGCGGCGAGATGAGCCTCGTCGGACCCCGCCCCACGCTGGCGTACCAGGTCGAGCGATACACGCCGCACCAGCGCCGCCGGCTCGAGGTGAAGCCGGGCATCACGGGCTGGGCGCAGATCCACGGGCGCGCGCAGCTGCCGTGGGACGAGCGGATCGACCTCGACGTCTGGTACGTCGAGCACCGCTCGCCGTGGCTCGACCTGAAGATCCTGCTGCGCACCCCGGCGGCGCTCTTCGGCGGCACGTACAAGGGCGAAAGCGGTGGGTGGCAAGCGTGATCCCGTTCTTCCCCGGCGCTCTGGTGCGCGAGGCCGTGTCGCCGGAGCGGGCACTGGACGCGGTCCGTGATGCGTTCGTCGCGTACGCGCGGGGAGAATGGACGATGCCACCGAAGGTCTACGTGCCCGCGTATCCGGCCGGGGACTTTCGCGCGATGCCGGCGCTCGGCGGCGGGCATGCCCTGCTGAAGTGGGTGACGTCCTTCCCGGGCAACCCGGCACAGGGGCTGCCGACGGTGACGGGGCTCGTGTTGCTCTCCGATGCGTCGAACGGGATGCCGGTCGCCGTCCTCGACGCGGGCGCGGTAACGGCGCTGCGAACCGGCGCCGCCGCCGTCCTCGCCGCGGAGACGCTCGGCCGCGAGGACGCGGAGACGGCAACGGTGATCGGGGCGGGCGTCAACGGAGAGGCGGCGGCGCGGACCTTCATCGCTCGCGGCCGGCGCGTACAGCTGTGGGACGTCGACCGGGCGCGAGCCGAGGAGGTTGCCGAACGCATTGGCGCCGACGTCGCACCGGGGCGAGACGAGGCATTCGCCGCGGATTTGCTCGTCACCGTGACGCCTGGGCGGCAGATCGTGCTCGAGGAGGGTGCCCTCCGGCCGGGTCAGCACGCGAGCCTGATGGGCGCGGACGGTCCCGGGAAGGCGGAGATAGCAGTCGAGGAGCTCGCGCGCGTCCGCGTCTTCTGCGACGACTGGGAGCAGGCGAGCCACAACGGCGACATCGTTCATGCCGTGGAAACAGGAATGCTGTCCCGCGCCGACGTGACTCAGCTCGGCGACGTGCTCATAGGCGAGTTCGACGCGCGGCGCTCGCCCGACGACATTACCGTCTTCGACTCGACGGGACTCGCAATTCAGGATCTCGCGATCGCGCTTGCCGCGATGGAGCGCGCGGAGGATCTCGACGTACCGCAGCTCGCCTTGTAGCTCGAGCGACTCTAGGGCCTGCGCCGTTGTGAACTGGCGGAAGAACGACAGTCGCGGGGATTCCGGGCTTCGGCAGCGTGCTCTCAGCCCTCTTTGGCGACGGCGTACAGTCGCCACTCGCCGGGGATGCCTTTGAGCTCGTGCGGTCCGCGGTCCTCGAAATCGATCCCCGATCCGGCTACGAGATCCTTGACCGTGCTCGAGACGAGGACATCGTTGGAAGCCGCGTGTGAGGCGACCCGAGCGCCGATGTGGACCGCGATTCCCCCGGCCTTGCCATCGACCAGCTCGCACTCGCCTGTATGCAGCCCCGCGCGGATCTCCAGGCCAAGCTCGCGGACGCTCTTCCGGATCGCGCAGGCGCAATGGATCCCCCGCGCGGGGCCGTCGAACGTCGCGAAAAAACCATCGCCAGCCGTATCCATCTCCCTACCACGGAACCGAGAGAGCTGGCCGCGGACGATGTTGTGGTGGTCTTCGAGCAGCTTCCGCCAGGCGCGGTCGCCGAGGTCGGCAGCACGGGCAGTCGCATCGACGATATCGGTGAACAGCACGGTCGCGAGCACCCGATCCCGCTCAGCAACTAGCTCTCCCCCCTCGCGGACATTCGCGAGGAACGCCTCCAGCTCGCTAAAGAGCCGTTCCTGGTCGCCGACCAGCGGCTCGAAGTTATGGCCCGGCAGCTCCACGAGACGTGCGCTGCTGATGTGGTCGGCCAGGTAGCGCCCACGTCGGACATCCATCCCCGGTATCTCCGTGCGCTGGAGCACCAGCGTCGGCATCCGAATGAGTGGCAATACGTCGCGGACGTCGACGTCGAGATTCGCCCGCATGTACGCCGCCACTGCTCCGGGGCTGACGCTGAGCCGTAAGACGCGTATGTATGCGCGTCGCTCCTCCTCGGTCCAGCTCTGGTCGTCGCGTCGAAGCATCCTCTGCTCGTAGAAGGCAGGGTCTCCCCAGCCACGGGCGATCTTCTCGACACTTTTCTCAATGTCACTGCGCGACGGAAGCCACGGGAGTCCGGGCGCTCGGACGAGCCGCGGCGTCGAGTGCATGAGCACGAGCCCCGAGGTGCGGTCAGGATAGGTGGCGGCGAAAAGGACGCAAAGCGGGCCACCATCGCCAAGCCCGAACAGCACCGCCCGTTCGGAACCGGCGGCGTCCATCACCATGCGAATGTCGTCCATCCGCGCCTCCAGCGTCTCCCCACCGACGAGACGATCAGACATGCCGGTACCGCGCTTGTCGAAGACGATCAGCCGCGAGATCGACGCCAGCCTGTTCAGGAACCGCGCGTGGGCCGGGCTCTCCCAGGCAAGCTCGACGTGATGCGCCATGCTCGGGATCCAGACGAGATCCAAAGCACCATCGCCGACAACCTGGTAGGCAATGTTGACGTCGCCTGAGCGGGCGTACTGTGTCACTGGCAAGGCCACGGCCCAAAGTGTCCGGGTCCTGCCGCGGCAGCGCAAGTCCGCACGCTCCCGCAAAGCTGTATCAGGGTGTGGCGGAGCACGTCCACGGCGCAGCGCCGCACCGACGAGCACGCCGAGTGCCCACAGGGCGCAGCTCACGCCGATGACGAAGAGCGCCCAGTTCGGCTCCCACCAGCGTCCGAAAGACTCGTAGCAGTCTGAGCAGTCCCGCGGCTGGTCACTCGGCGTTGCTGCAAAGTAGGCAACTGCCAACCAGGCGAGGCCGAGCACCAGGCCCATCACGACGAGTGCGCCGATCCGGCCCCACGTGCGCCCGAGCGTGAGCGCGAGGACGAGTCCCAGCACGCCCGGTACGGCCCAGACGAGCAGGAGTGGCACAGACACATCCTATGATCCGACGATGGTTCCCGAAGCGCTACTCGAGCGGACCGAACACGGGCTGACGCCGGCCGGCGACGGCTGGCTCGCTCCGTAGTCGCGTGGACATCGTCACCTACCAGGGCGAGCCGGGTGCGTACTCGGAGGAGGGAGCGATTGCGCTCTTTCCTGCTGCAGAGCACCAGCCGTTGCCGTCGATCCGAACCGTCTTCGAGTCCGTCGAGGTCGGCCGTGCGCGCTGGGGGCTCGTGCCGCTCGACAACGCCCACGCGGGGAGCATCAACGAGACCTACGACCTCTTCCTACGGCACGGGCTGCACCTGGTCGGCGAGACGATCGTCCGCGTCGACCACGCGCTCCTGGCGTTGCCCGGCTCGGCGATCGACGAGCTGAGCGAGGTGATCTCGCACCCGCAGGCGATCGCCCAGTGCGAGGAGTTCCTCAGCACGCTCGACGTAACGGTGCGAGCCGAGTACAACACCGCCGGCGCCGCGAAGCGCATCGCGGAGGATCGCCTCGAGGGAACCGCCGCGATCGCATCCAAGCGGGCGGCGGAGCTGTACGGCCTGGAGGCGCTGGCCGACCGCATCCAGACCTATCCCGACAACTACACCCGCTTCGGCGCGTTGTCGCGCGACCCGGCGCCGCTCGCCGAGCCGGACAAGTCCTCGCTCGTGTTCGGAGTCGGCCACCTCGCCGGCTCGCTCTACCGCTGCCTCGGGTCGTTTGCCGACCGCCACCTGAACCTGACGAAGCTCGAGTCGCGCCCACGGCCGGGCCGCCCGTGGGAGTACGTCTTCTACGCGGACATCGAGGCGCCGGCGGCGAAGCCGGAGATGATCGACGCGCTCGCAGACCTCAGCCGGCACGCCACCTTCACGCGGGTGCTCGGCACGTACGCCGCCGCCGGGCGACAGTCCTAGGGACTCGCGGGGTCGAGCTCCACCCGAGCTGCCAAGGCGCGCGCCAGCGAGCGCTCCTTGACCATCGAGACGGGGCGATCGCTGAAGGATGTGACCATGAGCCAGACCGTTGCTCGTCCCCTTCCGAACAGGATCGTGTCGTAGTTGACGACGAGCGGCTTCGGCTTCTTCGGGGTCCGCCCCGTCGACTTGATCACGACCTTGAGACGGTAGGCGGCAAGCTGCGGGGTGAGTGCGGGAAACGGCAGGGCCCTGTTCTCCGTGACGGTCATCCTGATTCCGGAGAAGCTCGCAGTCAGGATCTTGGCCGTGCAGGCCTGCAGCGCAGGCATGACGGCGACCGTTCGATCGAAGCTCGCCTGGGCGTCCTCTTCGGTCCGCCAGATCGTCGCAAACGAGGTCACCGACGAGGACCCGCGCGTGAAGTCGGAGCTGGCGCCGCCCGTGACAACAAGATCGGACTGGTCCGAGATCGCTTCCGGACAGAACGCCATGCTTGCGTCAGAGCCGGTTTCCTCTTCCTGTGCTTCCTTCGCCGGCGGCGTCTGCCGCCACCCAGTCCCGAGGTCCGCCCGAGTGAGCACGACGGCGTGGGCCCACGACTGGTCAGCCGGGTCGACGGCGAACTGCGGATCGGTCGTCGCAGCAGTGGCGACCCCCGCCAGAGCAAGGGCTCCGACCAAGACGACGTAATGGACGGCACGGCGACGAGGCATGGCTCTCATAACGTGTCGTCGCCCCGGGCGGCTCGCGGCATAGCCAAATAGGGGGTGACGCCGCTTCGTGCTCGTTCAGCTCGGCTCGAGCTGCAGGATCCGCGCCGGTGAGAACAGTTCGAGCAGCGGATCCTCGTGGCCGAGGATTGCGTCCGCGACCAGCCCACCGGACAGGAAACCCAACACGTTTCCGTGGCCAGAGTATCCGGCGGCGACCCATGTGCCTTCCCGCGCGGGGATCGGCCCCACGAGGGGCAGGAGATCCTGCGTCAGGCCGAAGATGCCCGCCCAGCGGTGCGTCACCTCCGGCGCGTAACCGAGCAGCTCGACGAGGAACGCTTCCAGCGCGGACTGGATCGGCTCGGTCGTCGTCTCGTCGTCGGTCATCTCGGTGAGGATGGAGAAGTCGCGGAAGCCGCCGAGCACGATGCGGCCGTCGGGCAGCTGCTGCCAATAGTCGAAGCCCTGCCGCGCATAGTGCGGGCACTCGAAGAGCCGTTCCTCGAGCGGCGCGGTGGCGATCACCTGGCCGCGCGCCGGCCAGAGTGCGTCGTCGAGCTCGGGCAGCAGCCCGCGGCCCGACCCGTCCGTCGCGATCACGATCTGCTCGGCGGCGAGCTCGTCGAGCGAGGTGATGCGCTCGTGCTCGCGGAACTGGACCCCTGCCTGCGCCGCCTGCTCGGCCAGCGTGTAGACGAAGCGTGCCGGCTGCAGCGATCCGTCCGTCGGATGGAACATCGCCCCGCGGAACTCGGGCCGCAGGTGACGTAGCTGCTCGTGCCATTCGACGGCGAAGCCGTCTTCGTCCAGCGCCTCGTACTCCGAACGGATGTCCGCGCGCTCCTGGTCGTCCGCGGCGAGGCGAAGGCTGCCTGTGCGGCGGAATGCGTCGCCGGCGAGTGACTCGAGGCCGGCGAGCGCTGCTTCGGTGCGACGCCACAACTCCTTCGCGGTCTCGGCGCCGTAGGTCTCGCGCGCCACGTCGTAGCGTGCTGCACCACCGCGTAGAGCAAACCCGCCGTTGCGGCCGCTCGCGCCCCCGGCGATCCGCCGCGCGTCGTGGACGCGCACGCTCAGGCCGCTGCGGGTTAGCGCGAGTGCACACGAGCACCCGGTGATCCCCGCGCCGATGACCGCGACGTCGACCTTGCCGGCCGTTGCAGAGGCAATCGGAGGAGCCGGCGTCTCGAGCCAAAAGGGTTCGCTCATCGTGGCGATGCTACGCGAGTCGCCGGTAGATCCCCTCTCCTTCGGCGACGACGCCGGCAACGTCGAGCTCGGAGAGCGCGGCGACCACCTCCCCCACGCCGAGGCGCGTCTTGCGCACGAGCTCGTCGACCGTCGCGGGTAGGAGCTCCAGCAGCGGGTGGTCGACGGCTTCAGCCCTGATGAGCTCGATGCCGAATGACTCGAGCACGTCGGCGGAGCACGCGAGCGGCGTCGCGCCCAGCCGCAGGAGCGCGTTCGTGCCGGCGGAAAGCGACGACGTGATCTCTCCGGGAACGGCGAAGACCTCGCGGCCCTCCTCGAGTGCGAAGTCGGCGGTGATCAGCGCGCCGCTGCGCTCGCGTGCCTCGACCACGATCGTCGCCGCGCAGAGGCCGGCGATGATCCGATTCCGCGCGGGGAACCGCCACGGCGCAGGCTCGACGCCCGGCTCGTACTCGGAGACGATCAGCGACCGCTCTGCGATCGACGCGGCGAGCACCGAGTGCGCGGCCGGGTAGTCGCGGTCGATGCCGCAGCCGAGCACGGCGACGGTGTGTCCGTCGCTCTCGAGCGCGCCGCGATGCGCTTCTCCGTCCACACCGCGCGCGAGTCCGCTGACGACGACCAGCCCGGCGGCGGCGAGCTCGCGGCCGAGTCTGCGTGCCACCTGGGCGCCGTAGATCGAACAGGCGCGGGCGCCGACGATGGCGACGGCGGGCCGCTCGAGCAAGCCCGGCTCTCCCTTGCCTCGCAGATGAAGGCGTTGCGGCGGATCGTGAATGGCTCGCAGCAGCGCGGGCAGCTCATGCTTGCGCAGGATCACGGCGCCGCGAGCTCCGGCGGCGCGCGATACGCCAGCGCTTCGGCAACGTGTTCCGGGAGCACCGTGTCGGAGCCGGCGAGAGCGGCGACCGTGCGCGCGACTCCGGCCACCTTGGCCCGTCCTCGTCCCGAGAGTGGCAGGCGTTCGACGGCACGCGTGAGCAGCTCGTTTGCAGCGGGAGTGCGCCGCGGCGTCCGCCCCTGCAAGCGCCCTCGTGCGGCGACCACGCGATCGCGAACCGCCGCGGACGGCTCTGCTGGGCCGGCGTCCAGCTCGGCCGCCCGCGCCCGCGGCATCGTCACCACGAGGTCGAAGCGGTCGAGAAGCGCCCGGGACAGCTTGTCCCGGTAGCGCGCCAGCCGTTGCGCCGAGCACGAGCATTGCGCACTCGGATCTCCACGTGCTCCGCAGGGGCAGAGGTTCATCGTGCCGACGAGCTGGAAGCGCGCCGGGAAGCGGACGCTGCCTGCCGCGCGGGCGACCACGAGCTCACCGTCTTCGAGCGGCTGACGCAACGCTTCGAGAGCGGGCCGCTGGAACTCGGCGAGCTCGTCGAGCAACAAGACACCGCGGTGCGCGAGGCTGGCCTCGCCCGGACGGAGCCGCGGACCGCCGCCGACGATCGCCGCCGTCGACGCACTGTGGTGCGGTGCGCGAAACGGCGGCTCTGCGATCAGCGGATGGTCGGGATCGACAAGGCCGGCGACGGAGTGGATGCACGTCACCTCGAGCGCCTGCCTCCGGTCGAGCGGCGGCAGGACACCGGGGAGCCGCCGGGCGAGCATCGTCTTGCCCGTTCCCGGCGGCCCTGCAAGCAGCAGGTTGTGTCGCCCTGCGGCCGCCAGCTCGAGCGCGCGCCGCCCACGTTCTTGCCCGCGCACGTCGCGGAGGTCGAGTGGACGCCGGCGCGAGCGCCCGTTGCCGACGACGAATTCCGGCGGCTCCGACTCCCCGCGGAGGTAGGCGACCGCTTCGGCGAGGTGGCGGGCGCCGACCGGGTGGATTCCGGTGAGCGCCGCCTCGGAGCACGCCGTCAACGGACATACGATTCGCTCGAGCCCCGCGCGTCGGGCCCCTTCCGCGACCGCGAGCACGCCGCCGACCCGCCGCAGCCGGCCGTCGAGCGCCAGCTCTCCGCACGAGGCATGCTCGGCGAGCCTGTCGTTCGGGACCTGGCCCGAGGCGGCGAGGAGCGCGAGCGCAATCGGCAGGTCGAAGCCGGAGCCCTCCTTCTTCAGCTCCGCCGGTGCGAGGTTGACGGTGATCCTGCCGCCCGGCCAGGCCAGAGCGGCGGAGAGGATGCCGCTGCGCACACGCTGCTTCGCCTCCTGGATCGCGCGGTCGGCGAGCCCGACGACCGTCAGCGACGGCGCGCCGCCCTGGACATGAGCCTCGACCTCGACGCGTCGCGGCTCGAGGCCGACGAGGGCGAAGGTGACCGCGCGCGCGAGCACGTTGCGACGGTACGCAACGAAGTCGAACGTCTCTGTGCCGGATCAGCGCGCGATCAGCACGTCTTCGAAGAACTCGCCCGCACGGCGCCCCGTCCGACGGTTCACGTGCCGGCGCAGGCGGTCTTCGAGCCGGAGACCGGCGCGCTCGAGGATCTCCGGGTACAGGTCACGGCGGTCGTTGACGACGATCACGACCGGCGCGCCCTTGCGCAGGCTCGCGTTTGCGTTCAGCAGCACCTGCACCATCGACTCCGTGTAGTCGGCGAGCGCGGCGCGAGAACTCCCCGCAGCGGCGGCGCCGACCTCGAGCTCGCGGCGGTCGTCCAGACCGAGCAGCTCGTACGCGTACCGGTGCTGCTCGTGGTAGTCGATCAACCCGGGATACGGCGGCGACGTGACGATCCCGTCATAGCGTTGCGCCAACTCGTGCTCGCGCATGTCGCCGTGGATGACCGTGGCACGACGACCGCGCCCCCGCACGCGCGCGAACTCCTTCAGCCGCGCCAGGGTGTCCAGCGTGTATCGCCGTAGGAACTGCGACGCCGTCTCGACGGGACGGCACTCGCGCCGATGCTTGTGGCACCAGTAGGGCTCGCGCTGCGGCGCCTGCGGAAACTCGAGGTCGAAGTGCGTCGTGCGCCGCGCGGAGCGGGCAGCTCGCGCGAGCACGACGCGTAAGACATCTGCATGCTCGAACTCGTCGATGAGACTGCGGAAGCCGAGCAGCTCCCGTGCGGCCTGGGGGGCATACCAGCGCCGCACGTAGGCGGAGGGACGCTCGCCCGACGTCTCCCCCACACGCGCATGCGCAGCCCGAAGCTCCTGCTCGAGCACGAAGGGGTTGTACGTCTGCGTCTTGACGTCCATGAGCAGGCAGTTGAAGGCGGCGACGTCCACGCCGGTCCCATCCAGCCCGCTCTCGAGCCCCTGCACGAGCGTCGTGCCCGAGCCGGCAAACGGGTCGAGCACGTGCTGGCCCGGCCGGAAGTACCTCGCCAGCAGGACCTCGACGAGCTGTGGGATGAACTTGCCGAGGTAGGGATGGAGCCGGTGGACGTGCTTCGTCCGCTCGCGCTCGGGCAGGTCGCGCTCGGACCAGGAGAGGGCGAGGTCGATCTCCGCGTAGAGGGCGTCCTGGGTCGGGGCCACCCGCGCCAGTTCGACGCCGGGCTCAGAAAGCCTCGGCCACCCGCTCCAGCCGGCCGCTCCTGACCGCAACGATGTCGAAGGAGACCTGGAGGCCTCCCGCCTCCGGGTGCCCGGCGAGCCAGGCGCCGGCGGCGCGTCGGATCCGCCGCTGCTTCTCGGCGTCGACCATCTCGAGCGGGTCGCCGAAGCGCTCCCCGAGCTTCTCCTTCACCTCGCAGAAGACGAGCCGGCGGCCACGTCGGACGACAAGGTCGAGCTCGTACCCGGCGGCCCACGCGTTGCGCGCCAGGACGCGGTAGCCGCGCACGCGGTACCACCACACTGCGCGCCGTTCGGCCTGGACGCCTGCACGGGGCATGCGTCCAGGCTACGAGGAATTTCCACGCGCGATCGTTACGGAATACGCACGAGACTCACCACGCGCAACGACTTGGCGTCGATCGTGGCGAAGGTCTTGCCACCCGTGACATGCCGGACGAGGATGCGGCCGTCGGCGCCCCAGCGCAGTCGCATCCCGCCGACGTCGAGCTGATTCCATGCCCGCGGCAGATCGACACACACCGCTTGCACGTGCCGTGTGTCGAGAGCGTGGACGAAGGGATGCTTGCCGCCGGCATAGAGCGTGTAGACCCAGGTCGCGTCGGGTGACTCGACGCGTGAGACCGGCGATCCCTGCATCGTCTCCTCCCACTCGCGCTTGTCGACGACCGGTTTCGGCAGCAGCTTGTTCGCCCGGATGTCGAAGGCGCGGACGCGGTAGCGGCTGAGATCCTGCGCCGACACGAACTCCACGAGATAGAGGAAGTGCGCGTCGGGCGAGAGTGCGTCGAAGGACTGGTCACCTTTGAGCTGGATCTTCCGGATCACCCGAAGCTGCTTCACGTTCACGAGCAGGAAGGAGCTCCTCTTCCGCAAGTCCGGCCTCGTCCTCACTTCGGCGAGCACGAGCCGCTTCCCGTCGCGGGCGAGCCCGCCGGTCAGGCCGTCGTAGGCAACCGCCGGGACACCCCACTGCCCCTTCAGGTTCAGATAGTTGACCACGCGTCCGCCGCGACGCTCGATCGCGAGCAGCGTCGTCCCGCCGGCCGTCGTGACGGGCACGTAGCGCATCGTCTTGGCAGCGACGCCGTCCCAGCCCTGCCTCACACCGGGCCCGGGCCCGCCGTCGCCCGAGGCCGCGGGCACTGCCCCAATGCCGCAGCCGATCACCGCCGCCACCCCGAGCAGCACACGAAGTCTCATCTCGTCCCCTCGTCGCTCTACGACGGTGGTACGCCTGCCGGAGCTTGCCGGGTCCCTAGCGCTTCGTCAGCAGCGTCAGGCGGACATCGCCGCCAGCTCCTCCTCCGGCACGTAACACAGCGCCTGGAAGGAGCGGCGGTGGATGCGGGAGGGCCCGAACTCGCGGACCCTCGCCGAATGTCCCGGTGTGATGTAGCCGACGTGCGACGAGAAGCCGTACTGCGGAAACAGTGCGTCCATCCTGCGCATCAGCCGGTCGCGTGTCACCTTCGCGACGATGGACGCCGCGGCGATCGCAGCGCTCTTCTCGTCGCCGTCGACGACGGCGCGGTGAGCTGGCGCGGTCGGGCCGAGCCGGAAGCCGTCCACGAGGCACGCCTCGGCAGGCGGCGAGAGCGCGTGCAGGATCTCCCGCATCGCCGCGAGGTTGGAGCGGTGGAGCCCGTTCCGGTCGATCGCACCGTGCGGGATGACGCGCACCACCACCTGCTCGGCGCACGCCAGCACGGCGTGGTAGAGCTCCTCCCGCCGCTCGGGCGTGCACTGCTTCGAGTCGTTCAGGAACCCGAGCGGCCGAACCTTGTGGTCGCGTAGGCAGCCGTAGTCGAGCAGGACGCCGGCGACGACGAGCGGTCCGGCGAGGCAGCCACGGCCGGCCTCGTCGGTGCCCGCGACGAGCCTCGCGCCGAGCTTGCGGTCGAACTTGAGGAGCTTCTGGCCGGTGCGGGCCGCCACGGCCGCCGAGGATACCCGGCTATTCGGCGGGCTCTGCGGGAGCCTCGGCGGAATCGCCGCTCTCAGCGACTTCCTCGGCCCGAGCCTCGGGCTCGGCGCCGCGGGCCGTGCGGCCGCGCCCACCGTCCTGTCGCAGCTCGCGGACGCGAGCCTTCTTGCCGACCTTCCCGCGCAGGTAGTAGAGCTTGGCGCGGTTGACGTCGCCGACCGCGGCGACCTCGATCCGCTCGATCTTCGGCGAGTGCAGGGGGAACGTGCGCTCCACGCCCACCCCGAAGGACTGCTTGCGGACGGTGAAGGTTTCCCGTGCCCCGCCTCCCTGGCGCTTGATCACAACTCCCTCGAAGACCTGGATGCGGTGGCGCTGCCCCTCGATCACCTTGAAGTGGACGCGGACCGTGTCGCCCGCCTTGAACTGCGGCAGGTCCTGGCGCACCTGGGCGCGCTCGAGTTTCTCGATCACCTTGCTCATAGGAGGAAAGGCCCGGCGGGCCGGGGCGGAATGCTAGCGAAACTGGCGCTCAGTGGAAGGAGATCCGGCCGGGCGGCCAGTAGGTGGCGAACACCTTGCCGATCAGGTTCTTCCGCGGCACGAGCCCCCACCGGCGCGAGTCGCAGGAGGCGGCCCGGTTGTCGCCCATCATCAGGTAGTAGCCCTGCGGGATCCGCGTGTAGGTGTTCCTCGGCGGGATGTCCCGCAGGCTCAGCGTCTGGGTGTCGCGGCGCCTGAACTTCAGGTACGGCTCGTTGAGCCGCTTGCCGTTGATGAAGACGAAGCCGTCGCGCTCGGCCCAGACGTCACCCGGCAGGCCGATCAGCCGCTTGACGAACGTCCCCTCGGAGCCGCATTCCTGCAGTGCCAGCTTCGGGGTCTTGAAGACGACGATCTCGCCGCGCCTGGGATCGCGCAGGCGGTAGATGAAGCGGTTCGCGAGCACGCGGTCCGACGTTCCCGCCTCGCATCCCTGTGCCGGCCGCGCGCAGTGCAGCGTCGGCTCCATCGACGAGGAGGGAATCCGGTACGGGTTCACGATCCACGCCTTGATCGCGAGCACGATTGCGACGGCACCAGCGATCGTGACGACCCAGTCGATCGCTACCCGCCACCCGTGCGGCAGGTTCGGGAAGAGCCGGTCGACCGGATTGTGCGACTTCTTCGCGGGCCCCTTCGCAGGCCCGGACCCGTCGCGCTCCGCGTCGTAGCGCGCGCGCGTCTCGGGATCCTTCAGGACCTCGTACGCCTGCCAGAGGTCGCGCCACGCGCCGTCGCCGTAGCCGGCCTCGAGAGCCGACCGGCGGTACGCGGCCTCGATCTCCTGAGCAGACGCATCGGGGCTGACCCCGAGCGTCCCGTAGTGGTCGGTCACGGAACGGTCCGTCGGCGGCTCTGTTCGCGGCGCCATTCCTCGATCCTTCCGTGGTCGCCCGACAGGAGCACTTCTGGAACATGCCAGCCGCGGAACTCCGGCGGTCGCGTGTACTGCGGATATTCGAGGCCGCCCTCGAGCTCGCGCGAGAAGCTCTCGAGCGCGCCCGACTCCTCCTTGATCGCGCCGGGCAGTCGCCGCGCGATCGCGTCGACGAGCACCATCGCCGGCAGGTCGCCGTTGGACAGCACGTACGGGCCGATCGAGATGGCGTCCGAGGCGAGGTGCTGCACGACGCGCTCGTCGAACCCCTCGTAGCGCGCAGAGAGCAGCGTCAGCTTCTCCTCGTCGGCGAGCTCTTCGACGACGTCCTGCGTCAGCTGCCGTCCCTGCGGCGTGAGCGCCACGACGCGGTGGTCGGGCACGCCGTCGTAGACGGCGTCGAGCGCCGAGGCGACGACGTCCACGCGCAGGACCATCCCGGCGCCGCCGCCGTAGGGCTCGTCGTCGACCTGGGCGGATCGCAGCGGCGTGCTGTCCCGGTAGGAGAAGAGCCGGAGGTCGAGCTCGGTGCCGAGCACGGTGGCGACCGGTTTCTGCTCGGTCAACCAGGCGAAGGCATGCGGAACAAGGGTGAAGACGTCGAGCTGCACGGGCGACCCAGGTTAGCCGGAGAAGCCTTTGGCGACGACGATCCTCCCGTCTTCGAGGTCGACCTCGAGGACGCAATCCTCGACCATCGGCAGCGCCAGGCCGGTGTCGAGCTCGAGGACGTCGTTCGCGACCCCTGGGATGACGTCGGTCACCGTGCCGAGCGGCTCCCCACCCTCCTCCTCGACGCGCAGCCCGACGAGCTGGAAGACGTAGTACTCGTCGTCGGCCGGCGGAGCGAGCTCCTCCCTCGGGACCTCGAGCGCGGCACCACGGGGAACGCGGCGATCGAGACGGATGACGGGCCGGCCACGCGCCTGCCGTCTGCCGAGCACCTTGGCCGGCTCGCCCTCGACCACGAGCTCCGCACCGACCTCGAAGCGCTCGGGCGCGTCGCTCGCATCCTCGACGACGAACGACCCATCGAGTCCGTGCGACTTGCCGACGCGGCCGACGACGACGCGCTTCAATCCACGATCTCGAGCTGCACGCGCCGACGTTCGCGCATGCTGCCCGCACGGACGATCGTGCGGAGGGCCCGGGCGATGCGGCCCTGCCTGCCGATCACCTTGCCGAGATCCTCCTGCGCGACGTGGAGCCGGAGCACCACGGCATCGTCCTCGTCGACGCGCTCGACGCGCACTGCGTCAGGCTCGTCGACGAGCTGCTTCGCCAGATACTCCAGTAGTTCAGCCACAGCTACTTGCTGAGATTCTTGATCTTCAGCAGCTTCTGGACGGCTTCGGACGGCAGCGCACCCTTGCCGAGCCAATCCTTGACCTTGTCCTCGTCGAACTCGATCAAGGACGGATCGTGCTGGGGGTTGTAGCGCCCCACGATCTCGATGAACTTGCCGTCGCGCGGCGAGCGCGAGTCGGCCACGACGACGCGGTACACCGGGTTCTTCTTCGACCCGACACGCGTCAACCTCATTCGAACGGCCAAACGATTACCTCCTGGATTTCTGTCGTTTCTTGCGTTTGTTGGATTTTGTCGCTTTTCGCTCTCCGGGCTGCGGCGCAGGTGCCTGCGCACCGCCGGCGAGGGCGCCCAGATCGGGCATCTTGCCCTTGCTCATCCCCTTCATCAGCTTCTCCATCTGCTTGCGCGCCTCGACGAGCCTGTTGACCTCCTCGACCGACGTGCCCGAGCCGCCCGCGATGCGCTTCCGTCGCGAGCCGTCGAGGACGCGCGGCGCGGCCCGTTCCTGCGGGGTCATCGAGAGGATGATCGCCTCGACCCGACCCAGCTGCTTCTCGTCGACCTGGTCGATGCCTTCGAGCTGCTTGCCGAGGCCGGGGATCATCTTCAGCACGCCCTGGATCGGGCCCATGCGCCGGATCATCTTGTAGCTCTTCAGGAAGTCGTCGAACGTGAACTGGCCCTTCAGCATCCGGGCCTCGAGGTCTTTCTGCTCGTCCTCCTCGACCGCCTGCTCCGCACGCTCGATCAGCGTCAGCACGTCACCCATGCCGAGGATGCGCGAGGCCATCCGGTCGGGATGGAAGTACTCGAGCTGGTCGAGCTTCTCGCCGACTGAGATGAGCTTGATCGGCCTGCCGGTGACGGCCTTCACGGACAGCGCCGCCCCACCGCGCGCGTCACCGTCGAGCTTCGTCATCACGACGCCGTCGAACGCGATGCGCTCCTGGAAGGCGAGTGCGACGTTGACCGCCTCCTGGCCCGTCATCGCGTCGAGGACGAGCAGCACGTTGGCGGGCTTCGCCTCGCGGCGCACGTGCTCGAGCTCCTGCATCAGCTCCTCGTCGACGTGGAGCCGGCCGGCGGTGTCGAGGATGATCGTGTCGGCTTCGGCCGCGAGCTCGTCGATCCCGTGGCGGACCACTCGCACCGGATCGGACGTGTCCTCGCGGTACACCGGGACGTGGATCTGGCGTCCCAGCTGCTCGAGCTGGTCGATCGCGGCCGGACGCTGCAGGTCGGCCGCGACGAGCCCGGGCTTCCTCCCCTCCTTGCGCAGCAGGAGCGCGAGCTTCGCTGCGGCGGTCGTCTTGCCCGAGCCCTGCAGCCCGGCGAGGAGGATCACAGTCGGAGGACGGCCCGTGAACGCGAGCTTCGAGCTGCCGGCTCCCATCAGCGTGGTCAGCTCTTCGTGGACGGCCTTCACGACCTGCTGGCCCGGCGTCAGGCTCTTCAGCACCTCCTGGCCGAGCGCACGTTCCCGTACCTGGGCGACGAACTGCTTGACGACCCCGAAGTTGACGTCCGCCTCGAGCAGCGCCAGCCGGATCTCGCGCATCGCACGCGAGATCGCCTCCTCGTCGAGCGATCCGCGCCCTCGCAGGTCGCCGAGGGCGCCCTGCAGGCGATCTGAAAGCGTGTCGAACACGGCCGGGAAGTGTACTTACGCGACTTTCTCAGCCAGACTTGAGCGATGTCCGAGCAGTCGGAACGGAAGCTCGTCACCGTTCTCTTCGCCGACCTTGCCGACTCGACGGCGCTGGCGGACGATCAAGATCCGGAACGGACACGCGCGCGCCTCGCACGCTTCTACGACGCCATGAAGGGCGAGATCGAAGCCGCAGGCGGGACCGTCGAGAAGTTCGCCGGCGACGCAGTCATGGCCGCCTTCGGAGCACCGGAGGCGCTCGAGGACCACGCCGAGCGGGCGCTGCATGCAGCACTCTCGATGCAGCGCAAGGTCGAGAGCGGGCTCGCGCTCCGCATCGGCGTCAATACGGGCGAGGTCGTCGTGGGTGCGCCCCGCGAAGCCAGCTCCTTCGTGAGCGGCGACGCCGTCAACGTCGCCGCCCGTCTCGAGCAGGCGGCACAGCCGGGAGAGATCCTCGCCGGCGAACGAACGGTCGCGGCCGCGCGCGGCGCCTTCGAGTTCGGCGAGCCGCGCAGCGTCGAGGCCAAAGGAAAGTCTCTGGACGTCCGGTGCAGGGGCGTCGTCCGGGCGCTCTCGCTCATGCGCACGCGAGGCGTCGGCGGCCTCGCCCGCGTCTTCGTCGGCAGGGAGGCCGAGCTCGAGCGCCTCCGGGCCGCGTACCACCGCGCAGTGCGGCTCCAAGCGCCGGTGCTCGTGACCGTGCTGGGAGATGCGGGCGTCGGCAAGACGCGACTCGTGCGTGAGCTCTGGGAGCAGCTCGGGGAAGAACAGCCCGAGCCGGTGAGACGGACCGGGCGCTGCCTCGCCTACGGCCAGGCGATCACCTATTGGCCGCTGGCGGAGATCCTCAAGGAGCACCTCGGCATCCTCGAAAGCGATTCGCCCGCGGAGGTGCGTCGCCGGCTGGGTGACCGCGAGATCCTCGGCCTCACTCTCGGGCTCGACCTCGCGCTCGATCTCCATCCGTTGGCGGCGCGGGACCGCCATCAGGCTGCGTGGGTCGCGTTCCTTTCCGAGCTGGCGGGCGATCGGCCCGTGGTCGTCCTCGTCGAGGACGTGCACTGGGCGGAGCCGCCGCTGCTCGAGCTCATCGAGCGACTCGCCCAGGAGGTCCGCGGTCCGCTCCTGGTGATCACGACCGCACGTCCCGACTTCTTCGACGGGCGAACCGCGTGGGACAGCCGCATCGACACCGAGACGGTCTGGCTCGAGCCGCTCCCCTCCCAAGCCGCCGCCTCCCTCGTCGACGGGCTGCTCGAGTTCGATCTGCCCGCCGCCGTCCGCGAGCTCATCGTTGAACGCGCAGAGGGCAATCCGTTCTTCGTCGAGGAGGTCCTCGGCAGCCTGATCGACGCAGGCGTGCTCGAGCGCCGAGACGGGCGGTGGCGCACCGGCGAATTGCCCGCGGACTTCGAGATCCCCGATTCGATTCAGGCCGTGCTCGCTGCACGGATCGACTTGCTGGGAGAGTCCGAGAAGGCCGCTCTCCAAGCGGCGGCAGTGATCGGGCGGGTCTTCTGGACGGGCCCGATCTACGAGCTCGTGGCAGGGCTCGAACCCGACCTCAGGGTGCTCGAGAGCCGAGACCTGATTCGCCGGCGGTCGTCGTCCTCGCTCGAGGGGGAGGTCGAGTACGTCTTCAAGCATGCGCTCACGCGCGAGGTCGCGTACGGAAGCCTGACCAAGCCCCGGCGCGCACGCCTGCACGCGGGCTTCGCCGCCTGGATCCTCCGGCTCGGCGGAGGCCGTGACGAGCACGCACCGCTCCTCGCGCACCACTTCGCCGAGGCCGTCCGTCCCGAAGATGCCGATCTCGCCTGGCAGGACGCGGCCGAGGAACTCGAGCGGTTTCGGGCACACGCGGTCACGTGGCTCGAACGCGCGGCCGACCTGGCAGTGAGCCGCTACGAGCTCGACGACGCACTGGCGCTCCTCCAGCGCGCGGTCGATCTCGAGCCCGACGCGCTCCGCGAGTCGGAGCTCTGGCGCAAGATCGGCCTCGCGCATGCCTTGAAGTTCGAGGGCGAGGAGTTCTGGACGGCGATGCAGCGCTCGCTGGCCGTCTGCGTCGACCGCGAGAAGTGCGCCAACTCGTACGCCGACCTCTCGCTGCAGACCGCGATCCGCTCCGGGATGTGGCGGAGGCGGCCCGACCCAGAGCTCGTCTCGGGCTGGATCGAGCAGGCCCTCGCTCTCGCTGCCCCCGAGAGCGAGGCGCGTGCGAAGGCGCTGATCGCGCGCTGCTTCTGGAGCCGCAAAGACGTGCAAGCGGCCGCCGACGAGGCGAGTGCGCTGGCGGAGCGGCTGGGGAACCGCGAGCTTCGGTCGCACGCCCTCGGTGCACGCGCGATCACCGCGTTCGCCGACGGCAAATATGCCGAGTCTGCGCGGCACGCGGAGCGCCGGCTGGAGGTCGTCGGCGAGCTCAGCGACCCCGATCACATCGCGGACGTATACGAGATCGCGATCCCGGCGTATTGCGTCGTCGGCAGGTTCGCCGAGGCACGACGGCTCGCCGAAGTGCACGACGAGCTGGTGGAGCCGCTGTCGACTCACCACCGGGTCCACGGAATCGCGGTGGTGCTGGAGGTCGAGGAGCTCGCAGGCGCCTGGGATCAGATCGCCGCGCTCGGCGAGCGAACCCAGGCGATCGTCGAGGACAACGTCTCCACTCCGTGCATCCGCAATGCCCGCGCGCTCCTGCTGACGGCCCTCGCGGCCGCGCATCGCGGCGACACGGACGCTGCCGACCACTACGAGCGTCGAGCGCACGAGGTGATGACGGAGGGGTACGAGGCGGTTGTGGCCGCACCACTTGCGCAGCTGGCGCTCGTTCGCGGCAAGGTCGAGGAGGCGCTGGCAATCGTGCCCCCGTTCGACGAATACGAGCTCCAGACGTGGTTCGCGCTTCCGATCGCCGCCACGCGCATGGATGCACTCGCTGCGGCGCGGGATCGCGCGAGGCTCGAGCGTGAAGCCCCGCTCCTCCTGCGCCGCGGGATGTACATGGAGCCGTTCGCTCTCCGCGCGCTCGGCGTCGTGCGCGAGGACGCCGAATTGCTTGCGAGGGCGGTCGAGCGCTTCAGCGCGCTCAGCCTGGACTGGCACGCCGAGCAAACCCGCGCCCTGCTCTGAGATTCCGGGCGCCGCCTCGGCGCCGAGCTCGACGAGCTCGCCCGGAAGGACGCCTCACCGGGCGAGACTGGCTTGTTTCCGCGCTTGCGCGCGGCCTTCGGCCTAGGCGCGGGAAAAGCAGAGTCCTACACTCCGGCCATGGCCGTAAGCCGCCGAACGGTCACGGTCCTGTTCGCGGACGTGGCCGATTCGACGCCGCTCGGGGAGCGGCTCGATGCCGAGTCGCTCCGTCAGGTCATGTCGCGGTGGTTCGAGGGGATGTCCGACGTGCTCGAACGCCACGGCGGGACGGTGGAGAAGTTCATCGGCGACGCCGTGATGGCGGTGTTTGGGATCCCCGAGCTACACGAGGACGACGCGTTGCGCGCGGTGCGGGCGGCGACGGAGCTGCGAACGGCCCTGGCCCAGCTCAACGACCAACTCGAGAGCGAGCTCGGCATTCGCATCGGCATCCGCGTCGGAGTGAACACCGGCGAGGTCGTCGCCGGCGACGGCGCCGGTGGCCAGATGCTCGTGACGGGAGATCCCGTGAACGTCGCGAAGCGACTGGAAGAGGCGGCGCGCACGGGAGAGATCCTCGTCGGCGACGGAACGCGCCGGCTGGTCGAGAACGCGGCACTGCTCGAGCCGCGCGACGAGCTGACGGTCAAGGGCAAATCGGGACCGGTCGTCGCGTGGAATGTGCTCGGCGTCATCGAAGGTGCGCCCGCATACGCACGGCGGCTGGACGCGCCGCTCGTCGGCCGCACGGAAGAGCTCCGCGTGCTGCACGATGCGTTCGCGAGCGCCGTGGGCGAGCGCGTCTGTCGCCTCGTCACGCTGGTCGGTCCCGCGGGGATCGGGAAGTCGAGGCTCTCCGCCGAGTTCTGCCAAGGCGTCGGCGACCAGGCGAGAGTGCTGACCGGCAGGTGTCTCCCCTACGGCGACGGGATCACGTTCTGGCCGCTCGTACAGATCGTCGGCGCTCTCGGGAGCGATGACGGTGTGCGTTCGGTTCTCGCAGCTGCAGACGACGGCGCGTTGGTCGCGGAGCGAGTGCTCGGCGCGGTCGGACCGACGAGCACGTCCGTGCCGGGCGGCGAGACGTTCTGGGCGGTGCGGCGCCTGCTCGAGGAGCTCGCACGCGAGCAACCGCTCGTCGTGCTCGTCGAGGACATCCACTGGGCGGCCCCGACCTTGCTCGACCTGCTCGAGTACCTCGCCGGCTGGACGCACGATGCGCCGATCCTGCTGCTCTGCCTCGCACGCGCGGAGCTGCTCGAGGACCGCCCGGGCTGGCTGACGGCGACGAACTCGACCGCGGTCGTGCTCCAGCCGCTCACGGACGCCGAAGCCGACGCGCTCATCGACGAGATCGCACAGGAGTGGCCGCTCGAGGCGCAGGCACGAGAGCGGATCAAGGAAGCGGCGGAAGGCAACCCGCTCTACGTCGAGCAGATGATCGCGATGCTCGCGGAGGGCGAGCCGGGCGACTCGATTCCTCCCTCGATTCACGCGCTGCTCGCCGCGCGGCTCGACCGGCTGCCACCGGAGGAGCGATCGATCCTCGAGCGCGCAGCCATCGCCGGCAAGGAGTTCGTCCGGAGCGCGGTGCTGCAGCTCTCCGACGAGGTCGACCGCGCGCAGGTGGACGCGCTCCTCCTGCGGCTCGCCCGGAAAGACCTGCTGACGGCGAAGCCGGGACGCGAGGACGCGTACCGGTTCCGCCACGTGCTCATCCGTGACGCGGCGTACGCCGGCACCCCGAAGGAGCTGCGCGCAGAGCTGCACGAGCGCTTCGCCGGCTGGGCCGCTCGCACGAACGCCGGTCGTGCGGGCGAGCTCGACGAGATCGTCGGCTACCACTACGAGCAGGCGTTCCGCTACCGGGAGCAGCTCGGCCCCCTTGACGATCGGGCCCGCTCCCTCGCCGACCTCGGCGGCAGCCTGCTCGGCGCGGCCGGACGGCGCGCGTTCGCTCGCGACGACACGCCTGCCGCCGTCAACCTCCTCGACCGAGCGCTTGCACTGGCGACGGAGGAGGACCCAGCGCGACTCGAGTTGATGCGCCAGCTCAGCAGCGCGCTCTGGTCTCTCGGTGAGGTGACGCGCGCCGAGTCGCTCCTGAACGGGCTCGTCGATGCCGCCGCGGCCGCAGGGGATCGCCGCTACGAGCTCTATGGGGCGTTGCAGCAGTCGTCGTGGCGAGGCGCACGGGAACCCGAAGCCGGCTGGCACGAAACCGCGGCGATCGCCGAAGAGGCGATTCGCGTCTTCGAGGAACTGGGCGACGATGTCGGCCTCGCACAGGCGTGGCGCCAGCTCGCCGCGACGCTCGGCGCGCGCGGCACGTTCGCCGACTCGGTCGAAGCGTGCGAGCGGGCGCTCAAGCATGCGCGTCTCGCAGCAGCCGCGAGGGAGGAGTCGCGCTCCGCGGATCTCCTGTGCATGGGACTCCTGCACGGCCCGGCTCCCGTCGAGCACGCAATCGAGCGGGCTACCGCCATGCTGCACCGGGCCAGCTCGAACGCTCTTCTACAGGCGAACGTGACGGCCGCACTTGCAGAGCTCAAGGCGATGCAAAGCGACTTCGACGACGCGCGCGCGCTCTGCCTGCAGGCTCGGCTGATCTACGAGAGCCTCGGCCTGCGGCTCGGCCTCGCGGGGCTGACACAGGTCGCGGGGCTCGTGGAGCTGCTCGCCGGCGACGCGACGGCAGCCGAGCAGACGCTGCGTGAGGGCCACGCGCTGCTCGCCGGCATCACGGGCATGCAGGGCTACCACGGCCTGCTACTCGCGGAAGCGCTGTCCGAACAGGGGCGCGACGAGGAGGCGCGGCGCCTCGTCGAGGACGCAGTCGCGCTGAGCCGGAGCCCGGAGCTGGAGACCCAGGTGGCGTGGCGCCTCGTGAAGGCGCCGCTGCTCGCCCGGGCCGGCGACGCCCGCGAAGCCGAGAAGATCGTGCGCAAGGCCGTCTCGCTCGTCGAGCAGACGGACGGGCTGAACCTCCAGGGGCGCGCACAGCTCGCGCTCGCAGACGTACTGCGCATTGCCGGCGACTCCGACCAGGCGGCCAAGGCGGTTCGGGCGGCGGTGAGCCTCTTCGAACAGAAGGGGAACGCGGCCGCGGCGGCACGCGCAGAACGGCTCCTTCCGGACGCCAGCCCGCGTTAAGGTCCGGCCTCCATCGACGAGGGAGGGCGGCATGGCTGACGGTCAGGACATCGGCAGCGACACGGACGTCGCGAACGTCGTCAAGGTGATCACCATCATCGGGACGTCGCCGGAGAGCTTTGCGAAGGCGGCCGACGCAGCGGTGCGCAAGGCGCAGCAGTCGATCCGGAACATCACGGGCGTCGACGTCATCACGATGAGCGCAACCGTCGACCCGAATCCGGGCGGCATCAAGGAGTACCGCACGACGGTGAACATCGCCTTCGTGGTCGAGTAACGCTCAGCCGGAGACGAGGGCCCGGGCGAAGTCGTCCGGGTCCAACGCTCTAGGGAGTCCCGACGAGAGCCCGAGCGAAGTCGTCGGGATCGAACGGCCTGAGGTCCTCGAGCTTCTCGCCGACGCCGATCAGCTTGACCGGCAAGTTGAGCTCGTGGGCGATCGCGACGGCGATGCCGCCCTTCGCACTGCCGTCGAGCTTCGTGAGGGCGACACCCGTGACACCGACCGCCTCCCCGAACAGGCGCGCCTGCTGCAGCCCGTTCTGTCCGGTCGTCGCGTCGACGACGAGCAGTGTCTCGTGCGGCGCGCCCTCGAGCTTCCCTTCGATCACGCGACGCACCTTCGCCAGCTCCTGCATCAGGTTCGCCTGCGTATGCAACCGGCCCGCGGTGTCCACGATCACGACGTCATGGCCGTTGCGGGTCGCGGTGTCGATCGCGTCGTAGGCGACCGAGGCCGGGTCCGCCCCGCGCTCGGCGCCGACGAACTCGGCGCCGGCGCGATCGGCCCAGATCTCCAGCTGTTCCTCTGCCGCCGCGCGGAACGTGTCCGCAGCGCCGAGCACAACGGTATGCCCGTGCTGGCGCAGCCGCTCTGCGAGCTTGCCGATCGTCGTCGTCTTGCCGGTGCCGTTGACGCCGACGACGAGCAGGACGCTCGGATCCGCCCGAACCTCGAGTGTCGCGGGCTCCCCCAGGAGTGCGGCGATCTCCTCTGCGAGCGCAGCGCCCAGATCCGCCAGCCCAGGCCGCGCCTCGAGCCGGCGCACGAGCTCGGCTGTCGCGGGCACGCCGACGTCGGCACGGATCAAGGCCTCTTCGAGCCGCTCCCACGCCTCCGCGTCGCCTGGGTCGAACGCGGCGGACGCGAGCTCCGCCGTGAGCGCCTGCCGGCTCTTCGAGAGCGAGTCGCGCAACCGCGAGAAGAGGCCGGCCCGCTGCCCCTCCGGCTCCGGCTGCGCCCCCTCCTCGCCGAGGAGCTCGCTCCATGAACGTGGCATAGCGGGGAACGCTAGCGGGACATGTCCGAGGGACTGTCCCTAGGACATGTCCCTAGGCGACGGCGGCCTGCTCGCGCGGCAGGCGCCGTGAAACGATCTGCGAGAC
>DASTZS010000018.1:0-2766 GCA_035764165.1 Gaiellaceae bacterium | reverse complement strand
AACGCCTTCCCCTGGTCGTTCATCAGGACAGGAGGAGGGATCATGAAGCTCATCGCCACCGTCGCGGCGCTCGTCGCGACGTCACTGGTCGGCGCGCTGGCCGCCGCTTCGACTGCGGCGGCCGCCCAGCCGTTGATCGTCGACGTACCGCCGCTCGAGCTCGAGGCGATCCCGCAGAGCGACTGCGGCGACTACGAGCTGATGCTGAGCGGAACGCTGTACAGGCTGGCGCACTTCACCGTCGACGAGACGGGAGAGCCGGTGGCGGAACATCGGCAAGTCCGGATCACCGGCACGGTCTGGAACTCCACCGATCCGAGCAAGTCCGCGCCGTACCTCCGCGTGATTCAAATCGACTGGGACTACGCGAGCGGCGAACGCGCGATCATCGGGACGACGCGTGTCACGCTGTCCGGCGAAGGAAACATCTTCCACAACGGCGGGATTCGCGTGGAGGACTGGACCGACGTCGACTTCGAGACGGTGTTCCCGACGCTGATCCGCCAGGGCGGACGCTTCGACAGCTTCTCCGAAGACGGCTGGAACCGCCTCTGCGCGGCGCTCCGCTAGCAACGCGGGGGAACCCCTGGTTCCCCCGCGCGCCCCCTCCTCCGCGTCTCGAACAAGGCCGACCACTGTTGGCCTCCCGGGCGGCAAAGCCGCCTTCCGGCCGCGACGCCGAGCGTTCCCGCCACCGTTCGCGGATGGGCTCGGTCAAATACCGGAGCCCCCACCGAGCAACGACCGCCTAACCCCAGCCGGGCTCGCGGCCGCCGGCGCCGAGGGTCTCGAGCACCACTTCGATCAGGCGGTTGGACGAGAGGACGTGCTCACGTGCTAGCACGCGTGCGGCCTGGCCGCTGCCGACGCCGATCGCCTCGCGGATCGCGCGGTGCTGGAGATCGTTCTTCGCGTAGAGCTCGTCGAGCTCGGCGCGCGCCTGCCAGACGCGGTCGCCGATGAACGTCCGCCGCGCACCCTTGGCGATCCGCTCCACGAGCGGGAGCTCGGCGACGCGGTAGATCACGTCGTGGAAGGCGTAGTTGGCCTGCATCCACTCGACGAAGAGCGTTGCATCGCGCGGCGCGCCGCTGCGCGCCTGCTCGCGGAGCTCGAGGGTGAGCTCGCCGAAGCGGCGCTCGATCGTGTCCATCTCCGCAAGGTCGTCCGGTCTCATCTTTGGCGTCGCGACCTCGGTCGCCAGCGCCTCCAGCTCGGCGCGGACGAGGAATGCCTCGCGCAGCTCGCTCGCCGAGATCGAGCGCACGCGGACGCCCCGGTTGGGCTCGAAAGACACGAGCCCGAGCGCTGCAAGGCGGCGGAGCGCCTCGCGCACGGGTGTCCGGCTGACCTCGAACCGCTCCGAGAGGTTCTCCTGGCGCAGCACGGTGCCGGGCGGGATCGCCCCGCCGACGATCTCGTCCTCGAGCACGCGGGCGATGTCGTCGGCCTTGGTCGAGAGCGTCGTCATACCGGCAAGTGTACGACTGCATCCCCTCTGTCATGTCTTGGATCCGAAATAGGCGGTATCCGACCCTTGCGGCGTCCGATACGTGTGTTTAGGATCCCAAGTACTGCAAATTGGATCCGAAAGGGATTGACATGACCGAGATCGTGACCCGGCCGTACACCACCGAGGACGTCGAGCGCCTGCGCGGCTCGGTGCGTGTCGAGCACACGCTCGCGCGGCTCGGGGCCGAGCGCCTCCGCACGCTGCTTGCCGACCGAGAGTGGGTTGCCGCGCTGGGCGCGATCTCCGGCGGCCAGGCCGTGCAGATGGTCAAGGCGGGGCTCGATGCGATCTACCTCTCGGGCTGGCAGGTCGCCGCAGACGCGAATCTCGTTGGAGGCACGTACCCCGACCAGAGCCTCTACCCCGCGAACTCGGGTCCGGCGCTTGCCCGGCGGATCAACAACGCACTCATGCGCGCGGATCAGATCGCGCACGCCGAGGGTGACGGCGAGACGTACTGGCTCGCACCGATCGTCGCCGACGCGGAGGCGGGCTTCGGCGGCCCGCTCAACGCGTTCGAGATCATGAAGGCCTACATCGAGGCCGGCGCCGCGGCCGTCCATTTCGAGGATCAGCTGTCCTCCGAGAAGAAATGCGGCCACCTCGGCGGCAAGGTGCTCGTGCCGACGAGCCAGTTCCTCCGCACGCTCGTCGCGGCGCGGCTCGCCGCGGACGTGCTCGACGTCCCGAGCCTGATCGTCGCCCGCACCGACGCGCTCTCCGCCTCGCTGCTCACGAGCGACGTCGACGACATCGACCGCGAGTTCTGCACCGGCGAGCGCACACCCGAGGGGTTCTTCCGCGTCAGGGACGGGATCGAGGCCGCGATCGCCCGCGGGCTAGCCTACGCGCCGTTCGCCGACCTCGTCTGGTGCGAGACGTCGAAGCCGGACATGGACGAGGCCGAGGAATTCGCTGCGGCGATCCAGGACCAGTTCCCGGGCAAGCTGCTCGCCTACAACTGCTCGCCGTCGTTCAACTGGCGCAAGCACCTTTCCGACACGCAGATCGCCGGCTTCCAGCGCGATCTCGCGCGGATGGGCTACCGATTCCAGTTCATCACGCTGGCCGGCTTCCACGCGCTCAACCTCTCGATGTTCGAGCTGGCGCGGGGCTACCGCGACGACGCGATGACCGCCTACGTCTCCCTCCAGGAGCGCGAGTTCTCGCTCGAGGACGACGGCTACACCGCTACCCGCCACCAGCGCGAGGTCGGCGCCGGGTACTTCGACCAGGTGATGCAGGCGGTCTCG
>DASTZS010000017.1:0-25073 GCA_035764165.1 Gaiellaceae bacterium | reverse complement strand
CCGGCTGAAAGCGAGGTCCATGCTCTCCGTCGATATCGCCCTTCCGGACGTGGACGAGCTGCACCGGCTCGTCGAGCAGGGACAGGAGAAGGGCTTCCTGACGTACGACGAGATCACGAAGTCCCTCGAGGACGTCGATCTCACGAAAGAGCAGCTCGAGGAGTTCACGACGTACCTCATCGACCACTCGATCGAGCTGGTCGAAGGAGAGCAGCACAAGACACTGCCGCACGAGCAGCCGATCGTCCCCCCCGAGGAGACGACGGCGCCGAAGCTCGACCTGACCGTCGAGCCGTCGCTCGACTCGCTGCGGCTCTACCTGCGGGAGATCGGCAAGGTGCCGCTCCTGACGGCCGACCAGGAGGTCTCGCTCGCGAAGCGGATCGAGCGGGGCGACATGGCCGCGAAGCAGCACATGATCGAGGCGAACCTGCGTCTCGTCGTGTCGATCGCGAAGGGGTACCTGGGCCGCGGGCTCTCGTTCCTCGATCTGATCCAGGAGGGGTCGCTCGGGCTGATCCGCGCGGTGGAGAAGTTCGACTACCGCAAGGGGTTCAAGTTCTCGACGTACGCGACGTGGTGGATCCGGCAGGCGGTGGCACGCGCGCTCGCCGACAAGGCACGGACGATCCGCATGCCCGTGCACGTCGTCGAGAAGCTCAACAAGATCGTTCGCTCTGAGCGGAAGCTGCGGGCCGAGCTCGGCCGCGAGCCGACGACCCTCGAGATCGGTTTTGACCTCGATCTCTCCGCCGACGAGGTCGAGCACATCAGGCGGAGCGCGCAGACGCCCGTGTCGCTCGAGAAGCCGGTCGGCGACGAGGACGAGTCGGAGTTCGGCCACTTCATCACCGACGAGAACCTGCCGCTGCCGGACGAGGAGGCCGAGATCACGATGCGCAAGGAGACCCTGCGCAAGATCCTCGGCACGCTCTCGAGCCGGGAGCGCCAGGTGCTCGAGCTGCGCTACGGCCTCGACGGCCAGCACCCGCGGACGCTCGACGAGGTCGGCCGCACGTTCAACGTCACGCGCGAGCGGATTCGGCAGATCGAGAACCAGAGCCTGAAGAAGCTCCGGGCGCTCGCCGACGCGGTCAAGCTCCGAGACGTCGCTTAGCCCTACGCGGTCCACGTAGACTCGCCGGCCGTGGAGCACAGCCGGCTTGCTGAAGCGTCGCTTGCGACGCCGACCATCCGAGGCGGTGGCGGCTTTGCCGGCACGGCCGATTCGGTGTCCGACCCTCCAATCGCCCTGTGAACGACGCCTGGCTCGCAGAGCTGCGGGAATTCATCGCGATTCCGAGCGTGAGCGCCGACCCGGCGCACCAGGACGACCTGAGACAGGCGGCCGAGTGGGTGCGCGACTTCGTCAAGCGCGCCGGCGGCGAGGCGGAGCTGGTGCCGATGGGAGGCAGAGACCTCGTCATCGGCGACATTCCGGCGAACGCCGACGGCTCGAATGCGCCGACGGTGATGATCTACGGCCACTTCGACGTGCAGCCGCCGGCGCCGCTCGACCTCTGGGAGTCGCCTCCCTTCGAGCTGGACGAGCGCGACGGCTGGTACTACGCGCGCGGCATCGCCGACGACAAGGGCCAGCTGTACACGCTGCTCAAGGCGGCGCAGCTCTTGCGCGAGCAGAACGCGCTGCCCGTGAACATCAGAGTCGTCTCCGACGGAGAGGAGGAGATCGGCGGGCACTCGGTGGTCGAGTTCCTCGAGTCGGACGAGCGCGGCGCCGACGCATGCATCATCTTCGACGGGGGCATGACACGTCCCGAGCGGCCGGAGTTCGGCCTCGCGACGCGCGGTCTCGTCGGCTTCCACCTCAAGGTACGCACGGGCGAGCGCGACATGCACTCCGGGTACTACGGCGGTGCCGCCCTCAACGCGATCCATGCATTGATGCAGGGCCTCTCCGCCGTGATCGCGCGCGAGGGGCTGCTCCCGGACCAGCTGCGCGTCGGCCGTGAGCCGCTGTCGCAGGTCGAGGTGGACAGCTTGAAGAGCCTGCCGAAAGGCTGGGAGATCCTCGACGATGCCGGCGCGACGCCACTCGACTCGAGAGCACAGGAGGACTTCTACGACCGGACGTGGGCGGAACCCTCGCTCGACGTGAACGGGATTCGCGGTGGCAAGCCCGAGTTCGTCAACACGACGCTCGTCGTCGAGGCGGAGGCGCGCTTCACGATTCGGCTGGCGCCGGGACAGGACCCCGACGCGATCGCCGCAGCTGCGGAGAAGCTGATCCGCCAGGCGATTCCGGAAGGCGCCGGGGTCGATCTGATCCGCGAGAACTCGGCTCCGCCCGGCGTCTTCTCGCCGGACTCCCCTGCGATCCAGCTCGGCATGGAGGCGTTCGAGAAGGCCCTCGGCGTGCGCCCGATCCTCGTGCGCGTCGGCGGCACGCTGCCCATCTATCCAGCTCTCGCCGCGAAGGGGATACCCACGATCGGCACCGGTTTCGCGCTGCGCGAGAGCAATGTGCACTCGCCGAACGAGCGGCTGCGGGTCGAAGACATCGACCGTGCGGTCGCCGCCGCCTCCGAGCTCTACCGGAGCCTCGCTGCGCTTGGCTGATCCGCGGTATCCGACGCCGCTCGCGGGCGAGCTCGCCGACGACGTGCTCGAGCGCTTCCTCCGCTACGTGCAGGTCGACACGCAGTCCGACGACGACTCCGAGACGTACCCGAGCACCGAGAAGCAGCTCGACCTCGGCCGCATGCTGGCCGAGGAGTTGCGCGAGGCAAGGCTCGAGGACGTCGAGCTGACGGAGCACGGATACGTGTTCGCGACGCTGCCGGGCTCCGGGGGGCCGACGGTCGGCTTGATCGCCCACATGGACACGAGCTCGGACGAGTCGGGCGCCGGCGTGAAGCCGCAGGTCCACCGCAACTACGACGGCGGCGACATCGTGCTCTCCGGCGACAAGAGGAAGGTCCTGCGCGCGAGCGAAAACCCGATCCTGGCCGACCGCGCCGGCCACGACATCGTCACCACCGACGGCACGACGCTGCTCGGGGCCGACGACAAGGCGGGTGTTGCGGAGATCATGAGCGCGGTGGCCTATCTCGCAGCCCACCCGGAGATCGACCATGCACCGATCCGCGTCGGGTTCACCGTGGACGAAGAGGTCGGCCGCGGCGTCGACCACTTCGACATCGACCGCTTCGGCGCCGACTTCGCGTACACGCTCGACGGCTCGGAGATCGGCCGCATCGACGACGAGACGTTCTCGGCCTCGGAGGTGCGCATCCGGATCGAGGGACACAGCGTCCATCCGGGCACGTCGAAGGACAAGATGGTCAACGCGATCAAGCTCGCAGCGCGGATCGTCGAGCGTCTGCCGCGCGACGGGCGCTCTCCGGAGACGACCGAGGGACGCGAGGGCTTCGTGCACCCGACCAGGATCACCGGGACGACCGCCGAGGCGGAGCTGCGGTTCATCGCGCGCGACTTCGACGCCGACAAGCTGGAGCAGCACGAGCAGTTGCTCCGCGACCTCGCCGAGCAGCTGGCGGCGGAGGAGCCGCGGGCCACCGTCACGGTGACCGTGGAGCAGAGCTACCGCAACATGAAGGAGTTCCTCGATGCCGACCCCGCCGTGACCGACGCCGCCGACGAGGCCGCCCGGCGATCCGGCCTCGAGCCGTGGCGCGAGCCCATTCGCGGGGGCACCGACGGCGCAATGCTGAGCGCGCGCGGTCTCTTGACCCCGAACATCTACACGGGCGCGCATCAGTTCCACTCGGTACTCGAGTGGGCCTCCGTTCAGGACATGGCCGCGTCGGCGGCGACGATCGTGGAGCTCGTGAAGCTCTGGGCCGAGCCCGAGTGGGCTACGCGGTCAGGTGCTCGTGGCCGAACCGCCGCATCTCGGCGATGATCGGCAGCAGGGCGAGGCCCTTGCCCGTCAGCTTGTACTCGACCCGCGGCGGCGATTCCGCGTAGCTTCGGCGCTCGACGATTCCCTCGTCCTCGAGCGCTCGTAGACGCTCCGACAGCGTTCTCGGGCTGATGCCGGCGCACGAGTGCTCGAGCTCCGAGAAGCGCCGGGGGCCCTCGGAGAGGTCGTGGACCAGCAGCGCCGTCCACTTGGCGCCGATGATCTCGGCGCACGCGGCAACGGCGCACGAGGTGGACTCGTGAACCGGGTTCATCGTGCGCATCGCCATGCCTCTGATTCTACTCGGCGCGTCTACGGGTTTTCCGCACGCCGCTACGCGTGTGCGCGGATGTCCGGCTCCCTCCGTCCGGCCAGGCTCAGGCCCATGATCGCCTCGACCACCACCGACATCGCCCTCGGCGGGGGCATGACCCTGGTCAACGTCCTCGTCGGGCTTCTCTTCGTGCTGGGCCTGCGGTATGCGCTGCGGCGCGAGCCTCGCTAGGAGGGCTTGGCGATAGACGGGCCGTGCCGCCGGGTCGCGCCGGCCGCCCCGTGGACCCCTAGCTCCGAAACGGCTGCGGCGTCGCCTCGATCTTCGGGATTGCGAACCGCGCGATCGTGCCGAAGCCCGGGGCGGGCTTGCACGCCTGCGCGATGCCCGCGTCGCAGGCCACCGAGAGGAAGATGAAGGCGTCTTCGATCGAGAAGCCCCACTCGTCGACGAGGAGCCGTGCGGCCTCCTCCGAGCACAGCTTGAGCGCGTCGTCGAAAACCTCGGCGGTTGCGTGGGCAACCCAGCGGTCCGCGAGCTCCGTCACGGGCCAGGTCGCCTGCTTGCCTTTGAGCAGATCGAATCGCGCCGTGACCTCGCCAGCGATCTCCACTCCCGTGAAGCAGATCTCGCCGTCGCCCATCGACGCGTGCATGTCACCGACCGCGAACATGCCACCGGGCTGCCGGACCGGGAAGTAGATCCGCGCCCCAGGACCGTGGAGGTGGTTGTCGAGGTTGCCCCCGTGGCGGCCCGCGAGCCCGTTCGTGAGCGTCTCGCCGTCGGTCGCCACGCCGACGACGCCCACCATCGGGCGCGCCGGGAAGCGAACCCGCTCGTTCATCTCGATCACGCCGTCCTCGACCTTGAAGAGCCGTGTCAGCGGAGCCTGGACGTGTTCGATCAGCTGGCCGAAGCCGGGGATGAGCGTGGCGAACCCCGTCTCGGCCGGCTTGACCTCGAGCAGCTCGACGATGAGTGAGTCGCCCGGCTCGGCACCCTTGACCGCCACCGGCCCGGTCGCGCTGTTGACCTGGCCGAAGTCGATCTCGGTGACGAGGTCGTCCTCGCTCGTGATCTGCCCGGTGAAACAGTCGTTCGTCTCGAACGTGACCGTCTCACCGGGCTCGATCTCGAGCACCGGCTCGAGGTCCGGGCCGAAGGCCCAGACGATCTCGTCCCGGCCGATCCGGTGTCCGACCGCCGTCGCCACTACGCAGGCATCGTTGCGGGCGGCGCCTCCGGCGCGACCGTCTCGTCCTCGACGTAGACCCGGTCCATGTCTCGCAGCCGCTCCGGGTAGCGAGCGTAGAGGTAGATCGTGAGCACGATCCCCGCGGCGATCCAGCCCAGTGCGATCCAGTTCGCGTACTTGATCGGATACGTCGGCGGGAACTTCACGTACTCGTAGTAGAGCGGGAAGAAGAACAGGATCGCTCCTGCCGCGGGCACGATGCCGTGCAGGAACGGATTGAACGCCTCGCGCCGCTTCGTCCAGTAGTACCAGATGCAGCCGATGCAGATGAGGATGTAGACGATGACGACGACGATCACCGCCAGCGTCGCGATGAAGGCGAAGCCGACGAGGGGTCCCCACTTCCACCCGAGCAGGAGCGAGAGGACGACCGCGAAGATCGTCATCCAGATGATCGCGACGTGCGGCGTCTTGTATTCCGGGTGCGTGCGGCCGAGCGGGCGCGGCGCCAGGCCGTTGCGCGCCAGGGCGTAGAAGACCCGCGTCGCGGCGTTCACCGCGGCGTTCGAGTTCGCGGCGATCGAGTTGCAGATCGCGAGGAAGACCAGCACCCAGCCGCCGGCCCAGAACGTCTTGCCGAGCGCGCGCCACGGGTCGGCGCCCGTCGCCTGGTCGACGAAGGTGTTGAAGCCGGCGCCGAAGACCCAGGCGTACGCGCAGAGGATGTAGAAGATCCCGATTGCGAGCGCCGAGCCGACGACCGCCCGCGGAATCGTGTAGCGCGGATGCTTCGCCTCTTCGCCCAGGGGCGCCGCCGCTTCGAAACCGATGAAAGCGAGGATGGCGAACACCATGCCGCGGAACACGCCGCTCCAGTCGCCCTGGGCGTGAGTCGGATTGAAGGGCTGGAGATTCAGGTCGCCCGCGTTCGAGAGCAGCATCCAGATCGCGAGCGCGCCGAAGATGCCGATCTCGAACGCGCCGAGGATGACGCCCGCGGTCGTCGAGATGCGGATGTCGCGGTAGGTGAGCAGGAAGACGATCGCGGCCATGACGAAGACCCAGAGCACCCACTGTCCCGACCAGTGCCAGCCGGCCTCGCTCGACATCACCTCACGCATCGCCCAGCCGAACTCGAGGTAGAGGAACGGGGCGACGAGCGGCTCGAAGAGGATGAAGAGCCACGCCACGTTGAAGCCGGCCCACGGCCCGAGGGAGCGCGCGGCGTAGGTGTACAGCCCGCCGGCGGAGGGCTCGAGCTTCGCGAGCTGCCCGATCGCGGTGGCTGCACAGAGGCAGGCGACCAGCGCGAGCAGAACCGAGAGCGCGAGCGCCTGCTGCGAGAAGGGCACCGAGATGTAGATCGAGTAGGCGACCGCAGCCGCCGGTGCCATGTGCGTGATCGACTGGAACAGCACCTGCGGGAGCCCGATCGAGTGGACCCGCAGCCGGTCGAAAGATCGGGAGACCGCCCCAGCTTCCATGGATGCCCTCCTGCAATGGGTGGATAGACGCGGCCGATCGTCTCCGATCGTGCCGCGTGATGCAACTCCGTTTTGCTACTCCCAGGGCGGCGGGTTGTGCACCCAGCGGCCGCCGAGCATCGTCGCCACGATCTCGACGCCCGGCAGCTCCTCCGGCTCCAGCTCGTAGGGGTCGCGGTCGAGCACGACGAGGTCGGCCAGGTACCCGGGCAGCAGCTTGCCGCGGCGGTGCTCGTCGTGCGCGAGCCATGCGGGATTGACGGTCGTCGCCAGCAGTGCCTCGTCCAGCGTGAGGCGCTGCTCGGGGTGCCAGGCACGGGTCACGGCAGCAACGATCCCGGCCCAGGGCGCCAGCTCCTCGATCGGCGCGTCCGAGCCGTTCGCGAGCAGCGCGCCGGAGTCCCACAGCGAGCGGTACGCGTAGGCGCGGTCGGTCTTCCCGGCCCAGACCCGGTCTGCGATCGCACTGTCGGATGGGGCATGGCTGAACTGCACGGAGGCGGCGACGCCGAGCGCGGCGAAGCGCGGGACGTCCTCCCAGGCCAGAAGCTGGGCGTGCTCGATGCGCGGCCGCAGGCCGGACGGCTGCCAGGCGGCGCGCGTCTCCTCGAAGGCGTCGAGCGCCTCGCGGTTCGCGAGGTCGCCGATGGCGTGCACCGCCACGGGGAGGCCCGCCGCCGCACCGCGGCGGATGTAGTCCGCCAGTTGCTCGCGGCTCGTGATCTGCACACCGCCGCCGTCGAGCATGCGCGCCGTCTGCGACCCGAGCGTGCCGTCCATGAAGGCCTTCAGGTAGCCGATGCGGACGAGGTCGTCGCCGAAGCCGCTCCGGATGTGGAGCTCGGCGAGCTCGTCGACCTGCTCGGCCGGGACCGACTGCCAGACGCGCAGGAGCAGTGCGCCGTCGTCGCGGAGCCGCTGCCACACCCCGAGGGCGCCGAGCCACCCGTCCTTGTCGTGGACGGCGGTGACGCCGCGCCGGATCGCGATTCGAACCCCTGCGCGCGCCGCGTCGACCATTTCGTCCTCGGTCGGCCGGATGTACGTGTCACGGAAGTGCCAGGCGCACTCCTCGCGCAGCAGTCCGGTCGGCTCGCCGCGCTCGTCGCGAACGACCACGCCGCCCTCGACCTCGAGGTCGCCGTTGGCGTGGGCGAGCGCGGCGGAGTTGAGCCAGAGCGAGTGGTAGTCGCGTGCCATCAGGGCGGTGGGTGTGTCGCCGGTGACGCGGTCGAGCGCCTCCTTCGTCGGCTCGACGGGCGGCGACCAGTCGCCGCTGCGCCAGCCCATCCCCCGCAGCCAACGGCCCGGCTGCGCTTCACCCGCCGCGGCCGCGACGCGTGCGAGCGCCTCGTCGAGGCTCGCCGTGTCCTCGAGCCGGATCTGGTGCTGCACGAGCGACCAGGAGGGGAAGTGGACGTGCGAGTCGGTGAAGCCCGGCAGCACGCAGCGGCCCCCGAGATCCACTCGCTCCGGGCTCGCTAGCGCGGTCTCGTGGACGCCGACGCCGCCTGCGATCCGGTCGCCGGCGATCGGGAGCGCGCGCGCGACGGGCAGGGTCGCGTCCATCGTCCGGACGACGCCGTTCTCGAGGATCACCTGCGGAACCTTTCGGGGCGCTCGTCCGTTCTGAGAACCGTGAACACGATCTTGATCCTATTGCTGCTCGTCGTGATGGCCGCCCTGGCGACGTACTGGCCCACCAGCGACTAGGGTCGAAACTAGACTCCGGCCGTGGCCTACGAGCCGCTGACCGAAGAGCAGCGCGAGATTCGCGATCTCGTCCGCACGCTCGCGCGCGAGCGGGTCGCGCCCCGCGCTGCGGAGATCGACGAGAGCCACGAGTTCCCCTGGGACGTCGTCGAGCTCTTCCGCGACAACGACCTCTTCGGGCTCTACTTCGACGAGGAGTACGGTGGGCTCGGCACCGGCACGCTCCTCTCGCTCGTCGCGATCGAGGAAGTGTCGAAGGTCTGCGCCACCTCCGGCCTGATCCTCGCCGTGCAGGAGCTCGGGTCGCTCGGCCTGAAGCTCGCCGGCAACGACGAGCAGAAGCAGCGGTACCTGCCGAGGCTCGCGTCCGGCGAGTTGCTCTGCGCCTACGCGCTCACGGAGTCTGGCTCCGGTTCCGACTCGGCGGCGATGCGCTCGACTGCGCGGCTCGAGGGCGACGAGTACGTCCTGACCGGTTCGAAGCGTTTCATCACGAACGCCGGCGTCGCGCAGCTCTACACCGTCTTCGCGAAGACAGATCCGGCCGCCGGGCACGCGGGCATCTCGGCCTTCGTCGTCGAGGCGGACACGCCCGGATTCGAGGTGGCGCGGGTGGAGCCGAAGATGGGCATCAAGGGATCGACGACCGGCGAGCTCGTCTTCGAGGAGGTGCGAGTGCCGGCTGCGAACCTGCTCGGCGAGGAGGGCGAGGGGTTCAAGATCGCGATGCGGATCCTCGACCGGTCGCGGCCGGGCGTCGCCGCGCAGGGCCTCGGCCTCGCGCAGGGTGCGACCGACTACGCGCTCGAATACGCGAAATCACGCGAGACGATGGGCAAGCCGATCGCCCAGCACCAGCTCGTCGCTGCGCTGCTCGCGGACATGGAGACGAAGTGTGAGGCCGCTCGCGGCCTCTTGTACAAGTTCGGCACCGCGGTCGACGAGGGCATCGACGGGCCGGAGCTGACGAAGCTCTCCGCGATGACGAAGCTCTATTGCACCGATGTCGCGATGGAGGTGACGACCGACGCCGTCCAGGTGCTCGGCGGCTACGGCTACATCTCCGAGTACCCGCTCGAGCGGATGATGCGCGACGCGAAGATCACGCAGATCTACGAGGGCACGAATCAGATCCAGCGGCTCGTGATCGCACGCGAGATGGTGAAGGAGCAGCGCGCGTTCTTGCTCGCCGGCGTTGGCTGACGCGCGCATTCGCGTTAGGGTCTCTTCTTTCCCGTCCAAGGAGGAGCGATGAAGCGCCACGCCGCCTCGTTCGTCGTGCTCGCTTTGCTGGCGGCCCTGACCGTGGTCGGGACAGCCGGCGCGGGCCAGCAGGTGAAGTCGCCCGTGAAGGGGTCGTTCAAGTTCTGCACCGATCCGACCTTCCCGCCGATGGAGTACAAGAGCCAGAGTGGGGGCCTGGTCGGCTTCGACGTCGACCTCGCGAAAGGCATTGCCAAGGTCTGGAAGGTCAAGGCCGTCGCGGCTGAGACCGCGTTCACGGGGTTGCTGCCCGGGCTCGCCGCGAAACGGTGCAACATGGTCATCAGCGGCATCTTCATCACCCCGGACCGGACCGCGAGCTTCCCGGCGGTCGGGTACATGAAGACCCACCGCGCGCTCGTCGTCCAGGGTGGCAATCCGAAGCGGATCAAGGGCCCGAACGACCTCTCGGGCAAGACGGTCGCCGTGCAGGCGGGGACGAAGTACGAGCAGTACCTCAAGGACCTGAACGAGCAGTTCAAGTCCTCGGGCCGGGCGCAGTTCACGCTGCAGAGCTATCCAGGGGACGACGACGCCGTCGCCCAGCTCCTGATCGGACGCGCCGACGCCGTCCTGACGCAGGACACGTCGGGCGCGTACCAGAAGAAGCAGCATCCCGGCAAGATCGCGATCCCCTATCTGTTCCCCGAGACCGACACGTTCGGGATCTACTACCGCCCGTCCGACAAGAAGCTCGGGACGGCGCTTCGGGCCACGATCAAGCTGATGAAGAAGAACGGGGCGCTGAAGAAGATCGCGAAGAAGCACCAGATCCCGGTGGCAGACGTGAAGTAGCGCGAGGCGCCGCGGGTGCTCGCCAGCTTCGACACCCATATCTTCTGGGAGGCCCTCACCTCGAGGCCCTACTGGCACGGGGCGATCCTCGCGATCGAGCTGACGGTGGTGTCGCTCGCCGCTGCGTGCGTGATCGGCTTCTTTCTCGCGCTCGGGCGCAGCTCGCGCTTCCGTTGGGTGCGCGCGGCGGTGTTCCTCTACAACTGGATCTTCCGGGCGACGCCGACGCTGCTGCAGCTCCTCTTCATCTGGAACGCGCTGCCGCAGCTCTGGCCGGTCTTCGCCGAGGACTGGTTCAAGCCGTTCATGGCCGCGTTCATCGCGCTCTCGCTGAACGAGGCGGCCTACATGTCGGAGATCATCCGCGCCGGCCTGCTTTCGGTGGATCCGGGCCAGGAGCTGGCGGCACGCGCCCTCGGGATGACGCGGCCGCGGATCCTGCGGCGAGTGATCATCCCGCAGGCGGTGAGGATCGTCATCCCGCCCACCGGCAACGAGTTCATCACGCTCCTCAAGCTGACGAGCCTCGCGTTCGTCATCTCCCTGCACGAGCTGCTGACGGCGTCGCAGGTACGGGCATCGCTCGACTTCCGTTATCCCGAGGCCTACGGCGCGGCGCTCGTGTACTACCTCGCGATCGTCAGCGTGCTGATGGTGATCCAGTCGCGGCTCGAGCGGCGCTTCACGTGGACCTCGGCGGGACGGCGGCGCAGATTTGCGATGCCCACGATCGCGCACGACGCCCGATGAACGAGGCCGTCCTGCGAGCCGAAGGGGTGCACAAGTCGTACGACGGCCTCGAGGTGCTGCATGACGTGTCGATCGACGTCGGGCGCGGCGAGGTCAAGGTGATCATCGGGCCCTCCGGGTCGGGGAAGTCGACGCTGCTCCGCTGTCTCGCGCTGCTCGAACCGGTCGACTCGGGAACGGTGCACCTCGCCGGAGAGGAGCTCAGCCGGCTGCGGGAGAAGGAGCTCGCTGCGCACCGCTCGGAGGTCGGCATGGTCTTCCAGCGCTTCAACCTCTTCCAGAACATGACGGCGCTCGGGAACGTCATGTGCGGCCTCGTCGAGGTGCGCGGGCTGAAGAAGCGTGAGGCGCGCGAGCGGGCGTTCGAGTTCCTCGAGCGAGTCGGGCTGCGCGACAAGGCCGGGAACTATCCCGACGAGCTTTCGGGTGGGCAGCAGCAGCGGGTCGCGATCGCGCGTGCTCTCGTGATGCGGCCGAAGGCGATGCTCTTCGACGAGCCGACGTCGGCGCTCGACGTGGAGCTCGTCCGTGAGGTGCTCGACGTGATGGAGGGACTGGCGCGCGACGGGATGACGATGGTCGTCGTCTCGCATGAATTGAGGTTCGCGCACCACGTGGCGAGCTCGATCCTGATGATGGACGAGGGCAAGGTGATCGAGGAAGCGCCGCCCGACCGGTTCTTCTCGGCGCCGAGCCACGAGCGAACGCGGCGATTCCTCGCGCTCGTCGAATAGCGGACAGTTCTGTGACGCTCCTGGCACGGTTCTGCCGCATTCCTGGGTCTGACCCCAGGATGTAACTCACCTGTGCCGGAACTGGGCCAGAAGGACTCGGGAGGCTTCCGGCCGGGATCTCGGTGCGTACGTTGGCGGCATGCCGCGACCGCCCCGCATCCAGCTCGCCGGTGCGACGTATCACCTGATGAGCCGCGGTGTCCGCGGCGAGCCGCTCTTCATGGACGACGCCGAGCGTCGACAGTTCGTCGGTTTGCTGGGTGAGGCCTGCGAGCGGTACAGATGGCGGCTCGCGGCGTACTGCCTGATGGGAAACCACTACCACCTTCTGGTCACCACACTCGAGCCGACGCTCTCGCGCGGCATGCAGTGGCTCAACAGCTGCTACGCACGGAAGCTCAACACGTGGCACGGCCACGAGGGACATGCTCTCTTCCGCCGCTTCCACGCCGTCCTCGTCGAATCCGACGCACAGCTCGCTGACGTCGCGCGTTACATCTTGCTGAATCCCGTCCGCGCTCACCTCTGCCGGAGCGCGCCAGAGTGGCGCTGGAGCAGCTACCGCGCGACGACGGGGCTCGCTCCCCGCCCCCCGTTCCTCGCAGCAGACTGGCTGGTCGGCCAGTTCGGCGTCAACCGACCACACGCGCAGGCGAACTTCGCAGCGTTCATCCGCGAGGGGGAATGACCCGCCGCAGCCACGCCGCCACCTCGCGCACGAAGTCCGGATCGATCTGGTGGTACATCGGCGCCTCCCGGTAGAGCACCTCGGCGCCTGCACGCACGAGGATGTCTCGCGCCTGCCGGCCGAACTCGACGCTGATCACCGGGTCGAGCGTGCCGTGGCCGATCGCGACCGGCGGTAGCGGCGGCGACAGACCGAGCTCGAAGCCGGAGACGACCGGGATGAAGCTGCTGAAGACCGTCAGCGCGACCGGCCGCGGACGACCCCAGCCGAGACCGAGCGCATACGCCATCACCCCGCCCTGCGAGAAGCCTCCGAGCACGAGCCGGTCGTGACCGATGCCGTGCTCGGCGAGAAAACCGTCGAGCCACTCCGTCGCGGCCGCGGAGCCCGCGTGGAACGTCCTCGGGTCGGGCGTGCCGACTCCCGCGAAGACGTACCAGTGCGCACCGCCGGGCGGGAGCGACAGCGGCGCGCGGGGCGTTGCGCCGACGAGGCGGCGCTCCGGATCGAGCGCGTCGAGCAGCGGAAACAGGTCGTGCTCGTCCGCGCCGCGACCGTGGAGCAGGACAAGGGCGCCCTCGGGCTCACCTGCTGCCGGCCGCACGCGCGCACTCAACGCCACGTCTTGGATCATGACCTGCGGGGTAGAGTCCAGGACGGCGCATGAAGTTCGAGGGAATCCACCACATCACGTGCATCACCGCCGACGCTCCGGGCAACGTCGACTTCTACGTCCGCGTGCTCGGCCTGCGGCTCGTGAAGAAGTCGGTGAACCAGGACGACCCGACCGTCTACCACCTGTTCTACGCCGACGAGAAGGGCAGTGCAGGCAGTGACCTGACGTTCTTCGAGTACCCGCACGCGCGCCGCGGCCGCGCGGGCGCCGGGATGGTGCACCGCATCGTCTTCCGCGTCGGTTCGGAGGAGGCGCTCGCCTTCTGGGAGGAGAGGCTTGCGGCAGAGGGAGTTGTGACGAACCGTGCCGATACCGGACTCCGCTTCGAGGATCCGGAGAGCCTCGGCTTCGAGATCAGGGTCGTCGACACCGAGGACGAGCCGCTCCTCGCCGAGCATCCGGACATCCCACGCGAGCTCGCACTGCAAGGTTTCGACGGCGTGCGGGCCTACGCCGACCCCGAGCCGAGCCGCCGCTTCCTCGAAGAGACCCTGTCCTTCCAGCCGACGGAGGACGAGACCTGGGAAGTGCGGGGGGCGAAGCGCGGCTCGTGGTACGCCTACGACGTTCCGCCCGGAGAGCCTGGGGTCCCCGGCGCCGGCACCGTCCACCACGTCGCGTGGGCGTCACCGCCCGAAGAGCACGAGGCCTGGCAGGAGCGCGTCGCCGCCGCGGGTGCGCATCCGACTCCGGTGATCGACCGCTTCTACTTCAAGTCCGTGTACTTCCGCGAACCGAGCGGTGTGTTGTTCGAGATCGCGACGATCGGTCCCGGCTTCAGCGTCGACGAACCGCTCGAGACGCTTGGCGAAAGGCTTTCGCTACCGCCGAGCTACGAGCATCTGCGCGAGCGCGTCGAGCCGCTGCTGACGCCGCTGCCGAATCCGCGCGAGCTCGTCCGGCGCTAGGCGCCGGAGCGCACGACCGCATACCGGGCGGCGGCGAAGTCGCCGTTGCGTCCGAGCTCCTCCAGCCGCAGCTCGATCCGGCGAGGAAGCAGAGGCGCACCGGCGCCGAGCGTCACCGGTGCAATCGTCACGAGCACCTCGTCGAGCAAGCCCGCGTCGGCGAACTGGCCGGCCAGATCCCCGCCGCCCACGATCCAGACATTGCGACCGCCCGCAGCGCGGACCATCTCTTCGTGCACCTGTGCGACGTCGCCGTTGGTGAACTCGATCCGTGCCTCCGGGACGACTCGCAGCTGCCGGTGCGTGAAGACCCAGGAGGGAACGTCGTACGGCCAGTTCCCGTAGTCGAGAATCCACTCGTACGTCGTCGAGCCCATGGCGATTGCGCCGACGTCGGCGATGAACGCCTCGTAGTTCAGCGGCCCGTCGGGGTCGCGGTTCCGCGTGAACAGCCAGTCCAGCGAGCTCTGCTCGTCCGCGATGTAGCCGTCGAGGGTCGTCGCGGTGTAGTACTGCGTGAGGCTCACAGTACGAGCAGCGGATAGCGCCCGCGAATCGAGTCGACGAAGCCGGCCATTCGCTCCGCGAGCGCGGCGTCGGCGATCTCGAGGACGTCCTCGGCGTTCGTCTCGCCCGAGTGCGAGAGGTTGAAGCTACCGATGAACACCGTGTCGTCGGCAACGACCACCTTCGCGTGCATGTAGTCGTGCACGGAGCCGGGAGCGTACGGCGTCGAGCGCTTGCCGGTGAACGTCGCGCGGTCGAGCAGAAACTTCAGCGACGGCCCCTTCCACGTCATGTTGCCGTTGCGGCGCCACTGTTCGAGCACCTCGTGGATCTGCGTAGAGTCGACGACGCCGGCGAGGTCGACCTCCCCGTCCGCGGCGACCTCGGCGAGCGTGCCGAGGATCGGGCCGGAGCTGATCACCGGCGACGCGACGCGGACACGCCGCTCCGCCCGCCCGATCTTGTCCGCGATCCGGTGCGCGAGCTTCTCGCCCCGCTTCGGGGAGAACCACGTTCGCACCTCGGTGTCGCCTACCTGGAGCGGGTCGGTCGGAACTCTTCCCGACTTGGCCACGCGGCGCTTCTTCCAGAGCTGTGCGAAATCGTCCTGGTAGCGGATCGCAACGCCGCTCGAGTGGACGACGACGATGACGTTCTCCTCGCGCGTCCAGGAATCGTCCGTCCAGTTCGTCGAGCCCGTCCAGACCGCCTCGCGGTCCCGCACGACGTACTTGTGGTGCATCAGGTCGGGCCAGCCGGGCACTGCGGCGGTTGGGAAAGGGAGCGACTCGATCAGGCTGGGCTCCGTCTTCGGCGGCGGCGGTACCGGCGGCCGTTCCTCGACCTCGTCGAGGTTGTAGACGAGGCGAACGTTGACACCGCGCTCGTGGGCGCCGAGGAGCGCGCCGCGGACGATCTCCGCCGAGTCGTCGTGCAGGCGGAGGTCATAGAGCGCGAGCTCGAGCGTCTCGCGTGCGGGCTCGACGAAGGCGGCGATGCGGTGCGCGACGTCGAGTGACGTCTGCCCGCCGTCCGTCAACGTCTGGACTTCGATCACGTTACGGGCGCAGACCGTCGACGACGACCTGGACGTACCGGTGCCACGAGTCGCCTCTCTCCGCGTTGAGAGACGCTTGGATTGCCGCGCCGACGAGTGCGCCGATGTCGCGCGCGTCGAGTCCGCGCCGGATTGCGCCTTCCCGGTGCGCCCGGCGGATCAGCTTGCCGACGGTGTCGTGGAGCTCCTTCTTGGCGTCGGCTACCTCCGTGAACCCCTCGCACTGCTCGATGCCTTCGAAGAGAGCGCGGTCCCGCCGGCACGACTCCGCTGCGGCCCAGACGAACTCCTCGAGTGCGACGCCGGCGTCGGGCCGCTCGAGGAGCTCGCGGACGTGCGTGAGCAGCTCCTCGATACGGAGGCTGATGACCGCCGCGCGCAGCGCATCCTTCGTGGGAAAGCGGCGGCACACCGTCCCGTGACCGACGCCTGCCCGCCGCGCGATCTCGTCGATCGTCGCGTCGGGGCCGAGCTCGGCGTACGCGTCCGCTGCAGCCTCGAGGATGAGGCTCAGATTGCGCTGTGCATCGGCGCGCAGGACGGTCATGCGGCCTCGAGGATGACTGCCTGATCGGTCGCCTGTGCCTCGATGCGGGCGACGTGCTGCTTGCGCAGCAGCGCGAGCATCACGACGAGCGCGGCGACCATCACGACGGCGCCGCCTGCGAACGCCCAGTGGAAGCCGACGACGAGCCCATGAGTCGCCGAGCCGCCCGCGGACGCCGTCTTGCTCGTCGCGAGCGTCGACAGCACCGCCAGTCCGAGCGCGCCGCCGATCTGCTGCGAGGTGTTGAAGAGGCCGGATGCCAGGCCCTGATCCTGGTCCTCGAGTCCCGTCGTCGCGACGAGAGTCAGCGGCATGAAGACGGCGCCCATCCCGAGCGACGTGAGGGCGATCGAGGGGAGGACGTTCGCCAGATACGTGCCGTCCACCGGCAGTTGCGTGAGCAGCAGCAGCCCGGCCGCGGTCAGCAGCATCCCGGCCGCGGCGACCGGGCGGACGCCGATTCGCGGCGCGAACTGCGAGGCGATCCCGGCCGAGATCATGATTCCCGCCGTGAACGGGAGGAAGGCGAGCCCGGCCTTCAGCGGCCCGTAGCCCAGCACGTGCTGGAGATAGAGCGTGTTGAAGAAGAACATCGCGAACATCCCCGACGCGGCCAGGAACATCGCCACGTTCGCGGTCAGCAGCGAGCGGATGCGGAAGATGGAGAGCCGCACGAGCGGCGCCTTCGCCCGCAACTCGATCGCGACGAAGCTCGAGAGCAGAACGCCGGCGAGCGCGAAGAAGCCGAGCGTCCTCGCCGAGCCCCAGCCGGCCGACTGGGCGCTGACGATCGCGTAGACGAGTGTCATCAGACCGGCCGTGACCGTGACGGCTCCCGCAACGTCGTAGCTTCGATGTGCGTGCTCGTCACGCGACTCCGGGATGAGGCGGAGCGAAAGCAGGAACGCGGCGATGCCGACGGGCACGTTGACGAAGAAGATCCACGGCCACGAGAAGTACTGAGTCAGCGTGCCGCCGAGGACGAGGCCGACCGCAGAGCCGCCGATCGCGATCGCGGCCCAGACGCCGAGCGCCTTCGCACGTTCGGCGCCTTCCTCGAACGTGGTCGAGATGATCGACAGCGCCGCCGGTGAGACCAGAGCGGCGCCGAGGCCCTGCAGGGCGCGAGCGCCGATGAGCATGCCCTCACTCGAGGCGAGGCCGTCGAGCAATGAAGCGCCTGTGAAGACCACGAGTCCGATCAGGAAAAGGCGCTTGCGGCCCAGCAGGTCGCCGGCGCGGCCGCCGAGGAGCAGGAACCCGCCGAAGACGAGTGTGTACGCGTTGACGATCCACTGGAGATTGCCCTCCGAGAGATCGAGATCCTTCTGGATCGACGGGAGCGCGACGTTCACGATCGTCGCGTCGAGGATGACCATGAACTGCGCGAGGCAGATCAGAACCAGGACGATCCAGGGATTCGCTGTCTTGCTACTCATCGGCGGCGGCCTTTCTGTGATGTGGACTCTGCAGTCCGTTTACGGTACCAGAAAGCGGACCGTCTAGTCCGGTTCGCGGCTCCTTGGGGTGGCTGAGGATCGGCGGCAAGCCTGAATCTGAGTCAGGGCGCTCCCCGATGCGGCTGAGGCCGACACGAGCGAGGATGGCGGCGTCGGAAGGAGGTGATCAATCGTGCCCGCCGAGTTGCTCACGAAGAACGAGCGGGTGACGTCGCCGCAGATCCCGACCTCGACGACACATGAGGACGAACTCCGACAGTGGGCGCGCCAGCATATTGAGCGAGTCCACCGGTTGAAGCTTCATGTGGCGGCGTTCGTGCTCGGAATGGCCGTGCTGACGCCCGTCTGGCTGCTGGCCGAATGGCAGGACCACGGCGGCTTCCAGCGCTGGAGCAACAACGGAAGTCCCGGCGACTGGGAGCCGTGGATCCTCTACGTCGCTCTGATCTGGGGCCTGGTCGTCGGCATCGCCGCGCTGAAGACGTACTTCGACCGGCCGACCACCGAAGCGGAGGTCGACCGCGAAGTCAGGCGGCTGCGCAGCGGCCGCTAGCACCACCCGAGGAAACCCGAATCTGGAGGTACTGAATGAAGCGCTATGAGTACAAGGTGATCGACACCGGTAAGCGGGTCGAAGCGAAGCTGAACGAGCTGGGTGCGCAGGGCTGGCGCGTCGTCGGAGTGACGACGAAGAAGCAGCTGTTCATCGCGCCGCCGCAGGCGGTCATTCTGATGCGCGAGGTGACGCCGGCCGAGACTCGGGCGCCAGTGCGTGCGCACGAGACTCGCGAGCCGGTTCTCGTCTCCTAGTCAGCCCTGGAGGCCTGCGACTCCGACGCCAGTCCGCTGACCAAAGGGGTTGCGGCGGCGTACGCTTCTGCGGTGGTGACGTGTCCGTCCTGCGGCTCGGAGAACGCGACCGGGGCGAAGTTCTGCTCCGAATGCGGGGCGGCGCTCGCCCCGGCCGCAGCGCTGATCGAGGAGCGCAAGATCGTGACGGTCGTCTTCTGCGACCTGGTCGGCTCGACCGCGCGGGCGGAGCGCCAGGATCCCGAAGACGTGCGTGCGGAGCTGTCGTCGTTCCATGCCCGGGTCCGGTCCGAGTTCGAGCGACACGGCGGCACGGTCGAGAAGTTCATCGGCGACGCGGTGGTGGCGGTCTTCGGCGCACCGCTCGTCCACGAGGACGATCCGGAGCGCGCCGTACGGGCCGCCCTCGCGATTCGCGACTGGGCCCTCGACGAGGACGCAGTCGATGTGCGGCTTGCCGTGAACACCGGCGAGGCGTTGGTGAGTGTGGGCGCGCGCGCCAGTGCCGGCGAGGGTCTCGTTGCCGGGGACGTGATCAACACCGCCGCCCGTCTCCAGGCTGCTGCCCCCGTCAACGGGATCTTCGTGGGGGAGAAGACGTTCCGTTCCACCGAGCAGCGGATCGAGTACCGCGAGCACCCACCGGTGGCTGCGAAGGGAAAAGAGCAGCCGGTCGCGGTCTGGGAGGCGCTCGAGGCGAAGTCGCTGTTCGGCGTCGACGTCGACCTGAAACCTTCGACGCGGCTCGTGGGCCGCAGACGCGACCTCGACCAGCTGCTGGACGGACTCGCACGGGCGAAAGCCGAGCGCGAGCCGCAGCTCGTGACGATCGTCGGTGTCCCCGGCATGGGCAAGAGCCGGCTGGTGCAAGAGTTGTCGAGCGTCATCGAGGCGGGGCCCGACCTGATCCGCTGGCGTCAGGGACGGTCGCTGCCCTACGGCGAAGGCGTGACGTACTGGGCGCTTGGAGAGATGGTCAAGGCCGAGGCGGGGATTCTCGAGAGCGACCCGGCTGAGGTCGCCGAGACGAAGCTTCGCGAGACGGTCGAGCGCATTTCCGCCGATCCCGACCGCGAGTGGCTTCGGTCGATGCTGCTGCCGCTCGTTGGCATAGCCGACGAAACTCAGGGCGGGGATCGCCGCGGCGAGGCGTTCGCGGCGTGGCGGCGCTTCGTCGAGGGACTCGCCGAGGAACGTCCGACCGTACTCGTCTTCGAAGACCTCCACTGGGCCGACGACGGGCTGCTCGACTTCGTCGACTCGCTCGTCGACTGGGCCACCGACGTACCGCTGCTCGTGGTCGCGACGGCACGGCCTGAGCTCCTCAGCCGGCGCCCGCACTGGGGTGGCGGCAAGCCGAATGCGGCGACGCTGTCGCTCACGCCGCTCTCCGAGGAGGACACGGCCGAGCTCGTGCACGCGATTCTCGACCGATCGGTGCTACCCGCAGACTTGCAGCGCGCCGTTCTCGCCCGCGCGGGCGGAAACCCGCTCTACGCGGAGGAGTTCGCCCGGATGGTCGCCGAGCGCGGTCAGCTGGTCGACGGAGATCTGCTCTTGCCGGACTCGGTGCAGGGCCTCATCTCGGCGCGGCTGGACGCGCTCAGTCGGGCGGAGAAGGAGCTTCTGCAAGGGGCCGCGGTCCTGGGCAAGGTGTTCTGGCCCGGGGCGCTGGCCGACGCGAGCAGCGGCGGAGCTGCGTTCGACGACACGTTGCGGTCTCTGGAGCGAAAGGAGTTCGTCCGCCGCGAACGGCGTTCGTCGGTGGCGGGCGAGCTTCAGTACGCGTTTCGCCATGTTCTCGTCCGCGACGTCGCCTACGCCCAGATCCCGCGCGCGACGCGATCGGAGCGGCATGCCCAAGTGGCGGAGTGGATCGAGCGGCACGTGCGCAGCGAGGACGCTGCCGAGCTGGTCGCCCACCACTACCTCAGTGCGCTCGAATACGCACGGGCGGCAGGTCTCGACGTGTCCGAACTTGGTGCCCGGGCGCGCGTTGCGCTGCGCGACGCCGGCCGCCGCGCCGTCGCACTCAACGCGTTCACGAACGCCTCCCGCTTCTTCGAGGCAGCGGCCGAGCTGACTCCGGAGGACGATCCAGAGTGGCCGAGGCTCGCGCTCGAACACGCCGAGGCGTCCACCTACGTCGACGTCTCCAAGGATGGACTGCTCCTGCGGGCGCGCGACAGGCTGATCGCGGGAGACGTCCACGACGCCGCCCGCGCCGAGATGGTGCTGGGTGAGTACTGCTGGCTCCGGCTCGATCACGTCAAGGGGAACGAGCACTTTCAAGCGGCCGAGGTCTTCGCCGGCCGGATGACGGACCAGGATGCGCGGCTCAACATCCTCGCGAGCCTCGCCCGTTTCGCATCGATCTCAGATGAGAGCGAGCGTGCGGTCTCGCTCGGGGAGCAGGCGCTCGTGCTGGCGGAGGCGCTCGGACGGGACGACATGCGCTCGCATATCTTGAACACCGTTGGCACGGCGCGCCTCTCTCGGGGCGACATGGCCGGGCTGGCGGAGCTCGAGACCAGTCGCGAGATCGTGCGCGGTGTGAGTGGACCGGATTACCTGCGTGCCTGCGGGAACCTTGCATCCAGCCTGGTCACACTCGGGCAGCTCGAGCGCGCAGCGGACCTGCATCGGGAGGCGTTGGCGGTAGCGCAGCAGATCGGATACGAGGAGCCGACTCGGTGGCTCTCCACCGAAGTGGCGATCGACCTGATGCTCTCCGGCGACTGGGAGGAGGCGAGGCGAATCGTGGACGAGCTCATTCCCAGGTACGAGCGATCACCTTTCTGGATCGAGCCTCAAACCCGGATCTGCCGTGCGAGGCTCCTACTCGCGGAAGGGTCTGTGGGGGATGCGCTGCTCGACGCCGAGCGCGCGGTGGAGCTCGCTCGCGCGAGCCGCAGCTTCCAGAGCATTTGCGACCCGCTCGCGTTCCGGGCGCGGCTTCACGCCGAGCTGGGGGAGCTGGAGGGCGCCGCGCGAGTGGCTGACGAGCTGATCGAGCACTGGCTCGAGACTCGCTCGACGTACATCGAATACTGGGTACTCGACCTCTGGTTTGCCATGTGGTCAACCGACCAAGAGGCGCAGCTGGAGAGCGCGATGGACGGGGTGCTGTCCGTGCCGTGGTTGGAAGCCGTGAGTTGCCTGATCCGCCGGGAATTCGCTGCAGCGGCGGAGATCCTCGATGGTATGGGTGCTGCTTCCATGGCAGCCTCGGCTCGGCTGTGGGCCGCGGAATGGCTCGTCGAGCGGGGCCGTCAGGCAGAGGCGACAGCACACCTCGAGCGCTCGATCGCCTTCTGGCGATCGGTCGGTGCGAGGCGCTACCTGGAGCGGAGCGAGTCGCTCTTCGCCGCCGCCTCCTGAGGGGCTTCACGGACGGGTGAGGAAGAGCCGTTTCTCCGTGCCGAGGTGCGATGCCCACTCGTAGCGGGTCGCGCGTGCGAACTTCAGGTAGGCGCGGAGCGCGTCGCGCATCGCGTCCACGAACCCCTCGGCGCGGCGCGGGGCGAAGCCGTCCTCCCACCACATGTCGAGCACCTGCACGCGAGCCTCGGCCCGGTCGATCCGCGGCTCGATCCGGCCCACGAAGCGGTCACGGAAGAGAATCGGCAGCACGTACCAGCCCCAGCGGCGCTTGGCCGGCGGGAGGAACAGCTCCCAGACGTACTCGAACTCGAAGAGGCTGCCGAGGAGGCGGCGATCCCAGACAAGTGGATCGAACGGGGGAACGAATGCGACGGAAGGCTGCGGGTCCGGCGGCCCTTCGAGCAGTTCGACTTCCTCACGCACGACGAGGCGTTTGCCGCGGACGCCCTCCACCTCGACGGCAACGAGGTCTTCGCGTTCGATCAGCTCTTCGCGCAATGCATTCCGTCCCGGGTATGCCGGCCACCGCTCGTCCGGCTTCGCAGGCCCGAGGCCGCCGAAGACGTCACCACCACCGCCGACGCCGAGCAGACCGTGCGCGCAGTAGCGCGACAGGAGCTTGTGCCGCAGTTGCTCTTCCAGCGGGACCTTGCGGGCGAGTACGTCGGCGGGTAGCAGCCGTTCGAGCAGGTCGTAGTACCGGCGGTTGCCCTCACGGCGGGCCAGGCCCAGCGTGCCCGTGACGGCGTACGCCTCGAGCACGGAGCGTACGGCGTTCGTCGGCATCCCGAACCAATCGGTTGTCGCTCCGCGCTCTCGCTGGAAGTCGAGCGCCGAAAGCGGGCCGTCCGCGCGGATCCGCTCGAGGACTCGCTCCGCCACCTCGGCGTTCTCGGCGAGCACGCGCCGTGAGTTCTGGCTCCAGATGCCGCGGAACCACGGAAAGTCGATGGCCAGGACAAGCGAGAGCCCCTTGTTGTAGGCCTCGAAGATCTCGCGTCGCTCGTAGAGTGAGTCGCACCAGGCTGGGTCGTAGTCGGCGACACGTGCGTGCAGCACGAGGTCGTGGTTTCGGCCCGCGACGGCCAGCGGGTCGAACTGGATCGAGCCGAGGCGGCGAAAGACTTGCAGCACCGCATCGGTTCCTCCGTCGAGAGAACGGGCCGGCGCAAGCAGTTGACGTGCGACGAGGAAGCGCCGGGCGGCGTCCGCAGTGACTTTCACGTCGCGGCCGCTAACCGTCGCTGCGACGCATCGGCGTCGGGAAGTTAGCCGGGTGCGCGCGGAGGTCGCGCACGAGCCAGCGGCCGCCCAGCGCGACGGCGACGAGCAATGCGACGAGCGGTACCGAATCCGCCGGTGTGTGATTTCGCGCGAGTGCGACGACGAGCACGAGCGCCGCCAGCCCGACCAGCATGAGCGCGAGGGCGCGATGGAAGCGACCCGCTTCCGAGTGCGGCCACGGGTCGAGGGAACGGACGATCTCGCGACCGCGGTCGGAGTCGGTGCAGCCGTGCTTCTTCGGGCACGCGTTGCAGACGCGAGGCCGGGCGCGGTAGCGCGCGAGCCGGCGCTCGTGATCCAGCTCGTGCAGCCAAAGCTGTTCCCCTTCCGGGCAAACCCAGTGGTCGTGCCTTTCCTCGTAGGTGAACCCCGCAGTCCGGAACCGGAGTGCGCGGCGGTGCGTGTGCGCTGAGAGCCATTCGAGCCCGAACGCGGTTGCCGTCAGCGCCGCGGCATACGTCAACGCCAGAACGACCTCGGGGCTCACACGAGCCTCGCAGCCGCGGCTTCCTCGTCGCCCATTCCGCCCACGCCTTCTGGTTCGCGAACTTCGGTGAAGAGGAGATCGTCGGGTTCCTCGAGCGTGACGTGCTTCACCGTGTGCCTGATGCCGAGATATGCGATGTAGAGCGTCGGGATGGCGCCTCCGACGATGAAGACGATGTCGCCTGGGAAGCGCAGCCATTCGATCAGCGCGTTCGTGTCGTTCGTGAGGAACTTCAGTTCGCGCGCCTCGAAGTAACCGGAGCCGACGGACTTGTAGAGCTGGAGGATCCCGAGCGGCAGTAGGGTCGCGAAGCACATCCACGCGAGGCCGAGATTTGTCGACCAAAACGAGATGCGCGCCCACCGCTCGGGCCACTTCTCGGCGGGAATCAGGTAGCGCAGGCAGAACATCGCCAGCCCGAGTGCGAGCATCCCGTAGACGCCCATCATTGCGGCGTGACCGTGATTCGCCGTCAGTGCGGTGCCGATCTCGTAGTACGACACGATCGGGAGATTGATCAGGAACCCGAAGATGCCGGCACCGAGAAAGTTCCAGAAGCCGACGGCAACGAGGAACATGACCGCCCATCGGTGTGGGAACGGCGTCTGCGAGCGCGACTCCTGAGCGGCTCCGAGCTGGAGGAACGACCACGCCTCGACGGTCAGGAAGGTCAGCGGAATCACCTCTGCTGCAGAGAAGAACGCGCCGAGGGCCATGTGTTCGGCGGGCTCGCCCGAAAAGTAGAGGTGGTGCATCGTCCCGATCACGCCGCCGACCGAGTAGAGGACGATGTCGAGGAAGACGACGGTCAATGCGATTCGCTCTCGCACGACGCCGAGCAGCACGAACATGTAAGCGACCATCACCGTCGTGAACAGCTCGAGGAAGTCCTCGACCCACAGGTGGACGACCCAGAAGCGCCAGAACTCGGTGGTCGTGAAGTTGTCGCCCGTCCGCGCGATCAACCCCACGGCGTAGAAGGCCGGGATCGCGCATGCCGCCAGGAGGAACAGCCACGGCATGTTGCCCGGGTGCTCGCGCGCGAGCCGCCGCCGGAGCACGCGCCACAGCATCGCGACCCAGATCACGAGCCCGAGCGTGAGCAGGATCTGCCAGAACCGCGCCAGGTCGAGGTACTCGAAGCCCTGCAACCCGAACCAGTTCGAGGCGA
>DASTZS010000016.1:0-6452 GCA_035764165.1 Gaiellaceae bacterium | reverse complement strand
CGCAGCTCGCCACAGCCGTCGACCCGCGCCGCGTCGAGGTACTCGGTCGGGATCGTGAGGAAGAACTGCCGCAGCAGGAAGATCGCGAACGCGTCGCCGAACCAGTTCGGGATGATCAGCGGCCACAGGTCGCCAACGAGCCCGAGCTTGGCCCACATGACGTAGAGCGGCACCACCGTCACCTGCGGCGGCAGCATCAGCGCGACCAGCACGACCATGAAGAACGCCTCGCGTCCGCGCCAGCGGAGGCATGCGAACGCATACGCCACGGGGATGCTCGAGAGCAGCAGGCCGATCGTCGCGAGCCCGGCGTACATGAACGAGTTCAGTGCCCAGCGCCAGAGCGGCGCGTCGCGGAAGACGTCGAGGAAGTTCTCGAAGCGGAAGGGCTGCGGCCACAGCTCCGCCGACAGCGCCTGGCGGTTCGTCATCAGCGACGTCAGGAGGACGAACGCGACGGGCGCGACGAAGGCGATCGCGGCAGCGATCAGCAGGCTGTGCTCGGCGATCGCGACCAGCAGGCGACGCCGCCGGATCGCGCGCGGCACGGAGCGGCGCACAGGGACGGCCTCGGCGTGGCCGACCGCGCTCATCGCGACACCCCGTGGTAATGCACGAGCCGTCGTGTGTTCCAGATGATCAGCGCCGTCACGGCGAAGGCGACCACGAGCAGGAGCATCGCCATCGCCGAGGCGTAGCCCATGTTGAAGTAGCGGAAGCCGTGGTTGTAGACGAGGATCGGGTAGAAGAGCGTCGAGCCCTCGGGGTAGCCGATCTCGATCGTCGACGTCGAGCCGCCCTGGATCGCTGAGCCGGCGGCGACGGTGGCCGCGACGTGCGCCTGGGTGAAGTACTGCAGCGCGCCGATCACGCCGAGCACGACGGCGAACAGGATCACCGGGCTGATCGTCGGCAGCGTGACCCAACGGAGACGCCGAAGTGCACCTGCGCCGTCAAGCTCCGCGGACTCGTAGAGGTGTTGTGGGACGTCCAGGATCGCCGCGAGGAAGATGATCATCGTCGTCCCGACGCCCCAGAGGCCGAGCAGAACGAGCGACGGCTTCGACCACGCGGGGTCGTTGAACCACAGCGGGCCTTCGATGCCGATCGAGTCGAGGATCACGTTGACCGGGCCGGTCGCAGGGTTGAGCAGGTACACGAAGCCGAGGGTGGCGGCGACCGGAGGCACGAGGGCAGGGAGGTAGAAGATCGTGCGGAACACGCCCGCCCCCGTCCTCGCGCGCGTGAGCAGCAGCGCGATGCCGAAGGCGAACAGGACCGTGCAGGGCACCGCGACCACGATCAGCCACAGCGTGTTCGCCACCGCGGGCCAGATCTGCGGATCGTCGCCGAGCATGTAGCGGTAGTTGGCGAGACCGACCCACCGTGCCGGTGTGAGCAGGTCGTAGCTGTGCAGCGACAGCCAGGCGCTCATCACGAGCGGGTAGCCGAAGAACACCGAGAAGCCGACGAGCCACGGGCTCAGAAACGCGAGAACGGTGAGGCGCCGTCGCCAACCCGCTCGGCTCTTCGCACGCCGGCGATCGACCGCCGGCGCAGCCGGAGCGAGCATCAGGCCCGCCCCGGCTGCCGGTCGTTGGCTCACGGCACTCCGCCGCCGGACTGCTTGAGCTTCGCGTCGATCTGCTTGTCGACGCCGAGGAGGCCGGCGCGCAGGTCCTTGACCTTGCCGGCCTGCCACTTGGCGAGGAAGCTCGTGAACGTCTCCAGGTGCGCCGAGCCGAGCGGCGTCACGGGGATCGTCGACGACTTCGGGTGCGTGAACAGCTTCGTGAACACGGCGAAGTTCTTGTCGGGCTTGAGCTCGCTCGACTTCGCCGACGTCCGAGTCGATGGGACGTTGCGGATGCCGTTGGAGAACATCGCGAGCGCGTGGTCGTTCGTCGTGAGATACCTGACGAGATTCCACGCCTCGTCGGTGTTGTCAGCGCCCTTCGGGATGCCGATGATCGTCCCGTTGACGTAGCCCGCTCCGTAGAGGTTCTTGTTCGCGGAGTGGACGGGCATGGGAGCGGTCCCGTACTTGAGCGTCGGGTGGTCGGCCGCGAGGAACGCGACCCGCCACTCGCCGTCGATCATCATCGCCAGCTTGCCGCGACCGAACGCATGGGGCGCCGACCACTCGTCACCGGCCCCCGTCTGCCACTTCACGAGCTTGTCGTGGCCGTAGTAGTCGATCAGGCCCTTCTGCCAGCGAAGGAGGCGCTGCCACCCCGGGTCCTTGCCGAGCGCAGACTTCCCCTCGCCGTCGAAGTACGCGGCACCGACGAGCGGCTGATACGCCCCGACCGAGTTCTGGTAGAAGCCGAAGAAGGGGTCGTAGCCGACGACGTCGAGCGAGCCGTCGGCCTTGCGCGTCGTGAGCTTCTTCGCGTACGCGGTCAGCTCGTCGAGCGTGCGCGGCGGCCGCGTTAGGCCGGCCTGCTTGAAGAGCTGCTTGTTGTAGTAGAAGCCGTACACGTCGGCGAGCAGCGGCAGCGCGCAGCGGACACCTCCGTACTGCGTGTAGTACCGGGTTGTCGCCGGGAACTGGCTGACGTCGACCTTGTCGCGCTTGAGGTACGGGGCGAGGTTCACCCAGCCGCCCGAGGGGCAGTAGACGCCGACGTTCTGCGACGTGAACGAGCTCACGACGTCGGGCACGTTGCCCGACCGGAGCGCCGCGGTGATCTTGTCGTCGTTGATCGAGCCGACGACCTTCACGGTCACGTTCGCATTCTTGCGGTCGTACTCGGCCACGACCTTCTTGAACTCATTGAGCTCGCGGGCACTCCAGCCGACCCAGATCGTGAGCTCGGTTGCCGTCGCGCGCTCGGTGGCGGCGGACGACGTGACCGCGCCGAGCGCGGCCATGAGCACGAGACCTGCGAGAGCGACGACGATCGCCGCTGTGCGTCTCATCGGGACCTCCTCCTTGGACGGTCGCTGCCGATCCTCCCGCGCCGCAGCCCGAGTGGCAAGCAACGCGAGGTTAGGAAAGTTTACGAATGAGGAGGCTAAAGGGTGTGCGGGATCGCGTCAAGTCACCCGTGTTCACGGGCGAATTCGTTAGGATTCCAACCGAGATGAGCTTTCAGCCCCGCACGAGCTCTCCCGCGCTGCCGCCGCTGCTCAAGCATCTCAACGAGCGAACGGTGCTCGAGGCGATCCGCTCGGGCGCGCCGATCTCGCGGGCGGAGATCTCGCGCCGGGCCGGCATCTCGAAGCCGACCGTCTCGCTGGCGCTTCAGTCGCTCCTCGAAGCCGGCCTTGTCCGCGAGGCGTCCGAGAGCCCCGACGGCCCGCGGTACGGGGCGGTCTTCTTCGAGCCCGTGCCGGAGGCGGCGCTGACGGTCGGCCTCGACCTCGGCGGGCGCTTCCTGCGCGGTGCGATCTGCGACCTCCGCGGCGACGTCCGCGCGCGGCTCGACGTCGAGATCGACGGCCGTGACGCCGTCCGGGTGCTCGAGCAGATCGCCGAGCTGCGCGCCGCGCTCGTGGCGGCCTCGGGTCTCGCCGAGGCGCCGCTCAACGGCGCCGTCGTGGGCATCCCGGGCGTGGTCGACGCCAAGCGCCGCACGATCTCGCTGGCGACGAGCGTCGCCGGCCTGGAGGGTGACCGCTTCGGCGCGACGCTCGAGGAGCGCCTCGGGCTGCGCGTGTGGCTCGAGAACGACGTCAATCTCGCGGCGCTCGGGGAGCACTGGCAGGGAGTCGCGCGAGGCGTTGACGACTTTCTCTTCCTCTCGATCGGCACCGGCATGGGCGCGGGTCTCGTGCTGCGCGGTGAGCTCCACCGCGGCTTCAACGGCGCCGCAGGCGAGGTCGACTTCTCCTTCGTCGGGCTGGGCCAGGAGGTCGACCCCTGCGCGGGCGCTGCGTCCGCCTACGCCGCGGCGCTGGCGGCCGAGCGGCGTCACGTGACCCTGCTCGCGCCCCCGTTCGAGGCACGCGAGATCTTCGCGGCCGCGCGCTCCGGCGACGCGCTCGCCGCCGAGGTGGTGCGCGAGGTCGCACGCCGGATCGCGCTGCACATCGTGCCGGTCGCCGCGGTGACGGACGTCTCGCTCGTCGTGCTCGGCGGTGGGCTTGGCGCGAACGGCGACCTGCTGCTCGAGCCCGTGCGCTCGCTGCTCGAGGGGTGGATCCCGTATCCGCCTCGTGTCGAGGTCTCGTCGTTGGGCGAGGCGGCGGTGCTCACCGGCGCGCTCGCGTTCGGGCTGCGCCACGCCCTCGACGACGTCGTCGAACGGCGCCCCGCGCCGGCGAGCGCCTAGCTAAGCGACGACCGGCGCGACCTCACCCTCGGCCACCGCGACCACGTCCCGACGCCGCAGAAGCGCGAGCAGGAGAAAGCCGCCGGCGGCGATCAGGATCGCGCTCGCGAGCCAGGTGAGGTGGAAGCCGCTGACGAGCGCGTCGCCGGTGTCGGCCGCCGTCGGCTCACGGCCGAGCGAGGCGAGCTCGGCGTCCGTCCTGTTCGTGGAGAGCGTCGTCAAGAGCGCGAGCCCAAGCGCGCCACCGATCTGCTGCGACGTGTTGAAGAGCCCGGACGCAAGACCCGCGTCGTCGTTGGGGACGCCGCTCGTCGCGATCAGCGTCACAGGGACGAAGACGAGTCCCATCCCGATCGAGGCCAGCATGATCCCGGGCAGCAGATCCGCGAGGTACGACGAGTCGGGTGTCAGGCGGAGAAAGAGCAGGAGGCCGAGCGCGGCGAGCGTGGCTCCGAGGAGCGGCGTCTCGCGGGCGCCGAGGGCCGGCACGAGCTTCTGGGACACGCCGGCGCCGATGATCACACCCGCCGTGAACGGCACGAACGCGAGACCGGCCTCGAGCGGTGAGAAGCCGAGCACCCGCTGGACGTAGAGCGTGTTGAAGAAGAACATCGCGAACAGCCCCGCCGCCACGACGAGCATGGCCGCATTCGCACCGCGCACGGTCTTGACCGAGAAGATCGAGAGCCGCACGAGTGGCTCGGCGGAGCGGCGCTCGATCAGGACGAAAGCGACAAGCAAGCCGGCGGACAGCGCGAGGAAGCCGAGCACCTCAGCGGAGCCCCAGCCCAGCGCGGAAGACCGCACGATCCCGTAGACGAGCGCGATCAACCCCGCGGTGACCGACACGGCACCGGCGAGGTCGAAGCTCTTGTGCTGGTGCTCGTCCTTCGACTCCGGCACGAGGCGCAACGAGACCACGAAGGCGGCGATCCCGACGGGCACGTTGACGAAGAAGATCCACGGCCAGGAGAGCGTCTCCACGAGCAGCCCGCCGAGTACGAGGCCGACCGCGCCCCCGCCGACAGCGATCGCCGCCCAGACGCCCATCGCCTTCGCCCGCTCCGCACCCTCGGCAAACGTCGTCGTCACGATCGACAGAGCGGCGGGCGAGACGAGCGCCGCCCCGAGACCCTGGAGCCCGCGCGCGAGGATCAGCGTCGTCTCGCTCCCCGCGAGTGCGCAGAGCAGCGAGGCGGCCGTGAAGAGCACGAGGCCGGCGAGGAAGATCCGCTTGCGCCCGATCAAGTCGCCCGCCCGACCGCCGAGCAACAGGAAGCCGCCGAACAGCAGCGCGTACGCATTCACGATCCACTGCAGGCTCGACTCGGAGAGCTCGAGGTCAGCCTGGATCGACGGCAGCGCGACGTTCACGATGGTCGCGTCGAGCACGACCATGAACTGCGCGAGGCAGACGAGGACGAGCACGAGCCACGGATTCGTGCGACCTGCGGTCACGGTCCGAACCTAGCAGCGTCGTGTCGTGTGACTCGGTTCGGCTAGCCACACCTTTCCCGGGGCGACTGGAGCCCGCCGAGACAGGGAGCGCGGAGCGCGGCGGTGCCGTCGTCGGCGTGTGGAGGTCGCTGCGGTCGAGCTGCCGCAGGAAGCCGTGCCGTCGAGATGGCCCGCACGGCCTCCTGTGGCAGGCGCTCGGTGCGTGATCGGCTGCCGGCGACGATCGTCACCGGGTCACGAGCAGCCGTTCGAGCGCTGGCGGAGTGAAGTGGGTCAGCCACGCACCCCGACTGACTCGAGGTACGCGCTTGGAACGGCGATCGGGCCAGGCTGCTCGAGGCGGTTCCATGAGCGCGCGAGATCACCCAGGTCCCGCTCGAGTGCGGCGCGCTCGGAACCGGCAGCCTCGAGTGCTTTCAGGGTCGGCCCGTAGTACGTGGCGAACGTCTCGACGAACGCTTCGGGCGACGGGAAGCGGAACGTGAACGTGCGCCGGTGGTGAGCCCACGCCACCTCGGTGCCGAAAAGATCAGCGAGATGTTCCTCGGTGCCCCACAGGAGCGGCGAGGCAAGTCCGGACGGCGGCGGAATGCGCGACGCCACGGTCTTGAACATCGATCCGATGAAGCCCTCGGGCGTCCAGCTCGCGAGCGCGATCGTCCCTCCTGGCCGCGTGACTCGGATGAGCTCTGCTGCCGCGCGGTGATGGTCGGGAGC
>DASTZS010000015.1:0-8701 GCA_035764165.1 Gaiellaceae bacterium | reverse complement strand
CGGCCTCGCCAAGACGTTCGGCGAGGGGGAGACCCGGGTGGAGGCCGTGCGCGGGCTCGATCTCGAGCTCGAGCGCGGCGAGATCGTGCTCGTGATGGGCCCGTCGGGGAGCGGCAAGACGACCTTTCTCTCGATGTTGGGCGGCCTCCTGCGCACCTCGGGCGGCGAGATCTGGATCGACGGGACGAATATCGCGGCCCTCGGCGAGCGAGAGCTGCCACCGTTCCGCGCCCGCACCTTCGGCTTCATCTTCCAGGACTTCAACCTCGTCGCAGCCCTTTCGGCCGAGGAGAACGTCGAGATCGCACTCAACATCGCGGGTGAGCGCGGAACGCTCGCACGGGACCGGGCACGATCGCTGCTCGAGTCGATGGGCCTGGCGAAAAGGCTCGGCTTCCCGGTCGAGAAGCTCTCGGGAGGCGAGAAGCAGCGCGTCGCGATCTCGCGTGCGATCGCCAATCGACCCGCTCTGATCCTCGCAGACGAGCCCACCGCCAACCTCGACTCCCACCACGGTGCCGAGACGATGCGCGTGCTGCGGGAACTGGCCAAGGAGGAGGGAACGACCGTCGTGATCGTCAGTCACGACGAACGCCTGCGCGAGGTGGCCGACCGCGTGCTGTGGCTCGAGGACGGCAAGTTCAAGGCGCTGCAGGCGCTCGTACGCGACCCCGTCTGCGGCATGCTCGTCGATCCCGGGCAGGCCCCAGCCGTGCTGGACCAGAAGGGCACACGGCTCTACTTCTGCTCGCGCGGCTGCCGCGACGAGTTCACGGACGGCATTACTACCCCCATGGGGTATAGTTGGAGACGATCGATCGAGGAGGCATTCAATGAGTGAGGCCGTCACCTACAGCGTTCCCGCGATCCACTGCGATCACTGCGAGATGTCGATCCGGGAGGAGGTGTCCGAGGTCCAAGGGGTCGAGCAGGTCGACGTCGACCTCGACTCGAAGATCGTCACGGTCCAGGGCGTCGAGCTCGACGATGCGGCACTTCGTGCCGCAATCGTGGAAGCCGGGTACGAGGCCGCATGACGGCGACGCTCGAACAGCCTCGCACCCGCGTTCGGCTCGCACTCGAGGGGATGACATGCGCGTCCTGCGCGACGCGCATCGAGCGCAAGCTCAACAAGCTCGAGGGTGTCGACGCCTCGGTCAACTATGCGACCGAATTGGCGGCGGTCAGCTACGACCCGACGCGGGCCGATGTGGATGACCTGATCCGGGCCGTGGAGGCGGCCGGCTACCGAGCAAATGTGGAGGCGCACACCAGGGCCGACGAAGCGCGCGCGCGCATGCTGCGGACCCGGCTCGTCGTCGCAGCCGTGCTGACAGCGCCGCTCACGGCGTTGGCGTTGCTGCCGCCGCTCCAGTTCAGTGGCTGGGAGTGGCCGGCAGCCGCGCTCGCCACGCCGGTCGTTCTCTGGGCGGGACTCGGCTTCCACCGCACTGCTCTGGCGAACGCACGTCACGGCACGGCGACGATGGACACGCTGATCTCGATTGGCACGTTGGCGGCCTGGGGCTGGTCGGTGGTTGCCGTTGTCGCACTCGACGACGCGGACACCTACCTCGAGGTAGGGGCAGTGACGACGACACTGATCCTGCTCGGTCGCTTTTTCGAGGCCCGCGCCAAGCGGCGCTCGAGCGCTGCAATCCGAGCGCTGCTCGAGCTGGGTGCGAAGGAGGCCCGCGTGCTGCGCGACGGAAACGAGTTGGTCGTTCCCGTCGATGAGGTTCGGCCCGGCGACCTGTTCGTCGTCCGTCCGGGTGAGAAGATCGCGACCGACGGGGTCGTCGAGGATGGCTCTTCGGCGGTCGATCAGTCGATGCTCACCGGCGAGCCGGTGCCGGTCGAGGTAGGGGTGGGGGCCGAGGTCGCCGGAGCGACGGTCAACACCTTCGGACGCCTGATCGTGCGTGCGACCAAGGTTGGCGCCGAGACCGCGCTCGCGCAGATCGCGCACCTCGTCGCGGAGGCTCAGGCCGGCAAGGCGCCGATCCAGCGGCTTGTCGATCGGGTCTCCGGGATCTTCGTCCCGATCGTGCTCGGCCTCTCCCTCGTCACGCTGGGCGGCTGGCTCGTGCTCACGGGCGATACTTCCACGGCCTTCACAGCAGCCGTCGCCGTGCTGATCATTGCGTGCCCCTGCGCGCTCGGGTTGGCCACACCGACCGCCCTCATGGTCGGCACGGGACGAGGGGCTCAGCTCGGGATCCTGATCAAAGGCCCGGAGATCCTGGAGCGCACGCGACGGATCACGACCATCGTGCTGGACAAGACCGGGACGATCACCGAGGGGCGGATGTGGCTCGCCGACGCAGTCCCTGCCGACGGCGTGACGCGTGCCGAGCTGCTTCGAGTCGCCGGTGCGGCCGAGGATGCAAGCGAGCATCCGATCGCCCGGGCGATCGCCGAGCGTGCACGCGAAGAACTCGGCGGGCTGCCGGCGGTGGAACGTTTCAGCAACCGCGCCGGGCTTGGCGTCGAGGCCGTGGTCGAGGGACACGCGGCGATCGTCGGGCGGCCACAGCTGCTTGCGGAGTGGGGCCTCGCGCTGCCGGACGACCTCGCCCAGGCGCGGGAGGAGGCGGAGGCCGAGGGGCGCACCGTCGTCGCCGCCGGGTGGGACGGCGCTGTGCGGGGGCTCCTCGTCGTCGCCGACCGCATCAAGCCGACCAGCGCCGACGCGATCGCGCAGCTGAAGCGCCTCGATCTCGAGCCGGTGCTCCTCACCGGCGACAACGAGCGCACTGCGGAGTCCGTCGCGGCGGTCGTCGGCATCGACCGCGTGCTCGCGAACGTCCTCCCTGAGGAGAAGGTTGCCGAGGTGCGACGCTTGCAGGACGCGGGTGAGGTGGTGGCGATGGTCGGCGACGGCGTCAACGACGCGCCCGCGCTGGCTCAAGCCGATCTCGGTCTTGCGATCGGTACCGGCACCGACGTGGCGATCGAGGCGTCCGACCTGACGCTCGTCTCCGGAGACCTGCGTGGCGCGGCGGACGCGATCCGACTCGCCCGGCACACGCTGCGCACGATCAAGGGCAACCTCTTCTGGGCGTTCGCGTACAACGTCGCCGCGATCCCGCTGGCCGTCGCCGGCTTGCTCAACCCGATCGTCGCCGCGGCCGCGATGGCCTTCTCGAGCGTCTTCGTCGTCACGAACAGCCTGCGCCTGCGCCGCTTCCACAGCCGCCGCGAGGCCGCTTCCACGCCGCCGCAGCAGCGGCCACTCCACCAACTCGAAGGAGAGCCCGTATGACCCACGGCTACGTCTCCGACAAGAATGCGTTGATCAAGCGCCTGCACCGCATCGAGGGCCAGGTGCGCGGGATCGAGCGGATGATCGACGACGAGCGGTACTGCATCGACATCCTGACACAGATCGCCGCCGTTTCGACGGCCCTCGAGAGCGTCTCGGTCAAGCTGCTCGAGGACCACGTGCGACATTGCGTCGCGGATGCGCTCGCCGCAGGCGACGCCCGCGTGGCCGAGCGGAAGAGCGAGGACCTGCTCGCGGCCGTACAGCGCTTCTCCCGCACGCGCTAGCCGCCTTCGCGCGATCTTCACACGACCTAGGAAGGATCGGCGCCATGAGCCACCACGCCCACGCCACCCATCATCAGCGTCTCGCCGTCGACGGGAGCAGACGAGCGACCCTCCACGTCGGAGGCCTCCAGTACGCGAGCGAGAAGGCAGTGGTCGAGCAGGTGCTCGGCCGCCGCCCCGGAGTCCTCGGCGTGGAAGCGAACCCGGTCGCGCAGACGGCGACGGTCGAGTACGACCCCGGGCGGACGTCGGTCGTGGAGCTCGTGCGCTGGATCGAGGAGTGCGGCTACCACTGCGCCGGCCGCTCCGTGCCCGGCCACGTCTGCGACCCGTTGGCCCAGGAGGAGCCCCTCGCGCCCGCGCACGACCACGCCGCGACGATGCGCGCCGACGAGGCCCACGGACACGGCGGGCATGCCGGCATGTCGATGGACGCGATGGTGCGTGACATGCGCAACCGCTTCCTCGTCGCGGTCGTGTTCGCGATCCCGATCGCGATCTGGTCGGAGCTCGGAGACCGCATCTTCGGCGGCATTCCTCCGACACCTTTCGACATGGGCGCCGACGTGTGGCAGTTCCTGCTCAGCCTGCCGGTGATCTTCTACTCGTCGTGGATCTTCTTCCGCGGGGCCTACCTGGCGCTCAGAGCGCGGACGCTCGACATGATGGTGCTCGTTGCCGTCGCGATCGGCACCGGCTGGGTGTATTCGGTCGCCGCCACCTTCTTCATCGAGGGCGAGGTTTTCTACGAGGCCGCCGCGTTCCTGGCTGCATTTGTGCTGCTCGGCCATTGGTTCGAGATGCGCGCGCGCGGCGGGGCCAACGATGCCATCCGCGCCCTTCTCGACCTGGCGCCGCCGAAGGCGACGGTGATCCGCGACGGCATCGAGCTCGAGGTGCCCACCGCCGAGGTGCACGTCGGCGAGCTGCTCCTGATCCGGCCCGGCTCGAAGATGCCCGCGGACGCCGAGGTAGTCGAAGGCGAGAGCTCGGTCGACGAGTCGATGGTGACCGGCGAGAGCATGCCCGTCTCCAAACGCCCCGGCGACGCCCTGATCGGCGCCACGATCAACAAGAACGGGACGCTACGGGCGCGGGCGACAGCTGTCGGGTCGGACACGGCGCTCGCCCAGATCGTCAAGCTCGTCCAGGAGGCCCAGAACTCGAAGGCGCCCGCACAGCGGCTCGCCGACCGCGCCGCCTTCTGGCTCGTGCTCGTCGCGCTGGTCGGCGGCGTGGGCACCTTCCTCGTCTGGAAATTCGTGGTCGGCGAGTCGGTGCAGGAGTCGCTCGTGTACGCGATCACGGTGGTCGTGATCACCTGCCCTGACGCGCTCGGGCTGGCGACGCCGACCGCGATCATGGTCGGCACCGGGCTCGGCGCACAGCGCGGGATCCTGTTCAAGAACGCGATGGCGATCGAGCAGTCCGCCAAGCTCGGCACCGTCGTGCTCGACAAGACGGGGACGCTCACCCGCGGCGAGCCCCAGGTGGTGGCGATCACGACCGCCGACGGCGTCGCCGAGGACGACGTGCTCCGCCTCGCTGCCTCGGCCGAACGAGAGAGCGAGCATCCGCTCGCCGAGGCGATCGTGGCCGCCGCCGAGCAGCGCGGTCTGCAGCCGACGAAGGCGGAGCGCTTCGAGGCCGTGCCCGGACACGGCGCGATCGCCACCGTCGAGGGGAGGCGACTCGCGATCGGGAACGGTCGTCTGCTGGAGCGCGAGGGTGTCGAGCTCGACGGCCTCATGGCGCAAGCACGCGAGCTGGCGGGCCAGGGCCGCACCGTCGTCCAAGTCGCGGTGGACGGCAAGGCGAGCGCTTTGATCGCCATCGCAGACGCTCCCCGCGAGACTGCCCGAGCCGCCGTTGAAGCCCTGCAGGCACTGCATGTCCGCCCGGTCATGCTGACTGGTGACAACCGGCAAACCGCCGAGCGCATCGGTCGGGAGCTCGCGATCGAGAAGGTGATCGCCGAGGTGCTTCCCGGCGACAAGGCCACGGTTGTGAAGGGGTTGCAGGAGCGAGGCAACGAAGTGGCGATGGTCGGGGACGGTGTCAACGACGCGCCCGCCCTCGCGCAGGCAGACGTCGGCATCGCGATCGGCGCCGGGACCGACGTCGCGATCGAGACCGCCGACATCGTCCTCATGCGCTCCGACCCGCTCGACGTCGCAACCGCGATCGCGATCGGTCGCGCCACGGTGCGCAAGATGAAGCAGAACCTCGGCTGGGCGATCGGCTACAACTCGCTTGCGCTCCCGATCGCGGCCGGCGTCTTCGCCGGCTGGGGGCTGACGCTCCGGCCCGAGATCGCGGCGATCTCGATGTCCGGCTCGAGCATCCTCGTCGCCGTCAACGCGCTCGCGCTGAAACGACTCAAACTGCCGCGCGGCGAGCAAGCGCCGGCGCCCGGGGCGTGAGCGCACGGGTGGATTTGAACCGCTGCAGCCCTCGCAATGCACGCCCCAGACGCAACCCGTTGGGCGTGAGGACGCGCGGGGCCGTGCGGCTCACCGGCCCGCCTTCGGCACACAAACGCCGAGCGCGCCCACGACGTCACGCGAACATCTGGACGAACGAAGGGCCGGCGCGTGGCCGGCCCCTCGCCGTTCACCTCTGGCTGGCGCCTATGGCTTGCGCCTGAAGATCCAGAGGCCGTCGTCCATGTCCGAGCCGAGGATGTAGGTCGTTCCGTCGCGGACGAACGCCTCGACACCCCAGAACTCGTTGCCCAGCGGATCGAGGTAGCCACCGACCTCGACCAGCTCGCAGCTCGACGTACCGCCCGCGCACACGATGTCCAGCGCGCGGATCCCGCCGGCGTAGTACGAGAGGTAGGCCCGACGCGCGTTCTGCGGATCGGTCGCGACCTCGTGGACGGAAAGGGCGCCGAACCCGGTCGCGAAGGCAGGCTGGTGTGCCTCGGTGATCGCGTACGTGTCCAGCTCGGCGAACTTGCCACCGACCAGCGTGTTGCTGAACAGGTGGACATATCCCCATCCGTCGAAGACCGCGTCGACGCTGATCCTCTCGCCGACCGTCCCGATCGCAGGCCCGTCCGGGTAAGTCGTCAGGTTGACGGGCGTGTTGAACAGCTTGTGGTAGGCCTCGTGGTTCGTGCAGACGCCGACCACGACGTTTACGAAGGCGCCGGAGCCGCAGAACGGCGGATTCTCTTCGGCGTTGTGCCGCTGCACGAACAGCACCGCCTCCCAGCCGGCCACGACGGCCTGCTCCGCCTTCTCGCCCGGGAAGCATGCCTCCTCAGGCGCCGACGGATCACCGGCGGGGCCGCGCTGGAGGACGACGATCTTCTCCTCGCCCGGCGCCAGCGATGCCAGGTAGCCCGGGATGCTCGCCGGCGTCGGAATCGGCGCCGAAGCCGGGCAGCCGTAGCCGCCGTAGACCGTCGGCCCGTTCAGCCTGAGATCCGGGAGGATCGACGGCGAAGCCGCACCGGGCACGATGTTCGACGGATAGACGCCGGCGTTGGGCCCGGAAGTGACCATGAAATCACCGGTGGTGTACGGGGCGAAATCCTCGTCCGTGCCGACGAAGAGCTGGCTGTCGCTCGTGAACTCCGCTTGGTGCCCGTTGCCCTCGGGCGGCCGCGAGATGCCGGCCGACTCGAGCAGCTCGGGGTCCGGGTTCGTATAGTCCGTGTCGCCGATCAGCGTCGGGCTCGCGGGGTCGTTGACGTTCAGCTGGACGAAGCCGGCGTCCCAGTAAGACAGAAGCATCGTCCACGTCCCGCTGATCTGCTTCACGACGATGTCGTGCAGGAACACCTCGTTGAGGTTCGGGATCGTCGCGCTCTGGAGGATCCCCGGCGCGAACGTGCTGAGATTCAGCTCCCTGATCAACCGGGGGCGCTTCGGGTTGGTGATATCGAGGATGTCGACGTCGGAGGTCTCGAAGTTGTCGACGATGACGAGGTACGCGCTCTCACCCACGTCCCAGGCGAAGGAGCTGTGGATGTCGTTGGCGTCGCCTTGCACAACGCCGCCTCGGTCGCCGAAGTGCTCCGACAGCTTGACCGGCTTGAGCGGGTCCGTGACGTCCCAGAGGGAGACGCCGCCCTTCCCGTTCTTGCCACACTGCTCGTTGTTCATCACGAGCATGTCGCCGCTGAACTGCCTCGTCGTGATGGTGACGACCTGCATGCCCTCGCCGGGGCGGCTGTCCTGGTGAGACGGAATGAAGCCGACCTGCCTCGGGTTCGCAAGGGCGGAGATGTCGATGACGTAGGCGCCGGCGTCAGGATCGTTCTGACCCCCAGTCTCAGATTTGGTATTGCACTTCTCCGTTCCCCAGTTCGCGAGGAAGGCCCACTGGCCGTTGGGGCTCACCGCGACGTCCGCGATCCCGTCGTCGACGTTCGTCAGGTCTGCCCTGCCGACGAACTCGATGGCCCCGAACGCGCCCGGGCCGAGCAGATGGTTCGTGGTTGGACCGTGCTGCGACTGCGCGCCGGCGGCAAGCATCAGCGCAACCCCGACTGAAGCCGCGAGCGTAACGAGGACCGTTTTCATGTCTCCCCTTCCTCTCCGGTGTGGCTGATTCCATGGCAAGTGAACCGCCACCGCTCGAGGCTCGAACTGTACGCCGCTCGCGCGGGAGCGACAAGCCATGCGTCTTGACGGAGTGACGTCAGCGGCCGCCGGCGACGGGCAGCCGCGCGCTACAGCACCCGTCGCGCCCCACCCTGTCCGTCCCGCTGCTAGGCGTCGAGCGAGCCGAGCAGGTCCTTGCAGGCGCGCTCGCAACGCCGGCAGGCCTCGGCACAGAGGCGACAGTGCTCCATGCTCGACATCAGAGTTGCCGTGGGATGACGACGTTTCGTGTCGCGCCGAACGGGCGACACAGGTCTCGATGCTCGAACCATTCCCTGAGCCGCCCCCACCACCACCACCGGGGGCGCCACCCGAGCCGCCGGTGCCGGATCCGCACCCACCGGAGCCGCCGGCGCCTCCGCTCGCGGGGACGAATCGACGAGGAGGCGAAGGATGAGAAGACTGACGCTGCAACGCCGGAAGGCGCACACCAGGAGAGTCGCAATGCTTGGAGTGGCGTCGGGCGCAGCGGTTGGCGCCGCGTTGGAGTACTTCCTCGACCCCAGCAGCGGCCGCCGGCGACGCCGCGTCTC
>DASTZS010000014.1:0-6102 GCA_035764165.1 Gaiellaceae bacterium | reverse complement strand
GCCGAAGCGCAAGCACGGAAACATCCCTTTGTAGGCGAGCATCTCGCCCTACGTACGGCGCGAAACGCGCCGGCGATACGACTTCGTGTTGATCCGGTTGCCGCAGACCGACATCGCGCACCACTTCCCCGAGCCGTTGCGCGAGCGGTCGTAGAAGACCCAGTGACAGACGTCTCGCGGGCAGCCTTTCAGCCGCCACCACGTGCCGTCGGTCATCGCCTCGTGAACGACGGCGACGATCTGACCGAGCGCTCCCTCCAAGCCTTGTGCCTGAGGCACGAGCCGTGCGTGCGACCCCGCGAAGCGAATGGTGAGGCGCGCATCTTCGGCGACGCGCTCGAAGGTCTCGACGTGTCGGGCGTCGAGGGGCAGACCGCTGTTCGCAAGCGCAAGCGCGCGCAGAGCCTCGCGCGCCGCGAGTGCAGTCGCGAGATCCGCGTCCGACAGCCGGTCACCGAGCAGGGGCACGCCGATCTCCGCCAGCGCGCTCTTGAGCGCGGCGGGTGAGGAAAGCGTCTCGATCCCGTTCTCGAGGTCGAGGGTGTTGACGAACGCCTGCACCAGGCGGAGCGGCTCCGGTGCCGGAGCGCGGTTCCCAGGGTCGGCGAGCATCCGGCGATCGTATCGCATCGACAGCAGTAAAGTGTTTTTGCTACTGTCGCGCGCGTGACCGGGTTGCTCGCATCACCTCGAGGTCGCCGCCGGTTCGCGTGGCTCGGCGGCGCGTTGCTGGCCGTTGCGGCGGTCGGGACGGCGCTCGTCCTCTCGGACCCGGCGCGTCAGCCGCCCGAGAGGTTACGAGCCGGCACGGCGCCGCCGGTCGCCCGCGAGGTGCGGCTCACTGCGGCGATGCGCCGCGGTATCGACCGGACGCTCGCCGAGTTCGTGCCGGCCGCGGTGGGACGGGAGAACCCCGCACGTGCGTGGCAGCTCGCCGGGCCCGGCCTGCGCGCGGGTGGCCGCCTCCGAGAGTGGAAGACCGGGCTGATGCCCGTGCAGCCGTACGCGTTTGCGCACAGGACGTTGCGCGACTGGCGCTTGATCTATGCACGGAGCGACCGTGTGGCAATCGACCTGATGCTCTTTCCCCGTGCGGGCTCCCGCGAGGGGCCGATCATGTTCGGCATCGACCTGGTGCCACGAAAGCGCGGCTGGCTCGTCGACTCGATCTTCCCTGCCGCGATCTGGAGCGGCAAGGACGAGCGGCCCTTCGTCACGGGCGCGCAGGACTTCACGGCGAAGTTCGGTACGAAGAAGTCGACCTACGACAAGCCGAAACTGCCCGAGGCGCGGTTGAGCGCGGTCTGGCTCCTGGTGCCCGGGCTGATCCTCGGCGCGTCACTCGTTGCGCCGCTCGTGATCTTCGCTCGGGGGCTCGTGAGCCGTCGTCGCCGGCCGGCCGAGCGGATGCCTGCAGTCCCGGCGAGCTTCAGCCGCCGTCCGTAGAAGCTGACTTGGGATCGGGCTCCGGTCCTGTGCCTGGCCCGGTCGGCTTTGCAGGCACGAACGCGACCTCGCGCGAGTCGCAGACCTGCTCGTAGCCGATCCGCATGTAGATCGCGTTGGACGTCGGGTTCGCCAGGTCGGTGTAGAGGAAGCAGAAGCGGCGTCCCTCGTCGAGCAGCCGTCGCGAGATCGCTGCGGTGACCGCCGTCCCAAAACCCTGGCCGCGGAGCTCCGGTGGCGTGTAGACCGGGCCGATCCGGATGCCGTTGGGCGTCGGCCCGCCGAAGCCCGCAAGCGACACGGGTCGCCCATCGAGCTCCCAGAGCGCCATGCCCGCGTCCTCGGACCTGAGTCGCGCATCGACGCTCCGCTCGAGTCGCCCGTGATCGTCGTTGTCGCCGGGATGGAGCACCTCGTCCGAGAAGGCGCGAAACCACGCGAGGACGTGGTCGCGGTCGGCGACGGTTGCGAGGCGCATCGACCCCGGAACGGGCGCCGGCGGCACCACGGCGGTCAGCGCGTAGATCCGCTGCTCGAACGCCACCCTCGCTGCGCCATCGTGCCGTACCGTCCAGGCCGCGGCGAAGCGGTCCACCTCCGGAACCGCTCCGAGGACACCGGGCAGCTCGTCGTCGATCTGGTGCGCGAGCGCCGCGAGGGCGCGCTCGTCGGTCGGCCGCGCGAGGATCAGGTTGTGCGGGGGCGTCCGGAGCGCAGCGCCCACGACACGGCCGCGGTCGACGGCGACCCACGCCCGCAGCTCGGGATAGATGTCGGGATGGGCGCGCGCGGTCGAGAGGATCCCGAAAGCGAGGTTGTGTCGCGCCTCCTCGACCCCGAGGTAGGCGCCGGCTCGTTCCAGCACCTCGTCCGCGCCGCTGAGCGCCGCGACATCCATCGGGCGATGGTACGCATCGCGTTACGGTTCGCCGATGCGCGTCTCCGCCAAGGTCGACTACGCCCTGCGGGCGATGCTCGAGCTTGCCGACGCGGGAGGGCTCGTCAAGGGCGAGCAGCTGGCAACCGCACAGGGAATTCCGCAGAAGTTCCTCGAGTCGATCCTCCTCGACCTACGGCATGCGGAGCTCGTCACGAGCCGGCGTGGCGTCGAGGGCGGGTATGCGCTGGGTCGTCGCGCGGAGGAGATCACCCTGGCCGACGTGATCCGGGCGGTCGAGGGTCCGATCGCCACGGTGCGGGGCGTGCGCCCGGACGACGTCGAGTACGACGGCCCCGCGACGGCGCTCGCGTCCGTCTGGCTCGAGCTCCGCACTGCGATGCGGAGCGTGCTCGAGGAGACGACGCTCGCAGCCGTTGTGGCGCGTTCGCGCCACAACGGCTAATTAGGCGGGATCGAGTCCTACGGGCTCGATCCCGGCAAACACGCGCTCACGGTCGGTACGCACCCAGACGATCTGACCCCGCGCGAGCTCGAGCTGGTCGAGCCGTTCACGGGTGAGGCGTGCCGTGAGCGGCGTCCCGTCGGCCGCCGTCAGCTCGATCCGGGCATCGAAGCCGTACTCTGTGATCCGCTCGATCAGCACCTCGATCGACTCCCCGGTCGGAGCATCGAGCAGCTCGAGCTCGTGCGGTCTCACCCAGCGCTCGCCGAGCCGATTTGCATCGCCGACGAAGCCCATCACGAACTCGGTCGCCGGCGCGTCGTAGAGCTCGGTGGGGGAGCCGACCTGTTCGATCCGTGCGTGGTTCATGACGGCCACCTGGTCGGCGACGTCCATCGCTTCCTCCTGGTCGTGTGTCACGAAGACGGTCGTCACGTGGACCTCGTCGTGCAGGCGGCGTAGCCACTCGCGCAGCTCCGCCCGGACGCGTGCGTCGAGGGCGCCGAACGGCTCGTCGAGCAGCAGCACCTTCGGCTTCGGAGCGAGTGCCCGCGCGAGCGCCATACGCTGCCGCTGCCCGCCCGAGAGCTGCGCCGGATAGCGGTGGCCGAACGCCTCGAGCTGCACGAGCCGCAGCAGGTCGTCGACGCGCGCGCGGATCTCCGCCTTCGGTCGCTTGCGCACCGTCAGCCCGAACGCGATGTTGTCGCGCACGGTCATGTGCTTGAACGCGGCGTAGTGCTGGAACACGAAGCCGACGTTTCGCTTCTGCGGCCTGAGCTCGGTGGCGTCCTCGCCGGAGATCTCGATCTCGCCGCTGTCCGGCGTCTCGAGCCCGGCGATGATGCGCAGGAGAGTCGACTTGCCCGAGCCGCTGGGCCCGAGGAGCGCTGTCAGCGAGCCGCCCGCGACCTCGAGCGAGACGTCGTCGAGTGCCGGGAACGTTCCGAATCGCTTGGAGACGTTGCGGACATGGATCGACACGGTTAGGCGTGCTCCTCTCGGGGTCGGATGACGGTCATGGTGAGCAGGACGGCGATCGCGACCACCGCGAGAAGGATCGAGATCGCATAGGCGCCCGCGAGGTCGAAGCTCTCGTACCGCTCCTGGACGCGCAGCGTGGCCGTCTCGGTCTCGCCCTGGAGCCGGCCCGAGACGACCGCCACGGCGCCGTACTCGCCGAGGCAACGTGCGGTCGTGAGGATGACGCCGTAGATCACGGCCCAACGGATCGACGGAAGGGTGATCCGCCAGAACGTCTGCCAGCCGCTCGCGCCGAGCGTACGCGCCGCCTGCTCCTGGTCGTCCCCGATCTCGCGCAGCGTGGGCACGACCTCGCGTGCGACGAACGGGATCGAGACGAAGATCGTCGCGACCACCATCGAGGGCAGCGCGAAGAGGAACTGGATGTCGTGTCGGTCGAGCCAGCTCCCGAACCAGCCCTCGCGACCGTAGAGCAGGAACAGCGCGAGCCCGACCACGACGGGCGACAGCGCCAGCGGGAGATCGATGAACGCGTTCAACAGGCCCTTGCCCGGGAACGAGCGGCGCACGATTGCGAGGGCGCAGACGACCCCGAACACAGTGTTCACCGGGACGGCGATCGCGGTGATGATCAGTGTGAGCTCGAACGCGTGCACCGTGTCCGGCTGCGTGAGCGCGCTCCACGCAGGGTCGACTCCGTCCTCGAACGTGCGCCAGAAGACGATCGCGAGCGGACCGACGAGGATCGCGAGCAGGTAGCCGATCGCGACGACGCGCAGCGGCCACCTACGCATGCTCATGCCTCGTCGCGACATGCCGGATCACGCCGATCGAGAGCAGCAGCGCGAACGAGATCGCCAGGAGGACGACCGCGGTTGCCGCCGCGCCCGTCCCGTCGCCGCTCTCGATCCGGCCGAAGATGTAGACGGACGAGACTTCGGTCTTGTACGGCAGGTTGCCGGTGATGATCACCAGCGAGCCGAACTCGCCCACGGCCTTCGCGAAGGCGAGGGCGATCCCGGAGAGGATGCCCGGGAGGATGTTGGGGAGGATCACACGACGGAACGTCTTCAGCTCCGAGGCGCCGAGCGACTTCGCCGCTTCCTCCATCTCCCGGTCGAGCTCCTGGAGCACTGGTTGGACGGTGCGCACGACGAACGGGAGCGTCACGAACAGCAGCGCGAGCACGACCGAGGTCCGGCTGTAGGCGACGTCGATCCCGACGGGCGACTTCGGCCCGTACAGCGCGAGGAGGGTCAGTCCGGCCACGATCGTCGGGAGCGCGAACGGCAGGTCGATGATCGCGTTCATCGCGGCCTTGCCACGAAAGTCGTCGCGCACGAGCACCCAGGCCGTGATCGTCCCGAGCACCGCGTTCAAGAGCGAGACGGCGAGCGATGCGAGCAGCGTCAGCTTCAGCGCGGCAACGGCGCCCGGATCGCTGACGGCGTCCCAGAACCCGCGCCAGCCGTCCTCCCCCGACGAGGCGACGAGCGCCGCGATCGGCAGCACGACGAGGACCGTGAGGAAGGTCGTGACGAACCCGAGGGATAGGGCCGTACCTGCCCTGTCCCCCGGGCTGCGCGCGGAGCGCGCAAGCGGTTCGGCGTGGCTAGCCAGCGACGCCGCCGATCTTCCGCTCGATCTCGGCCATGACGCTCTGACGCGGATCGAAGAACTCCTTCATCACCTTCGTCCAGCCGCCGAGGCCGAGGTGGTTGATCGCGAAGATGTCCGGCCGCTTCGGGAACCGCTTGCGGTTCGCCTCCAGCACCGCCGGCAAGACCGGCCGATAGCCGAAGTCCGCGAACACCTGCTGCGCCGCGGGGGTCTTCAGGAAGCGCACGAACTGGGTCGCCTTGTCCTTGTTGTCAGACTCCTTGAGGACGGCGATCGGGTTCTCGATCAGGATCGTCGCCTTCGGGATCACGTACTGCAGCGGCTGCTTCGCGCGCTGCGCCGCGATCGCCTCGTTCTCGTACGTCAGCAGCACGTCGCCCTTGCCCGACAGGAACGTGTTCAGCGAGTCGCGCGCGCTCTTGTCCTGCACCGTGACGTTCTGGAACAGCCGCAGGAGCTTTGCCCTCGCCTGGGCCCGTGTCGCGCCCTCCCTGATGAAGCCGCCGTACGCCGCCATCACGTTCCAGCGCGCGCCACCGGACGTGAACGGGTTCGGCGTGATCACCTGGACGCCCGGCTTGAGCAGGTCGTTCCAGCGGCGCACCTTCCTCGGGTTGCCGTCGCGGACGGCGAAGACGACGACGGAGTTCGTGACCATGCCCTTGAAGGACTGCTTGCTCCACTTGCCGTCGACCAGCCCGGCCGCGAC
>DASTZS010000013.1:0-4308 GCA_035764165.1 Gaiellaceae bacterium | reverse complement strand
GACCGAGCTTCGCCAGCGACCATGCCCGGTACGCGCGGAAGAACTGATCACTGCCCCCCTTCGGCTCGTTGGCGTCGAGCCATTCGATGAGCTCCGGCACAGGCGTCGTCCCGACGAAGCGCAGATAGGCGTGCACCGTCGAGGTCGTGGAAGGTTCGTGTCCCGCACGACGCGCGTGAGCGAACGCGCGCTCGAATGCCTCGAGTGCGCCGTCGCTCCGACCGTGCATGTCTGCAACCTCCCCGAGAGCCGAGTGTGCAATGAAGAGCGCCATGTCGTCACCTGCGTCTTCGAACGCAGGCAGTACCTCCTCGACCAGCCTCGCCAGTTTCTCGCTTCCGGCCTCCGGCTCGATGTTGAGGCGAATGACGCCGGCTCGGATCCGTGCGCACGACTCGACGATGCGATCGCCCGCCGCCCCGGCGCGTTCGGCGAGTTCGTCGGCACGCCGACACGCTTCGGCGGCCCTCCCCGTCCAGAGGAGTACGTCGCCGAGCTCTGTCTCGAGAGCGAGGTCGACGTCGCTCGGGGACATGTTCGCCGCACGCTCGAAGAGCCTGACGGCCGCGTCGTAGTCCTGGCGCCGCGCCGCGCGGTAACCGCCCGTGGCGAGGTGCTGTCGGGCCGCTGCCGCGAGCGCTGGATCCTCGGGGAGCCCAAGCTCCGCTCGGTAGATCACCGCTTGCTCGAGGTGGTAGCCGACGAGCTCGGCGACCTCGACGAGCGTGGAGCCATGCTCTTCCAGCCAGCCCGCAAGACGGGCATGGAGGTCGGCGCGGGTCGCTTTCGGGAGCCCGTCATAGGCCGCGTCGCGGATCAAGATGTGGCGGAAGCGGAAACCGTCCTCTCCGGCGAGCTGCGGCCGGTCGGGCTGGATCAGCTGCTTGCGGACGAGTGAGGCGAGGCGCGGCGTGATCTGCGGCTCCTCGGGTGCGAGCGCTTGGACGGCGCCGCGGTGGAAGATCTCGCCTTCGATTGCGCCGCGCTCGAGGATGTTGCGCTCGTCGGCCTCGAGCTGGTCGAGGCGCGCAGCCAGGAGCGCGTGCAACGTCGGTGGAACGACCACTTCGCCGTCCGTCTCGGCGGCCATGAGGATCATTTCCTGGACGAAGAGCGGGTTGCCCCCGGCTGCCCGGGCGATTCGCGCTCGGAGTCCGACGTCGATTCCAGTGGGGATGAGCCGGTCGACGTCGTCGGTGCCCAGTGGTTCGAGGCGGAGCGTCACAGGCCAGGTCGGGTGGCGCTCTCCGAGCTCGGGTCTCGCGAGGCAGAGGAGGAGAATCGGGCCGCCGGTGGAGAGGAGGGCCACGTGCTCGACGAGGTCGCGGAAGGTGTCCTCGCCCCATTGCACGTCGTCGAAGAACGCGACAAGCGGCCCCTCGCGGGCAGCGTGCTCCAGCGTTTTGCGAAACGCCCAGGCGATCTCCTCGGCGGAGGTCGGTGTGTCGCTCTCACGGAGCAGCGACCGGATCGCCGCCGTGACCGTGTCGTCCGGCGGCAGGACTCCGAGCTGCTTGATGACCTCAACGACCGGCCAGTAGGTGATCCCCTCGCCGTACGGGAGGCAGCGGCCGCGGCAGACGGTTGCGTCGATTGAGCCCAGAAGCTCCGCCGCGAGACGGGACTTGCCGACCCCTGCTTCACCGATCACCGTCACGAGCTCGCAGCGCGACTCGTCTCGCGTCCGTTCCCAGGCTTGACGGAGGAGGTCGAGCTCCCGATCGCGGCCGACGAATTGTCCCGCATGGCTCCGCTCCGGTGCGGCCTGCACGCGCACTAGCTGGAACGCGGCCACCGGGACGCTTTTGCCCTTCAGCGCCAAGGGCTCTACCGCTTCGACCTCCACGAGCTGGCGAATCAGTCGTAGCGTCGGCTCGCCGATCAGCACTTCGCCGGGCGCTGCCGCTTGTTCGAGCCGCGCGGCGACGTTGACGGCGTCGCCCGTGGCGAGCCGCTCCTCGGTACCGGTTACCACCTCGCCGGTCATCACGCCGATGCGTCCTTCGAGTCCCAGCCCCGGGAGCGCGTCCCGCATCTCGAGCGCCGCCCGGCAGGCGCGCAGGGCGTCGTCCTCGTGCACCGTGGGGACGCCGAAGACGGCCATCACCGCGTCGCCGATGAACTTCTCGACGCTGCCGCCGTGGTGCTCGACGATTGCCTGCATGCGCTCGAAGTAGCGCGCGAGGAGGGTACGGAGTCGTTCGGGGTCGAGTGTCTCGCCGAGCGCGGTCGAGCCGGCGAGGTCGCAGAAGAGCACGGTCACCGTCTTGCGGTGCGCCCCCTGGGTCGCCACCAGCTCAGTCTAGGACGCGCGGGGGCGCGTGCAACAGCCGCTCCGCGAGTCTCGCGGTCTGATACGACTTCACGACGTGGGCTGGCTTCGTGGAGCGCTCGCTGCCGTCGTTTCCGTGTGGGCGTTGAGCTTCGCCGGTACCGCAGCCGGGGCCCCCGGATGTCCTCCGACGCTGGCCGACGGCTTCGGCCCGTTCGGTCGCGGCTCGCCACCCGTCCGGGCGAGCATCGGCAAGGGCCATGTGCTCACCGGCGTCATCCTCTCCGCGCTCAACTGCAAGCCGATTGCCCGAGCGCGCGTCGAGCTGTGGCAGTCGAACGCGAAGGGACGCTACGTCCGCGCGACGAGCGCGACCGTCCTCGCCGACCGCAGTGGCCGTTTCCGGTTCGAGGGACCGTATCCGCCGTCGTACGAAGGACGCCCGCCGCATATCCACCTACGCGTGGTCGGCCCAGCCCACGAGATCCTGCTGTTCCGGTACGAGCCCGCACCCGGTGCGCGCCGAGGAGCAGTGCGTCTCGTGCTGGTCCCGCAAGCCGTGTAGTCGTGCCTCACGCTCCGTAGGCGCGATGACAGTCGATCGGCTAGCCCGGGCTGCGTGCTGGGCGGAGCTCCTTCTCCCAGGTCGCGAAGCGGGGGTGGGCCGTCATTCCCACCCTCGTATACAGGCGCGTTGCGCCGGTGAGCGACTCGGCGTCGACGTGGAGCTCCGCGCCATGCTTGCCGCGAGCGTGCAGAGCTCGGAACGCGTGCCGGAGCAGCATCTCCCCGACACCTCGGCGCCTGTAGGCGCGGCGAACCCCGAGCAGCTCGACATAGCCGCGTGACGCGTCCTCGAGGGATTCGTCGCGCGCGCCGAGGTATCCGACCGGCTCCACGCCGTCCCAGGCGACGTACCACAACTCAGGCTCGAACTCGCGTGACTCGAAGTGCCGGTGGCGGAAGTCGTCGTACGTCTCTTCGCCCTCACCCCAGTGGTCGGCGAACGCCTCGATGTGGGCGTCGTAGACCCTGCGTGCGTCCTCGGCTCGGAAGCCTCGAACGCTGATCCCGTCGACGTCGCTCGGTAGGGGTGGCTCGTCGGTGAAGTCGATGCGCATGAGCTCGAAGCGGCGCACCTCGCGATAGCCGTGCGAGCTGAGCAGCGCCCCGACGCGTGGCTCGTCCGCGAGTGCACCCGCGTGCATGACGACACGGGCGGCCGGATCGGCGAGCGCAACGAAGCGCTGGGCTCGGCGCTCGGTCTCAGCGACGATCGCCGCCCCGAGCCCTCGACCGTGAAGCGCGGGCGCGACGACGCCCAGCGCGAAGACCCTGGCGAAGGGCGGGCGGCTCTCGACGCTCAGGAAGCCGCAGAGCCCTGCGTCGGGAGCCTCGACGACGGCGAAGTCCTGGTCGCGATTGGCCGAAGGCGCACTCCAGCGGGCGCGCAACCAATCGGCACTCAGCACGGGCACGCCGAGGAAGGCGATGCACTCCTCGTTCGAGAAGGCGGCGACCTCGTCGGCGTCCTCGTCCAACGCAGCTCGCATCCGGAAACCGGGAAGGAGCTCCATCGAGCCGAGTCTAGGGGTTCGTCGCTCCGCTTCGGGCAACGTCAGGCGCTGGCGCAGGCCGGCTCGGCCGTGAAAGGCTCTGCTGCGTCGTAGGGTGCTCAGGACATGACCTCAGCTGACAACTTCGCCGCGGTCTGGCGCGAGCAGACGTCTCGATGAGCATCGACCGCACGAAGGTCTGGACCGGGACGATCAACGAGCAGGCGCTCGAGCCGCAGCCGCGCGGAGTCGTGGGGCTCTACGACACGACGCTCCGCGAGGGCGCGCAGGCGGTGGGCGTCGTCCTCACGCCGAACCAGAAGCTCGGGATCGCGCGTGCGCTCGACGCCGCCGGAGTCGATCGGATCGAGGCCGGGCCGGACGCTGTCGAGTCGCTCGCCGGCGCCGGCCTCCGCGCTGAGATCTGGGGGTTCTCGCCGGCCGAGCTGCAGGATGTCGAGGCGCTCGTCGAGCTCGGCG
>DASTZS010000012.1:0-4840 GCA_035764165.1 Gaiellaceae bacterium | reverse complement strand
CGCCAGCTCGACGAACCGCAGCACCGTCAGCGGCGTCTGCTCGGCCGGCTTGATGATCTGGACGTTGCCCGCGGCGAGCGCCGGCCCGAGCTTCCAGATCACCATGAAGAGCGGATAGTTCCAGGGCGCGATCCCGGCAACCACGCCGAGCGGCTCGCGGCGGATCATCGAGGTGTATCCCTCGACGTACTCGGTCGCCGCCTTGCCCTCGAGGTTACGCGCCGCGCCGGCGAAGAAGCGGAGGTTGTCGGACATGATCCCCGGCTCGTCGACGGCGACCCACCAGGGCTTGCCGACGTTCAGGGACTCGAGCCGCGCGAGCTCCTCCGCGTTCTCGTCGATCACGTCCGCGAGCTTGAGCAGCAGCTCCATCCGGTCCTTCGGCGTCTTGTGACGCCAGCTGTCCCACGCCTGCTCGGCCGCCGCGACGGCTCGGTCGACGTCGTCCTCGGTACCACGCGGCACCTCGGCGATCACCTCGCCCGTGGCAGGGTTCAGCACCTCGATCGTCTCGCCCGACAGCGCGTCCACGAACTCGCCGTCGACGAACATCTTCTGCTGGGTCACCGCAACGCTCATGTCGCCCTCCGTGTCGTGCGCCTCGTCTCGACACTAGAGCATTGCGCGCGTGTGAGGTCCCGATGCCAAGCGGGGTAGGCTCGACCGATGGAGACGGCGGGGAAGGCCCTTCTCGCCGCCGCGGCCGTGCTGCTCGTCGTCGGCCTCGGCGCGCTCCTCCTCGCGCGACTCGGAGTCGACCGCCTGCCGGGGACGATCCGCTGGAAGCCGTCCGAGAACACGAGCGTCACGATCCCGATCGGCCTGATGGTCGTCGTCTCGATCGTCGGCACGATCGTCCTGAACATCCTGATCAGACGCTGAACCAGCGCGACGGCGCGTCGTGTCGATTCTCGTGCCAGCCGTACGTCTGACCGTCGAAGATGCGTTCTAGGATCGCGCCATGGCGCAAGTGATGCTTCGCGCGCCGCTGTCGGAGCTCTGCGGCGGCCGCAGCCACGACGTCGCAGGGACGACGGTGCAGGAAGTGCTCGTGGCGCTCGAGCAGGCGCATCCGCCGATCGCGGGCTGGGTGCTCGACGAGCGGCGCCGCATCCGCGAGCACGTGAACGTCTTCGTCAACGGCACACAGGGGCAGGAAGGGACGCCGGTCGCCTCGGGCGACCTTGTCCAGGTCCTCCCCGCGATCACGGGAGGATGAGACCCACATGACCGAGCTCTTGGTCGGCACGAAGAAGGGGCTGTTCCGGCTCGAAGGCGATACCGCGAGCGGGTTCGAGATCACGGCCCGCGCGTTCGCAGGCCAGAGCGTCGAGTACGCGATGCGCGACCCGCGCACCGGTCGCTACCTGGCATCGGTCACCTCCTGGTTCTACGGCGCGCGCATCTGGGTCACCGACGATCCGACCGGGGAATGGGAGCAGGCCGAGGGCACGACGCTGCCCGAGACGGACGGAGACGGAGACGCCCTCAAGCGGCTGTGGGTGATCGTGCCCGGCGAGGCCGAGGGCGTCCTCTACACCGGTGGCGACCCGGGGCCACTCTTCGAGAGCCGCGACGGCGGCCTCACGTGGGCGCTCAACGACGGCCTCTGGAACCACCCCACGCGCCCCGAGTGGGAGCCCGGGAACGGCGGCCTCTGCCTCCACACGATCGCGCCCTGGCCCGGCGACCCCTCGAAGCTGCTGGTTGCGATCTCCGCCGTGGGCGTCTGGCTGACCGACGACGGGGGCGAGACCTGGCGGCACTCGAACACGGGCATCGTGCCGCGCTACCTCCCCGAGGAGGCGCGCGCCGACGCGGTCATCAACCACTGCGTCCACGACGTGCGCCGCGCGCCGTCCCGCCCCGAGCGCCTGTTCATGCAGTTCCACGACGGCGTCTACCGCTCCGACGACGCGGGCGCGACGTGGATCGACATCGGCACCGACACCGGGCTTCCCTCCGACTTCGGCTTTCCGATCGTCGTCGACCCGGCCGATCCGGACAGCGCCTACGTGATCCCGCTGATCGGGGCCGAGGACCGGACGACCCCCGGCGGCAGCGTCCAGGTGTGGGAGACACGCGACGCGGGTGCCTCGTGGGCGCCGCGCGGCGACGGCCTGCCGAGCCACGACGCGTACCTCACGGTGCTGCGCGAGGCGTTCGACAATGCCGGCGAGGGTGCGGGCATGGAGCTGTACTTCGGCGCCACGTCGGGCGAGGTGTTCGGCTCAGGCGATGCCGGAGCGAGCTGGGCGCAGGTCGCCGACCACCTGCCGCCGGTCTACTCGGTGCGAACCGCCTGAGAGTCCCTACACGGTCGTCGGAATGCCGGTGATCTCGCCGTCGGCGAGCTGCTGCTCGACCTTCTCCACGGCGGCCACGTCGTCCTCGTTGGCCTTGGGGCTGAGCGTGCCGAGGCCGACGCCGTCCTGGTCGATCCCGAACACGACGTTCTTGCCGCCCTCGAAGGCGTCGTCCTGCTTCGCCTTGATCGTGAGGAAGACCGCGCTGTCGACGCCCTTCAGCGCGCTCGTCAGCACGTGCGGGCCGAGGAACGACTGGTCGCCGTCGACGCCGATGCCCCACACGGATTCGTCCTTCGCGGCCGAGAGCGCACCGAGCCCGCAGCCGCCTGCGACCTGGAACACGACCTTCGAGCCGGCCGCGATCTGGTTGAGCGCCAGCTCCTTGCACTTCGCCTGGTCGTCCCAGTTCTGCGAGTAGTTCCAGCGGACGGTGATGCCGGGCACGGCCGCCTCGGCACCGGCCTTGTAGCCCGCGATGAAGCGGTCGACCGGGGGCTCCTTGAAACCTCCGACCGCGCTGATCGTCGAGCCGCCTGCGCGCTTCGCCTCGAGTGCGCCGAGATAGCCGACGAGGTAGCCGACCTGCTCCTCGCGGAACAGCAGGCCCTGCACGTTCGTCGGCTTCCCCTTGAGGACCGACTGGTCGACGTCGACGATCGCAAAGCTCGTCTCCGGGTAGCGCTTCGCGGCCGCGGCGACGGCCTCGCCCTGCGCGAAGCCGACACCGATGATCAGGTCGTAGCCCTGGCGCGCGAGGGTCGACATGTTCGGCACGTAGTCGGCCTCGGACTTCGCCTCGACGACCCGGCCCTTGATGCCGAGCTCACGCTCCGCGCGCTTGAGACCCTTGTAGGCAAGCTCGTTGAAGCCGTCGTCGTTCAGCTGCCCTGCGTCCGCGATGAGCGCGACCCTGAGCGACGAGGTCGTCGTCTCGGTGGTCTCGCCACTCGTGTCTTCGTCTCCGCCGCACCCGGCGGCGAGGGCCGCGCCGACCGCGACAAGCGTCACGGCGACAAGAAGCTTGGAACGGATCCGGATCATGGTGTCTCCTGCATGCGCTAGTTTTTGACTATGAGTCGTAAACCTACGGGCGAGTCTACCAGACCGGTGCACGCGACTCTCGCCGTCGTGCTGCAGGTGCGTGACGGCGCCTTGCAGGTGCTGCTCTGGCAGCGTGCCCGCGAGCCGTACCGCGGTGCGTGGGCGCTGCCCGGCGGGCTGCTCCAGCCCGGCGAGACGCTCGAGGAGTCGATCCGGCGGCATCTTGCGACGAAGGTCGACGTGCGCGAGGTGTCCCACATCGAGCAGCTGGCGACGTACAGCGGTCGGAGCCGCGATCCGACGGCCTGGGAGCTGGCGACCGCCTACCTCGGTCTCGTCGAGCTCGGCCTCGACCCCGACGTGCCCGCCGACACGCGCTGGCACCCGGTCGACGAGCTGCCGGCGACTGCGTTCGACCACGGCGCGATCGTCCTCGCGGGACGCGAGCGGCTACGCGGCAAGCTCTCGTACTCGAACGCGGGCTTCGCGCTCGCACCCCCCACGTTCACACTGGCCGAGCTCCGTGAGGTCTACGTTGCCGCGCTCGGTCATGAGGTCTCGGCGACGAACCTCCGGCGCGTGCTCGAGCGACGGGCTGTGATCGAGCCGACAGGCGAGCGGCGGCCGTCCGGTCGCGCCGGCGGCCGCCCGGCCGAGGTCTTCCGCTTCCGCGACCGGCAGCTCGAGATCACCGACCCGTTCGCCGCGCTGCGACCGCGGCGGTAGTCAGCCGAGCAGCTCCGGCGCGACCGGCTTCTCCATCCGGATGCACGGCACCGGGACGCCCGCGCCGTCGGTTGCGTCCTCGACGTGCTCGAGCGGACGGAACCCGTAGGCGGTGTAGAGCGGCTCGCCGGACAGCGTCGCCATCAACTCGAGCCTCCCGAACCCCTCCGCGGCCGCCGCGGCCTCGCAGAGGGAGAGGATCAGCCGGCCGATCCCACGCCGCGCGAAGGCCGGGCTCGTGTACATCGCCCGGACGCGAGCCGCGTCGACCGCCGGGTCGAGCAGCTGGCTGTCGCGCCCGAAGGTGTCGTTGCTCCCGTAGAGCGTGGCGCGCCGGCTCCAGCCGCCGCAGCCGGCGATCTCGCCGCGCGACTCGACGACGAAGTACGTCCCGTCGTCGATCAGCTGTGTGTCGATGCCCATGATCGTGCGACTGGCCTCGATCTGCGCGTCGTCGAGAAAGCCACGCTGGAGCTCCGAGATCGCGGCGTCCATCAGCTCGCGAAGGGCAGGCAGGTCGTCTCGGGTTGCCAGCCGATGGGTGAAGTCCCCGCCGCCCGCAGCCACGTCGATCGCTTGTGCGTTCAGGAAGAGGGTCACCTGGCCTCCATTCTGGATGCTCCTGACAGGAGTATTCTTACTCCTGTCAGGAGCATCTGTCAAGCTCTCGCCTACGTCATGCACCAGGCAGCTGGGTGACGCGCGCGACGGCTCGAGCGACGTCGTTCACGTAGAAGCCGAGACTCTCGCACTCCTCCCCGCTC
>DASTZS010000011.1:0-2703 GCA_035764165.1 Gaiellaceae bacterium | reverse complement strand
ACAGCGGCAGGCCCGACAGCTGCGATGCGGCGATAAGGCCGTTCGCGAGGGCCGTGTTGCCGGTGATCTGCCGGTACGTGCCGGGTGCGAGCGGCGCCGGGGCGACCTCGTACGAGACCGCGAAGTCCTCCGACGTCTCGCCGTAGTTCCAGCCGGCTCGGAACGCCTTCGTGTTCGCCTCGACGATCTCGGGGCGCTTCGCGAACTTCGCGTCGATGAACGCGAACGTCCCTTCGACCGGGCGGTGGAAGAGCCACGACATCAGCCCGAGGGCGAAGAAGTTCTTCGAGCGCTCGGCCTCGCGCGAGGTAATCCCCTCGATTCCCTTCAGCGCGCCGACCGTCATCGTCGTGAGCGCGACCTCGTGGACGTGGTAATCCGCGAGCGAGCCGTCCTCGATCGGGTTCGCGCCGTAGCCCGCCTTCTGCAGCGTGCGGTCGTTGAACGCGTCGGTGTTGACGATGATCGTGCCGCCCTTCGGCAGGTCGGCGATGTTCGTCTTCAGCGCCGCAGGGTTCATCGCGACGAGCACGTCCGGGCGGTCGCCGGCGGTGAGGATGTCGTGGTCGGCGAAGTGGACCTGGAAGCCCGAGACGCCGGGGAGCGATCCGGCGGGCGCGCGGATCTCGGCGGGGAAGTCGGGGAAGGTCGCGAGGTCGTTGCCGAGCGCCGCCGTCTCGCTCGTGAAGCGGTCGCCGGTCAGCTGCATGCCGTCACCCGAGTCGCCCGCGAAGCGGATGATCACGCGATCGAGCTGCTCGACCTTTTTGGCCACCTCCCCAGGGTACCCCGCACGCGGTATGCGCTCAGGGCGAGTCGCAGCGGTTGGCGCGAGCGGTGTCAGACACCGCGCTTTGTCAAGGGCAAGCGTGCCAACTTCGTGCCAGTCGATCCACAACGCCAGAGATGCGGCTCAGGCGCGATTCGCTCGCCAACGCCGGCTCGAACTGATTTTCGGGGAGCCTCGCCTCCACGAGAGGACTTGACAGAAATCGGTGTCTGACACCGCCTGGCGCCTCACGCCCGCCGTCGGACGAGGTGGATGCCCCAGGCGGCGCCCGATGCAAAGAGACTGTCGGCGTCGACCTCGTCCGCCCAGCCGAGAAAGTGGCGCTCCGGGTCGTCCGCCGTCGAGCCCTCGACCGCGACGCGCGTCTCGTACGACGCCTCGACCTCGCCGCGCTCCAGCTCATCGCGCCGGCGTTCGGCCTCTTCGGCGGCAGGCCCCTCTGCGTAGCCCTTCGGCACGGCCTCCAGTCTAGGACGTGCTAGCCGGTCGCAGCGCGGCGGAACGCGTTCCAGCTCGACTTGCGCAGCCCGTCGTAGGTCAGCAACCCCGACTGCCAGCCCTCGAGCCGGTCCTCGTCGCGCAGCAGGAACCACAGGAAGATGTCGACCTTCGGATGACTGCGCGCGAGGGCGACCGCCTTCGTGAGGTACGACGCCTGCTTCGCATTCGACACGCCGAAGAACCTGTCCGGGGGATTGGTCTGATAGCCGTACTCGGTGATCCAGACCCGCATTCGCTTGCCGTAGAGCTTGTCCAGCTCCGCCACGAGCAGGTCGAAGTTGCCAAGCGTTACCGCGGTCGGCGGCTGCCCGCGCCGGCCGGGGGGCGGCCTGGTCGTCGGTGTCTCGGCGGGAGATCCGTAGTAGGGGTGATGCGCGTAGGCATCGAACCCCTTGGCGCCGGCCGTCTTCATCGCACGCAGGAAGGGAAGCGGCGAGACGGACGGCCGAGTCGAGTTCGGGTTGTTGTTGCCCCGAGGTCCCGTGGCACCGCAGGCAACCTTCGACGTGTTCTGGATCGACTTGACGCCCTGGACGATCGCATTGCAGATCCGCGCATAGTCACGGCCCGACTGGATCGTCCACGTCTTCCCGCTGCGCCTGTACTGCGGCTTGAGGAAGACCGGGTTGTTCGGCTCGTTCCACGCCATCCAGAGCTTGACGCGCGGCAGGATGATGCCGTCCGCGTTGACGAAGAGGCCGCTGTAGCGGGTCTGTGCGGCCGAGGCGAACTTCTGGAGGTCGAGCGTGTTCGTCGGCGCGACGTTCCAGCCCTTGGCGGCATTCGCCCATGGCGGCGTGCCGATGATCGAGAACACGGGCTCGATGCCGTTCACGAGCGCGAAGCGCACCGTGCGGTCGTACGTGTCCCAGTTGTAGGCCGGATCGTCGGGGTCGGCCGGCCGGCGCGGCTTGCTCGTCGCGACGCGGATGCCCGGACCCGCCCACCAGAGATTGACCCGGAGCAGCTTCGTGCCGGTCTTCGCGAGCTGAGGGAAGACCAGGTCGGGCTCGCCGTAGAGCACGACGCCGTCGTCGAAGATCCCGAGGCGCATCGTCGGCGAGGCCTCGGCGGTCGCGACGAGCCCGAGTGCGAGACCGACGACGCTCGCGATCAGCGCCGCCAGGGCGCTACGCACGTGATGGGTCCCTTCCGAGCGACGCCAGCGTGCGACGGAGGCCTTCGTCGAGCGCGGTCTCGGGCTCCCAGCCGAGCAGCTGTCGCGCGCGCGTGATGTCGGGCTGCCGCACCTGCGGATCGTCGACCGGCAGGGCTTCGAACACGATCTGACTCGACGAGCCGGTGGCCGCGAGGATCGCCTCCGCCAGCTCGAGAATGGTGTATTCACCCGGGTTGCCGATGTTCACGGGCATGTGCTCGCCGGACTCGACGAGCAGGATCAGGCCGCGGAT
>DASTZS010000010.1:0-4206 GCA_035764165.1 Gaiellaceae bacterium | reverse complement strand
CCGTAGCCGAGGTCCTGGTAGAGGGCGAGCGCCTGCGTGTTCTCGCCGATCACCTCGAGCCAAACTCGTTCGACGCCACGGTGGCGAGCCTGCTCGTGCAACGCCTCCATCAGCGCCCGCCCGGTGCCGCGACGTCGCTCCGACGGGATGACACCGACACCGCCGACCCAGGCATCCGGGCCGCGTAGGCCGAGATTCGCGATACCGACGGGCGCACCGCCGCGGAGCGCGACCCGTGACGCCTCGCGGTCGAGGTCGAAGGTATCGGTCAGGAAGCGAAGCGTCGCCGCGTCGACCGCGAAGGGGACGAGGTAGCCCTCGTAGGACGCGGTGAACAGCGCCGCCAGCTCCTCGTCGCTGAAACCGGCTGCAGGACGGAGCTCGAGCTCGCTCATCGCACGAGGGTATCGGGGACAAGTCGGTCGGGGCGAGCGGTGGCCGCCCCGACCCGACTGCACGTCAGGCGGTCGCCGGCTGCTTCGCCTTCGTCTCGGCCTTGAGGCCGTACTTCGCGATGAAGCGCTCGGTGTTCTCGTGCGCCTCGCTGTCCACGATCTGCACGGGTGGCGACTTCATGAGGTAGCTCGACGGCGCCTCGAGCGCCCCCGAGATCCCGTTGTTGAGCGCCAGCTTCGCGAGCCGGACGGCGTCGATCACGATGCCGGCGGAGTTCGGCGAGTCCCAGACCTCGAGCTTGAGTTCGATGTTGAGCGGCACGTCCCCGAAGGACGAGCCTTCCATCCGGATGTAGGCCCACTTGCGGTCGGTCAGCCACGGCACGTAGTCGGACGGGCCGACATGGACGTTGCCCTCGCCGAGGTCGTAGTCGAGCATCGACGTGACCGCGTTCGTCTTCGAGATCTTCTTCGACTCGAGCCGCTCCCGCTCGAGCATGTTGCGGAAGTCGGAGTTGCCGCCGACGTTCAGCTGCATCGTCCGGTCGAGGTGTACGCCGCGCTCGCGGAACAGACTCGTCAGCACACGGTGCGAGATCGTCGCCCCGACCTGAGACTTGATGTCGTCGCCGATGATCGGCACGCCCGCCTCCTCGAACCGCTTCTGCCAGTAGGCCTCGCGAGCAATGAACACCGGCATGCAGTTCACCATCGCGCAGCCTGCCTCGAGGATCTGCTCCGTGTACCACTTCGTCGCCGCCTCGGAGCCGACGGGAAGGTAGTTGACGACCACGTCGGTGCCCGTCTCCTTGAGGATCCCGACGACGTCGGCGGTTTGCCCGGGCGCCTTCTCGACGACCTGAGCGAGGTACTTGCCGATTCCGTCGTGGGTCATCCCGCGGGAGACCTTGATGCCGGTCTTCGGGACGTCGGCGAACTTGATCGTGTCGTTCGGGTGCGCCCAGATCGCGTCTGCGAGGTCGCGGCCGACCTTGCCCTTGACGACATCGAAGGCGGCCGTGAACTCGATGTCCGAGATGTGATAGCCGCCGAGGTCGACGTGCATCAGGCCGGGGACGAACTCGTCCGCGTTGGCGTTCTTGTAGTACTCGACGCCCTGGAGCAGCGAGTTGGCGCAGTTGCCGACGCCGATGATCGCAACGCGCACCTTGTCCTTCCGGCGCGCGCCGTTCGTGGAGCCGTTGGTCTCGGCCATGGTGTCCTTTCGTCTGCGTGCTTGGGGGACGCCGAGCCCTTCGGTGAGCGCGGCGAGGATCACGTCGTTCGCGTTCGTGCCCGTGCGGGACGCCTCCGCGTGGATCTCGTCCTTCAGCTCCTGTGGCACGCGGAGCAGGAGCACGGGGCTCGAGCCGGCTAGCACTTTACGGCGGCGACCACTCGGTGTGTATGGGACGCCGAAGTCGGCAGCGAGAATGCCGGCGGCCACGTCGTTGACGTTTGTGCCCCGACGAGCTGTCTCGCGCACCAGCGCTTCCTTGAGTGGGGCAGGCATCCGAACCAGAATGCCCGCGCGATGTGCTTTGCTAGCAGGCAAAGTGCTAGCAAGATAGCAGAGCTAGCGCAGAATGACGATGTTCACGGGGCGGTTCGGCGGAGTTATGTCCGCGCGAGCTCGCGCAGCTGGCGGCGCACGAACAGGATCCGCTGACCGACGGTGAGCCACGCGAGCGCGGCGAGCACGTAGATCGGCCACTGCAGCCAGCCCCACGGCGCAAGGAACAGTCCGACCGCGATCAGCACGACCCGCTCGACGCGCGACCCGAACCCGACGTCGCCGCGGAGCCCGAGCGCCTCGGCCTTCGCGCGCGTGTACGAGACGAGGAACGAGCCGATCACGGCGGCGAACGCCGCCATGAGCGCCACCTCGTTGCCGTCGTGCATGAACGAGAGGCCGATGGTGGCGAGAATCGCGGCCTCGCCGACGCGGTCGAACGTCGAGTCGAGGAATGCCCCGAACACCGTTCCCTTGCTCGCGGCTCGCGCCAGGGCGCCGTCGAGGATGTCCGCGATCGAGCCCACGACGAACAGCAACCCTCCGAGCCAGAAGAAGAGGTACTCGTTCCGCTGCTCGAACCCGACGAGCACTGCGCCCGCGAGGCACAGGCTGACGCCTGTCACGGTCAGCATGTCGGGCGTCAGCTTCGTGCGTGCGACGCCGCGCATCGAGCGGCGGAGGATCTCTCGCGCCGCATCCGTGTACTCCTGCTTGACGCGATCCAGTTGATTGACCCGCGGCCCCTCGCCGCGCGTCTCGCTCACGCCGCGCCTGTGAGAACGCTGCGCAGGCGTCGGCGGAACAGGAGCGCCGCGACGAGGAGCGCGATCGCAAAGCCCGCGACGCAGTCGAGCCAGTAGTGGTTGCCCGTGCCCATCACCGCGAACGTCACCCAGGCCGGCCATGCGAGCCACAGGCCGCGAGCCCACCGCGTGCGGCACACGGAGGCCATCACGATGCCGACGATCAGCGCGTCCATCGCATGCAAGCTCGGCATCGCCGCGTACGGGTTCGCGGCGAACGCGACCAGCCCGCTGTCGTGGCTCACCGTCCCGAACTCGGCGAGCGTGTCCGAGAAACCCCACTCGGGGTACATCCGCGGCGGAGCGGTCGGCATCAGGACGTAGCCGATCAGCCCAACGAGGTTGGCGCCGATCAGCCAGTTGCGGAAGTCGGCGAACCGCTCGTGGTGGCGGAAGTAGATCCACAGGAGGGCGAGGCCGACGACCGCGAACTGGGACAGCCAGTACGTGTACGACGTCGCGACGATCAGGAGATCGAAGCGCTCGACGAAGTTCTGGATCCCGGGCTCGATCAACGCCTGCAGCTTGTTCTCGGCCTCGATCACGAGCGTCCCATTCCAGAAGGCCTCCGCGACGCCCCTGTCGGCAGCGCCACGAGCCGCCTGATAGGCGGCGTAGAAGCCGAACCAGACCGCGAACTGGAGGGCAAGGTGCGCCCATCCGCGCGGCAGCCGGCGTGCCTCCGCGTAGCCCGACAAGAAGGCGATTCTACCCGGCCGGGCCGCCGGCCCCAACCAGTGCCGTCTGTCAGGATCGCCTGTGTCGACTCCGAGGAGGCCTCATGAGTGGGTTCACGATCAAGCACGACGACGAGCTCGAGCGCGACTACGGCAAGTGGGTGCTCGTCCGGCGCTCGCTGGGCCTGGGCGCCTTCGGCATGAACGCGGTCGAGTTGCCGCCGGGAGAGTCGATTCCGGAGCACGACGAGACCGAGCGCGACCACGAGGAGGTCTTCCTCGTCCTCGAGGGCTCACCGACGATGGTCGTGGATGGGGCGGATCATCCGCTGCGGACGGGCTCGTTCGTGCGCCTCGATCCCGAGCCGAAGCGCACCGTCCGAAACGACACCGACTCGATCGCCCGCGTCCTGATCATCTCCGCGCCCCGGACGAGCGGCTATGCGGACATGGGGTGGGCTTGACGTGGGGGAACCATGGGCTCCCCCACGTTTCTAGCCGCCGATGTAGGACATCTCGATTCGCGGCCGCTCGGCGGTCTTCTCGGTGCGGATCTCCGAGTAGCGGTCGGTGCGCTTCGTCCAGACAGCGGCGATCGCGGCCTCGAGCTCCTCGTCGGTCGCCCCCGAGCGGAGGAGGGCCCGCAGGTCGGTGCCGCGCACCGCGAACAGGCAGGTGTACAGCTTCCCCTCCGCCGAGATCCGCGCCCGCGTGCAGTCGCCGCAGAACGGCTGCGTGACGGAGGTGATCACACCGATCTCGCCCGCACCGTCCTGGTAGCGCCAGCGCTGGGCGACCTCGCCACGGTATGCGGC
>DASTZS010000009.1:0-95079 GCA_035764165.1 Gaiellaceae bacterium | reverse complement strand
GCTACGTGGAGACGGTCTTCGGTGTCGGTTACCGGCTCGCAAGGAGATGAGCCGCCTCGGCCTGAGGTCGCGGCTCGCGCTCGCGCTCGTCGCCGTCGCCGTGCTCGCGATCGGCGTGGCGACGATCCTCGGCGACATCGGGCTGAAACCGCGGCTCTCGAGCACGGCGCACGCGCGGCTCGAGCGTTCGGCGCAGCACTTCTCCGAGGTCACGTCGGTCGTCTATGCAGAGGCGGGCAGCTGGCAGCGTGCGCAGCCGACACTGCGTCATCTGGCCGCGCTCGACGATCTACATGCCGAGGTGCGAATGGGTGGTCGCCTCGTAGCGCGTACCGATCCGCTCGGTGAGATCCGCGCCTCGGCGCCCTTGACCGTTGGGCCGCGACGCGTCGGCACGGTCACGATCTCGCCCGCCTCCGGGCGGCTGTACACGCCGGAGGAGCGGAGCCTGCGGGTCTCGCTCGACCGGCTGCACCTGATCACCGGCGGGATCGCCGTGGTGGCGGCGCTGCTGATCGCTTTCCTGCTCGCGGAGACGTTGACGCGCCCGCTCCGTCGTCTGCGAGAGACTGCCGAGCGGATGGAGCGTGGCGAGGTCGATGCCCGCGTCCCAGCGCAAGGATCGGCCGAGTTCGTGGCACTCGGACGCGCGCTGAACCGGCTCGCGGAAACGCTCGAGCACGAGGAGGAGGTGCGAAAGGCGAATGCCGCCGACCTCGCGCACGAACTGCGAACGCCCGTGAATACGCTGCTCTCTCGGATCGAGGCGGCACAGGACGGGGTGCTCGAGGATCGCGAGAACCTCGAGGCCATGCACAACGAGGCGGTGCGGCTAACGCGGCTTCTCGATGACCTCGCGCGGCTCGCTGACGCCGAAAGGCCGGGGATGCTGCTCGAGAAGCGGTCGGTCGACCTGGCGGACGTCGCGAGGACGGTGGCGGCTTCGTTCGCTCCGCGCTTCGAGGGCAGCGGCGTCGAGCTCGACGTCGACCTGCAGCCTGCGGTCGTGGCCGGCGACCGCAGCCGCCTCGAGCAGATCGCGACGAACCTGATCGCGAACGCGCACCGCTACACCGACTCCGGCGAAGTGCGCATCACTGTGCGACGGGACGAGTCGACGGCCGTGCTCGAGGTCGCCGACACCGGCGTCGGCATCCCAGCCGGCGACCTGCGCTACATCTTCACCCGCTTCTGGCGCGGCGATCGCTCCCGCTCGCGGGCGACCGGAGGCGCCGGCATCGGCCTGGCGATCGTGCGCGAGCTGGTGCGTGCCCACGACGGGCGCGTCGACGTCGACTCGACGCCGGGCAAGGGCTCGACATTCCGCGTCGTCCTGCCCGTGGCGGACGGTGGCCCCGCCAGACGTTCTCGGAACGAAGGACGGCCAACGAGCGGGCCGCACGGGTAACCCCAGCCGGGGAGTCGGCGCACGCTGGGGTCGCTCGCGCGAGGCACAGCCAGCTCGGAAAGGCAAAGCCAATCGCACAGGATCTTCACATGGGCGGTCCATATTGGCTACGGCGAACACGTCGCCGCCGGTGACCGCCGCGACGCAAAGGAGGCTCACTATGAGCGTCAACATCGCACAGGCCATTCCACTTGCCGACACCTGGGGCATGCACGGTGACGTCGGCTGGGGCTGGATGATCGGGATGATGGCCCTGATGGTGCTGTTCTGGGGCGGCCTGATCGTCGGCATCGTCTGGCTCATCCGCGGCACAGTCGACGGCCGGCCGGGGAAGCGAAAGGAAACGCCGCTCGAGGTGCTCGAGCATCGCTTCGCCGAGGGCGCGATCTCGGTCGACGACTACTACGCGCGGCGGGACGTCCTCACCAACGGGACCGCCGGTGCAAGGGCAGAGGCCCCGCCGAAGGTGCCGGACGCCGCAGGCTCGTCGTGAGGAACGAGGACGGCGATGCGCCGTCGATAACAGGCGCTGCCATCGCCGGCGTCGTGGGGCCGCGCCAGAGCCGGTGGGCCGCGCACCGCATTCGGCGTAGCAACCACCGTCTTCGAGTGGTTCTCGATGTTCCCCCGGCTCGCGGCGGTCGTTAGCGCCAGCGGGAACGGCTTGAAGGCAAAGGCGTTGCAGTGCTCGACGACGAAGCCGGCCTGCTCGCTTGCCGCGTGTGTATCCCGGCTCGCGTGAGAGCCGCCGGCAGGGCGTTGCGGGCGCCGACCAACATCGAACCGACAGATCGACTTCGCCGGTCCTTCACACCCGCGCTCCATCTTGAGGCCAGCGAAGAAAGGAGCGTCCGATGAGCCAGTACCTCTTCCTCCTCCTCGTCCTGGCCTGCCCGCTGATGATGATCTTCATGATGCGCGGCCACGGCCACGGCGCGGGCCACGGCCACAGCCACGGCGCCGACGGCGGCCACGCCGGCCATGCGGGCCGTGAACACGGCGGGCACAGCGGCCAAAGCGACGAGCGCCGGCGCCCCTCCGTCGACGACCTGCGCCGCCAGCGCGACGACCTCGATCGGCAAATCGCCGAGCGCGAGTGGCAGGGAGAGCCGAGCGGTGATCGCAGCGCTGAGCGCGTTTAGGCGCGGTGCTCGCGCCGCGCCGGCGACACGGGTCCGCGTTCGCGGCGGCTACCACCCGGACACGGTCTACGGCCGTGTCGGCGAGCCGCTGCGCATCGTCTTTCGTCGTGAGGAGTCTGCCGCCTGCTCGGAGCAGGTCGTCTTCCCCGAGTTCGGCAAGAGCGCAATGTTGCCGCCCTACGAGGACGTGACCGTCGAACTCCGGCCCGAGCGCGCCGGCGAGTACGAGTTCACCTGCCAGATGGGGATGCTGCACGGGCGCCTGATCGTCGCGGACGGACCATCAACAGCCCCGGGCCGCTCACGATGACCACGAACGGCTACGGGCTCTGGGCGCTGGTCGTCTTCAACTCGCTCTTGTTCGTCGTGGCAGCACGAAAAGAGCAGACGAACTTCACGGCACCTTCACGAGCGCGGCGGAGGTTATAGGCATGGAGACCGTCTCCGGCCACCCTCCGATCGTCGCCACGACGCGCCCGGCCGGCCGGCTGCGTGCGTCGGCCGCGCGCGTCTGGAGCGGCGTCCTCGCGATCTGGGGCGTCATCACGGGGCTTGCCCCGCACGTGCTCCATCACGTCGGTCCGCTGGCGGGGGCCGCGCTCTTGGCCGGCGCCGCAGGAACGCTCCTGTTCGCGGCCGTCGGCTTCGTCGCTGCGATTCCTTTCCTGCTCCGCCTCCATCGCCGTTTCGCCACCTGGAAGGCGCCGGCGATTGCCCTGGCGGTCTTCGCCGCGATGTTCTCGCTGTCGTCGTTCGTCATCGGCCCGGCGATCACCACCGGCGGCGGAAGCGACAAGCCGGGCATCGAGCAGCAGGGTGGCCATGCCAGCCATCACCAGAAGTAACGTTCCGGTCGCGCGCCGCCAGTTGTTGTCGGAGCCCGCGAAGCTGGTCGTCGCCGTCCTCGCCGTCGGCGCGGCCGTCGCCTTGGTGCTGCTCTTGTCGGGGCTCAGGCGCGGGCTTGGTGAGCAGGCGACGGTCTACCTCGACCGGCAGCCGCCGGTCCTCGTGGGCCAGGCCGGCACGCGCGACTTCCTCTCGCAGACGTCTGTGCTCCCGGACGCCGTCGCGCGCCGGCTCGGCCGTGTTGCCGGCGTCGCCGACGCGGCGCCGATTAGCGAGGGCTACGCGATGCTGCGCCTGCACGGTCGGCGCGTGCTGACGCTTCTGATCGGCTACGACCAGGGGCGGCGCGGCGGGCCGTGGGCGCTCGCGCGAGGTCGGCGCCCGCTGGCACGCGGCGAGCTGGTGCTCGACCGCGTCCTCGCCGACGAGCACGGCCTCGACGTTGGCTCGACACTGAGCTACGGCGGCCGGCGACTCCAGGTTGTCGGCCTGTCGCGGGGGACGAGCGGGTTCATGACCCCGCTGGCGTTCACGACACGGGCTACCGCCAACGCGCTCAACGAGCAGCCCGAGACGGCGACGTTCGTGCTGGTGACGCCCGAGCGCGGCGTCGCGCCGGAGACGGTGGCGCGGCGTGTTAACGCCGCTGTCCCCGGCGTCTCTGCCGAGCTCAGGGAGACGCTGGCGCGGCGCGACCGCGCATTGTTCGTCGGCGCCTTCTCGGGACCGCTGTTGGCGATGGTGACCATCGCCGCCGCGGTCGCCGTGATGGTCATCGCGCTCACGGTCTACACGTCGACCCGCGATCGAAGCCGCGAGTATGCGACCTTGAAGGCCGTCGGCCTCGGCCGCCGCGCGCTCCTGCAGCTCGTCGCCGCGCAGGCCGGCGCGCTGGCGCTCGTGGGGACCGCGCTCGGCGTTCTGTTCGCCTTTGTGGCGATACGCGGCGTCGCCGCGCTCGCGCCGAAGTATCTGATCGCGCTCACGCCACGCGACGCGCTCGCGATGGGGCTGGCCGCCCTCGGCTTCGCCCTCTTCGCCGGCTTCTTGCCGGCGCGCTACCTCAACCGTCTCGACCCCGCCCAGGCTTTCCACCGATGACCACTCTCGCCCTGAGTCCCAACGTCCCGGTCGCGCGTCGCCAGCTCCTGGCGAGGCGGGGGCGCACGGTCGCCGGCGTCGTCGGCATCGCCGTCGCGCTCCTGCTCGTGCTCGCCCTGAAGGCGATCTTTGCCGGGCTCGAGTCGCGCATGACCGCCTACATCGACCACTCGGGCGCCGACGTCGTCGTCGCCCAGCAAGGGGTCGCGACGATGCACATGACGCAGTCCGCACTGCCGGCGGGTGTGGTCGCTGCCGTCGCGCGCGTCCCGGGCGTCGCCGCCGCCGGTGGGATTCTCTACAAGAGCGCCTTCGTCGAGGCCGGCGGCAAGAGCGGCATCGTCGCCCTCGTCGGCGGCGGGCCGGTGCCGAACCTCGTCTCCGGCAGCCGCCCAGGCGCCGGCGAGATCGTGCTCGACAGCGCGCTCGCCGACCAGCTCGCCGTCGCCCGCGGCGATCGCGTCCGCGCGCTCGGCGCTCAGCTTCGCGTCGCCGGCGAGGTCAGCGGAACGGCGGCGATCAACGGCTCGTACGCCTTCGTCACCCGCAGGACCTTCGAGCGGATGCTGCACGCGCACGGCGTCGTCAGCTACGTGCTCGTCCGTGCCCGCAGCGATGTCGCCGCCGACACCTTGGCCAAGCGCATCGAAGCGCGCCTCCCGCGGGTGACGGCGTCGACACGCTCCGCCTTCGCCGCCTCGGAGCGGCGCGTCGTCGGCGACATGTCGACCGACATCGTTCGCGGCATGATCCTGGTGGGCTTCATCGTCGGCGTCGCGGTCGCCGGCCTGGTCGCCTACTCGGCGACCCTGGCCCAGCTGCGTGACCTCGGCGTCCTGCGCGCGCTCGGCCTGCGCGCCCGCGGCGCGCTCGCGCTCGTGCTCGCGCAAATCGCGACGATGGTCGCGGCGGCATTCCTGCTCGCGCTGGTGTTGGTCGAGCTGTTGGCGGTCGCACTGCCGGCGCTGTCGCCGACACTTGCCCTCTCCGTTCGGACCGGCGACGTCGTCCAAGCGGCGCTCGTCGCCGGCGCCGTGACCGTCGGCGCCGCGATCGTCCCGCTTCTACGTGTCGTCCGCGTCGAGCCGGCCAGCGTCTTCAGGAGGACGGGATGAGCACAGCGGCAGCAGCAGCAGCAAGAGTGACAACGACCGCCGCGACCAGCGAGCTGCAACCGCTGGTCGTCATCCACGGCCTGTCGAAGATCTTCGGTGAGGGAGAGACACGTGTCGAGGCAGTCTCCGACGTCGACCTCGAGCTCGGGCGCGGCGAGATCGTGCTCGTCATGGGGCCGTCGGGGTCTGGGAAGACGACCCTGCTCTCGATGCTCGGTGGCCTACTGCGACCGAGCGCCGGCGAGATCCGCGTCGAGGGCGTCGACATCGCCGCGCTCGAGGAAGCGAAGTTGCCGCCGTTCCGTGCCGACAAGTTCGGCTTCATCTTCCAGGACTTCAACCTGATAGCGGCGCTGTCGGCGGGCGAGAACGTCGAGGTGGTGCTCAACATCGCGGGCTGCCACGGGCGCGTCGCGCGCGAGCGGGCGCAGGCACTGTTGCAGGGGCTCGGGCTCGGGGAGCGGCTCGAGTTCCCGGTCGAGAAGCTGTCGGGCGGCGAAAAGCAGCGGGTCGCGATTGCACGCGCCATCGCCAACGAGCCGGCGCTCGTGCTCGCCGACGAGCCGACGGCGAACCTCGACTCACACCACGGCGCCGAGACGATGCGCCTGCTGCGCGCGCTGGCGAAAGAGGAGGGGACGACGGTGGTGATCGTCAGTCACGACTCGCGGCTGCGCGAGATCGCCGACCGCGTCCTCTGGCTCGAGGACGGCCGCTTCAAGACACTCGAGGCGCTCGCCCGCGACCCCATTTGCGGGATGCTGTTGGAGCCCGCCCAGGCGGCGGCCGTCCTCGAGCACAACGGCGAGACCTATTACTTCTGCGCGACCGGCTGCCGTGACCAGTTCCGCCGGGAGGCGGCATGAGCGTCACCGAGCGGAGATCGGTCGAGCTGGTCGCTGCTGCCCGGCGCGACCTCGAAGAAGTGGAGGCGGCGCTGAGGCGGCGCGACCGCGACGACTGGGACTGCCTGGTCACGCTCGCCGTCCTGGCACGGGCGGCGCGCGCGGCCGACGACGCGACCTTCGCGCTGCTCGGCGAGCACGCCCTCGCCGGCGACCGGCGTCCTCGTAACGCGGCGTCTGCGCGAACCCCGGAAGGGCATGATGAGACCGAAAGGAGAACCAGATGAGCGAGACGCTGACCTACACCGTCCCCGAGCTGCACTGCGGCCATTGCAAGCGCGCCGTCAGCGAGGAGGTCTCCGCAGTGGCCGGCGTCGAGTCGGTCACCGTCGATCTGGAGACGAAGCGCGTCACCGTCGTCGGCGAGGCGCTCGACGACGCCAAGCTGCGCGCGGCCATCGACGAGGCGGGATACGAGGCGGCTTGACCGCTGCCGCGCAGACGCTGCCCGCCGCGGCTCCCTCGGCGCGCGAGGGCACGAGCGAGGCCTCAGCATGAGCGTCGCGACGATGCGGAAGAAGACCGAAGAGCCGCGTGTCGCGGTTCAGCGCTTCGCGAAGACGCGCTGATGGCGACGGCGACCGTGCCACACGGCAAGTCGGTCGTCCTGCATGTCGGCGGCCTCCACTACGCGACCGAGAGAGCCGTCGTCGAGCACGTGCTCGGCGCGCAACCCGGCGTCCTTGCGGTCGAGGCGAACCCCGTCGCGCAGACCGCGACCATCGAGTACGACCCCGCGCGGACGACCGTCGCTGCGTTGCAGGGGTGGGTCGAGGCCTGCGGCTTCCACTGCGCCGGGCGCTCCGTACCCGGACACGTGTGCGACCCGCTGGTGGACGAGCAGGCCGAGCACGAGCTCGCCGGGCACGCTCCGGCGCACGAGGCGGTCGAGCGCGCCAAGCAGGCGCACGGGCACGGGCATGGCGGACATGCCGGCATGTCGATGGCGGCAATGGTCGCCGACATGCGCAACAGGTTCCTGGTCGCGCTCGTGTTTGCGATCCCGATCGCGATCTGGTCGCCGATGGGCGAGAGCATCTTCGGCTCGACCCCGCCCACGCCGCTCGCCATTCGCACGGAGATCTGGCAGTTGCTGCTCTCGCTGCCGGTCGTCTTCTACTCGTCACAGATCTTCTTTGTCGGCGCCTACAACGCGCTGAAGGCGAAGACGCTCGACATGATGGTGCTCGTCGCGGTCGCGATCGGCACCGGCTTCGTCTACTCGCTCGCCGCGACGTTCTTTATCTCCGGTGACGTCTTCTACGAGGCGTCGGCGTTCCTGGCGGCCTTCGTGCTACTCGGGCACTGGTTCGAGATGCGAGCCCGCGGCGGCGCCAACGACGCGATCCGCGCGCTACTCGACCTTGCGCCGCCGAAGGCGGTCGTGCTGCGCGACGGCGACGAGGTCGAGCTCCCGACGGCAGAGGTGGTGGTCGGCGACCTACTGCTGATCCGACCCGGCGCGAAGGTGCCGGTGGACGCAGAGGTCGCCGAGGGGGAGTCATCGCTCGACGAATCGATGGTGACCGGCGAGAGCCTGCCCGTCTCGAAGCATCCCGGCGACAAGCTGATCGGGGCGACGATCAACAAGCAGGGCACCCTGCGCGCCCGCGCAACCGCGGTGGGCTCCGACACCGCCCTTGCGCAGATCGTCAAGCTCGTCCAGGAGGCGCAGAACTCGAAGGCGCCCGCGCAGAGACTCGCCGACCGCGCGGCCTTCTGGCTCGTGCTCGTGGCGCTGCTCGGCGGCGCCGGCACCTTCCTCGTCTGGCTCGGGCTCGGCAAGTCGGTCACCGGTGCTCTCCTGTTCGCGATCACCGTCGTCGTGATCACCTGCCCAGACGCACTCGGGCTCGCGACCCCGACCGCGATCATGGTCGGCACCGGCCTCGGCGCCAAACGCGGCATTCTCTTCAAGAACGCCGTCGCGCTCGAGCAGGTGGCCTCGCTCGACACCGTCGTAATGGACAAGACGGGGACCCTGACGAAAGGCGAGCCGGAGGTCGTCGCCGTGGTCACCGCCGAGGGGCTCTCGGAGAACGAGCTCCTGCGGTTCGCGGCCGCCGTCGAGCGCGAGAGCGAACACCCACTGGCCGAGGCGATCGTCCGCGCGGCCCACGAGCGGGGGCTCGAGCCGCCGCGGGCGGAGTCGTTCGAAGCCGTCGCCGGCCACGGCGCGGTCGCCACCGTCGCCGGCACACATCTCGCGCTTGGTAACGCACGTCTCCTGGAGCGTGAGCGCGTCTCACTCGACGGCTTGGCAGAGCGAGCCGCCGCTCTCGCCGACGACGGCCGCACCGTCGTCCATGTCGCACGAGACGGGCGCGCTGCCGGGCTGATCGCGATCGCCGACGCGCCACGCGAGACCGCATCCGCCGCCGTCGCTGAACTGAAGGAGCTCGGCATCCGCCCGGTCATGCTCACCGGTGACAACCGCCAGACTGCCGAACGGATCGCGCGCGAGCTCGGGGTCGAAGAGGTCATTGCCGAGGTTCTGCCCGAGGACAAAGCCACCACCGTCAAGGACCTGCAAGCGCAGGGTCGGAAGGTCGCGATGGTCGGCGACGGCGTCAACGACGCACCGGCGCTCGCTCAAGCGGACGTGGGCGTCGCGATTGGCGCGGGCACCGACGTCGCGATCGAGACCGCCGACGTCGTCCTCATGCGCTCCGACCCGCTCGACGTCGCGACCGCGGTACAGATCGGCCGCGGCACGCTTCGGAAGATGCGGCAGAACCTCGGCTGGGCGATCGGCTACAACTCGCTCGCGCTGCCGATCGCAGCCGGCGTGTTCGAGCCGTACGGATTCTCGCTGCGGCCGGAGATCGCAGCGATCTCGATGTCCGGCTCGAGCATCATCGTCGCGGTCAACGCGCTCGCGCTGAAGCGGCTGCGGCTCACGCGGACTCGAGCATGACGCGCGCGGCGCGAACGAGCGCGCCCGTGTCACCTGACGATCCAGGTGAGATGAACACGGTGACCGTCGCAGAGCGGCCCGACCTCGTCGGCCCGGCCTGGGAGAGAACTCACGACACGCTCCCCGAATACAACGACCACGGCGACGTCCTCAACGTCTACTGGGGCCGCTTGACGGAAGAGCGCCCCGACTTCCAGTTCCACCTGCTCGGCGAGGGAGACGAGATCCTGGCCCGCGCGCGCTCGATCCCGGTACGCTGGGATGGGACGGTCGAGGATCTCCCCGCGGGCATCGACGGGGCGATCGCGCGCGGCTTCGACGAGAGCGGCGCGAACACACTCTGCGCGCTCGTGATCATGGTGCCGAACGACCTCCAAGGACGCGGTCTCAGCGCCGCCGCCGTGCAGGCGATGCGCGGCATCGGCCGTCGTCACGGCTTCAGCTCCTTGATCGCGCCGGTGCGTCCCAGCTGGAAGGAGCGCTACCCGCTGGTGCCGATCGAGCGATACGCAGCCTGGCGACGCCCCAACGGGATGCTCTTCGACCCCTGGATGCGCGTCCACGAGCGCCTCGGCGCGACCATCCTGAAGCCCGAACCGCAGTCGCTACGGATCACCGGAACGGTTGCCGAGTGGGAATCCTGGACGGGCATGGCCTTTCCCGAGAGCGGCGATTACTGGTTCCCCCGCGGACTCGCCACCGTGGCGATCGACCGCGACGCCGACCGTGGCAGCTACTGGGAACCGAACGTCTGGATGCATCACTCGCTCTGATCGGATTGGAGAAGCGCGAGGCAGGCTAGACGGTGATCAGCCGCTAGTTCGGCTGACCACCCCGGCTGACCCCGCAGGTACCGGCTGACCCCACCGACCTGAACTCCGCCTGGCGGCACCACAAGTCTCCCGCTCCCCGGCTGGTGCCGCGAAGCGTCACGGCGGACACTCGAGCTGTGAATGCAACTCCTTCCACAGCTCGATCCGGAGGTTCACCAGCAATGACAGAACGGCTTGCAGAAATCCCCATCACCCACGCAGGGAGGCGATTTCACTTCGTCCGCCACCTCGTCGAGATGATGGTCGCGATGTGGATCGGCATGCCCCTCGGACGCGTCATCTTCGCGGCTGTCTATGGCTCGGCATCCAACGAAGCAGTCCGGCAGCACGACGTCGCCTGGACACTCCTGATGGCGATCGCCATGACCGTGCCGATGGTCGCCGTGATGCTCTACCGCGGACACTCGCGGCGAAGCGCAGGCGAGATGGCGGTGGCAATGATCGCACCCGCACTTCCACTCGTCGCCCTGAAGATCGGCCACGTGATCAGCGGGCCCGTCGCCGGCCCGTACATGAGCGCGTCGATGGTCGCGATGATCGCGCTGATCGTCTACCGGCGCCGCGAGTACCAGAGGGCTGCAGCGGCCCACGCCTAGCGTGGGCCGCCCGGCCGCCGAGTGGACAGCCCGAGCGAACGGGAGAACCGTGGAAACTACTGAGCCGAGTCGGGGCGTTCCCCGATGTGAGCGCAGTGGTGTTCGCGTGAGGCTTCCGGCCGTTCCAAAAAGGGAGCGATCGATGACGCGTGCCCGGATCGCGCTGGCGCTCGTGGCTCTGGCCACGGGCATCGCCTTGGTATTCGTGATTGCGCGCGAGGGGACAGAGAGCACGCTCGACGCAGCGCTGGGCGTCGCGATCGGCTGGTCGTTCGTCGCCAGCGGCCTGGTCGGGTGGGCACGCCGGCCGGAGAACGTCATCGGTCGGGTGATGGTTCTCGCCGGCTTCCTGCGGCTGCTCGGCGATTTCTGCGCGGGGTCGGACCAACCGGTCCTCTTTCCGATCGGACACGTCTCGCATTCCGGCTTCTATGTCGCCGTCGGCTACGTGCTGCTCGCCTTCCCGTCCGGACGCCTAGACGGCGCTCTCAGCCGCTGGATCCTCGTCGGAGGCGGGCTCGTGCTCCCGCTCCGGCTCGCCTGGTTCCTTCTCAGCGGGGAGGACGACCAGGGGAACGTGGTGGCGGCCGTGCGGAGCTCGCAGGGCGCGCAGGCCCTCGCCTGGATCGAGACAGCACTCGACCTCGTCATCCTCCCGCTGCTCATCGTCGTACTCGCGAGACGCTGGCGGCATGCGAGCCCGCGGCTGCGCTTCGCGCTCGCGCCTGTGCTCTGGATCGGCACAGCCGGGGCCGGCCTGTTCCTCCTGTCGATCGCCGACGACAACCTGGGAAACCCGCTGGGCGATATCCCCATGCTGTTGATCGATCTCGTCCTCGCCGGTGTCGCCGTCGGCGTCCTCGTCGGCCTGCTGCGCTCCCGGCTGGCGCGCTCGGCGGTGGCCGAACTCGTCGTCGAGCTCGGCCAGACGGGCGCGCCCGGCGACCTGCGCAACGCGCTCGCGCGAGCGCTACGGGATCCCTCGCTCGCGCTCGCCTACTGGCTCCCGGACGGCGGTCGGTACATCGACGTCGAGGGCCGGCCGTTCGAGCTGCCGGCGGAGAGCGAGGCACGAGCGGTGTCGGTCGTCGAGCGAGAGGGGCGCACCATTGCGGCGCTCGTCCACGACCCGGCGCTCGACGAGGAGCCCGAGCTCGTCGAGTCGGTCTGCGCCGCGGCCGCGCTCGCACTCGAGAACGAACGGCTCCAGGCGGAGCTCAGGGCGCAGCTGTCCGACAGCAAGCAGCAGAAAGAGCGGCTACAGGCGCTGATCGACTCGTCACCCCTCGCGCTCGTGGAGTACGGCTCGGACAAGTGCGTACGGCTGTGGAACCCAGCGGCCGAGCGCATCTTCGGCTGGTCGCGCGAGGAGATCCTCGGGCACGACGATCTACCCCTGGCGCCGCCTTCGAAGCGTGCCGAAGGCGAGGAGCTGTTCGCGAGAGTTCTCGCGGGCGAGTCGCTGAACGACTACGAAACCTTGCGGCAGCGCAAGGACGGAACGCTCGTCGACGTCTCGATCGCGGCCGCCCCGATCACAGACGAGTCCCGCCCGGTTCTCGGCAACATGGTTGCCTATACCGACATCACCGAACGCAAGGTCCAGGAGGCGGAGGTCCATCGTCTGAATGCCGAGCTCCAGGCCCGGCTCGAGGAGCTGCGGGCCTCGCGCGCCCGCATCGTGGGAGCGGCCGACGAGGAGCGGCGCCGGATCGAGCGCAATCTGCACGACGGCACCCAGCAACGGCTGGTGTCGATCTCGATGGCACTCGGGCTCGCCCAGGCCAAACTCGAGAAGGACCCGGCTGCCGCAGGCGCGGTCGTCGGCGAGGCGCGACGAGCGCTTTCCGCGGCACTCCGGGAGCTGCGCGAACTGAGCCACGGGATTCACCCCGCGGTCCTCACCGAGCGGGGACTCGTCGCCGCGCTGCAGGAGCTCACCCTTCACACCGCCGTTCCCGTCGAGCTCGCGCTCGATGGCACCGGACGGCTGCCCGAGCAGGTCGAGGCGGCGGCCTACTACGTCGTGTCCGAGGCGCTCGCCAACATCGCCAAGTACGCACAAGCGACGGGCGCGCGGGTGCAGGTGCAGCCCGTCGACGGCAAGGTCGTGCTCGAGGTGGCCGACGACGGGGTCGGCGGCGCCGACGCAGGCCGAGGATCGGGTCTTCGCGGCCTCACCGACCGGGTCGAAGCGCTCGGCGGCCGGCTCTGGTTCTCGAGCCCGCCCGGACAGGGAACGATCGTGCGGGCGGAGATCCCATGCGGGTAGTGCTCGCCGACGACTCGCTGCTCCTGCGCGAGGGGCTCGCCCGCCTGCTCGACGAGGCCGGCTTCGACGTCGTCGGTCAAGCTGCCACCGGCGAGGAGCTGCTCGAGCAGGTCGACGCCACGCACCCCGATGTCGCGATCGTCGACATCCGTATGCCGCCAACGCATACCGACGAGGGCGTTCGCGCTGCACACGAGATCCGCGCCCGCTACCCGAGCATCGGCATCCTCGTCCTCTCCCAGTTCGTGCGCCCCAGTTACGCGCTCGAGCTCCTCTCCGGCGGTACCGAAGGCCTCGGCTACATGCTCAAGGACCGGGTCTCCGACCTCGACCAGCTGGCCTCCAGCGTCCGCCGGGTGGCCGAGGGCGAGTCGGTGCTCGACCCGCTCGTCGTCCAGCAGCTCGTCTCGCGACCACGCTCGGGCCCCGACCCGCTCGACGAGCTGACCGAGCGCGAGCGCGAAGTCCTCGAGCTGATGGCCCAGGGCCGCACCAACCAGGCGATCGGCCAGCAGCTCTACATCACCGAGCACACAGTCGAGAAGCACGTCAAGAACATCCTCGGCAAGCTCCGCATCCCGACCAGCGCCGATGACCACCGGCGCGTGCTGGCGGTGCTCACCTATCTCAACTCCACCTAGCCGTACGAGCGCCTGGCTCCTCCCACTGTTCGTTTCACCCGGAATTCGGTGACGCATCGACGACCACGGCCTCGCCGACGCAGGCACGACGGCGAGCCGGCTGTCGCGCTCGATCGCTAGATTGCGGCTGCTCAAGGACTACGCGGAGCGGTTGGCTATCTCCTCAAGGAGCGGGTCTCCGACATCGCCGTGCTGAGCGACGCGATTCGCGCATCGCCGAAGGCGAGTGCGTCATCGACCCGACAATCGTGTCCCACCTGATGAGGCGGGCGCGCGGCGAGGGCCCGCTTGCGGACTCGAGCGTGCGCGAGCAGAGCATCCTGACCCTGGTCGCGGAGGGCCGCTCGGACGAGGCGATCACCCAGCACCTCGGCGTCACGACAGACGCGTACGAGGCCGAGCTCCGAGATGTCTTCGCGAAGCTCGGTCTCAGCGGTACGCACAACGACCTCCGCCGCGACGTCGCGGTACTCGGCTACCTCACCTCCACCGACTGAGACACGGCGTCGGCGCGCGTCGGCGACCACCGGCGGCTGCTGGCTGTCCTCACCCCTCTGAACTCCGCCTAGGGGTACCGCAAGTCTCCCACTCCCCGGCTGGTGCCTCGAAGCCCCGTGGCTGACACTCGAGCTGTGAATGCGACGAGTGAAAAGGAGCCACCTGTGTCCCCCTTGAAGCCCTCAGACAATCTCGCGGCCCGGATGGGCCGCTGGAGCGCCGGCCACTGGAAGACCGCGGTCTTCGGCTGGCTCGCGTTCGTGATCGCCGCGCTGATGCTCGGCCAGGTCGTCGGCACGAAGCAGATCGACAAGCAGGACGCGAATGTCGGGCAGTCGCACCGCGCCGACCAGATGCTGCGCGACGCGGGCTTCCGGCCCGACCCACAGACCGAGATCGTGCTCGTCCAGAGCACGAGCCACACCGCCTCCGAGCCGGCCTTCCGGGCCGTCGTGAACGACGTCGTCGATGCAGTGGCGCCGTCGGGGGCGATCGCGAACCTCCGCTCTCCCTACCAGCCCGGCCGCGCCGACCAGATCTCGGCCAACGGACACGCGGCGATGGTCCAGTGGGAGATGAAGGGGGACGCGAAGCTCGCGACCTCTCGCATCGGCGCGCTCACCGCTGCCATCGCCGCGGTCGCGAAGGAGCATGCCGGCTTCTACGTCGGTGAGGCCGGCTCGATCAGCTCCGGCAAGGCGCTTTCGGACACGTTCGGCCGGCAGCTGGCGCAGGCGGGCGAGCGGTCGATTCCGCTGACCCTCGTGGTGCTGCTGCTCGTCTTCGGCGCAATCGTCGCCGCCGGCGTTCCGCTCCTGCTCGCCCTCTCGGCCGTCGCAGGCACGATGGGCCTGCTCGCGCTGCCGAGCCAGCTGGTGCCGATGGACCAGAGCGTCAGCGCCGTCGTCCTGCTCGTCGGGCTCGCGGTCGGCGTCGACTACTCGCTCTTCTACCTCAAGCGCGAGCGCGAGGAGCGGGCGGCCGGCAAGGACGCGCGAGCCGCGCTCGAGGCTGCCGCAGCCACCTCCGGGCGCTCGGTGTTGATCTCGGGCGTGACCGTGATGATCGCGATGGCCGGCATGCTCTTCACCGGCGACAAGATCTACCTCTCATTGGGCACCTCGACGATGATCGTCGTCGCCGCCGCCATGCTCGGCTCCCTGACCGTGCTGCCGGCACTGCTCTCCAGGCTCGGCGACCGCGTCGAAAAGGGCCGCATCCCCGTCCTCGGTCGCCTACGCCGACAGGGCGGTGAGAGCCGCTTCTGGGCGGCGCTCCTGACGCCGGCACTCCGCAAGCCGCTCCTCTCTGCGATCGCGGCCACCGCCGTGTTGCTCATGCTCGCCGCGCCGGCGCTGAACATCCACACCTCACAAGCCGGGTTCGACTCTCTGCCGGCGAGCATTCCGACGGTGACGACGATCGGCAGGCTGCAGACGGCCTTTCCCGGCAACGTCACCCCGGCCGTCGTCGCGATCAAGGCGAACACCGACGCGCCGGCGACCATCGCGGCGATCGGCGAGCTCCGCCGAGAAGCGCTTGCAAGCGGCCAGATGCGCGAGCCGATCCAGGTCGACCTCAACCCCAGCCACACCGTCGCCCGCCTCACCGTCCCGCTCCTCGGCAAGGGCACCGACGCCAAGTCGACCGCCGCGCTGCGCACCCTGCGTAACCGGCTCCTCCCGGCCACGATCGGCAAACTGCCCGGCGCGACCTACGCGGTCACCGGCGGCACCGCGAGCTCGGTCGACGGCAACGACCTGCTCAAGCGCTCATGGCCGCTCGTGTTCGCGTTCGTTCTGACGTTCGCGTTTCTGCTCCTGCTCGTCTCGTTTCGCTCGATCGTGATCGCCGTCAAGGCAATCCTGCTCAACCTGCTCTCCGTCGCGGCCGCCTACGGCGCGCTCGTCGCGACGTTCCAGTACGGCTGGGGCGAGAGCCTGCTCAACTTCCGCTCCAACGGCAGCATCGCCTCGTGGCTGCCGATCTTCATGTTCCTGATCCTCTTCGGCCTCTCGATGGACTACCACGTCTTCATCCTCAGTCGGATCCGCGAAGCCTACGATCGCGGCCTCAGCACCGAAGACGCCGTCGCCCAAGGGATCAAGACCACCGCCGGCGTCGTCACCAGCGCAGCCCTGGTGATGGTCGGTGTCTTCTCGATCTTCGCCACCCTCCCCATCCTCGAAATGAAGGAAGCAGGCGTCGGCCTCGCCGCCGCCGTCCTCATCGACGCCACCATCGTCCGCGCCGTCCTGCTGCCGGCAACGATGAAACTGCTCGGCGACTGGAACTGGTACCTGCCCCGCTGGCTCAACTGGCTGCCCAAGCGAGCCGCGCCGCATCGTGCCGGACGACGGCGAGACGCTGGACCGGCGAGCGAGGCCGTCCCTCGTCGGCCTCCGCCCATGGCCGCGCGGGCGCTACCCCGTCTGGCCGGTGGGCGTCGGCTGCGGGTCGCAGACGAGCACGCCGCGCTCGTCGATCTCGAAGCTGCAGGCGGTGGCGAGCGTCTCGCGGAGCCGGGCGCGCGCCCGGTGCACCCGGATCTTCGCCGTCGCCAGGGAGCAGCCGAGAAGCTCGGCGATCTCGGGGTTGCTGAGGCCCTGCGCGTCGTGAAGGAGGATCGCGATCCGATAGTCGTCGGGCAAGGCGGCGAGGTAGCCCTGCACGCACTCGGACATCTCCGAGCTCTCGAGCGCACCCTCGAGCAGTGACGGCTCACGCTCGCGAGCTGCCGCCTGCTCTGCCTCCTCGCCCGCCGGCACGACCGTGTCGAGCGGAATCGTCGACGGCCGCCGCTGCCGCAGCCGGTCGAGCGCGACGGTGGTGGCGATCCGGTACAGCCAAGCGAGCGCGGCCTGCGGGTCGCGCAGCTGTCCGATCCGCTCGAGCGCGCGGGCGTACGTGTCCTGCGTCAGCTCCTCGGCCTCGGCCTGGTTCCTGACCATCGCGAGGATGTGCCGCTGGATCTGTGCACGGAAGGGCACGAGCCGCGCCTCGCGCGTCGGCGACGCAACATCGACAGCACCGGCCATGACCAGCCTCCTGAGCCGGAAGCTACAAGCTGCCACGCGCCGGGCGCTACGGGAAAACTACGGATCTTCCGGGGTCTCTAGCGCCGCTGCTGCCCCCCCGTGCCGGTTGGAGCCGGGTCGAGCGATCGGGGCGTCCCGCGGCGGCTGCGGACAACGACTCGTTCCGCGCCACAGGTGTATCTCGCGATCTCCCCGTCTCGTCCTTCCAGACGTAAGCACTCGACACAGGAAGGAGCCAGCGATGGCAAGCAAGTACCTCAAGAAGAACATGGGCAGCCTCGATCGCGCCCTGCGCGCGTTCGTGATCGCCCCGGTCGCGATCGTCGCGGCCGTCGCCTTCGGCGCAGGGTCGATCGCCGGAATCGTGCTGTTCGTCGTGGCCGGCGTCGCGCTCGCCACGGGCGCGGCCGGCAGGTGCCCGAGCTACGTCCCGTTCGGAATCGACACCCACGCCCGCGGTCGCGTGCATGCGCCGCTGCCGCACTGACCTCGCACTTCGCCCACCGCGATCACGCTGAGAAAGGACGAGGAGCAATGGCAACCGAGAAGCAAGAGCTGAGTTCGGAGCAGAAGGAACTGGTGGCGGTCGGGGCCAGCGTCGGCGCAGGCTGTCAGCCCTGCGTCAGCCACCACCTGAAGGCGGGCGCGAAGGCCGGCCTCGACGGCGAGCAGCTGCTCGCGGCCGTAACCAGCGCCGAGCGGGTAACCGCCGAGGCGGCCGTCGCGATGGGCGACCACGCGCGAGCGAAACTCGGCTCGAGCGTCACGGTCCCGGCACTGATGTCGCGGCTCGAGGAGGCGCTCGCCTCTCTCGGTGCCGCCCTCGGCGCGAACGACGTCACGAACATCGAGCGCCAGCTGCGGGCCGCGGCCGAGCTCGGCGCCTCGCGGCCACAGCTGCAGCAGGCGATCGAGACCGCCCACACCGTCCAGGAGAACGCGGCGCGCATTCACCTGCGCGAGGCCGAGCGGCTGCTCGACGCAGCCGCGCCGGCCGTCGCCGAGAACGACGCCGAGTCCAGCGGCGGCTGCGGCTGCGGTGCCACCGACGAAACGGAGACAGCTGCCGCCGAAGCGGAGCAGGAGCCGGTAAGGCCGACGAGCGACCACACGGCGGACTGCAGCGACTGGATGGCAGGTCGCTTCGAGGCGGCCGGTGCCTCTGCGATGCCCGGCTGCGCGGAGATGTTCGAGCGGTTGATGCCCGCTGCCGCGGCTGCAGAGACGACGAACGAAGCGCCGACCGCGACCGCGGCGGCCGGCTCATGCAAGAAGGAGGTCTGACCATGACAACCATCGCCACTACCGCTCTTCCCGTCGCCGACAGCTGGACCGTCTCCGTCGGTGGCGGCTGGATCGTCGTCATGCTGATCGGAATGGCGCTCTGCTTCGCCTTCATGTGGCTGATGCGGGGCGGGCAGGGATGGCGGCTGTGCGGCTCGCGACGGCCGCTGGAAACGGCGCTCACGTTCGGCGAGGGCACCGTCCCCCTCGACGATTCCCGGCAAGGCAAAGATATCCGCCTCGGGACGGCCGTGCGAAGTTCGGGCGCGGCCGTCAGCTCACACGAAAGCGAGGTCCCACGATGATGATCGGGATGGGACTTTTCTGGGTCGCAGTCATCCTCGGCTTCACCTGGCTCGTCCGCGACTGGACCGACCACCAGCAACGACCGCCGGAGGAGACGCCGCTGACGATCCTCGACCGTCGCTTCGCCGAGGGCGCCGTCTCGCTCGACGACTACCACGAGCGCCGCGCCGTCCTCACCGGCGTAGCGCTGCCGCGCACCGACCAGGACATCACCTCAGACGCAAGCGAAAGGAGTCAGCGATGAAGAGGCTCGTAATCGGAGCGGCAGTGGCAGGCGGCGCAGCACTCGCCATTCGCCACTGCCGCAGCATGATGCGTGACCACTGCCGCAACGCACCGGCCGGCTGCCACCCGCAATAGGGTCAACGGCACCACAAACGGTGGTAATCAGACACGGAAGCCCCGCAGGTCGGGGCTTCCGCACGGCCGCCGGTGATTCAGACGCGCGCCGTGCTTCCGGCGATAGGGGTGGTTCAGACGCGCTTGGGGATGTTTCCGGTGAGCGTGAACACGAAGCGCATCGCCTTGTGCCCTCGGTCGGCTGTCGGGCCGAACATGCAGGGGCAGCCGCCGTCGATGACGGTGATGCCGTGCTCGCGGCCGTAGGCCGTTGCGGTCTTGGAGACGCTGCCCGTGCCGGGGCCGCGGTGCATCCAGACCTGCTTGATCCCGAGCTCGACGCACTCGCGCATCGTCTCGTCGGCGGTCTCGGGTCGTGTTCCGATCACGACCGCGTCGACACCGCCGGGGATCGATTGCAGGTCGTGATACGCCCGGTCGCCCTCGACCTCGTCGGCGTTCGGGTTGACGGCGAAGACCTCGTAGCCTCGCTCGCGCAGGCGCCTGTAGACGACGTTGCTGCCGTGGTTTCCCGGCGTTCGCGATACTCCGGTGACGGCCACGCGCCTGTGACTGAGGAATTCCGACGCGGCATCCTTGATCGGTGCCGTTGACGCCTCCTTCCTCGACGAAGTCGCGGGGCGCGACGCCTTCGTTGCTCGGTCGTCGAGAGCCATGGTGCCTCCTTGGCAATGGTGTGGCTTATGACTGCTCCTCCGATCTACGCGCTCATTCGGCGCTCGGTTCGGCGATTTGCCGCAGGACTCGAGGAGTTACTACTGATCGCTACGGGCCGACGGCTTTTGCATCACCGCGGGCACGGGGTCGAACTCGGCGTCGTCGAGGGAGGTCGGGTCGTCGGCAGGCTCGAGATGCGTGAACACGCTCGCGCCGGGCACCGCCTCGCGCACGTCACGCTCCACCCGCTCGAGTAGGCGATGCCCCTCTTGGACGCTCCATTCGCCCGGGACGAGGACGTGCACGGAGACAAACGAGCGACGGCCGGAGCGGCGTGTGCGCAGTGCGTGAAAGCGGACACCCTCAGCGGCGAAGGGGGCGAGTGCCTGGTCGATCGCGGCCCGCTCGGCGTCAGGCAAGACGCGATCCATCAAGCCGCCGCCGGAGCGGCGGATCAGCGAGATCCCTGTGAGCACGATGTTCCCCGCAACGGCGAGCGCCACAACCGGGTCGAGGACGCGCCAGCCGGTCAGCGCGACAGCGGAGACACCCACGATCACGCCCACGGAGGTCCACACGTCGGTCATGAGGTGCTTTCCGTCTGCCTCGAGCGCGATCGAGCGAGAGCGCCGGCCGAAACGAGTGAGCGCAACGCCGACGCCCAGATTGATCAGCGAGGCGACTGCCGAGACGGTCAAACCCACCCCGACATCCTCGAGCCCTGCCGGGTGAACGAGACGATCGACGGCGAGCCAGGCGATCGAGGCTGCAGCGCCGACGATCATGAGCCCTTCGGCAGCCGCCGCGAAGTACTCCGCTTTCTCGTGGCCGTACATGTGCTCCTTGTCCGGCGGCCGCGTCGCCCAGCGGATCGCCACGAGAGCACCCGCGGCAGCGACGAAGTTCACGACGGACTCGATCGCGTCGGAGAACAGCCCAACTGAGCCGGTCATCCGCCAGGCGACCGTCTTCAGTGCGATCGTCGCCAGTGCCGCGGCCAGCGAGAGCAGAATCAGCCGCGTCAGCAACGCACGCTGCGGGTCGTGTGACCTCGCCGCCGCCGCCCCGAGAGACGAAGCTGCGCGGTCACCGGTGGCGGGACGGGCCGCCCGACGACGCCGTCCTGAGCCGCGGGTGGTGGGTCGATCGGCCTCCACCGATCCGTCTTCCCCCGCGGAACGCTGCTGCGCTCCGCAGTAACCCGCACGCCAAGCGCGGGCTCTTCCGGAACGGCGCCGGTTCATTCGTGGGAGGACGCAGCCAGGGAGAAATCATGAAAGCGTCGAGTGGGGTTCACCCGTCGAAGCGTCCTGAACATGCGCAGTAACCCGCAGCGGCCGCTCGGTGTCTCGCTGAGCGTGCCGACCTCCGCCGGGGGACAACCGAACCGGCGAGAGATGGCCAAACGCGATCGTCCCCGAGCATCGTGCACGCCCCCTTCCTGCGCAGGTGGTGCCGGCCTACCCTTGGCGATCGCAGCGCCACACGCATCGGCCCCTGATGCCGTCGCCACGGGTCTTCGGAGCGATCTCGTGCGCGGCCTCGATGATGCAGAGGCCAGGCGCCGTCTCGGGCGGTACGGGCCGAACCGCCCGCACGAGGTCACGCGGCCGCCCTATCTCAAGCTCGCGCTCAGCCAACTCCTCGACCCGCTGGTCGCCTTGCTCCTGGCCGCCAGCCTCGTCTCGGTCGCGATCGGCGACACGGTCGAGGGCGGCGCGATCGCCGCGATCCTCGCGCTCAATGGAATCCTCGGCTTCTGGCAGGAGGTGAGTGCCGAACGGGCGGTGCGCTCGCTTTCGCAGTCGTTCACGCAGCGAGCGCAGGTCGTGCGCTCCGGACGAGAGGTCGCGATCGACGCAGACTCGGTCGTCCCCGGCGATTTGCTCGTCGTCGGCGAGGGCGACCGCATCGCCGCCGACGCGCGCCTTGTCAGCTCGCAGGCGCTCGAGGTGGACGAGTCGCCACTCACGGGCGAGTCGCTGCCGGTCGCCAAGCACCCACTCGCAGTAGCCGACGACACGCCGCTGGCCGAACGCACCTCGATGCTCTACGCCGGCAGCGCCGCCACCCGCGGCCGCGCGCTCGCACTCGTCTGCGCGACCGGTCCGCTGACACAACTCGGCGACATCGAGCGCCTGACCGCCGCCGCACGACCGCCGGCGACCCCGCTCGAACGACGGCTCGGACGCCTGGCACGGCAGATGGTCGTCCTCGGTGTGGTGCTGACGCTGACGCTGGCCGGCCTGCTTCTCTTGCGCGGGGAGCCGACACATGAAGCGTTTCTGCTCGGCGTGGCCGTCGCCGTCGCCGCCGTCCCTGAAGGCCTCGCGGCGACGGTGACGGCTGCGCTCGCGCTCGGCGGCCGCGCGATGGCGAGGCGCGGCGCGATCGTCCGCCGCCTCGAGGCGATCGAGACACTCGGCGAGACGACCGTCATCTGCAGCGACAAGACCGGCACGTTGACCCAGAACCGCATCCACGTCGCCGCCCTCAAAGCCGCGCCCGGCTTCGACGAGCGGGAGCTCCTCGCCGCCGCCGTCTTGGCCTCCTCCGCGCGCGAGACCGCCGACGGCCTCAGCGGCGACCCGATCGAGGTCGCTCTCCTGCAAGCGGCGACTGATCGCGGACTCTCCCTCTCGAGCCTGCTCGCCGAGCGCGAACTGCTGCACGAGATTCCCTTCGACTCCGACCGGAAGCGGATGACTTCCATCTACGCCGAAGGGGAACGGCGACGCGTCTTTTCCAAGGGAGCGCCGGAGATGGTGGCCGCAGCTAAGCGGGATCCGAGCATGATGGCCGCAGCGTCGGCCCGGGCAAGCGAAGGCTTGCGAGTCCTGGCGGTCGCGGCTGGGTTCGCGCATCCCGAGTCGCCGCTCGACGAAACGCTCGAGGAGAGGCTCGAGGTCGTGGGCATCGTCGCCCTGCACGACCCGCTGCGGCCGACTGCAACGGCGTCGGTCGCTGCCGCACGCACCGCCGGGATCGCCGTGCGGATGCTGACCGGCGACCATCCCGCGACCGCGCGAACGATCGGCAAGGAACTCGGCCTCCCCGAAGATGCGGTGATCGCGCGCGCGACGCCGGCCGAGAAGCTGGCGCTCGTCACCAAACTCCAGGAGCAAGGGGAAGTCGTCGCGGTCACCGGCGACGGTGTCAACGACGCCCCGGCGCTGCGCAAGGCCGACGTCGGCGTAGCGATGGGCCGCGGAGGAACCGAGGCCGCGCGCGAAGCGGCAGCGATCGTCCTCACCGACGACGACTTCGCCACGATCATCGCCGCCGTCGCTGAAGGACGACGCATCGGCGACAACATCCGCAAGTTCGTCGCTTTCCTTCTCTCGGCCAACGTCGGAGAGGTGATCGTCTTCGCGATCGCCATCGGCGCCGGCCTCGACCCGCCGCTCGCGGTCATCCAGGTCCTGCTCGTCAACCTGCTCACCGACGGGCTGCCGGCGCTCGCGCTTGCCCGCGACCCGGCGAGCGCGCTGACGATGGCGACACCGCCGCGACGCGGCGACCACCTCTTCGATCGCCGCCGTTGGCTGGCGCTCGCACTCATCGGTGGTCTCGTCGGCGCCGCCGCAACCGCCGCCTACCTCGCCGGACGCGGCTTCGGCGGCAACAGCGCACAGACGATGACGTTCGCGACACTCGCCCTGTCCGAGTTGCTGATCGTCTTCAGCATCCGCTCGCCCACGCTCGCGGCCTGGCGGCTGCCGCCGAACAACTGGCTGCTCGCCAGCGTCATCGCATCCACGCTATTCCTCGCGACCGCCGTCTACCTCCCGCCGGCGCACGAACCGTTCGCAACGGTCTCCCTCGGGTTATGGCCGGCGACGACGGCGCTCGCCTTGGCGGCGGTACCGGCCCTGCTCGTCGAGCTCGTCAAGCTCGGGACAACACGAGGCCGAGATCCGAATGTCCGCTCTGACCCTGCGCCGCCTCCGGGCGCTCAGTAGTTCCTGGCAGGCGACTGCGTACTTGCCCTGACGCGGCAAGCGCGGCCCTCGGGTATCACGGTCGGTGCGAAGGGGAGTATCCCCGCGGCGCGTCCCCGTCAGCACGGCTACGGCCCGGAGGCGCGCGGCCGGCCCGGTCGGGAGAGACCTTCGGCACACACGAGCCGAAGGGAGACGTGATGCGCGGGACGATCGCACTACTCGCGGCGGCGACACCTGAGGGCAGGGCGAGTCCGGCGCCCGCGCGGGCGCACGTCGGCGGCCACTCGGAGCGGCTCGCCGCCCGTGCCCGCCGCGGCGATCACGTCGCCCGCACGAAGCTCGTCGAGGAGCACATGGGCTTGGTGCGGTCGGTGGCCTTCCGCTACCGCGAGCTCGGCCTGCCGGTCGAGGATCTCGTCCAGGAAGGAGCGATCGGACTGCTGGCGGCGATCGACGACTACGACTCGAGCCGGGGCGCCAGCTTCTCCACCTACGCCTTCTGGCGCGTGCGCGCCGCCGTCACCCACGCGCTGACCGCGCACGGTCAACTGGTGCGACTGCCGCGCCCCGCGCTCGAGCGCCGCCGCCAGGTGGCGCAAGCGCGTGAGCGGCTGGCCGCGGCGGGACGCGAGCCGAGCCTGGCCGAGCTGGCAGAGGCGACAACGTTGCCGCCGGCCGCGGTCGCCGAGGCGCTGGCGCCGGCGGGCGTGGCCTCGCTCGACCAGCCGGCCGTCGATGGGACGACGCTGGGCGAGCTGGTGGCCGCCGACGCGGCCGGCTCGCCCGAGGCGCAGCTCGTCAACAGTGAAGAGGTGCGGGTCGTTCGCGGCGCGGTGCGCCACCTGCGCGGCCGCAAGCGGACGATCGTCAGCCGCCATTTCGGCCTGGCCGACAAGCCCGAGACTCTGACCGAGATCGCCGACGACCTTCGCCTGAGCCCCGAGCGGACGCGGGCGCTCAAGGACGAAGCCCTGCGCGAGCTGGCCGTCGAGCTCGAGCCCGCTGTCGGAGCCTGACCCCCGTCTGTCTCCGTAGTTCCTCCGCGCGGCCTGCGGCAAATCGCCGAACCCGGGCCCGAACCGCGGCGGAGGACAGGGGCGACAAGGAGGTTCGCGATGGCAACAACGACGCACGCGACACGCCTCGAGGCCGGCCGACGGGTCTTCACCCGGATCGTGGTCGGCATCGACGGCTCCCAACAGGCGCTCGAGGCGGCGCGCCAAGCGGCGCTGCTGCAAGACGTCGACGGCCAGCTGACGCTGCTTTCAGTCTGGGACATCGCCCCGACGATCATCGGCGGCACCGGAACGGAGATCCCCCACTACTTCGACGAGGAGCTGCAGCGGACAACGGCCGAGCAGGCGCTGCTCGCCGCACGCGGCTACATCGCCCCATACACGGCCGCGACCGGCAAACTCGTGCGCGGCACGCCGGTGGCGAAACTGCTCGAGGAGATCGAGCGCGACGAGGACACGCTTGTCGCGATCGGCAGCAGCGGCACCGGGCGCCTGCTCGGCATCGTCGAAGGCGCCGTCGCGACCGAGATCATCCACAAAGCGCCCTGCTCGGTCCTCGTCGCTCGTCCGGTCGACAACGGCTTCCCGCGCCGGGTCGTCGTCGGCGTCGACGGATCGGTGGAATCGGCTGCGGCCTATGCCGCCGCGCGGTACATCGCCGAGCGCTTCGGCGCCGAGCTGCACGCCCTCGTCGCCTGGGGCGGCAAAGGCGTCAACGAGCGGCTCGTCGCAACGATCACCGAGGGCGACCACGAGGACCGTCGCGAAGGTCCAGCCGACGCCTTGGCATCGGCGGCCGAGAGCGCCGACCTCGTCATCGTCGGCAGCCGCGGCCTGCACGGCCTCCGCGCGCTGGGCTCGATCTCCGAGCGCGTCGCCCACAGCGCGCCCTGTTCGACACTCGTCGTCCGCGAGCCGGTCTGGCAGCGCGTTGCCGAGGAGCTCGGTCGCTAGAGGAACCAGACGGCGACGGCGAGCCGAACGTACCCCACTGAGCGAAGGAGAACCACGATGACCGCAGTCCTCACATCCACAGAGAACGGGAGCAGCGCGGCCGAGACCAGCAGCCTCCCGCTGCGCGAGCAGGCGGTCGTGCAGCTGAAGAAGAAGCGCGACTTCCGCGCCCACCTCCTCGCCTACGTCCTCGTCAACGCCTTCCTCTGGCTGATCTGGGCCGTCGTCCTCACCACCGCCGACGGCCCCTGGTTCCCGTGGCCGCTCTTCCCGCTCGGTGGCTGGGGGATCGGACTCGTCTTCCATGCCTGGGACACCTACGGCCGCAAGCCATTCAGCGACGCCGAGATCGCACGCGAGGTCGAGCGCCTCGGTCGGAGGACCCTCTGATGGGCGTCGCCGCCGCGCGACCCGCACCGCCGGGGAACAGCAGCGCATCGCGCCGCCGCGTGCTCGTGGTGGTCGATCAACCCTGCACCGCGCCCGAGCTGTGCGCGAGCGTGCGCGCGCACACAGGCACCGATCCGATCGAAGCGCTCGTGATCGCGCCTGCCCACGGCCGACCCGAGACGCAGTGGTATGTCGACGAAGACGCCGCACGCGCGGACGCAACGCACCGGCTGCGCGCCTGCGTCGCCTGCCTCGCCCGCCACGGCATCCGCGCCAGCGGTCGGTTGAGCGATCCCGACCCGGTGCAGGCGATCGCCGACGCCCTGCACGACTTCCCGGCCGACGAGATCCTGCTCATCAGCGCACGACAGCGGCCCTCGAGCTGGCTCCGCCAGAGCGTGATCGACCGCGCGCGCCACACCTTCGAGCAGCCGGTCGAGCAGGTCGTCATGCCGGCCTCATCCGCGAGGAGGAACACATGATCGTCCTCGTCATAGCTGCCGGCCAGCAGGGCGCGTACGGCATTCGGCCCACGACGACACAAATCGAAACGGCGAGGCCGTTGGTCGAAGGGACCCCTTGATCACGGCGCCCGAGGAGCGCTCGACAACCGCTCGCGCATCGCCGCCGCCGAGCGGACTGAGCGAGAGCGAGGCGGCGCGCCGGCTCGCCGACCGTGGCCGGCCACGTCGCCAGCGGACGAGCCGCTCGTACGCGAGCATCGTTCGCGCCAACGTCTTCACCGTCTTCAACCTGATCCTGGCTGTCGCCGGCGCGGCCACACTGGCGTTCGGCGAGTGGCAAGACGCGCTCTTCCTCGGCGTGCTGGTCGCGAACGCCGGCATCGGAACCGTCCAGGAGGTGCGGGCTAAACGGGCGCTCGACCGGCTGACCGCGCTCGTGGCGCCGCAAGCGACCGTTGTCCGCGACGGCGCCGCACACCCGTTGCCGGTCGAGGAGCTGGTCGTCGGCGACCTCGTGCGCCTCGGTCCCGGCGACCAGATAGTCGCCGACGGCACGATCGCGCAGGCCGAGACACTCCGCATCGACGAGTCGATCCTGACCGGCGAATCGGAGCCGGTCGCGGGGCAAGCGGGTGACGACGTGCGCTCCGGATCGTTCGCGGTCGAAGGCGTCGGTGCCTACACGGTCACCGCAGTCGGCGCGCAGAGCTACGCCGCCCGCCTGACGGGTGAGGCACGGTCGTTCCGGCACCCACGTTCGCCGCTCGAACGCGCGCTCAACCGGCTCCTGTTCGTGCTCGTGGCCGTGCTCGTGCCGCTCGGAGTCGCGCTCGGCTACGCACTCTGGCACCGGCACGCACCGCTCCACACCGCCGTCCCGACCTCGGTCGCCGCCGTCGTCACGCTCGTGCCGGAAGGACTGATCCTCCTTGCGAGCCTCACCTACGCGGTTGCCGCGCTACGGATGGCCCGCCGCGGCGCGCTCGCGCAGCAACTGAATGCGATCGAGTCGCTCGCCTCCGTCGACGTCGTCTGCCTCGACAAGACCGGCACCCTGACCGAACCGGCGCTGCGCGTCACTGAGCTCGTCGGCCCGGCCGAACTCGCAACTGAGCTCGGCGACTACGCCGCCTCATCGGCCGTTCGGAACGCAACGATCGAGGCGATCGCGGCCGCCTACCCCGCTCAACCCGCCCCGGTCAGCGAGCAGATCCCGTTCTCGTCGCGACAACGCTTCAGCGCGCAACGGATCAGGGCCGTCGCCTACGTGCTCGGGGCGCCCGAACACTTCGACCTCGACGGGCTCGGACCGCAGGCCGAGCAAGCGGCCGCCGACGGTCGGCGTGTCCTGGCCTTCGGCACGGCCGAGCAGCTCGACCAGGAGCGCCCCCGTGCCCGCGGGCTCGTGCTGCTGGCCGAGCGGTTGCGACCGGAAGCGCGAACGACCGTCGCCTGGTTCCAGTCTCAAGGCGTCGAACTGAAAGTTCTCTCGGGCGACCGGCCGGAGACAGTTGCATCGATTGCTCGCGACGCCGGCATCCACGGCGGCGCAATCGACGCCTCGTCGCTCCCGACGGACCCGGCTGAGCTGCGCCGCCTCGTGCTCGAGCACAGCGTGTTTGGCCGCATCTCACCGCAGGACAAGCGCCGCGTCGTCGAGGCGCTGCACGCTGCGGGTCGCTATGTCGCAATGGTCGGTGACGGCGTCAACGACGTCCCGGCGCTAAAGGCGGCGCGGCTGGCGATCGCGCAGGGCACCGGCACACAGATGGCGCGAACCGTCGCCGACGTCATCCTGGTGCGCGGCGAGTTCGCCGCCGTGCCGGCGATGGTCGCCGAAGGGCGAAAGATCCTCCGCAACGTCCAGCGCGTCGCGAAGCTGTTTGTCACCAAGTCGGCGTTCGCCGCCTTCCTCGTTCTCTCGATCGGACTGACACCCACCGCGTATCCGCTGCTCCCCCGTCAGCTCACGCTCGCGGCCTCGCTCACAATCGGCATCCCGGGCTTCTTCCTCGCCCTCGCGCCCAGCTCCGGACGCTACAGCTCCACAGGCTTTCTGCGCGAGCTCGCCCGCTTCGCCCTCCCCGCCGGCACCGCAGCCGGCCTCGGCGTCCTCTCCTCCTACCTCTTCGCGCTCAACGTCCTCGACCTCGAGCTCGTCGCGGCGCGAACGGTCGCCGTCACCGTCCTCGTTCTTGTCGGGCTGTACCTGATCCTCGCGCTGGAGGTCGTTGGCCGTGTCCGTGCCGCCGCCGTCTCGACCCTCTGCCTCTTCCTGCTCGGGGGCTATCTGCTCGTCCTGATCGTGCCGTTCGCACGCGAGTTCTTCTCGCTCGCACTGCCGGGCCCAGCCGTCCTCGGACCCGCACTCGTCGGGGCGGCACTCGCGATCGGCGGGCTGGCGGTACTCGACGACCGCTTCATCCCTGGTCGCTGCGACCCGGATACCGAGCTGCCAGGAGCCGGGGGCACCTAGATGCAAATCTGGCTCGGCCTCACGCTCGCATTCATCTCGGCGATTGCGGTCAACTGGGCATACGCGCGCGAGCACGACGCAGCCGCCGCAATGCCACCCTTCTCGCCGCGACGACCGGTTCGGTTCGTCTCCCTGCTGGCCGGAAACCCTCGCTGGCTGGTCGGTTTCGCGACCGAGACGGTGGGCTGGCTCGTCTACGTGGCCGCGCTCCGGCTCGCACCGATCTCGCTCGTACAAGCGATCTGCGCCTCCGGCATCGCCGTTCTCGCCTTCGCCACAACGCATGGGCACCCCACACAGCTGGCCCGCCACGACCGGATCGCAGTTCTGATCGCCTTCGCCGGTCTCGTCCTGCTTGCGCTCTCCCTGGTCGACACACGGCAGGTCGACCAGGCGCCCGAATGGGCTCCGGTCGTGCTCTGGCTCGGCGGCTCCACGGCCGCCGCGCTGACGCTGGCCAGGCTCGGCATCGGGCTCGCGCGCGGACCCGCGCTCGGGCTTGCCGCCGGGCTGCTCTTCGCCGGCGGCGACATCTCCGCCAAGCTGGTCGTCTCGGGCGGCATCTGGTTCGTCGCCGTCTTCACCCTGGTCGTTTGCTACGCGCTCGGCACCAGCCTCCTCCAGGGCGCCTTCCAGCATGGCCACGCGCTAACGGGCGCCGGCCTGGCAACCCTTGCCACCAACGCAGTCCCGATCGCCGCCGGATTCATCGTCTTCGGCGAACAGCTACCGCCGGGCCTGAAGGGAGCTTTGCAGGTCGCGGCGTTCGCCTCGCTCGTCGTCAGCGCCGCCTTCCTTGCCCGGGTTCGGCTGCCGCCGGCCGCCGCGGAACCCGTACCGGATGGCGCGGTGATCGGCGTGTCTCCAGAAGCGGTTCTTTCGACGAGTGGTGCCCCGAACGTCACGGGCGGCGGCGGGGGACGACCTGGATGACGAAGGAGGTTGCACCTGATATTCGGAGCGACCTCGAAGGAAGGTAGTAACGGTGCGCAGCCCGATGCTCACACGGCCCCGTCGCAGGTGGGTGGAGAGGTGGCTTCAGGTGGCAGAGCGAGTGGAAGGCACGGGAAAGCGCGTCCGCGTTGCCGCGCTGCTCTTGGTAGCCGTTCTGGCGGCCGGCCCGGTCGGCACGCATGTCTACTGGATGCTGGGCGGCACCTGGGGACTCCATAGGTCCGTCGGCGGCCATGTCGAAGGGTCGACGTCGACCGGCATACGCGTTGTAGCCGCCGTGGTAGTCGTGCTGCTCGTCGCCGCGATGTTGGTCGTTCTGGCGCGGGTCGGGTTGTGGCAGCAGGCGTTCGTGTCCGACCGCCTCATTCGGTTCTTCACCTGGACGCTGGCGGCGGTCTTCCTGGTCGAGACGGTGGCGGCCTTCACCTGGAGCAGGGAGTACGAGTGGTGGCTGTACGGGCCGGTCTCGCTCGTGATCGGACTGCTGGCGCTCGTCGTAGCGGGCTCGGGTGGCGAGTGGCCTCGTCTTCAACGGCCCCATCGGACAACCTCGATCGGCAGATCCGCTAGCTCGCGAGTGAGATGAATCCGCCGACGATGACGCCGTAGGCGACGTGGGCTGCGAGCGTGACGAGCGGCGTTCGGCGACCGTAGTTGAGCATCATGAACCCGGGTGCTTCGATCAAGGCTGCATCCGGGGCAGCGGTCGACGGCGTTCCCATACGCGGATGGACGACAGGCAGGAGCACGTTGACGAGCGCGGATGCCGCGAACAGTCCGTGCAGCAAGCCGAAAATCGCTCCGAGCCACCAACCGTTCGTACCGATCGCTTCGAAGATCCCGAAGTACACGAGCGCGAATGCCTGGCCGGCGACGAAATGGAGCGCGTAGCCGATCGCCTTCGCCCGCCGTCTGTCGGCGGAGAACGCAGTCCCGAGCAGGAATGGCAGATCCGTACGGGTCAAGTGCAGCGCACCAGCCGCGCGCATCAACGTGGTAAGCACGAGTGTCCCGACGAAACCGCCTGCGACCGCCCCCCAGACGCTCACGGTGGTGACGCCTGCTCGAGCGCGACCGCGGCGGTGATGAGGGCCAGGTGGCTGAGAGCCTGTGGCATGTTGCCCAAGAAGGCGGCAGTCTTCGGCTCGAGCTCCTCCGCGTAGAGGCCGACATCGTTGCCGAGCTCGAGCAGCTCATCCATCAGTACGGTCGCTTCGCCAAGACGGCCGGAGCGAGCGAGCGCTTCGACGAGCCAGAACGAGCAGGCGAGGAAGGCGCCGTCCGAGCCGCCGACCCCGTCTTCGCCCGTGTAGCGGCGTACGTAGGGGCCGTCGCCGAGCTCGCTCCGGACGCGATCGACAGTCGCTCTGAGACGATTGCCAGTCGGGTCAGCGTACCCGTGCAGGGCACCCAGCAGGAGGCTTGCGTCGAGTTCCTGACTACCGACAAAGCGAACGTAGCTCTGTTTTTCTTCCGACCAGCAGCGCGTCTCGATGAATTCGCGCACCTCGGCGGCGGCCGGTCGCCAGCGTGTCGCGTGCTTGTCGGGGATGATGCCGCGCCCGGCGAGGTCGAGCGCACGGTCGAGTGCGATCCAGCACATCATCTTCGACTGAGTGAAATGGACGGGGTCGCTGCGAACCTCCCAGATCCCGAAGTCGGGTTGCCGCCAGATCTCCGTTACGAAGTCTGCGATGTCAGCCAACCGACCGGCGATGTCTTGCTCGAGCGGGTTGCCGTCGCGTGCGTAGAGCCATGCGGTTTGCATCAGCTCGCCGTAGGTGTCGAGCTGAAGCTGGTTGACGGCTCCGTTGCCGATCCGAACCGGGGCCGAACCCCGGTAACCCTCCAGCGGAAGCGTCCTTTCGGGCGCTCTCTCGCCGCCGTTGAGCTGGTAGAGCACCTGCAGGCGGGGATGTGTCAGCTGAGCGGCGTGCATCAACCACCAGAAGTAGGCACGCGTCTCCCTTCCGCAGTTCAGGGCGAGAAAAGCATTCAACGTGAAGGCCGAGTCGCGAATCCAGGAATAGCGGTAGTCCCAGTTGCGCTCGCCGCCGATCTCTTCCGGCAGCGAGGTCGTTCCGGCGGCGGCGATCGCGCCCGACGGAGCGAAGATGAGCAGCTTCAGGGCGAGCAGACTGCGGATCACCGCGTGTCGGTATCGCCCGTCGTAGCGTCGCTTGCGCGCCCACGCGCTCCAGGTCTCGATCGTCGCCTCGAGCCGCCGCTCCACCTCTACGCGGGCCGGGAAGACGAGCGGCTCTTCGTGGGCGGCGCCAAGCGCGAACAGCGCGTGGCGTCCCTTGCTGGATTCGAACCGACCGCTGACTGCATGCTCGCCGAGTTCAGGCTCGCCGGCATCCCAGCTGGAGACGCTGATCGCATCGGCTTCGCTGATCGCGATCGGGACGTCGCCACGGCGCCCAAGCCCGGGGGGACGCAATCCGTAGTCGAAGCGCGGCTCGACCCGCCATCGAAACGACACTTTGCCCTCCAGGCACTCGACACGCCGGACGAGCTCGCGAAAGGGCTCCAGGCCTACCCCCGGCAACGTCAAGGCATCGGTCACACGAGCCACGCCCGCTTCAGTCGTGAACGTGGTCGCCAGCACGTTCGTCTCGCCGACGTACGAACGCTCGACCGTGAACGGCACTTCCGGCTCGAGCAGGAACCGGCCTCCACGTCGTGCTTCCAGCAACCCGGCGAACACCGTCGCCGAGTCGAGATCGGGCAGTGGAAGCCAGTCGATCGAGCCGTCACGGGCCACGAGTGCGATCGTCCGGCCGTCGCCGATCGCAGCGTAGTCACGGATTGGCGCGTAGCCGTCGATCCGCTCGACAGACCGTGGCTCCACCACGGGTGACGTCATCGCAACCAGGCGTTCCCGTCGCCGGCCCTGGTGACTTCGCCCACCCCGCGGAACTCCGCTGTCTGACAGCGCCGCCAGCGCGTCACGTTCGGGGGATCATCTCTCATAGGTTCGCCGCACCGAGCCAGTGCCGCTTCGCGCCAACGTCACCTATCGGTGCTCGATGAGCTAACCCTGCCCTAGGACTGGCCGCTGAAAATCACCGCGGCCCTCAGCGCGAGCACGCCGGCGAGCACGAGCCACGGGGCGGCCACCCAGATCGGCACCCGCCCGCCGGACGCTGCTCCCGCTCCCTCGGGTGCGACCCTGAGCCCGCGGAGGGCGAGATCGCGCAGGCTCGGCAGCATCCCCAGCAGGGCGACCAGCCAGAGCAGGATCCAGGGGAAGTCGAGCGCCTTGCCCAGTGTCCCGTCGTCGATCAGCGTCAGGAGGACGACGACGAGAAGGAGAAGCTCGAGCGCGGTAAAGAGTCGCTCGCTGAGCTCGAGGACCCCCCGCGACGATTCCCCAACTCGCCGGTAGCGCATCAGGAGGAGGAGCAGCGCGGCGCCGCCGGACAGGCCGGAGGCCAGGAAGAGCCCGCCCAGCGCCCAGGTGTCGCTCCAGATCGGCTGGTTCGACACTGCGAGCAACACCCCCGTGTATCCGGCGATGAACAGGTACAGGGCGGCCCCGACCACGTTCCAGATCCTGCCCGCGGTCCCGTCGAGGAACGCGCTGAGTCCGCCGGCGAGCGGAAGACGAATCCTTCCGTCACGGACAAGCGAGTCGACGAACGCGACGAAGGCGAAGACGGAGGCGACGAGCAGGGCCCAGACGCCCACCGACATCGGGGTCCTCGAGTTGAAGTTCAGGCCGAACTCCCCCGGCGTCGTGTTGAAGAGCATGTGCCAGAAGCGCAGCGGCTGCTTGAGGTCGAGCGTGAGCAGGAGCAGGCCGAGCAGCGTCGCCGGGAAGGGCACGTAGAAGCCGAGGCGAGCCGTCTGCTCGTCGCCCGGCGTGCCCCAGTAGCGCAGGAGCGTCGCGAGGAAGTACGTGCCGCCGGCCAGCCCGGCCAGGAAGAAGTAGAAGAGGATGTACCAGGTCCATTCGGGCGCACCGGCGAAGTGCTGCGACGCCGCGAGTGGGATCACGGCGAATCTCCGTCGGCCGAGTCCGCAGCCGGCCTCGCAGCGACGCCTCGGTTCCTCAGCGCGATCACCGCGCCGACGAGACCGAGCACCGCCGTTCCGAGCAGGCCCAGATAACCGCCCTGGTTGTTGCGTTGCGGCAGGACGTCGTTCTTCTCGTTCGGGAGGTTGTACGTCTCGGGCTTGTCCATCAGCAGGAAGAAGGCGTTGAGCCCGCCGTAGACCTTGTCGTCACGGCCGTACAGGTTCGCCTCTTCGATGCCCTGCGAATGCAACGCCGCCAGCCGCTCGTCCGCCTTACGGTGCAACTCGTCGAGCGGCCCGAACTGGATCGACTCCGTCGGGCACGCCTTGGCGCAGGCCGGTTCCATGCCGCCCTGGAGCCGGTCGTAGCACAGGGTGCACTTGCGGGCGACGTCCTTGTCCGGGTCGATGTCGATCACGTCGTACGGGCACGCGGCGATGCAGTTCCGGCAGCCGTTGCAGACCGACTGCTGAATGAAGACGGTGTCGAACTCGGTGCGCACGATCGCCCCGGTCGGGCAGACGTCCATGCAGCTCGCGTGCTGGCAGTGCTTGCACACGTCGGACATGAGCAGGAACGCCTTGCCGTCGCCGCTGCCCATCGTCTCGTCGGGGACGTTGTCGATGAACTTCACATGGCGCCATGTCTGGCCGTCGAGCGTGCCCGTGTTGTCGAGGCTTTCGCCGAGGAAGCCTCCCGGCTTGCTCGGGAGCTCGTTCCACTCCTTGCACGCGACCTCGCATGCCTTGCAGCCGATGCAGACGCTGGTATCGGTGAAGAACCCGTGCGCCTTGCCCGGAACGATCTCGGTAGCCATCGCTAGAACCCCATGAGATTCGGTGTGACCTTCGTCAGGCCCTGGTCGGCGGCGTAGAGGTCGAGCGGGAGCGCCACCAGCTCGTCGACCTCGGGCACCGCCCGCCCGTCCCGCGCCATGTCGACCTCGATCAGATAGCGGCGGCAGGTCTCGCACCCGACGACGCGTAGGTGCGGGAACACCGGGGGCCGGGCGCCGTTCCCGTTCGCCGACACCGGCCCGCCCCACTGCTCGCTGTAGACGAGGAGCCGGTCCTCGTCGCTCTCTCCGCAAGCGGGGCAGGTACTACGGGAGTAGTCCCAGCTCGACGCGCAGCGGGCACAGTGGAGGCTGCGGCGACCGCTGACGAGCGCCTCGCCTGTGTCGGCGACGACCGAGAGCTGCGGAGGACCGGCGCAGCGCGGACACGTTGCCGCCGCCTCCTCGTCGGCAGCGACAGCGCACGCCTCGCCGGCCTGATCGCCCAGCGCCTCGAGCGCCGGCGCGAGCGACGCGCGCGCGACGTACCGGTCGACCGGGTCGAGCGCCGCGCCGGCGAGCCAGCCGCGCAGCACGTCCTCGCCCACATCGCGGCCGCCAACGGCTTCGCGCAGAGCCGGCGGCCCCGCCACCTCGGTCGCCTCGACGACCGCCGGGACCACGTTCGCGGCTGCCCACCGCACGAGCTCCGCCGGCGCCGGTGCGGTGCGCCAAACCTGCTCCTGCACCGCGAGGAGTGCGAGGTACAGGTCGAGCAGCTCCTCGGCAAACGCGTGCCGTGCCCGCAGCTCTTCGGCGCGCCGCCGCCGCAGCGTCCAGGGAGCGGTGGCGGTCCCGGCGCTCACAGCTTCTCCATGTTGACGAGGAAGGCCTTGAACTCCGGCGTCCGCACGGTCGCGTCACCGACGAACGGCGTCAGGGCGTTCGCCAGCCAGTGGTCGCCCGTCTTGATCCCGACATAGCCCCAATGGATCGGAATGCCGATCTGGAACACCTTCTTCCCGTCGATCGTCAAGGCACCGAGCCGCTTCGTCACGAGCGCGCGCACCTCGAGCTTGCCCCGCTTCGAGAACACCCGAACCATGTCGCCGGTCTCGATCCCTTTCTCGCGAGCGAGCTCGGCGGGGATCTCCACGAATGCCTCGGGCTGGAGCGCGACGAGACGCTCAACGTGCTGGGTGACGTAATGCTCGTGCTCGGTGAGCCGGTACGAGGTGGCGACGTAGGGGAACTCGTCGACGGTCCCGAAACGGTTGGGCCGCCCGGCGGCCTGGTCGTACAGGAACGTCGCGGGCGATATCGAGACCTTCGGGTGAAGCGGATTCTTGATCGGCGACTCGACCGGTTCGTAGTGTTCGGGGAAGGGACCGTCGGCGAGCCCGTTCGAGAACAGGCGTCCGGTCCCCTCGCCGGTCATGATGAAGGGCAAGGGCGAAGCCGGATCCTTTGGGTCCGCGTCAGGCGTGTAATCGGGCACGTCGCCGACCCAGAGCTTCTGCTGCGCATCCCACCGGATCCCGGGCCGCTTCGGATCCCACGGCTTCCCCGAGGGGTCGGCCGAGGCCCGGTTGTAGAGGACGCGCCTGTTCGCCGGCCAAGAGAACGCCCACTCGGGGTAGAAGCCCATGCCGGTGGGGTCGTTCTTCTTCGGGTCCTGGACGCCGTTCCGGCGCTTCATCATGTTGCCGTCGTCCGTGTACGAGCCGACGTAGATCCAGTTTCCGGCAGTGGTCTTGCCGTCGTCGGTCAGGTCCTTGAAGGACTCCATCTGCTTGCCGCTCTTCAGGTCCTTGCCGTTCACCTCTCGGGCGATCTCGTCGAGCGTGGGCTTGGCGGGGTCGCCGTAGTCGAGCGTGAGGTCCAGCACCGGATCCGGGAACTTGCCGCCCTCACGCTTGTAGAGCTCACGCACGCGGAGGAAGAGGTCGGCCAGCACCCAATGATCGTGGCGGGACTCGCCCTCCGGCGGGAGAACCTGCTCCTTCCACTGGAGCCAGCGGCCGCTGTTCGTAAACGATCCGTCCTTCTCGATCCAGTGCGTGGCCGGTAGCACGAAGACCTCGGTCTGGATCTCCGAGGGATCGGCGCCGGGTGCGTGCCAGAACTCCGAGCTCGTGGTCGGGAAGGCGTCCATGACGACGAGCCATTTCAGGTTCCCGAGCGCCTTGTGCACCTGGTTCGCGTCCGGGCCGATGCTGGCCGCCGTCATGCCGCTGAGGATCACGCCCTCCATCTCACCCTTGAGCGCCTGGTCGAAGATGCTGATCCAGGAGGAGTTACCGCCCGGCTTGGGCAGGTGATTGAAGGCGAAGTCGTTGGCCTTCTGCGCCTTGTCGCCGTACCAGGTCTTGAGCAGGCTGACCATGAAGTTCCCGTAGTTCTCGCCGAAGAAGTTCAGCGCATTGGGGCGTGCCTTCTTCGACGCGCTTTCGTCGACGTAGTCCGCCACATTGCGCTGGCCCGGCGCCGGCACCTTGAGGTAGCCGGGCAGGATCTCCCACGAGATCGCGTTGTCGGTGTTGCCCTGGATGTTGGCGTGCCCGCGCTCGGCGTTCATGCCCCCGCCCGGGCGGCCGATGTTGCCGAGGAGAAGCTGGAGCACCGCGCCTGCGCGGATCATCTGCGAGCCCGTCGTATGGTGGGTGAGACCGACGGCGTACACCTGCGTCATCACCTTGTCGGGCCGGCCCATCTCGCCGACGAGCTTGGCTACTTCGAGGAAATGGTCGGCGGGGATGCCGGTGATCCGCGAGACCATCTCCGGCGTGTAACGCGAGTAGTGCTTGCGCATGAGGTTCAGCACCGACCGTGGATGGTTGATGTCGACCTTCGCGAAACCGTCGGGGCCGGTCTCGTACTTCCACGCCTTGAAGTCGTAGGTCCGCAGCTCCGGGTCGTAGGCGTTGAACAGCCCGTCCTTGAAGCGATAGCTCTTGTCGACGACGAGGCCGGCGTTCGTGTAGTTGCGCACGTATTCCTCGTGGAAGAGCTTGTTCTGGAGGACGTAGTTGATGAGGCCGCCGAAGTAGGCGGCGTCGGTGCCGGTTCGGATGCGCAGGTGGGTGTCGGCAACGGCCGACGTGCGCGTGAAACGCGGGTCGACGTGGATGATCTTCGCCCCGCGTTCGCGCTTCGCCTTCATGAACCACCGGAAGCCGACCGGATGCGCCTCGGCGGGATTGCCGCCGTTGATCATGATCAGGTCGGCGTTCTTGATGTCCCGCCAGTGGTTCGTCATGGCCCCCCTTCCGAACGTGGCGGCCAAACTGGCCACCGTGGGACCGTGTCAGACGCGGGCCTGTTGCTCTAAGTAGACGAGCCCGAGGCCGCGCATCAGCTTCGTGGCGAGATATCCCTCCTCGTTGCTGAACGCGGCGCCGCCCGCGAAGGCGATGCCTTCGCAGCGGTTGACGACGTTGCCCTCGTCGTCCTTCGTGACGAAAGTGCGGTCGCGCGCATCCTTGATCTTGCGCGCGAGCTTGTCGAGCACGAAGTCCCAGGAAACCTGTTTGAACTCGCCGGCCCCGGCGGCTCGGTAGAGCGGGCCCTGGAACCGCCGTTTCGAGATGGCGAGCTCCATCGCCGTCGCCCCCTTCGGGCAGAGCGTCCCCTCGTTGACCGGGCTGTCGGGATTCCCCTCGATCTGGAGGAGCTCGACCTTTCCGTCGGAGTTCTTCCGGGTGTAGGCGAGCAGCGAGCAGCCGACCGCGCAGTACGGGCACACCGAGTGCGAGACCGTGGCGCCGTCGATCCGCAGGTGCTGCTTGACCGTCGCGGCCTTCGCGACCGACGCCTCGAAGCCGAGAGACGAGAGGTAGAGCGCGCCGGCGCCGATCGCGCCGCGCTTCAGGAACTCGCGCCGGGTGAGCTCCCCCACCCTTGCTTTGCCTCCCTTCTGCGGTGCTCCGACCGCTGCCCCTACAGGCCGGAAGAGAGTCTTATGCGTTCCGAACCGGCAGAGAGTATGCAAGCGGAGCCGCGCCCGGTCAAGTCTCCGAGACGGATCGGATTCGCTTTGCCGCTGCCAGCGACTCGTCGAGTGGGTGGTCCGCCCTTGCGCTCAGCCAGGTCGCGGCCGGAGCGGCGATCCGCTCGGAGGCGTGGGCGGCCTCGGCGGCGAGATCCAGGATCGCCTTGAGCTCGTCGGCAGTCGGCGGGTCGATGCCCAGCTCCTTCGCGTAGGCCGCCAGCCATTCCTTGGCGTTCACAGCTCGTCCTTCTCCTTTCGCGGTAGCGTCGTCGTGTGCACTCCATCCATCTTGGCGTGATCCTGCCGAACTACGGCGAGCTGCTCGACGGCGAGCGGCTTGCGGCGGTCGCGGTCGCCGCCGAGGAGGAGGGTCTGGATTCGGGCTGGGTCACCGACCACGTGCTCGTTCCGCCGGAGCAGGCGCCGACGTACGGCACGATCGCCGAGGCGCTTGTCTCGCTCGGATTTCTCGCGGCTCGCACACAGCGGCTCCGGCTCGGCGTCTCCGCCCTGGTCGTCCCGCAACGGCGCGCGCTCGTCGCGCTGAAGCAGCTCACGACCCTGGACTTTCTCTCCGGCGGAAGAATCGTGACCGCCGTCACGGCCGGTTGGCTCGAAGGCGAGTTCGCCATGCTCGGGGCGCCGTTCGAGCGGCGCGGTCGGCTGCTCGACGAGTGGCTCCGAGTGGCCGACTCGGTGTTCGAGCAGATGCCGGGACGCGTCCGCACCGAGGGCACCTTTGCGATCGACGGGTGGATGGCGCCCGCCCTCCGGCGTCCCGGGGGCCCACGGCTGTGGGTCGCGGGTGTCTCGAGGGCGACCCTTCGCCGCGCCGCGTCGACGGGTGTCTGGCACCCCGTGGCCCTACCTCCCGACGAGCTCCGGCCTCTGGCCGCGGAGCTCCGCGAGCAGCGGCCGGACGCTCGGGTCGTCCTTCGCCTCGGCGTCTACCTCACTCCGAAGCCGCAGACTGCGGCGGACGAGCGCGGGCGGCACGCCATCGCCGGGCCACCCGAGTGGCTCGCCGAACGCCTCGTCGAGTACGTCGACGCCGGCTGCGACGGCTTCGTCGTGAATCTCGGTCACGCCAGCCCCGACCTCGAGGACCGCACCCGGCGCTTTGCTCGCGAGGTTGCACCGCTCCTCCCAGGCTGAAGGCGCGTCGTTCCTTGTCGCCCGGCGGCGACCCGACCACGCCCAGGGGGCGGGCAGCCGGACGGCTTCTCTCTCGCGCGAGTCAGTCGAGCCGGCTACGCCATCCAGCCGCCGGAAAGCGGCTCGCCGATGCGCAGACCGAAGCGCTCGAGCAGCTCCGGCACGCTCTCGACCTTGAAGTAATGGCCGTAGCGCGCACCGAGGGCGGTCAGCTCATCCGGGTGCGCGTTGATCGCGCCGCCCAGATCCGAGAGCTCCCGGAAGAACTGCTCGAAGCCGGCCGGGGCGATGATCTCGAGGATCCGGCACGGCTCGTCGCCCGCGTTCCAGAACGTGTGCCACTGGTTGCGCGGCTTGAAGACGAGGTCGCCCGGGCCGGCCTCGACGACCTCGTCGCCCAGCAGCGCGCCCATGCGGCCTTCGAGGACGAAGCTGTACTCGTCCTCGCGCGTGTGCAGGTGCAGCGGCGCCGCGAGCGCCCGCGGCGACATCGGATGCTCGACGAGCGAGAAACGCTCGCCCGCCTCGGCGCCGTCGATCATGAACCGGACGCCGATGGAGCCGAGGAAGCCCTCGCTCGCGTCGCCTGGGCCGACGATCTTCACGGGTACGGCTCTTGCCTCCAACATGTCGTCTCCTTTCGCTTGACGTGATTGTCAATCGATTCAGCGAATGAGCGTACGCTTCAGCTACAGTGGTGTCAAGCGAAATGGCGGCCAGTCGCACATACGAACTGAAGCGGCGGGCCGAGCGCCAGGAGGAGACGCGGCGAAGGATCGTGGCTGCAGCGGTCGAGCTCCACACGACGCTCGGCCCTGCTCGGACGACTGTGCAGGCGATCGCCGAGCAGGCAGGGGTGACGCGGCCGACGGTCTATGCCCACTTCCCCGACGCCCGCTCTCTCCTCGAGGCGTGCTCGGGGCACGTACGCGCGACCACGCCACCCCCGGATCCAACCCATTGGCGCTCGATCGTCGGCCCGAGCGAGCGCCTCGAGACCGCGCTGCGTGAGCTGTACGGCTACTACGAGCGCCTCGAGCCGTTGCTCGAGAACGTCCAGCGCGACGCCGCCGTGATGCCGCTCGTCGCCGAGATGAACGCCTACCGCGCGCGCTACCTCGGGGAGATTCGCGACCTTCTCCTCAAGACCTGGCCCACGCGCGGCCGTGCAAGAGCGCGTCTGCGGCGAGCCATCGGCCACGCGCTCGAGTTCCGCACGTGGCAATCGCTCGTCCGCCGCCAAGGGTGCGCGACCGACGAGGCGGTTCAGCTGATGGTTGCCTTTGCTTCGGCGGCCGGGTCGGGCGACGCCAACGCAAAGGCGAAAGCTCGGTTGTGACGAGTCCGGAAGGCTTCCTTCGCCGGAGGCCGAGAGAGGTCGCGCAAAAGGCTGGCCCCGCAACGAAATCCCGTTCGCCTCGAGCTCCTCGCCTCACGCGCAGCGCGCGTTGGTGGGTTGCGGGCTCCGGCCGGAACCTGATTGCAGGACCAGTTAGCAGATCCTACTCCCGTTTACGGCCCGGCACAGATGGGTTCGCCACGACGAATCATGGCGCAGACGAGGCAGTCCTCGAGGCCCGCCGGTCGGCCCAGAACTACGACCTCCGGAGAAAGCAGGAAAGGCCCGCTCTCACGGGCCTTTCCTGCGTCGAAGCCTAAGGGTTACGCCTTGACGGACCCGTTCGTCTTGCGCTGCGCGATCACTTCGCCGAAGGTGATCTTCGGCGCATTCGGAAGCGCGGCCTCCAGCTTCTCATCGCGCACCCAATTGGACGCGAGGCCGGTCGATTCATCGGCATGCGCCGGCGTGTCGAAGAGGCTGATCGAGGTCATGACGCCGTTGCCGGCCTCGATCAGAAAGTACCCGTCGAACCCGGGTAGCTTGCTCAGCTTCGGGATCAGCGTCTCATTGACCTTTTTGGTCAGTTCGACCGTACGACTCTGGTCGACACCCTCGTAGCGTCTCACGGTGGCATGCATGTGCAGCTCCTAACTTCATTTCTTCAGGATGGAGAACTCGAGTCGAGCTCTCCTGATGCGCTCAGCCAGGTTTCGCAAGTCGAAGAGGAAGTTCGGAACCTCAGCGGCTTGCGCGCTAGGTCAATGCGCCTACCCACCATAGCCGCAATCTCGTCGCGCCGCGGACCGCGGCGTTTCGCCGTGCGAGTGCTAGTCTGTGCACCAGCAAGACGAACCCGGTGACGCTCCTGCGTCCTCCCGCTTTCGTGCGGAGGTGAGTAGGCAGTGGAAGCGTCACGACAGCATGGCCCGTTCGACACGCGTTGGCGGTGCGCGCGCACAGAGAGTCCCCTTGCACTACCAACGACTGCGCCGCTGCGCGCCGCAGAAGCATCTGAAGCACTTGACTGGTATGCCTTCTCGGATCGCTACTTTCGCGAGCGCGGAAGGCACGACGCGGAAGCGCTGTCAGCATATGCCGCGTACAGGCAGGGACGCGAATGGCGGAGGACGCCGGCACGGCTTCGCCTCATCCCGACAGCGGGCGCTTTGGCCGCAGACGAACCGGAGCGTGAAGAGGCAGGAACCCGACGCCTCATTGCCGCAATGGCTGCAGCGCACGACGAAAGAGCACACAGCCACGATGCATAAGTAACTCAGGAGGAAATGATGGCCAGGGAAAAGTCTGAACTAGAGCAACGACACGGAGAACTCACGAACTCGCTCACGTGGTTGAGCGAGAACCGTGCCAGCACCTATCGCCGCAACAGCGACGCGCTCGCGCTCGATCGCGCGGGAGTGAAGCACGAGCGACCGGAAGAGATGGTGCGGCTGGCAGCCGATGAAGTAGCCGCCGACGCCGCGGTTCGCGGCGTGCAGCGTGAGCTTCGTGACATCGAGGCAGAGATCGCACTCATCCCCCGCCGCGGCCTGGGGGCGAGAGCTGCACGCGCCGTTCGCCTGACTCGGGCCGACCCGTGAGCGTTTCTGCTCCGATACGGGGAACGGCTGACTCGTTCGACCACGTCGGCCTGTTCCTGGTTCCCCTCAACCGGCCGCAGGCCAGGCCTGCTGCCACGAGGACGGTCGCGCCGCACGCGGTGCGGCCCGGACGCGGGCGCGTCGGACCAACCGAGACACACAAGCGCGGACTTCGCCGCCATTGCTCGGGCTGCGCGCGCGAGACCGAGCACGGCCGGAGTGCAACCGACTGGCGCGGGAGCATTCCCCCGATCCGCTGGGCCGTCGCCGAACCTGCGAGCGGCACGACGTTCTGCCTGGACTGCGGCCAGTGGCGCCCGGCCAACTTCCGACCCAGCCCTCCGCAGTGGTCACAGTGGCCAAGGACCCGGATCGCGACGCCGAGCCTGGTCCCTGACACTGCTGACTCCCCCGACACAAGAGACGATTGGGTTTCCGAGACAGCAGCGGAGAACGAAGGAATGCCACCGAAGGGAGAGCCGCGTCGGCCTGGACGGAGCACGCGCCTGCGCCACGTCCGTGCAGTAGTGCTTCGGTCCAGATGAAAGGGTCGTGAGAGCGCCCTCAGGTCGGGCGCGAGCGGGATTCCCGGCCTGAGGCGCGACAAGGGTCTCGTCGTGCCGGTCGATCGTCTCGAGGGCTTTCCGAACCAAGTTTCGTCGCTGTCGTCGTGCCTGCTCGGATCGTTTCGACGGCCGAAACCACCGCATCCATTCCGGCTGCGCACCCTACTGCCCTCGTCATGCACGGGCTGCGAGAATGCGCCGATGGCGCGCGCCACGACGACCACTGCGACGAGCGAGCGCTACGCAAAGCTCACCAAGACGTCGCACGACCTTTGGGAACGCGCTGTTCGCGTGCTTCCCGGCGGCAACACGCGGACGACGACCTTCCAGGACCCGTACCCCCTCTACCTCGTGCGCGGCGAGGGATGTCGCGTGTTCGACGTGGACGGCATCGAGCGGATCGACTTCATCTCGAACTACACCTCCCTCGTCCTCGGCCACTGCCATCCCAGGGTCGTGGCAGCGGTGCAGCGGCAAGCAGCGCAACTGATGAGCGCTGCTGCGCCCAGCGAGCTCGAAGTCGAGCTGGCGGAGCGGCTCCGGGAGCGGCTGCCGAGCATGGAGCTCATCCGCTTTGCGAACTCGGGCACCGAGGCGACGATGCAGGCGATTCGTGTCGCACGGGCATTCACAGACCGCACAACCGTGGCGACGTTCGCCGGGGCGTACCACGGAACACACGACTACGCCTCGAGCATCCCGGCGACTGCAGCCGAACGCGCGGGCGGGACGGGAATTCCGGCCGGCGTGGCGTCGTCGCTCGTCGTCGCACCGTTCAACGACGCGGAGGGAACACGCGCAGTGCTCGAGCCGCATTTCGACGATCTGGCAGCGGTGATCGTCGAGCCGGTGCAGGGTGCGGCCGGAGTGATCCCGGCGCGGCAAGAGTTCCTCGCGTCACTGCGTGAGCTTGCGGACGAGGCCGGCGCGCTGCTCATCTTCGACGAGGTAATCGCCTTTCGAATCGGCTACCACGGCGCGCAAGGGCAGTACGGGATCATCCCTGACCTGACTGCGCTCGGAAAGATCATCGGCGGCGGGCTTGCGATCGGTGCCTTCGGCGGGCGCGCGGACGTGATGGCGCTCTTCGATCCCCGTAACGACCGGCGGCTCGGTCATGGAGGAACGTTCAACGGCAACCCGCTGACGATGGCGGCCGGGCTGGCGACACTCACCGAGCTGACACCGGAGGCGCTCGACCGGCTCGAGAAGCTGACCCTCGAGCTGAAGGCGAAGCTCGAGCAGCTTTTCGCCGACGTGGGCCTGCCGGCCCTCGTGACTCAGAGCGGGTCCCTGTTCAACCTCCATCTGAGGGAAGGCGAGGTGCTCGATCACTCGGATGTTCTCGCGTCCGACACAACTCTTTTGCAGGAGCTCCACCTCGCGATGCTGGGTCACGGCGTGCTGTTCACCCCGCGCGGCATGGGCTGCCTCTCGATTCCGATGACCGACAGCGAGGTGGACGCATTCGCCGAGGCGGCACGGCTCGGCCTCCGCGACCTCGGCGTCGTCTGAGAGCGCCAGGAGAAGCACAAGAGGCGCCTTGCGGCGCCTCCTGCCGGCGAGAGCACGGGGCTCTCGCTACCTGACGGTGAGCACCAGGATGTTGTCGCCGTGGTGCTGCCCGACCATCTTGATGCGATAGACGCCCGCCTTCCCGATCACGAGGGTCTTGTGGACGGCAAGGCGCTGGAAGTAGTGGTCGCCCTTGAACGTGACGGTCGTCTCGTCGAGGTTCCGGAACGCCGTCGGACCGTTCACGGTGAGCCGGATCGTGTTCTTCCCGGCAACGCGGAACCAGTGGCAACCCGGGTCCTTCATCACAATTGGAACGACCCGCAGGCTCGAAGCGGTTGCCGGAGCCGAGGCAGCAGGCGAGGCGGCGGCAACGAACCAGGCGAGGGCGAGCAGGCCGGCCCCTGCGGCCAGAAACGTGGTCATGCGCTTGGTCATCTCGAACTCCTTCGTCTCGTTTCTAGGAAGAAGCATCGGCGGCGGCCCGGTTACGGCGCCATAACGGCCCCCTCACAGGTGCGTTACAGCTACTCGGGGGCAGCGAGCATGTAGCCCAGGCCCGGCCGCGTGACGATGTAGCGGTCGTCCGCAAGCTTCTGGCGAAGCCGCCAGAGCGTCACGCGGAGGATCTCGTCCTCGCCCTTGTACGCCTTGCCCCACACCTGGGTGAGCAGTTCGTCGCGGCTGAGCACGACGCCGGCGTTCACCGCCAGACAGAGAAGCAGCCGGTACTCGGTCGGCGAGAGCCTCACCTCACGCCCGGAGAGCGTCACCTGCTTGCGCTGCCGGTTGATCTCGAGCTCCCCGAGCGAGATCGTCACCGGCTGCCGGTCGCCGGTCTCCGGAGCGCGCACGCGCCGCAGCACCGCCTCGACCCGCGCGAGCAACTCCTGCGCCGAGAAGGGCTTCGTGACGTAGTCGTCCGCCCCGAGCCGCAGGCCACGCACCTTGTCGTCTTCGGCTCCCTTCGCGGTGAGCATGATGATCGGACAGCTGGAGCGCTCCCGAACGCGGCTGCAGACCTCGAAGCCGTCGATGCCGGGGAGCATCACGTCGAGCACGATCAGGTCGGGCTCCTTCGCCGCCACTGCCTCGACCGCCTCCTCACCGGTGGCCGCGCTGTCGACCTGGTAGCCGGCGGCTTCGAGGTTGAAGCGGATGATCTCCAGGTAGCGCGGTTCGTCGTCCACGGCCAGAACCCGTTCACCTGCCATCGACGGACTCGCCTCCTTCGGTGGTAGCACCTCGGACCGTCTCGCGCGACACTGTGTCTGTGAACCGTAACGCTCGCTGGAATCCCGTCGCGGCCTGGCGGCGGTTGACACTCTGGCCGCGGCTGGCGATCGGGGTGACGATCGGCTTTCTCGTGCTCTTCGCCGGCTTCAGTGTCCTGGGCATTCGCGCCGTCGACGCGAGCACGAAGCGGATCCTCCACGAGCGGCTCGCCATCGCGGAGGAGCTGGCGGACGACTTCGACGGCTTGCTGCAGCACCGGTTCGCCGACCTCGACGCGTTCGATGCGCGTTCCGCGCCGCCGAGCGTGCAGCGCCGGCTCCTCGCCGAGATCTTCCATGCCAGCGGCGGCGCTTTCACGAGCCTCGCGCTCCTGGACCGCAACGGTGGGACGATCAGCTCGTTCGGGAGCGACGGACATTCGGCGCGCCTGAGGTTCGGGAAGACCTACGTCGCGCAGATGCTCGCGAGCGGACGAGCGATCTCCGCGCCGTTCCGCGACGCGCGCGGCAGGCCCGTCGTCGCACTCGGCGTCACGATCCGTGCGCCCGGCGGCGCCCACCGACTGCTGGTCGGGACGCTGGACCTCACAGGCCGCGACGTGACGGGACGATTGGACGCCGCACGACGCCTCGGGCGTACCGGACACGCTGAGCTCGTCGGCGCGGGCGGGATCGCCCTTGCGTCGACCGAGCCGGGCGCGGCCCTCCTGCCCGGCGAGCATCTGGGCTTCTACCGCGAGATGCTCACGGCCACACGCCCCGGCATCGCGAACGTCGCGGTCACGGCAACCGCGCACGAGCCGCCGGGGCTCCGGCACGAGCGGCACGCGATGGCGTTCGTCCGACTCACCGAAGCGCCCTGGGCGGTCGCCCTCGGCGGCACCGAGCGCGAGACCTACGCGCCGGCGCATCATCTCCGTCAAACGCTGATGTTCACGGGCGGCGGATCACTGGCGGCGCTCTGGCTCCTGACGCTGCTCGGTGCGCGCCTACTCGTCCGCCCGGTCCGCGACCTCACTCGCTCGGCCGAGCGGATGGCCTCCGGGAACCTCGACGAGACAGTGAGCGTCTCCGAGGGCGGCGAGATCGGTGTCCTGGCCGAAAGCCTCGAGACGATGCGCGCGCAGCTCAAGGAGTCGCTCGAGACCGTGCGTCGCTGGGGCGAGGAACTCGAGCACAAGGTCGCCGACAGGACGGCCGAGCTCAACGCGCGCAACCGCCAGCTCGCAGCGGTGAGCGCGATCCTCGCCGCCGCCAACGAGACGCATGAGCTCGACGAGATGCTGCACCGCTGCCTCGACGTCGTCCTCGACCAGACGGGGATGGAGGCCGCAGCGGTGCGCCTGCTCGAGGACGGCAGCGGCCGCCCGACGGAGACCGCCGTGCGCGGCACGTGGAGCGAGTTCCCGTGCGCAGGCTGTACCGACCACTTTTGCGCGGCCGCGACGAGCGGCGGCGAGCCGCTCTACCTGGACCGCGGTGAGCGCGAGCAGGTGCACCCCGGCTGCGCCGTCACCGCCGAGGCGCTCGCAGTCCTGCCGCTCAGGGGACCGAGCGGCGTGCTCGGTGTGCTGACGGTCGGCCGCCGACACGGGCCTCTCCCCTCGCCCGAGGAGCGGCCGATCCTCACTGCGATCTGCGACCAGATCGCCGTCGCGGTGGAGAACACGCGCCTTGCCGGCGAGCTGCGACGGCTGGAAGCACGTCACGCGGTCCAGCGCCTGCGCAGCGAGCTGATCTCGGCCGTCTCACACGAGCTCCGCACGCCGCTCGGCTTCATCAAGAGCTATGCCACGACGCTGCTGCGCGAAGACCCGCCGATCGATCCCGAGACGCGGCGCCACTTCCTCGAGATCATCGACGAGGAGACGGACAAGCTCGATCACATGATCGACGAGTTGCTCGACGCGAGCCGCCTGCAGGCCGGCCGCCTCCCGATCGAACGCGAGCCGGTGGACCTCGGAGCGCTGCTCACGACCACCGTCGACAAAGCCCGGCCGACGCTCGAGGCGAACGGACACAAGGTGACGCTCCGACTCCCACACGAGGACGTGCCCGTGGTCGGGGATGCCCTCAGGATCGAGCAGGTCCTCGACAACCTGCTCGAGAACGCCGCGCGGTACGGCGACCCGGACTCCCCCGTCGACGTCGGCCTGGTCGCGGAGGACAGGGACGCGCTCGTCAGCGTCAGCAATCGCGGCGACGGTCTGCCGACCTCCGAGCTGGAGCGGATCTTCGAGCCCTTCTACCGAGGCAGAAACGCGGCCGTCCGCGGCGTCCGCGGTGCGGGCCTCGGGCTCGCAATCTGTCGCGGAATCGCCGAGGCGCACGGCGGCAAGATCTGGGGCGAGAGCGGCAATGGTACGACCACCTTCGTGCTCACGCTGCCGCTTTCCACGAGCGCCGCGGCTTAGGCGTTCCGGCCGAGGAAGTCGAGGATCCGCGGGCCGACGATGTCCGGGAGCTCGAAGTGGACCGGATGACCCGCGTGGTTGAGGACGAGCCATTCGGCGCCGGGAATCTCTCGCTTCATCACACCCATCTGCTCTGCGGTTGCGAACGGGTCGTTCTCACCGGCGATCAGCAGCGTCGGCCGCCCGATGCGCCGGAGATCCTCCTCGGCCCAGGACGGGTTGGCCGTGTTGTTGGCGATGATCTGGCGTAGCAGGTGCTTCCAGTAGCCGGGCTCCTTGCCCTGGTCGTGGCGCCGCGCGAACTCGACCGCGGCATCGGGATGTTGCTCCTCGAGCGCGTCCGGGTCGAGAGACGACGCGACGGCACGGATCCCGTCGTGGACGCAGTAGTTGGCGCCGAGGGCAGTGACCGAGCGAACGAGCTCCGGCCGGCGGAGCGCGCAGTCGAGAGCGACGACGCCACCGTCGCTGATGCCTGCGATGTGCGCAGGTGCCAGCCCCAGCTGCGCCACGAGCTCGGCGATGTCGTCTCCAATCTGCTCGAACGTCATGAAGCCGGCCGGGTTGTCCGTCCGGCCGTGGCCGCGGTGCTCGACGAGAAGGACGTGGTAGTGCTCCGCAAAGGACGGCGCCAGGCCCGCCCAGCCGCCGATCGGGTCGTCGGTCGTGCCGCCCGCACCGTGCAGCAGGATCAACGCCTGCGCCTCCGGCGATCCGAGCTCCTCGTAGTACATGGTCAGATCGTTGACGTGCGCGGACGGCATCGGCGCACCCGATTGAATCGGATCCCGGCCGCACTCGTCGCGGCCGGGATCCGACAGGGACTACGCGGCCGGAATCGGCCTCGCCTCGGGGAGCTCGGACGGCTCCTCGTGCTCGAGGCGCGGCAGCCATTCGAGCCAGCGCGGGAGGTACCAGTTCCACTCGCCCAGCAGCTTCATCGTCGCCGGCAAGAGCACCGCCCGGACGATGGTCGCGTCGATGAGGATCGCGGCCGCAAGGCCGACGCCGAACTGCTTGAAGAACGGCATCGACAGCGTCCCGAAGATCGCGAACACGAAGACCATCACGATCGCGGCGCTGGTGACGACGCCGGCGGTGGACTTGATGCCGTGCGCAACCGCGTCATCCATCTTCGCGCCGCGGTCGAACGCCTCCCGGATCCGGCTCAGGATGAAGACGTGGTAGTCCATCGAGAGGCCGAACAGGATCACGAACAGCAGCAGAGGAACCACCACTTCGATCCCGTTCGCGGAGCTGACTCCGAGCAGCCCGGCGCCGATGCCGTGCTGGAAGACGAGCACGAGCACGCCGTAGGCGGAGGCGACCGAGAGCAGGTTGAGCGTGATCGCCTTCATTGCAATCACGATCGAGCGGAACGCGACCAGCATCAGCGCAAACGCGAACAGGAGGACGAACGCGACGACGGGCAGCAGGCTCGACTTCACCTCGTCAGCGTTATCCCTCCACACGGCCGTCTGCCCGGTGACGCCGGCTTCGGTGCCAGGAACCGCGCCGACGGTCTCCGGAACGATCTCACGCAAGAGACGGAACGAAGCCGTTGACGCGGCATCGGTTCCGTCGCCTGCGATCGGGACGGTGATGTTCGCGACCGTGCCGTTTCTGCTGACGTCGACGGTGATCGGCTCGAAGGCGCGGCCGCTGGCGAGCGCCCTCCGCTCGAGCTGCGCGATCGCTCTCCGCATCTCCGGCGTCCGCACGCTCGCCGCCTTGACGACGACGTTCGCAGGCAGGGCCTTGCCGGGAAACGCCTGCTGCATCCGGTTGTACGTCTTGATGACGGGAAGCGACTGAGGGAACGACTCGGGCCCTTGAGGCGCGAGGCGCAGCTGCAGCGCGGGCGCCGCGAGCGTCAGCAGCAGGGCGGCGGCGACGGCCGCCGAGAGCGCCGGCCGACGCAGAACGCGGTCGACGATCGCGACCCAGATGCGGCCCTCGCGGTCGTCCCGTCGCGAGCGGTTGAGGAACGGGACGCGGAACCGCTCGACCCGGTCACCGAGCCTCGAGAGGAGCGCGGGGAGAACCGTCAGCGAGCCGAGCACGGCGACGGCGACCACGAGGATGGTGGCGAATGCGAGCGAGGCGAAGGTCGAGTTGCCGGTGAAGAACATGCCCGCCATCGACACCATCACCGTCAGCCCTGAGACGAGCACCGAGCGTCCCGACGTGGCGGCCGCGGCCTGGAGCGCCGCGCCTTCGTCGCGGCCGGCGGCTCGCTCCTGCCGCTCGCGCTTCAAGTAGAACATCGAGTAGTCGACGCCGACGGCCAGTCCGATCAAGAGCACCATCGCAGGCGCCTCGAGCGCCACCGGTACCACCTGGCTCGGCAACGCGATCAGCCCGAACGTCGCGAAGACGGCGGTCAGCGCGAGCAGCAGTGGGATTCCGGCCGCCACGAGCGCGCCGAAGGTGAGCACGAGGATGCTCAGCGTGATCGGGAGCGAAAGCACTCCGGCCTTGCCCAGGTCCTTCCCAAACGCGGTGTCGACGCCCTTCTGCGCGCTCGCGTCGCCAAACTCGCCGATGAAGAAGCCGGAATGGATCCGTTGCGCGGCGGCGACGGCGTCGAGGACGGGGTCGATCTTGTCCGCCGCCTTGTCCTTGTCGCCGCGGATCTCGAACTCCACGAGCGCGGCGCGCCCGTCCTTCGCGATCTTCGGCGGGCGGACGTTCTGAACTGCCGGCACCTTTGTCACGCGAGCGACGACGTCGTTCATCGCGGCGGTGAAGGTGGCATCGCCGACTCGAGCCGTGCGGCTCTGGACGAGGATGCGCTCGGCGGCGGACTGCCTGAACCCGGCGTCGAGGATCTCGTCCATGCGCCCGGACTGGCCGGGGCCGGGCTGGTTCGGGTCGATGCTCTTCGTTCCGACCAGGCCGCCGAGCCCGAAGGCGACGACGACGAACGCGAGCCACCCGAACGTGGCGGTCTTCCAGTGAGCTGCGCTCCAGCGGCCCATGCGGGCCGCGAGATTGGAGTGATGAGCTGCGCGGGGCATGATGTTTCCTCCTTCGTTCGTCTGCCCCGACGCTACGAGCTCGTCGCGTGGACGTCGTCGGCGCGAGGTCGGATCCCGGCTCGTACCCGCCGACGATTCGGGCTCCTACTCGAGGAGGAGGCGGCGCACAAGGGCGTGGAGTACGTTCAGCACGTGAGGAGCATTTGGGCACTCGCGCGTACGTACGGGTTCGATGCGCTGATCGTGCTCGGGGCGATCGAAGGCATGCTTGCGATGGCGTTGCGGCACGACTCCGCACAAGCCCCGCACACGGCGTCGTGGTTCGGCGTGTCTGCGGTCGCGGCCATGATGCTGCCCCTCCTCGCACGTCGGCGCTTCCCCTTCGCCGCCCCGTTCTTGCTCTGGCTGCTCGCGCCGATGCTCTCGTTCGTGGATGGACGATTGATCCCCTTTACGCCCGCCATCTCCGCCGCCGGCATGGGCGGCGCCTTCCTGCTCGGCAAGCTGAGGAACGGCATGCAGGCCTGGCTCGGCCTCGGTGCGGTCGTCGGCGGCACGGCGGCAGTGGTCTACAACTCCCCGGGTCACGGTGCCGCGGAGCTCTTCTTCGTCCCGCTCTCGTTCTCGATCGCGTGGCTCGCCGGCTATGCGCTACGCGAGCGTGCCGAGCAAGCCGAAGCAGCTGAGGGGCGCGCGAGGCAGGCCGAGCGCGAACGTGACGCGGCGATGCGCATCGCCGTAGCGGAAGAGCGGGCGCGGATCGCGCGTGAGCTCCACGACATCGTCGCGCACGCCGTCAGCGTGATGGTGCTGCAGGTGGGGGCCGTCCGGCACAAGCTGCCCTCCGAGTTCGAAGAGGACGCGGACGCGCTCAGGAACGTCGAACAGGCCGGACGGACGGCACTCACGGAGATGCGCCGCCTGTTGGCGGCCATGCGCAGCGACGGCGAACTTCCCGAGCTCGCGCCCCACCCCGGCCTCGAACGGGTGGACTCGCTCGTCGAAGACGTCACCCGGGCGGGGCTGCCGGTGCGACTGCAGGTCGAGGGCGAGCCCGTCGCGCTCCCGCGTGCGATCGATCTCTCCGCGTACCGCATCGTCCAAGAAGGCTTGACGAACGCACTCAAGCACGCCCACGCCACGCATGCCGATGTCTCGGTCCGCTATCTCCCTCACGGGCTGGAGGTCGAGATCGCCGACGACGGGGTCGGGGGCGCGACAAGCGACGGTGTTGGCCACGGCCTGGTCGGAATCCGCGAGCGGGTGAAGATCTACGGCGGCGCCATGAAGGCGGGGAGCGCACCGGCAGGGGGATTCGTCCTCAGCGCAAGCCTCCCCCTCGACCGCGACGCGTCATGAGCATCCGCGTTCTCGTCGCGGACGACCAGTCGATGGTTCGCGCCGGCTTCCGGATGCTGCTCGGCGGACAACCCGACATCGAAGTCGTGGCCGAGGCAGGCAACGGCCTCGAGGCGGTCGAGAAGGCGGCCCGCTTTCAGCCGACGGTGGTGCTGATGGACATCCGCATGCCGGAACTGGACGGTCTCGAGGCGACCCGGCGGATCCTCGCAGCCGACGAAACGGCTCGGATTCTGATCCTGACGACGTTCGACCTCGACGAATACGTCTACGAGGCCCTCCGCTCGGGTGCCAGCGGATTCGTGCTCAAAGACGACCCTCCCGAGCGACTCCTTGCCGCCATCCGGATCGTTGCCGGCGGAGATGCACTGCTCTCGCCGGCGATCACGAAACGCGTCATCAAACAGTTCGCCCGCATTGCCCGTCCGGCTCCTCCAACGCAGCTCGAGGAGCTCACCGAGCGTGAGCTCGATGTGTTTCGCCTGGTCGCCCGCGGCTTGTCGAACGCGGAGATCGGGCGCGAGCTCTACATCAGCGACACGACCGTGAAGACGCACATCACGCACATCCTCCAGAAGCTCGATCTCCGGGATCGTGTTCAGGCGGTGGTGCTCGCCTACGAGACGCGCCTCTTCGACAGCGACGCGCAGCCGTCAGGCGATCTCGGCGAGCGCCCGGCCGGTTGACCCGCATCGGCTCGCCTCCGTGCACTCGTCCTGACGTGTCCGCGCCGTGTGCGTGGCGAACGACGCCAGCCGGTGTAAGGCCTGCGCGGCGGTCTCGTCGCGCTGTATGCCCGCAGACGGGAGCGTCTACATCTTCATGCGGGACGCGACGTCGTACTTCTTGACGGACGTCCTCCGGCCCGGGGTGTCGCCGGCCGGCATCGCACCGAGGATCTCGTCGCCCTTCTTGTAGTCCTCTTCCGTCTCGAAGATGATGATCACGAGCGACTGCTCGGCGTCTGGATCGTGGAGCACCACCAGCTCGGCCGACGGCATTCCCTCCGGCGGCTGGCCGTCCTGCATCTCCCGGTCCATCTCGTCCATCCGTTCCTTGCTGACGCCGTCGAACGTCACCACGCGTGCGAGTGCCATGAGAACCTCCTATTGGGTTGAGACAACCTTACGCCTCTCACTTCCGTGGGAGCGAGCGGGCGAAGGTCGCGCCGAGCTCGACCCACTTCGCGAGCTGGCGCCTGGTCCGGAGGTCTTCCGAATCGACTCGGAGCCACCCGCGCATCTCCCGCCCGCGCATCTCCATCGGCCGTGCGTTCGTCTTCGCGACGAGACCGTCCGACTGATCCGGGTCGACACGAACCAGGGCGCCACCCTGGCCGCTCGCCGCGACGGCCATGTTGCCGCCGACGAGAAACGCGAGCCCGCCGAACATCTTCTTCTCGGTCAGATCGCGCTCGCCGGCCAGCAGTTCCCGGATCCGACTCGCGAGGACCTCGTCGTAGGCCACGACGCCGATCGTATGCCCGTTCCAGGTGGCGTCGTGTGCTATACATCTCTACAACTGTTCTATTGTCGAGTTTAGGAGTTTGACTTGGCGCTCCCCCACCCCCTTCCTGACGACCTCGCGGAGCTGGTCGCGCGGCAGTTCCACGTCCTCTCGGAGCCGATGCGGATCCGCCTGCTCGACCACCTTCGCGACGGAGAGCTGACCGTCGGCGAGCTCTCGGAGGCACTGGCGGCCTCGCAGCAGAACGTCTCGAAGCACCTCGCCGTCCTCGCCGAGGCCGGCATGGTCGGCCGCCGCAAAGAAGGCAACCGCGTCTACTACCGCATCGTCGACGCAAACGTCTTCGCGCTCTGCGAGCAGGTCTGCGGATCGGTCGGGCGACAGCTGCGCGCCCTGAACGAGCTCGTCGAAGGAGTGCGCGCCTGATGCGTTGGCCGCTCGAGCGGGTCCTCTTCGCACTCGCAGGAACGTTGACGCTGGTGAGCGCGACGCTGGCGGCGCTCGCCAGTCCCTGGTTCCTGCTCCTGACCGTCTTCGTCGGCGTGAACCAGTGGTTTTTCGTGAGCGTGGGCGCATGTCCGGCGTCGCTGCTGCTCGAGCGCACCGTCGGCATCGAGCGGGGCTGCCGCCGATGACCACGCTTGCGTCCGCTCTCCGCCCTGGGACGGACCGCGCCGAGCACCCGATAGGCGTGGGGCCGGTGGGCAGGCTCGGGCGCTGGACGGCCGACCACGTCCGGACCGTCTCGGTCACCTGGGCGATCGTCGCGATTGCACTGGCCGTCTTCGCGCCGAAGGTCGAGACCGCGCTCTCAGGCGCCGGCTGGCAGGCCAACGGTTCGGAGTCCGTGCAGGCGCGGACGCTGATCCAGCGCGACTTCGCCGGCCTCTCGAGCTCGGCGCTGATTGTCGTCGTCCACTCGACGCGTGACACGGTCACGGCGCCCGCGTTTCGAACGACGCTCACCGACGTCCAGCACATCCTCGGCACGAACGCAGCGATAGCCTCCGTCCAGGCACCGCAAGCCGGAACGGGCATCTCCCCGGACGCCCGCACCGCAATCGTCACCGCCGGTGCGAAGGGCGATCCGACCGAGATGGTCGCCGCTGCTGACGCCTTGAAGTCGAAGCTGCGCGCTGCCGGCAGCAACGACATCACCGTCTCGCTGACCGGCGCCTCCGGCATGTGGAGCGACTTCAACACGGCGAATCGCAACGCGATGCTGAAGTCCGAGCTCTTGTCGTGGCCGGTGACGATGGCGATTCTCGTGCTCGCTTTCGGCTCGCTCGTCGCGGCGGGGCTCCCGCTGTTGCTGACGATCCTCGGGCTCGTCGCGTCGGCCGGCCTCTTGTCGCTGCTGACGCACGGCTTCGAGATCTCGATCTGGGCCATGAACTTCGCGCTCATGTTCGCGCTCGCACTGGGAATCGACTACGCCCTCTTCATCGTCCACCGCTTCCGCGGCTCCTTCTTCGGCTCGCGGCTGACGGTCCGGGACGCCGTCGCCGTCACGATGGACACCGCCGGCAAGGCCGTGCTCTTCTCGGGCCTGACGGTGCTCGTCTCCTTGTCGGCCGTGATGCTCGTCCCGAGCCCGGCATTCCGCTCGATGGCGCTCGGGATCATGCTGAGCGTCGTCTTCGTCCTCCTCGCAACGCTGACGCTGCTGCCCGCGGTCCTCGCGAAGCTCGGGCCGAAGATCGACGCACTGCCGCTCCGTTGGGTGCACTCCGGCGAGCACCGGTCACCGAGGTTCGCGCGTTGGGGCGAACGCCTCTGGCGCCACCCGCACGTGTTCGGTCCCGCTGCGACGCTCCTCCTCGTGCTGCTCGCGCTTCCCATCGTCGGCCTGAAGACCGGAATGCCCTCGATCAAGGTCGTCCCGAAGTCGGACGGCTCGCGGGTCGGTTACGCCCAGGTGCAGCAGGCGTTTGGCGTCGGAGCGCCGGGCGCACTTCAGATCGTCGCACCTCGGCTCGACGCAGCCAGGGTCGCGTCCGTCGCGCGACAGGATCCGGGTATCGCGCGCGTGCTGTCCGCGCAGGCTGGAGGAGAAGGTCTCGCGCTCGTGCAGGCGATCCCGAACGCCGATCCCTCCAGCAAGGCGGTCGCCAGGACGGTCGACCGGCTGCGCGCGGCGTTGCCCGCGGGCGCGCTCGTCGGCGGCGCGGCGGCGGAGAACCACGACCTCGAGCGCGCGCTCGCGCAGCGGACGCCGCTCGTGATCGGCGTCGTGCTCGCGCTCGGCTTCGTGCTGCTCCTGCTCGCGCTCCAGGCACCGCTGATCGCCGCCCTCGGCGTGGTGACGAACCTGCTCGCCACTGGAGCCGCCTTCGGTCTCGGCCGGCTCATCTTCCAGAACGGCCACGGAGCCGGTCTGCTCGGCTTCGAGACGCAGGGCTTCATGGACGCGTGGGCGCCGGTCTTCTTCTTCGCGATGATCTTCGCGATCTCGATGGACTACACGGTCTTCTTGCTCTCGTCCGCGAAGGAGCACTGGGACCGAACGCACGACGCACGCGAGGCCGCGGTCGGCGGCATTGCACACTCGGGCCGCGTCATCTTCGCCGCCGCCGGCGTGATGGTGGCCGTTTTCTTCACCTTTGCGCTCTCGGGGCCCCTGCCGCCGAAGGAGATGGGCGTGATCCTCGGCATCGCCGTGCTGCTCGACGCGATGCTCGTCCGGCTCGTGCTCATCCCGACGCTGCTGCGCCTGTTCGGCCGTTACGCCTGGGCGCGCCCGCGCTGGCTCGACCGGCTGCTGCCCGACGTCCGCTTCGGGCACAGCTGAGCAGGCGTCGCTCCACGGTCCGGCGGATCAGGCTGTAGCGGCGGTCGCGCGGCGACCAGATGCGCACCTTCGAGCCGCGCGCAGCCGGCAGGACGCGGCGGCAGCAGACCTTTGCGGAAATCCTCACGGCCTGGATACCTCTAGTCCGGCAGCAGCGGCATCGCCAGGCCCGAGTCGCGGCCGAGCAAGACTCCGCGCGTGATCGCCGTCACGCCATAGCGGTCGCGGATGTCGTCGAGGGCGGCGTCGAGAGCGACGCGGCTCTGCGCAGCGAACGGAAGGGCGAGCTGGAGTGGCAAGTCGTCCTCGAGGTTTGCGACTGCGACCCCGACCAGCGTGAGCCCACGACGTTCGATCATGGGCATGGCGGCGGCGAGAAGCCCGCGCGACGTGTCGAGCACAGTTTGTGTTTCGGCGGTTGCGTCCGACAGCGTGAACGACCGGGTCGCGCGCGAGAAGTCGTCGAAGCGGAGCCGGAGTACGACGGTGCGGCCCACGCGGTGCGCCGCTCGCATCCGGCGGGTGACGCGCTCGACGAGGGCGATCAGCGACGCGTCGATCTCGGCCGCTGGGCGGCGCGGGCGGCCCAGCGCGCGCTGCGCACCGATCGAGCCGCGCCGGCGCCGCGCCTGCACCGGCCGCGGATCGCGGTTGTGCGCGAGCGCGTGCAGCTGGCGACCTGTCGCTCGGCCGAGGATCGCGACGAGTGCTCCTTCCGTCAGGTGGGCGATCTGGCCGATGGTCGTGATCTCGAGCCGGTGCAGCTTCTCGGCGGTGACCACACCGACTCCCCAGAGCCGCTCCACCGGGAGCGCGTGCAGGAAGGTCAGCTCGCGCTCGGGCGGAACGATCAACAGACCGTCGGGCTTCGCCACCCCGCTCGCGACCTTCGCCAGGAACTTCGTCCTCGCAACCCCGACACTGATCGGCAGCCCGACGCGGGCGCGGACCTCACGCCGTAGGCGCGCGGCGATGTCGGTCGGTGTGCCGGCGAGCCTCCGCATCCCGCGCACGTCGAGGAACGCCTCGTCGATCGACAGCCCCTCGACCAGCGGCGTCGTGTCCTCGAACACGCAATAGAGCGCCTTGCTCGCATCCGCATACGCCGACATGCGCGGCTGGACGACGACCGCGTCCGGGCAGAGCCTGCGGGCGTGATTCCCGCTCATCGCGGTCTGCACGCCGTACGCCTTGGCCTCGTAGCTCGCGGCGAGCACGACTCCACCACCGACGATGACGGGGCGCCCGCGCAGGCGGGGATCGTCGCGCTGCTCGACCGAGGCGTAGAAGGAGTCGGCGTCGGCGTGGAGGATCGTCGCTTCGGATCGCACCGAACACATGTTCGCACACGGGCGGAAGCGCATACTGAGTCACCGATGAGCGTGACCGAGCGACTCGCCCGAGCGACCAGCCGCCACCCGTGGCGGACACTCGGGGCGTGGCTCGGAGCGCTCGTCGCGGCCCTCGGCCTGTCGGTCGCCTTTCTGCCCGGGAACCTGACGACCGACGCGTACGTCACGAGCAATCCCGAGTCGCGGCAGGCGGAGCGGCTCTTCTACCACCGCTTCCCGCCCGACCGGCACGCGGTCGACGAACTCGTCGTGGTCAGATCGGAGCTCCACACCGTCGCTGATCCGGCCTTCCGGCGCTTCGTCGAGAGACTGCTCTCCGAGAGAGCAGCGCACGAAGTGATCTGGCGCGCGTCGACGTACTACTCAACCCCCGACCGCTCACTCGTCTCTCGTGACCGGCATGCGACGCTGATCACGATTCAGCGGCAGGCGGACGTCGACCCGCTGCTGGAGGTCGTTCGGCGCGAGAACGGCCGCGCGGGCTTCAGCGTGGCGATGACCGGCGAAGGCACCCTCGACCACGACTTCAACGAGCTCTCGCAGCACGACCTCAAGTCGGGCGAGCTCAGTGTCGGGCTCCCTGCCGCGCTCCTCGTGCTCCTGCTCGTGTTCGGCGCGGTCGTCGCCGGCCTCGTGCCGCTGTTCCTGGCCATCGTCTCGATCGTCGTGGCACTCGGACTCTGCGCGGTCGTCGCGGAGATCGTCCCCGTCTCGGTGTTCCTCGTGAACATGCTCACCGGCATGGGGCTCGCGCTCGGCATCGACTACTCGCTCTTCGTGGTGTCGCGCTACCGCGAAGAGCGCAGCCGACGGCTCAGCGAGCTCGAGGCGATCCCGACTGCCGGCGCCACAGCGAGTCGGGCGGTGCTGTTCAGCGGCACCGTGTTCGTGGTCGCGCTGACCGGCATGCTGCTCGTCCCGTCGAACGTGATGAAGAGCCTGGCGCTCGGTGCCATCGCCGTCGGCGTCGTCTCGGTGCTCGCGGCGCTCACGCTTCTCCCTGCGCTGCTCGGCCTGCTCGGCGATCGCGTCAACGCGCTGCGGGTGCCCTGGCTCGGACGCAACGTCGGCCGCGAAGCCGCCCGTGAAGGCCGCTTTTGGGGAGCGATCGTGCGCGGGGTGATGCGCCGGCCGGTCATCAGCCTGGTCGTCTTCGCGGCACTCCTCGTCGCTGCGGCCACACCTGCGTTCGGGCTGCGCCTCGGCGCGAGCGGCGTCAGCACGCTGCCGGACCGGCTGGAGGCGAAGCGCGGCTTCGAGGCGCTCGCCCGTGACTTCCCGCAGGCGAGCTCGGCACCGGCGCTGATCGTGGTCGAGGGCAGAGTCGGCTCGCCGCCGGTGAGAGCGGCGATCGCGCGCCTGCGCCGCGAGCTCGCACGGAATCCCGCCTTTGGCCAGAGCGACTTCCGCACAAGCTCGCGCGGCGACCTCGCCGCGATCGGCGTGCAGGTCGCCGGGGACAAGACCGGCGAGCGCGCACTCGACGCGATCCGCCACCTCCGCTCCGAGGTGATCCCGCGCGACTTCCGCGGAACCGACGCGCGCGTCCTCGTCGGCGGCGACACCGCCGACAACGTCGACTTCATCGACGCGATGAATGCGTGGCTGCCGATCGTCTTCGCGTTCGTGCTTCTGCTCAGCTTCGTGCTCGTGACCGTGGTCTTCCGCTCGCTCGTGATCGCAGCCGCCTCGATCGTCCTCAACCTGCTCTCGGTCGGGGCTGCGTACGGCCTCGTCGTCCTGGTCTTCCGGCACGGGGTCGGCGCCGGCCTGCTCGGCTTTCAGCGCGTCGACGCAATCGAGGCGTGGGTCCCGCTGTTCCTTTTCTCCGTCCTCTTCGGGCTGTCGATGGACTACCAGGTCTTCCTGCTCAGCCGGATCAAGGAGCGCTACGAAGAGACCGGCTCGACGAGCGAGGCCGTCAGCCACGGCGTCACCTCGACGGCGCGCCTGATCACAGGAGCCGCGCTGATCATCGTCGCGGTGTTCGCCGGCTTCGCGATGGGCGACCTCGTCATGTTCCAGCAGATGGGCTTCGGCATCGCCGCCGCTCTGCTGATCGACGCCACCATCATCCGCTCCGTGCTCCTGCCTGCGGCGATGCACCTGCTCGGGCGGTGGAACTGGTACTTGCCCTCCTGGCTCGACTGGCTACCCCGCATCGAGATCGAAGCCAGGGGTCGGCGCCAGACGCTGCCGACGTCGGGCCGCTAGCCGTCCTTTCCCCGTCCGCCGAAGTACGTGCTGCTGCCGCCGGCTCGACCGCAGCTCACGTTGCGTCAAGGAGCTCTTCGGGGACCATGATCGTGTCGTACGTGTTCACCTTGCCGCCCACGATCCGAAAGATCGTGATCGCGTTCAAAGTCGTGTCGCCGGTGGACGTGATCCAGAAGCTGCCGAGGATTCCGTTCGAGATTCGCGTGCTGAAGAGATTCCGGGCGACCGACGCACGCGTCCCGTCCGAGCGGGCGATGGCGTCGAGGAGGACGTCGAGCGCCTGAGCAGCGTGGACCGCAAAACCCGTCGGCGGCGCGCCGGTCCTCTTCGAGAAGAGCGCGGCGAACCTGCGGCCGGCCCGGCCGAGCCGCTCGTTCGGCACTCCGGGCAGGCTCAAGGTCATCCCCTCGGCGGCCGGGCCGGCTACCGTCGACGTCTCCTGCGGGTCGAAGCCGTCAGGCAGCATGATCTGCACGCTCGGGCCGAGGCCCGTGCGGAGATCCGCCAGCAACGCTGCGCCGTTCTCGTTCGACGCTCCCGCAACGAAGACGCCGTCGGCGTGCGCACCCGCGATACGCGCCGCGAGGGACGCATAGCTCGTCGCGCCGTCGTCCCAGGTGCCGCGGCCGACAATTGGAAGGCGTAGCCTGCGGGCCGTGCGTTCGAACACCGTCGCCATAGTGACGCCGTAGCTCGCGCCATCATCGAGCAGATAGACGCGCCGTACGCCGAGCTTCCGGGCCAGGACTGCGTTCGCCGCAGCCTGAACGTCGTCAGGCGCGATGACCCGTGCGTAGTTTCGCCGGCCGCTCGGGTAGTACCTGCCGGGCCCTTCGGACCTGCCTGGAGTTCGTCGTGTCAGCTCGACCAGCGTGTTCGACGGGCTCACGATTGCCAGCGGCCCCGCCCGATTCAAGATCGGAATCTCTGCCTGGGCACAGCCGGACGCAAACGGGCCGACAACGCCGATGACGCTCGGGTTTCGAACGAACTCGCGCGCGTTGGCCTGGCAGACGGGAGCGGAGAAGAGCGCACTCGCGGGCGTTGCGTCGTCGCACACCTGCAGGCCGATCTCGAACCGCCCGGCTCGGTAGTGCTTCTGCTGGAGCGTGAGGCTCAGCGCCTCAGCCATCGGTCGAGTGAAGGAGAGCAGGGCACGCTGGAGGGGGAGGTCGGCGGCGATCAAGAAGTCGGGGTCGCCGTCGGGTCCGTAGTCGAGCGGTGAGCATCGGTCCGAGGTGAGCGGCCGAACCGCCGCGTTTCGACCCGAGGTGACGACGGCCAGAGCGAGGATGCCCGCGGCGACGACGAGCAAGCCGAGCGCCAGCACGCCCGCACGGCGCCGGGACCAATGGCTCGAGGTCCGTGCGGCCAGCGGTTGCGCCGGCTCCGACGAGTCTGCGGCAGGAGCCGCGAGGAGGTCTCGGTACACGGCCTCCGTCTCGGGAGACGGATACGCGCCCAGCTCGTCGGCGAGGAAGTGCCGACAGCGCTCGTACACCCGCAGTCCCTCGGCGCGATTCCCGGCACCTGCGTGCGCCTGCATGAGCCGCCGGTAACCGCTTTCCCGGTACGGCTCGAGCTCGACCACCTGCTGTGCCAGCTTCGCGGCCCCGCCGTAGTCCGACGACGCGAGGCTCGAGTCAGTGAGACGCTCGAGAGCACGCACGCGGATCTCCGCGAGCTCCCGCCGCTGCGATTCCACCCACTCTCCCTCGTCTCCAGGCAGGAACGGCGTGCCGGCGATCTCCGCAGCCCGGACGGCGTCTGCCGCAGAAGCCGCCGGATCGTCGACCCAGCGCCGGGCGTCGAGGATGTCGACCGAGCTCCCTGCGGGCAGATCGAGCCGGTAACACCCGAACGCGCTCGCCAGCGTGCTCGCGCCGTCGAGCCCACACTCCGCCAGGAGCGCCCGGAGCTTGCTGATGATGACGCTCAGGGCCTTCTCCCAGGTCGCCGGGCGGGTGTCGGCCCAAACTGCATCCGCAAGCTCGTCCCGAGGAATCGGCCGTCGTTCGTTGATTGCCAGATAGGCGAAGACGAGGCGCCCCTGCCGTCCGGGGAACCGGTCCTCGTCCACGAGCTTCCCGCCTGCGCTGACCGAGACCCGGCCCACGAGCGAGACGGTGAGGCTCGTACCGGTCTTGCCCGTTTCTTGCCCGGCGCTTGACTGCATCTAGAGGCCGCTCCCTATGGTCGCACCCGAGGCGATTTGATGGAGAGGGTACTCCGCTGTGACTGCGGTTACGAGGTTTCCGCCGTGAACGACGAAGGGCTCGTTGCCGGGATCAGAGAGCACGCGCTCGAGGCGCACGGAATGGAGTTCACGTCAGAGGACGCTCTGGTCGTGGCTTTCCGGATCCAGCTCGACGACTTCTCCTCCAGCGCCTATGGCGCCGACTTCCGACCGGCCGGAGGAACCGATACCGCCGGCTAGCCGACAACCAAAGGAGACAACAATGGTTCGACTACCGTTTTTCGTGCTCACCGCGCTCGTCGCGCTGGCCCTGGCCGTTCCCGCCGCGGCGACCCCTCCGCTCAGCGAGGACGCAACCGACGCCTCGCTGGAGGCTGTCGATTGCGGCGGATTCGACGCGGTCCTCGAGCGACACTTCACCGGCCGGATCACCGTGTTCTTCGACAGCACGGGCAATCCTGTCCGGGTCCAAGTTCACGCGGCGATGACCGGGAGCATCACCAACTCGGTCACCGGGACGTCCGTTCCCCTTCGCGGGGACGTGTTCGTGATCGACGACTTCGCGTCCGGGGTGACGACCTTCGTCGGACCCGTCTTCCTGGCCAACCAGCCCGGGCTCGGCAGCGTCATCACCGAGACCGGCCGGATCAGCTTCAGCGGCGACGAGATCGTCTTCGAGGCTGGCCCTCACGACCTGATCGACAACACAAGCCTGCTGTGCGACGCCGTCGCCTGACGGCAAAAGGAGTGAACATGCACCCCAGACTCACCTTCAGATCCGCGATCACGGTGATCGGGCTGATCGCCCTCGCCGCGCTGATTACCGTCGGCGCTGCGCTGGCGTTGACCTCGACGGTCCTCGCGGACGGCAACACCGCAAACGACGGTCATTTCCACTCAGAGCAAGGCACGATCAAGCTCGAGACGAAGGGATCGGTCCGGATTCGCGACGTGTACACGACGGGTGCGCCACCGGGCTTCGCCTCCCCGTGGCACACGCATCCGGGTCCTGTCCTCGTCTCCATGAGCCCGACGAGCGCGGGCGCGCTGACGATCTACGACGAGAACTGCATCGGGACGACCATTCATGCTGGTGAGGCGTTCATCGAGACGCCGAACGCACCGGTCATGGGCCGGAACGAGAGCTCGGCAGATGCGGACTGGGTCTCGACGTTCATCGTGCCGATCGGCAGCGAGCCGACGCACAACCTCGAGACTGCCCCCTGCACGCCCTAGACGAGCATGGAGGGAGGCCCGCGCCGGGCCTCCCTCTATCGCCTCTGCAGCCCGCGATTTCCGGTACCCGGCTAGCCGCCGCTGATCGCGGCGATGACGTCGACGCGGGAGCGCGCGTCGAGCGGCGTGTCGAGCGTCGCACGCTCGGTGTCCACGTACACGTGGATGTGGCGGCGGAGGGCCGGGCCCGGCTCGCACAGGCGGTCGCGCAGGCCGGGCCACTCCCGTTCCAGGTGGTCGATCACCTCCGCCACCGTTGCCGCCTCCACGTCCAGTCGCCGCGGCAGGCCCGTGAAAAGCGGCGTCAGCGTGCTCGGCAGGTGCAGGTCGGCCATCAGTCGACCACGGCAACCTCGACGGAGGAGATCCCCGGCAGATAGCTCGCGATCTCGGTCCAGCTCTCGCCCTCGTCCGTGCTCGCGAACAGCTGGCCGGTGCTCGTCCCGAAGTACAGGCCCGGCGCGTCGTACGAGTCCATCGCCATCGCCTCGCGGAGGACGCCGACGTAGGCGTCCTGCTGCGGCAGACCATGGCCGAGTCGCTGCCAGCTCTCGCCCGCATCGCGGGTTCGCCAGACCGCCGCTTGCCCCTCCGGCATGGTGCGGCCGTGGCCGGGGTCGAGCGGAACGACGTAGAAGGTGTCCCGGTCATGGGGATGCGTGGCCGCCGCGAACCCGAACTCGGTCGGCAGTCCCTCCGTGATCTCGACCCACGTGTGGCCCGCGTCGTCGCTGCGGTGCATGCCGACGTGGTTCTGCTGGAACATGCGGTCTCCGTCGACCGGAGAGCGCACGAGCTTGTGCACGCAGAAGCCGACCTCCTCGTGCGATCGCGGCCAATCCGCGCGCAGACCCTTGTTGCGGGGGGCCCAGGAGCTGCCGTCGTCGCGCGTCTCGAACAGACCGACTCCCTGCACGATCGCCCAGAAGCGGGAGGACTCGTCGCCGTCGAACATGAGCGCCGAGATGCCCAGGTGGCCAGGCGGCTGGTTCGCCGGATCGTCCCAGCCCTCGCTGCCGGGCTGGCCGGCGAGCGTCGAGAGCAGCGACCAGGTTGCACCTTCGTCGCGGCTCTCGAAGATCCCCGGAGCCTCGACGCCGACGAGGACGCGGCCGTCGTCCACCGCGAGCGTCGACACCTTCGACAGCTTCCTGCCGTCCTGCTCGTCGTAGGCGAGCCCCTCGCTCGAGAGCGTCCACGACTCGCCGAGATCGGGGCTCCGCCAGACGGCCGAGCCGTGCCACTCGCTGGCCGCGGCGGCATAGATCGTCCCTGTCGAGGGGTCGTGGACGGCGTGGTAGACCGGCCAGCCCTCGCAGAACGGCCCTCGCAGCGCCCAGTCGCGCCGGTCTCCGTCGCTCTCCAGCACAAAGCACCCCTTCCGGGTGCCGACCAGCAGCAGCGTCCCTGGCATAGCCCTCACCTCCGAGTCGAGTCTCCCTGCTACCTATCAGACCGCCGCGGTCGCGAAAAGTCATCGCCGTCCTACCTCCTGCACGGGAAGCTCTCCTGCTGCCATCGCAGCCGGCGGTGGATTAGGCCGCGGCCGCCGCGCGCTCGAGCTCGCCGACGTCGATCTTCTTCATCTTCAGCATCGCTTCCATCACGCGCTGGGACTTCGCCCGATCGGGATCGCCGAGCAGCTCGGGCAGGGCGGTCGGGATGATCTGCCACGAGACGCCGAACTTGTCCTTCAGCCAGCCGCACGGGCCTTCCTCGCCCCCTTCGGAGAGCTTGCTCCAGAGCCTGTCGACCTCCTCCTGGTCCCGGCAGCTCACCTGGAACGAGATCGCCTCGTTGAAGGTGAAGTCAGGCCCGCCGTTGAGCGCGACGAACTGCTGGCCCTCGAGCTCGAAGCTGACGGTCATGACGGTTCCTTCCGGCCGCGGGCCGGCCGAGCCGTAGCGGGCCACGTCCACGATCCTCGAGTTGGGGAACACGGACGTGTAGAAGTTCGCCGCCTCTTCCCCTTCGGTGTCGAACCACAGGCACGGTGTGAGCTTCTGCATCGCATCTTCCTTTCTCTCGCTGGACCTCTGTTGGACGGCCGGGAGGCCGAATAGTCATCGGCGCGAATGCGGAAAAGTACGGTTTTGCGACACCGGCGGCGGTGCTTAGCTCACCGGAGGAGGTGCGTGCTGTGGTGCAGGCCACGGAAACGCTGGGCGTAAGCAGGTTCAGGCAGGCAGGACACTTCGTCCGTCACTTTTTCGAGATGTGCATCCCGATGTGCGTGGGGTTCGCGCTCGGCGACCTGATCTACTTCTGGGCTGCCGGCCTGTTCGGCTACTCCGAGCCGTTCAAGCAGCTGCCCGAATTGTCGGTGCTCGTCGTGACGTTCGCCATGACGGCGCCGATGACCGCCTGGATGCTCTTCCGCGGCATGTCGCGGCGCGCGGTCGCGGAGATGTCGGCGGTGATGCCTGTTCTCGGAGTGGCGCTGCTCGCACTCGGCTGGGCCGGCACGGTGGAACGAAGCAGCCTCGCGCTGCTCGAGCACGGGCTGATGATGCCGGCCATGCTCGTGCCGATGCTCTTCCGGCTCGACCTCTACACCGGACGAGGCCACCACGCCTGAAGCGCGCTGCGCGCCTTGACGGACTAGACCTCTCTCGGCACGTTGCCCGTCACGGTGAAGACGAGGCGCATCGCCTCGGGCCGAGATCGGCGGTCGGCCCTTCTACGGGAAAATGCTGATGCGCCGACCACGACGGCCACGCGAGAGTCTCGCTCGATGGGCTATGCGATCGCAGGATCCCCAACGTCTGCGGGCCTGCAGGCGTTCGGCGACGAGTTGGCCGCAGCCCTCGAGCAGGCCGGCTTCGAGCGGACCTCGGGCGACGGCGATCCGGAGTTCGTGTTGAATCTCGTCGACCCGGCGGCGCCGCGCCCGTTTCGCCGACACTCGCGCGGCACCTACGTCGCCGCTCTCCACGAGCGCCCGGTGCTGCCGGACGACGTTCTCGCCGCGACCTACCCGTTGCTCGTTCGCACGCTCGCGAACATCGTGCTTTGCTACGTCCCGGGTCGCGGCGTCTGGTTCACGACGATGGAGCAAGGCTCCTATTCGGTCGAGGCAGAGGACGCGGCGGAACTGGCGCGCGGCGTCGTCGAGCGTCTCGCGCCGCTCGCACGCTCACACCTCGTCATCGACAACGACTTCCGCCCGGACCTCGAACCGGAGCTGTGGTCCGGCGACGAGCTGACAGACGAGATCCGCGCGGCCGGAAGACGGCTCGACGAGCTCGACCTGCTGCCGGCGCCGTTCCCGATCGAGCAGCTGCTGGACGAGCGAGACCTGAGACACGTCAGGCGGCTCTACGGCATCGGCGGGCTGTCGTACGGGAATCTCTCGGCTCGCAAGGACGCGCAACGATTCTGGATGAGCGCGAGCGGCGTGGACAAGTCCAAGCTCGAGGTTCCGGGGCGCGACATCCTCCTCGTTTCCGGTTACGACGCCGCCGCCGCGCACATCGTGCTCAGCGTGCCGCCCGGAATCGAACCACGCCGTGTCTCCGTGGACGCAATCGAGCACTGGATGATCTACCAGGCGCATCCCGACGTCGGGGCGATCCTCCACGTCCATGCGTGGCTCGAAGGCATCGCCGCCACTGAGACGAACTATCCCTGCGGGACGGAGGAGCTCGCGCAGGACGTCGCCGACCTCGTCATGCGTGAGCCGGATCCGAGCCACGCGGTCATCGGCCTCCGGAACCATGGCATCACCGCGACGGGCGAGAGCTTGACGGAGATTCTCGAGCGGATCGAGGCTCGAGTCCTTCGTCAAGTGCCGATGTCGTAGCGCCCGAGACCTACGACGAGCGCATGCGCTGCGTGCGCCGTCGTGCACGGCCGCGCATTTCCTCTTCGACCAGCGTGGCGTCGACGGCGAACCGGCGGCCGTCGCGCTCGGCGATGCTGAACCGAACCGGGAGTCTGGCGCAGCGTCCCACGGGAGCTGCCCGGCCGACGAAGCCGTCGCGGTCGACGTACAGGCGCTCGTCCTCCTCGGTGAGGATGTAGCCGTGGTCTTTCGACTCGTCGAACCAGAGCATGGTGCCGTTCACAAACCTGCTCCTTTGCTTCGTTGGTGGCCGCGCGCGCGACTTCGTCGCGGGCGCGGCACTGGTAGAGCGACGTGCGTCAGGACACAGAACTCATCGAGACGTCATACGCCTCGACGCCCTTGCTGCCCTCCCGCTGCTCGAACACGACCTTCGCACCTTCGGCGAGCGACTTGAAGCCGTTTCCGACGATGTTGCTGTGATGGATGAACAGGTCCTTCGAGCCGTCGTCGGGCGTGATGAAGCCGTAGCCCTTCGGATCGCTGAACCATTTCACGGTTCCACTTGCCATAAAAACACCTCCCTTGCCACTTACGAACGGGCAGGGAAAGCGCTGTGCGCAACCAAACTCGCTCTAACTCTCACTCACTGTAGCGGAGTCCTGCTCGCTCCGCTCGTCGCTCGCCTCGGCCGCCTCGGCCGCCTCGGCAGGCTCGGCTGCCGCAGCCAGGCGTGCAGCGGCTGCGGCCTGCTTCTTCTCCTGCTTCAGGATGCGGCGTTCTTGCACTCGTCGCTCGCGCGCGAGCTTCGCCATCGTGGTCTGCCTCTTGCTCGCCATCGCGGCTCCGTTTTCCCTCGAGCGGCCCAATGGCCGGGAGGTCACCGAGTCAACGCCGAGAACGTGGTCTATCGAGGCTACCAGAGGAGCCGGATCACTCGGGTGTCACGTAGGCGGCGGTAATGCCGCCGTCAACGGCGAACGCCGTTCCCGTCACGAACGACGCGTCGTCGCTCGCGAGGAACAGCGCGGCGCGCGCGATCTCCTGCGGTTGTGCCAGGCGTCCAATCGGAATGTGGACGCGTCGGCGTTCGAACGCCGCAGGATCGCTCTCGAACAGATGCATCAGCAGCGGCGTCTCGACCGGTCCCGGGCAGATCGCATTGAAGCGGACACCTTGGCGCGCGAACTCCACCGCGAGCTCACGCGTCATCGCGAGCACGGCGCCCTTCGACGCGGTGTACGCGATCTGCGACGTTGCGGCACCCAGCAAAGCGACGAAGGACGCGACGTTCACGACGGAGCCGCCGCCGCGCTCGAGCAGATGTGGCACTCCGTACTTGCAGCAGAGATACACGCCGGTCGCATTCACGGAGTGCACTCGGTCCCACACCTCCGGATCGGTTTCCAGGATCGAGCCGTCGTCCGGCGGCATGATCCCGGCGTTGTTGTAGAGGACGTCGACGCCGCCGCAGCGTTCGGACACGGCGGCGTACAGCGCCTCGACGCTCTTCGCGTCCGTGACGTCGACGCGGTGGTAGAAGGCGTCACGGCACTCCGACGCGGTCTGCTCTCCCTGCTCGTCGAGCACGTCGGCGACGCAGACGGTCGCACCTTCCTCGGAGAACAGCAGCGCAGCCTCGCGCCCGATCCCTCCGGCTGCGCCCGTGATCACGGCCACCTTGCCGTCGAGGCGGCCCATCAGGCGCCGCGCGCCCGTCTGAAGTCGCGCGCCTGCTCGACGAGCGCCTCGAAGAGCTTCATGTCGTCGCCCGCCTCGGGGTGCCACAAGACACCAAGCGCGAAACGTCGCCGGGGATCCTCGATCGCCTCGACCGATCCGTCCTCCGCATGCGCCGACACGCGCAATCCTTCGCCAACGGAATCCAGTCCCTGATGATGATGCGACTTGACCGCGTGGCGCACGCCGAGGATGTCGGCCAGCTTCGTGTCCGGCTCGATCTCGACGTCGTGATCGCTGAAGACGCCGGGTGGATCGTGCTTGTGGCCCTCGTGCCCGACGATCTCCGGCAGGTGCTGGTGCAGGTCGCCTCCCCGAGCCACGTTGAGCACCTGGATGCCGCGACAGATCCCGAGCACCGGCATGTCGCGGTCGAGCGCAGCATTCAGCAGGTCGAGCTCGGCACGGTCGCGTTCGGGATGGACGCCGAACGTCTCCGGATGCGCTTCCGCACCGTAGTGCTCGGGGTCGAGGTCGGAGCCGCCGGAGAAGATCAGTCCGTCCACTGCGTCGAGCGTCTCCTGCACGCCCTCCTCGCTCGGCGGCACGAGCAGCGGCCGGCCTCCCGCCTGCTCGACCGCCCGCACGTAGTCGTGCGGGATCAGGGCCGCCTCGAGCTCCCAGTAGCTCCACCGCGCCGGCGTGACGTACGTCGTGATGCCGATCAGGGGCCGCATGCTCAATAGAGTTCGAGGTACTCCTGCAGCTCCCAGTCGGTCACGTGGTCGGCGTAGCGCTGCAGCTCGTAGCGCCGCATCACCGTGTAGGCCTCGACGAACTCCGTCCCCAGCAGGTCGACGATTCGCTCGTCCTGCTCCAGGAGCGCCAGGGACTCCTCGACGCTCGTCGGCAGTTGCGGCTTCGAGGTGTCCTGTTCCGCCGGCGGCTGCGCGGGCGGCTCGAGCTCGAGCTCGTCGCCGATGCCCAGGAGCCCGGCGCCGAGCAGGGCCGCCGTGGCCAGGTACGGATTCGAGAGGCCGGTCGGAGCGCGGTTCTCGACGTGGCGGCTTTCGGCGGAGCCGCCCTTGACGCGAACGAACGCGCTGCGGTCCTCGAGACCCCACGAGACGTTCGTCGGGCTGAAGGTGTGCGTCCTGCGCCGCTTGAAGCAGTTGATCGTCGGAGCGAGCAGCGCGTAGATCGAACGCGCGTGCCTCAACTGGCCGGCGATGAACTGCCGCCCGACGGCCGACAGCCCCCACTCGCCGTCCGGGTCGGCGATCGCGTTGTGGCCGCCGTCGAGATCGAGCAGGCAGAGGTGGTTGTGCGCACCCGAGCCGGCTCCACCCGGGAAAGGCTTCGACATGAACGTCGCGATCAGCCCGTGCGCGTGCGCGAGTTCCTTGACGCCGTTCTTGAACGTGAACGCCTGGTCGGGACCCGCCATGCCCTGCCTGGGGCCAGAGACGATCTCCCACTGCGACCCGGCGTACTCGCAGTTCGCCGTGACGATGTCGATGCCGAACGCACGCATCTGTTCGACGATCTGCTCGATCAGCGGCACGTACGTGTTCCGCACGGTGTTGAAGATGTGGTAGCCCCCGAAGAGCGGCTCCCGTGTCTCCGCGTCCAGGAGGTAGAACTCCGGCTCCGTTCCGAAGAGCGCCTCGTAGCCGAGCTCGTGGCAGCGGTCGAGCACGCGCCGGTAGACGTGACGCGGCGCGGCCTCGAGCGCGCGACCGTCGTCCCAGAACGTGTCGCAGATCATCCGCCCCGTCGCATCGGCCCACGGCACGATCGCGGCCGTGGACGGATCCGGCTTGAGCCGCTGGTCTGCGTACGCGATCTCCTCGTTGTAAAGCGTTCCGGGCACGACGTCGGAGCGGCTGTCGAGCACGACGGTCCCGCCGTACATGTTCAGGCCTTCGTCCGCGTATCTGCCGGCATGCTCGATCGGCACGAGCTTCGAACGGCTCGTGCCGTGCATGTCCGGCAACTCGAAGCGCACGTTGCGGATGCCCTGCTCCCGCCACGCCGCGAGCACCTGCTCGACGGTTCTCGACTGCTCCTCGGTCGTCGCCATTCGCCCTCGCTACCTCCGTGACCCGTTGTCCCAGATTCCGACCTCGCCCGCGACGGCTCGCACCCTGTCGGCGTCCTCGGGCGGTACGACCGCGAGCACGCCGCCCTCCCGCCCGTCGCCGCGCTCGAGGGCGGCCGCGACGAGGCGCGCCGGCTGAAGGTGCCGGCCGTTCCAGCCGAGCGACGGATACGAGTCGTGGACGAGCACGAGCCCCCCGCCGATCAGTCGCTCCAGTCGGACGAAGTGGCCGACGTCCCATTCGTGCCGGCCGCCGTCGGCTTCCTGCCCCGCGAGCTCCGCGATGACCGCCTCGACAGGCGGCCTGCTCGACCAGAACGGCCCGGTGCGGACGTTCGCGAGCAATCGCGCCGGCGGCACCGCGTCGAAGAGACGCACGACCCGTTCAGTCGTCCACGGGCCCCGAATCGGGATGCAGCTCACGCCCGCGGCCTCGATCGCCTCGAGCAGGCCCTGCGCCGACGTGCCCGATTCCTCCGGCGACCCGGTACGCAGCTCGGCCGCGTAGTCCGTCTTGCTGTCGGCCCCGGGCGGGACACTGCCGTCGTCGGGGTCCGGCAGGACCGATCCCGCCCGCACGGCGATGTCGTCTTCGTCGGCGTCGATGCCGAAGGCGCGCAGCAGGCGCGCGGCCCAGAACGGACCGCAAAGGTTGTCCTTCTGCTGCGATGTCTCCTGCACGGCGAGCGCCACGGGGAACTACACCGCCCGCTCGTAGCGCTCGCGCTCCCAGTCGCTGACGGCCTGCTGCCAGGCCTTCAGCTCCCACGCACGCGAGACAGCGAAGTAGTCGCTGAACTGCTCGCCGAGCCCCTGCCTCAGCACGCTGTCCTCTTCGAAGGCTCGCAGTGCGCTCTCGAGCGAGTTCGGCAACGCGGGCAGGTCCTCGCGCGCCGACGCGTCGCCCTCGACCGGCGCAGATGGCTCGGCGCCGCGGCGCAGACCGTCGGCCGCGGAGACGACCAGGGCGGCGAGCGCGAGGTACGGATTGGCGTCGGCGCCGGGGCGCCTGCATTCGATCCGGCAGCGTTCCGGCCGCGACGACGTGATCACGCGGATCGCGCAGGAGCGGTTCTCGAGCCCCCACGACACGTTGACCGGCGCGAAGTAGCCCGGGACGAGCCGCTTGTACGAGTTTACGGTCGGGTTCAGCAGCAGGGACGCGCCCGGAAGGTGCTCGAGCATCCCCGCGGTGGCCGCGGCGAGCGGGGCGGGTAGCTCGGCGGCGTCCGCAGTGGCGAAGGCGTTCACGCCCTCGCGCCAGCAAGAGATGTGCACGTGGCCGCTCGACCCCTCTTCGCCGGACGCGGTCTTCGCCAGGAAGCTCGCGCGCAGGCCGAGCGACGCGGCGACCTCCTTCACCGCCATCTTCACGTAGGCGGCGTCGTCGGCCGCGCGCAGCCCCGGTCGGGCCGCGACGTTCAGCTCGAGCAAGCCTGGGCCGGCCTCGGTGTGGATCGCTCCGAGCTCGACGCCGAGCCCTTCGAGCGCCGGCGCGAGCCGCGCGACGAACTGGTCGAAGCGGAGGATCTCGCCGACGCTGTAGCTGAGCCCGCTCGAGAGCGGCTCGCCGTCGGCGTCACGGAGGCGGATCTCGTACTCGAATGCGGCGAGTGACTCGTAACCGAGCTTCGCAAGGGATTCGAGTGCGCCGCGCAGCACCTCGCGCGACGCAAGCTCGCACCGCGCACCGTCCGGCCACGTCGGCGTCGCGAGGCACACACGCCAGCCGAGCCGCCACGTCAGCTCGCGCAGCGTGTCGGGCTCGGGATGCACGACGAGGTCGCCGGCTCCCGACCTGATCCCGAAGTGCTCGTAATCCGTGATCGGCTGGTCGGTCGGGTCGAGCGCGAGCAACAGGTCGGTCATGACGGTGCCCTCACGCAGCGCCGCCTCGAAGGCGGCCGGCGTCAGCGCCTTGCCCCGGATCGAGCCGTGCACATCAGGCAGGCCGAGCAGCACGAAGTCTCCCTCGCCTGTCGCGGCGAGTGTGCCGAGTCGCTGCGTCTCTGCCTCGAGGCTGCTCATCGAAGCGAATCCTTCACCCGCGAGTCGACGTCGCGCAAGGTCTCCTCGAACCGGCCGACCAGCTGGGCGAGGTCCTCGTCGGTGCTCGTGAAGGCCGGAGCGACCAGAATCTGGTCGCCGGTGTAGCCGTCGGGCGTCGACTGCGAGGAGGTGACGAGGAGGCCGTGCTCGAGCGCGACGTCGTCGACCAGCTCGGCCGCGTGCAGCCCTGCCGGGAGGAACGACTTCCGGTCGCGCGGGTCGACGAGCTCGACGCCGAGCAGGAAACCGCGACCGCGAACCTCGCCGACGATGTCGAGCCCGCCGACGGCGGCTTCGAGCTCCTCCCGGAGCGCGGGACCGCGCTCCGCGACACGCTCGACGAGCCGCTGCTCGAGGAACTGGTCGAGCACCGCCAGGCCGACCGCACACGGGAGCGGCGCACCGTCCCAGGTGTGCCCGTGCTCGAACTCGCGCGAGCCGGCGGCCAGCGCCTCGAAGACGTGGTCGCGGCAGAACGTCGCAGCGAGCGGCGCGTAGCCGGCGCCGAGACCCTTGCCGCCGGTGAGGATGTCCGGCTCGAGCGGCAGCTGCTGATAGGCGAACCAGCTGCCCGTCCTGCCCATGCCTGTGACGATCTCGTCGAAGACGACGAGGAAGCCGTGCTGCCTGCGCCGCTCCTCGAGCCCGAGCCAGAAGTCATCGGGCGGCGAGTACGCGGGATATGCGGCCGCGCTGACGGGCTCGCAGAAGAAGGCAGCGACGGTCTCCGGCCCCGCCTGCTCGAGCACGCGGTCGAGGGCGTCGAGGTCGCCGGGCGGAATGTGCAGGTGTGCGGAAAGGTAGTCGCCGAACGGGTACTGCAACGCCGGCCGGCCGGGCAGCGCGAGCGTGCCGAGCGTCGCCCCGTGGTAGGCCTGCGCGGGCGAGATGATCCGCCATCGTTCCGGCTCGCCCCGGTCGACGTGGTACTGGCGCACGAGCCGCAGCGCCGTTTCGTTCGCCTCGGAGCCGCCGGAGACGAAGCGGACACGAGCCATCTCCGGCGCCGTCACCTCGAGCAGCCGTTCGGCGAGCCGCTCCTGCGCGTCGTTCGTGAAGTGGTGGTTGTAGACGTACGCGATGCGCTTCGCCTGCTCGGCGGCGGCGGTGACGACGACGCTGTTGCCGTGCCCGAGGCACGCGATCATCGCACCGCCGGAGCAGGCGTCCAGGATCTCGCGCCCGTCGGCCAGGTAGAGGCGCACGCCCTCGCCGCGCTCGACGTTCGGGTATGCGAGGTCGAGGTAGCGCGGAAAGACGCTCGTCTCGTCCGCGCGGACGAGTGCAGGCGCGCTCATCTGCTCCGACTCCTCGCGATCGCCGCCAGCACTGCCCGCACACTGCGGTCGCTGTTCTCGACGTGGAGGAGCGCCGCCGCTTCGGCGCCGTCCGGGTCACGAGTCTCGATTGCTTCGAAGATCGCCTCGTGCTCCCCCGAGATCCTACGGTGCCAGGTGTCCGACTCCGGGAGCAGGCCGAGCGCGTCGTTGAGCTGGAAGCGGATGTCCTCGATTGCGGCAACGAGGTAACGCGTGTGCGTCGCGCGCGCCACGGCGAGATGGAACTCGGTGTCGAAACGCATGTACACGGGCTCGGAGCGCGCGGCGACCATGCTGCGGATGGCGCGGCGCATCGCCACCAGATCGCCCCGCCGCCGCGTTCTCGCCGCGAGCCTCGCGATCGCAGGCTCGATGGTATGGCGATAGACGAGCAGTTCCTCGAGCGCCTCGCGACGGCGCAGCAGCCTCGAGATCAGCTCGTCGAAGACGACCGAGTCCTGCTCGGGGTGTGAGACGAACGTGCCTCCGCGCCGTCCCCGGCGCGACTCGACGAGGTGGTCCTCGCCCAGGAGCCGCAGCGCGAGACGGATGGTCGGACGGCCGACGCCGAACATCGCGGCCAGCTCGCGCTCGGACGGAAGCGAGTCGCCGGGCGGGATCAGCCGCAGCGCGATGTGACGGCGGATCTGCTCGGCCACGTACTCGTGCGTCTTCGGCTGCTGGATCGGGTCGAAGCGCACCCCGGCTCGTGCCGCGACCGCCACGTCAGGCCTTCCCGAGGCGCGCGACACGGTCGAGGAACGCCTCGAGCAGCTGCCACGACGTCCGCCTGTTGACGGCTGCCTGCCGGCGTGTCTGTTCGAGCAGCGCATCGGGGTCGACACCCTCGGCGTCGAGCTCGTGCCGGTACGTGTGCACCCATGAGTCCATGATCTGAGGCGTCACCTCGGGATGGAACTGCAGGCCCATGTTCCGTCCCACGACGTACGCCTGAGGCCCGACGTCGGTGTCGGCGAGGACGGTCGCCCCCGGGGGCGCGGTGAAGGTGTCGAAGTGCCACTGGAACCACGGTCCTGCCGGGACGAGCTCCGGGTCGCGCGTGCGGACGGGCAGCCAGCCGATCTCGGACTCGCCCGCACGGAAGGACTTCCCACCGAGCGCGCGGGCAAGCAGCTGGCCGCCGAAGCAGATGCCGAGCACCGACACGTCCGCCTCGACTGCCTCCTGCAGCAGCTCCTTCTCGCGCGGGATCCACGGGATGTGATCGTCGAACGCGGCGAACTCCGAGCCGAGCGGGATCAGGAGATCGTAGTCAGCTGGATCGACATGCCGGTCGTCGATGTCGATGCGGAGCTCTTCGACATCGGCGTCGTGCGCCTCGAGCCACTCGTACACGAGCCCGCCGGGAGTAGCCCGCTCGTGCTCGACGATGAGCGCCCGTAGCTTGCCGTTGTCGCTCACTGCCGGTCACCTGCGGAGACCGGCTTCGACATCGCCTGCATCCCCTCGAGCTCGCGCTCGGCTTCACCGGAGGCCCCGGCAACGGCCGCAGCGAAGCGGGACACCATCTCCGCCAGCTCCTCGTCGGTGCTCGTGAACGGCGGCGCGAACAGGCTCTGGTCGCCTGCGTAGCCGTCGCGGGTGGGTTGCGTCGAGAGGGTGACGAGCCCGTTCTCGAGGGCGATGTCGTCGACGCGGCCGGCGACGCGAAGCTCCGGCGGGAGGAACGACTCCCCGTCGCGCGGATCGACGTACTCGACACCGAGGAGAAAGCCATGCCCCCGGACGTCGCCGACGATCGAGATCCCCTCGAGGGCACTCGCGAGCTCGTCCCGCAGGCGCCGGCCGCGTTCGCGCACGTGCTCGACGAGCCCTTCGCGACGCAAGACGTCGACGACGGCGAGCCCGACCGCGCACGACAGCGGCGCGCCGTCCCACGTGTGGCCGAGCGTGAACTTCCTCGATCCCATCGCGACCGCCTCGTACACGTGCCCGCGGCAGAGAACGGCGCCGATCGCCGCGTAGCCGGCGCCGAGTCCTTTGGCCGTGGCGACGATGTCGGGGACGAGCGGTGTCGCGTTCGCGGCGAACCACTCGCCGGTCCGGCCCATTCCCGTCACCACCTCGTCGAAGAGGACGAGGAAACCATGCTCGCGGCGACGCTCCTCGAGCCCCTCCCAGAAGCGCCTGGGCGGTGTGTACGCCGGCAGCGCCGCCGCACTGATCGCCTCACAGAAGAAGGCCGACACGTTCTCGGGCCCCGCCTCCTCGAGCGCCCGGTCGAGCGCCTCCAGCGCCGCCTCGCCGCTCGGATCGAAGCGCCTCGTGCTCGGAGGGATGTGCAGATGACTCGGCAGATACGGACCGAGCGGCCCCTGCAGGCCGGGCCGTCCGGTCAGCGCGAGGGTCTCGAGCGTCGGGCCGTGGTAGGCCTGCGCGGGCGAGATCACCTGCCAGCGCGTGGAGTCCCCGCGCTCGACGTGGTAGCTCCGCGCGAGCTTCAGCGCCATCTCGTTCGCCTCGGCCCCGCCCGTGACGAAGCGGACGCGCGCGAACCCGTCGGGCGCCACGCCGACGAGCTCCTGCGCCAGCTGCTCCTGTGGTGGATTCGTGAGGCGCTCGTTGTGGACGTACGCGAGCCGGCCCGCCTGTCGCCTGGCGGCCTCGACGAGATCGGTGCGGCCGTGGCCCAGCGTCGCGGCCATCGACCCGCCGCTCATGGCGTCGAGGTAGCGCCGCCCCGCGGCGTCCTCGAGCCAGACGCCCTCACCCCGGACGACGACGGGATAGCGACGGTCGAACTCCGGCAAGAGAACGCGGCTGGTGGCGCTGTTGACGAAGGTCGCGCTCAGGTGTGCCCTCCGCTTTCTTGACACCCTCGCTGGAACATGAACACGATAAGGACCTTATTTCATACCATTTTGAGTGCCTGACGAAGTAGGACCGGGAGGGATGTAGTGGCGACCAGCGCGGAAGCGACGGTGCACGTCGTCGAGCCTGCGACCGAGGAGGTCCTGGCCGAGCTGCCCGCTGCGGGAGTCGAGGAGGCCGACGCGGCCGTTGCGCGCGCGAAGGCGGCGTTCCCCGCCTGGCGTACGGTGACTCCGGCTGACCGGGCCAAGATCTTGCGGCGAATCGCGTCTGCGCTCGCGGAACGCGTCGAAGACCTGGCGCAGCTCGAGACGAGAAACGTCGGCAAGCCGATCAGCGACTCGCGCGGCGAGGTCGGCATGGTGGTCGACGTCTTCGACTACTACGCCGGGGCCCCCGAGCGGCTGCTCGGCGACACGATCCCGGTCGCCGGCGGCGTCGACATGACGTTCCGCGAGCCGCTCGGCGTCGTGGGACTGATCGTCCCGTGGAACTTCCCGCTGCCGATCGCGACGTGGAAGGTCGCGCCTGCGCTCGCGGCAGGCAACACGATCGTGCTCAAGCCCGCGGAGCTGACGCCGCTGACCGCGGTCGAGCTCGAACGGATCGCGCTCGATGCCGGGCTGCCGGAAGGGGTGCTCAGCGTGCTCGTCGGCCCCGGCCGGATCGTCGGCGAACGCCTCGTCGAGCATCCGGACGTCGCCAAGATCGCGTTCACGGGCTCGACCGCCGTCGGGCGCCGCATCGGCGAGCTCGCATCCCAGAGCATCAAGCGCGTCACGCTCGAGCTCGGCGGCAAGTCCGCGAACATCGTCTTCGCCGACGCCGACCTCGAGGCCGCCGCCGCGTCGGCGCCGCTCGCCGTCTTCGGCAACGCCGGCCAGGACTGCTGCGCGAGGTCGCGGATCCTCGTCGAGGAGTCGGCCCTCGACCGCTTCCTGGAGCTGCTCAGCGCTGCGGTCAAGGAGCTGAGGGTGGGCGACCCGCTCGACGACGCGACGCAGATGGGGCCGCTGATCACCGCCGACCAGCGCAAGAAGGTCGCGTCGTACCTCGACGACGGCCTGCCGATCGCAGTGCAAGGTCAGGCGCCCGGCGCTCCCGGGTTCTGGTTCCCGCCCACGGTGCTCGCGCCGGTCTCGAACGACGACAGGGCAGCGCGCGAGGAGATCTTCGGCCCGATCGCGGCGGTGATCCCGTTCGCATCCGAAGAGGAGGCGGTGCGCCTCGCGAACGACACGATCTACGGTCTCTCCGGCTCGATCTGGACGCGTGACGGCGCGAAGGCTCTGCGCGTCGCCCGCGGGCTCGACACAGGGACCGTCTCCATCAACTCGAACACGTCCGTACGCGTCTCGACGCCGTTCGGCGGCTTCAAGCAGTCCGGGATCGGGCGCGAGCTCGGGCCTCATGCACTCGAGCACTACACAGAGCTGAAGAACGTCTATCTGTCAACTGCATGAGCGACGAAAGGAGTGCGGCATGAGCGACATCACGGCGCCGGGCGAGCCTGCAAAACCCGTCCCACCCGGCGCCGAGGAGCGGACCGGCTCCGACCGCGCGTCGATGTACGACGTCTCGGTCCGGAGCGACGTCCACTTCCTCCACAAGAACGCCGTCGGCCTGATGGGCGTGCTCTTCCTGACGGTGACCGGGGCGGCCCCGATCTCCGCGATGCTCTTCAACACGCCGATCTCGGTCGGCTGGGGGAACGGCATCGGCACCCCGGCCGGATTCCTGTTCGCCACCGTCGTGCTGACGATCTTCTCCGTCGGCTACTGCACGATGGCGCGCAAGATCACGGCGGCCGGCGGATTCTACTCCTTCATCAGCCACGGTCTCGGCCGTGAGCTGGGCATGGGCTTCGCGTTCGCCTCGGTGGCGGCGTACTCGGTGTTCGAGGCATCGCTCGCCGGCGGGTTCGCCTACTTCGCGAACCTGAAGTTCGCGCAGCACGGCATCAACATCCGCTGGTTCTGGTTCGCGCTGGCGATGGTGGCGCTGATCGCTGTGCTGACGTACTTCGACGTCCGGCTGTCGGCCCGCCTGCTCGGGATCGCCCTGATCTGCGAGGTGATCATCCTCCTCGTGATGGACGTCGGGATCTTCGCCCAGGGCGGCAACCACGTCACCGCAGCGGCGATCAATCCCGTGAACGCGTTCAAGGGCTTCCCGGACGGCGGTGGCCTGGCTGCGGGAGCCGCAGGCATCGGCATCTTCTTCGCCTTCTGGTCGTGGGTCGGCTTCGAGATGGCGCCGAACTACGCCGAGGAGTCGAAAGATCCGAAGCACATCGTGCCGCGGGCGATGTACATCTCCGTGATCGGACTCGGGATCTTCTACGTGATCACGAGCTGGGCGGCGATCTCCGGCTACCACTCGCTTCACGACGCGGCTGAGGTTGCGCAGAAGAACTCGGCCGAGTTCTTCTTCATCCCGACGAAAGAGTTCGTCGGTGGCTTCGCCCGCGACGTGATGAGCTACCTGATCATCACCGGCTCGTTCGCGTGCGGCATGGCGTTCCACAACACCGCCGCGAGGTACTTCTACTCGCTCGGACGTGAGCGCGTGCTGCCGAGCGTGCTCGGGCGGACGCACCACCAGTGGAAGAGCCCGCACGTCGCGACGCTGACGCAGTCGGCGATCGCGGCGCTGATCGTGCTCGGCTTCGCGATCTTCGCGGGAACGCACGACCCGGCCGCGCAGGCCTATCTGCAGCTCTACGGCCTGATGGCGGTGATGGGCGTGATCATCATCCTGGCCGTGCAGGCCGTCGTCTCGATCGCGATCTGGAACTACTTCCGGGTCAATTACCCGGACGAGCAGCACTGGTGGCGGACGATGCTCGCACCGGCGATCTCGTTCGTCGCACAGGCGATCGTGCTCTACCTGCTGTTCAAGAACCTCGACTTCCTCGGGAGTGGCTACCACTGGGCCAATTACCTCGGCCCGATCGACGCAGTGATCTTCGTTGTGGGCCTCGCCGGGGCGTTCTACTGGAAGAAGAAGGACCCCAAGCGCTTCGACGCAGTCGGGCGCCTGATCAACGAAGGCATCTAGGAACGACTGGGGTCTGACCCCTCTGGGGTCAGACCCCCCTCACTTGCAGCACGACCTTCCCGAAGCGGTCCGGCTGCTCGAGCCGTGCGTGAGCGGCCGCGGCGTCGCGCAGCGGGAAGACGCTGTCGACGACCGGACGCCACGCTGCGGTCTCGACGTGCTCGAGCAGAGCTTCGAACTCGCGCGGACTGCCCATCGTCGTCCCCTGGATGCGGAAGTAGCCGAAGTAGAGCGCCGACAGTTCGATCTCTGCCGTTGCGCGAGCGGTGTCGCCGAAGTTGATCAAGCGGCCGCCGGGCCGCAGCGCCCGGAAGGCGCCCTCCCAGACCGGCGCTCCGACGCTGTCGGCGATCGCGTCGACCGGCGCAACCTGTTCGGGCCAGTCGTCGTCGGTGTAGAGGGCACCGCCCTCCGCACCGAGCTGCCGCGCGCGGTCGAGCTTCTCCTCCGAGCCCGCCGTGACGAGGACGCGCGCACCCAGCGCGCTCGCGATCTGGATCAGGAAGGTCGCGACGCCGCCGCCTGCGCCCGGCACGAGGATCGTCTTTCCCGGTCCCGCCTCGGCGTGCGTGACGAGCACCCGCCACGCGGTCAGTCCCGCGAGCGGCAGTGCCGCCGACTCGAGCCACGAGAGCCGCTGCGGCCGCGGCCGCAGCTGCTCCGCTGCGACGACGATGCGCTCGGCGTACGTGCCCTGGTCGGGTACGCCGAGGATGCGGAAGCCGGGGCCGGCCGCCTCCTCAGAGTCGCCCCAGTCGAGCGACGGGTTGATCACGACCTCGTCGCCCACGCGCACGTCCGTCACGCCCGCACCTACTGCGGAGACGACGCCCGCGCCATCCGAGCCGAGCACTGCCGGAAGCACGACCTTGCCGCCGACGCGGATCCAGTAGTCCCGCCGGTTCAGGGCCGCTGCGACGAGGTCGACCCGGACCTGTCCGGTGCCCGGCACCGGATCGGGCCGCTCGACCGCCTGCAGGCCCTCCAGGCCGCCGAACTGCTGCAGCTCGACCGCTAGCACGCGAGGTCGGCGAAGGCTGGGGCGAGCGACTCGAACAGACGGCGATAGCGGCGATAGCCTGACTCGAGCAGCTCGCCCGCGTCGCCGTCGGGTTCGTGCAGGTCAGGGGCCGGCCGGGCCATTGCGGCCGCGGCGGCAACCGCGTCTTCGTGGAAGCCGGCGCCGACCGCGGCGAGCATCGCGGCGCCGCGGGCCGTCGTCTCGACGTCGTCCGTCCAGCCGACCGGGACGCCGGTGACGTCGGCGCGCAACTGGCGCACGAAGGGAGAGCGCGCACCGCCGGCGACGCAGACGATGCGGGTGACCTCCACGCCGGCTCCCGCGAGCGCCGCGAGGACGTCACGCAGCGCGTACGCCGAGCCTTCGAGGAGCGAGCGGCAGAGATGCGCGCGCCGGTGCGCCGGCGTCAGCCCGTACCAGCCGCCGCGCGCGTCCGCCTCCCACGCCGGGGCCATCGCGCCACCCATCCAGGGGACGAAGACGACACCGTCGGATCCGGGTGGGGCGGTCGCGGCGAGCGCGTTCAGCTCCTCGTAGTCAGAGCCGCCGAGCTCGTCGCGAAACCACCGGTACGAGGCACCGGACGCCCAGCCGGGGTTCTCGAGCAGCCAGCGCCCCGGCGCAGCGTGAGGATGGCACTCGGTCACGCGCGTCGCGTCAAGGAGCGGCTCGTCCGTTGCAGCGCAGACCGGCTCGGCGGTGCCGAGGACGTCGCAGACGACGCCCGCCTCGACGACGCCTGCGCCCAGCGTCGCTCCCATCTCGTCCCCGCAACCGGCGACGACGAGCGTCCGTGGACGAAGCCCTGTCTCGGCGGCGAACTCCCGCGTCACCTCGCCGACGACCGCGTCGCACTGGACCACCGGCGGCAGGCGGCCGGGGTCGACGCCGAAAGCGGCCAGCAGCTCCTCTTCCCACTCGCAGGTCCGCGGATCGAGCGCCATCGTCGAGGAGGCGTTGGCGGCGTCAACTGCGTCTGCGCCTGCCGCGACACGAAGCAGGAAGGACCCCGGCAGGAGATAACGGGAGACGCGCGCGTCTTCGTCCGGCCGGTTGCGGGCGTGCCACGCCATCTTTGCGACGACGTGCGAGCCGTCGAGGTTGCAACCGGAGCGGCGGTACCACTCCTCCGCGGAGATCGCAGCCGACGCTTCGTCGCACAGCGAATCGGCGCGGCGGTCCATCCAGATGATCGCCGGCCCGACCGTGCTCCCTCCCTCGTCGACAGCGACGAGACCGTCGAGCTGCGAGGCGAATGAGAGCGCCGCGACTCGCTGCAGGTCGATCTGCCCCGCAAGAGCGCGGAGGCCGGACTCGAGCGCCGCAGTCCACGCGGCGGGATCCTGCTCGGCCCACCCCGGTCGCGGATACGAAACGGCGTAGGGGACGTACGCGGTGGCGGGCCGCTCGCCGTCCGCGACGAAGGCCGAGAGACAGGCGCCCTGCGAGCCGACGTCGACGCCGACGACGAGGTCGCCGCCGCTCATACAGGCGCGCCGGCGAGCTCCTCGAGCGCCTGCGCCGCGCGCCAGCGGTCGACGATCACCCGGCGCAACGCGCGCGTGATCGCCTCTGGCCGGTCGTGCATGAAGATGTTCCTCCCGACGCTGCAGCCGACGGCACCCGCACGCATCGCCACCTCCTGCCGCGACAGGAGCTCCTCATCGGTGATGCGCGAGCCCCCGGCGAGCACGACGGGCAAGCCGGTCGCGGCCTCGACGAGCTGGCCGAACTCGTCCTCCGAGCCGGGCCAGTTCGTCTTCACGACGTCGGCCCCGAGCTCGGCGCACAACCGCACGCTGCGCAGCAGGTAGTCGGTGCCGAGCTCCGACACGTCGTCGAGCGAGCTGTAGGCGCTCGGCCACTCAGCCTCGGCGATGAAGGGAATGCCGTGGCGCTCCGCCGCCTCGCCCACGCGTGCGAGGCGCTCGATCATCGGCCGCTCGTCGTCGGCGCCGAGCGCGACGTAGAGCACGACCGCGTCCGCACCCGCACGCGCCGCCTCTTCCACTTCTGCGACGGCGGCGATCGCCGGGTGGTCGGCGGGATTCGCCGAGGCCGAGAGCATGTAGGCGAGCGCAGTCGTCTTGCGCAGCTCTTCGCCGACGAAGCGCGCCATTCCGCGCGAGAGCATGAGGACGTTCGCGCCCCCCGCGATCGCCTCCCGCGTGCGCTCCCGAATCTGGGCCAGGGGCTGCAGGAAGACGGGCGAGGTCATCCCGTGGTCGAGCGCGCAGATGAGCGACGTGCCGGTGTCCTCGTCGACGACGCGCTTCAGCCGGATCTGCTTCCCGAGCGCGGTCACGGCGTCACGACCACCTTGAGGGCCTCGCCGCTCCGCAGCCGCGGAAACGCATTCGGTGTGTCCTCCAGCGGGATCACGTCGCTGATGACACCGCGCACGTTGTGCGTGTTGCGCGCGAGCATGTCGAGTGCGAGCACCTGGTCGCGGTACCGCGATGCGTACGACCCGAGCACCGCGACCTCGCGGTAATGAAGGACGTTGGACGGGAAGTCGATCGTCGTCGTCCCCTTCGGCAGCCCGCCGAAGAAGAGCACACGGCCGCGCGGCGCCGCCATCTCCAGCGCCTGCTCCTGCGCGTGGGCGTTCGAGCACGCGACGATGACGCGCTCGGCGCCGTCGCCCGTGACCGAGCGCACATAGTCAACGCCGTCACGTCCCGAGACGTCGACGAAGACGACGCCGTTGCCGCCGAGCACCTCCTCTGCGAGCCCGAGTCGCCGAGCCTCGGTCTCGAGCAGGTAGACCGTCCCCGCCCCCTGCGCGAGCGCGAGTGCGGCATGGGCGGTCCCGACCGGGCCCGCACCGATGACGACAACGCGGTCGTCCAGCTCGATCTCGAGGTCCTTCTGCCCGCAGATCGCATCCGAGAGCGGGTCCGCGAACGTCGCGTGCACGTCGTCGAGGCCGTCGGGGATCCGGAAGACGTTCTTCATCGCGATCCCGGGGATCGCGACGAGCTCGGCATAGGCACCCTGGAAATCGAAGCCCATCAGGGCCCCGTCCTGGCACAGGTGCTCGTTGCCGTTGCGGCAGAGCTTGCAGTGGCCGCAATAGAGCGTCGAGATGACGTGGACGGGATCGCCCACCCTCACCTGCGCCGGCTCCGCGTCCGGGCCGATCTCGAGCACCTCGCCGCAGATCTCGTGCCCGAGCACGGCGCCGGCCTCGATCCTGCGGTCGCCGTTGTAGAACGCGCGCACGTCGGTGCCGCAGATCCCGCACGCGGTCACCCGCAGCAGCGCGCCGTCCGGCGGGCAGGCGGGATCGGGCACGTCGCCGAGGCGCATCTCGCCGGGACCCTCCCAGACGGCGGCCCGCATCTAGCGGGTCGCCCGCCGTCGCGCGTGCGCGAGCCGGCTCTCGGACCGCGCCACGCAGCAGCGTCCGCCGAGCCGAACGAGCCGGCGGTCGAGCTGCTTCGCGATCACCCAGAGATGCCTCACGCCGAGGCAATCATAGGACGGTCGCGCCTGGACAGGGGTGATTGAGGAGGGGAGTTCCCTGACCGAGGTTTGCGGCTTTCCCGCAGGACGTTCAGCAGTTGCACGGTCGCGCACCAAAAAGGGCGCTGTGACGATCGGGTGCAAGTAGCCAAAACCCGTCGCCTCGGTCGCCGTCCCCAGCAGGAGCCGAGGCGCGAAAGGAGTCGACAGTGAGACGTTTTCGAGCACCAGCCACCGTGATCGGAGGGCTTGCCGTCGCCGCGCTTGTGGCGGGCACGGCCCTCGCTGCCAGCACGGCGTTTACCGCGACCTACAGCGGCACCGTGACCGAGAAGGTCAGCGGCCAGACCGTGACCGCCGTCGCCAAGGGCAAGGGCAAGGGAACCGCGATCGGCAAGGGCACCCTCAGCGGCACAGTTACCGCCAGCACCGCGAACCCGCCGTGCAGTCCGCTCAGCGGACCCGGCCTGATCGCCGGCACGGCCGGGAAGCTGAAGGTGACCCTCCTCCCGACGTCGCGCGGCTGCGCAGCAGGCGAGGACGACAGGGACAACATCTCGTTCTCCGGTAGCGCAAAGGTCAAGGGTGGAACCGGGAAGTACCGCGCGGCGAAGGGGACGCTGCGGTTCTCCGGCCACTACGACCGGGCGCACGGCAACTTCACCGTGAAGCTCAGCGGAACGCTGAAGTACTAAAGGAGCGTGAAGAAACTATGAAGCGATTCGTGACACTGGCGCTGGCGGCGCTCGCAGCCTCTGCGATGGTCTCCGGTGCCTCTGCACAGACCCCGCCGGTCGTTCCGTTTCCGGGTGACCAGGTCGGCGGCGTCTTCGTCTCCGCGCAGACGATCACGACCGACGGAGCGATGAGCAATTACTTCGGGCCGGGCGACACCGTCGTCTTCCGGGCCTATGCGGTGGACGCCAGGACGCACAAGCTGCTCACGAAGAAGGCGAAGAAGTTCTCGAAGAAGGCTGTGAAGAACGTCTACGTCAGGGACTTCTACGTGAAGATCCCCAACGTCCCGAACGTGCAGATGAGGTACACGCCCAAGGCGAGAGGGACGACGGGACGCTTTCGCTGGACCGGCACCTGGAAGGTGCCGGCCGACTACCCGGCCGGGAGCGTGCCCTTCAGGATCGTCGTCCGGACGTGGACGAAGCGGCTCGGCTCCTTCGAGCAGGCACCGATCGCAACGGCAAGACTGACGATCGCGGCGAATCCTCAGGTGCCGTTCGGCCCTGGGCCGACCACGGCCCCGCCGGCCGGGCCGGCGAAGGTGGACGTCGCTCTTTACGTCGACACGGTCAACGGCACCCGTCCCGCGGGGACCGCGCCGAGGCCGATCGGATGCACGCAGACGAACGTCTGGAAGCGCGGCGAGCAGCTCGTCGTCCGCGCGTGGGGCTTCGACCTGGCGAGCGCCAAGGTCCTCTCGATGGAGAATGTCACCGAGGCGCACTTCTCGATCACCGGCCAGCCGAACGTCACGCTCAACTGGGGCGGACACGGGGCAGCGCCGAACAGGGTCTGGTTCTGGGCGAACGCCTGGCAGATCCCGAAGGACTACCCGCTCGGCGACGTGACCATCCGCGTCAGCTTCACGACGACGGCCGGGAAGGTTGGAACCCTCGACTACCCGATCACGATCATCCCCTAAACCGAAAGCGAGCACCAGAAATGAGCACCGGAAAGACAACGAAGCTCGCACTCGGGGTCGCTGTCCTGGCGGGAGCGCTGCTCCTGCCGGGACCGGCCTCGGCCGAGCCCAAGGCACTGACGCCGCCCGCGATTCCGGGCGTGCCCGCACTTCCCGGCCCGCTTGCACCTGCAGCGAAGCCGGCGCAGAACATGACCACTCTCAAGACGAAGCCGGACATCGGCGTGCCGGGCACGCCATACACGATCTCCGGGTCCGGCCTTCCGGCCGGGAAGGACGTTTCGATCGTCTGGAACACCGCCAAGGTCACGTGGGTCGTCGATCCCCGGCCTGACAGCGTCGACTACCTCGGACGGCGCTCCGACAAGGTCGCCGTCGTGATCGGGACGACGAAGACCGACGCCAGCGGAGCGTTCTCGCTCAAGCTCAAGGCGCCGAAGGACTTCGGCGGCATCCACGACGTGTACGCCGTGATCGACGGCGTCCAGGTCGCGAAAGGCGGATTCCTGATCGCCCGCTGGGCGAAGATGACGCCGAAGAAGGGACCGATCGGGACGATGATCACGCTCACCTACGGTGGTCTCGGCTCGTCGCTCTACGAAGGGGGCGCCGCGGCGTACTACGACAACAAGTACATCGGCGCCGTGATGGCGAACTGGACGCGCGGCATCGCGACCGTCAAGTTCCGCGCAGCGGGACCGGTCGGACGCCACACCGTGGTCGTCGCCGACGCCATCAGCGTCAACTACCTCAACATCCCGCAGTCCCCGATTCCCTGGGCCGTCGGGAGCCACTTCACCTTCACCGTCACGAAAGATGCGGGCCTGCCGCCGCAGCGGCTGGACTGGCCCGTCTCCGTCGCGCCGACACTCGACGCGCGGACGACCCTGGCAACGACGGGTCTCGCCGCCGGCAGCACCGCGACGGCCCGCCTGAGCTCGACCGCAGGGCCGGTGCTCTCGAAGGTGAGCGTCTCGGCCTCGGGCCTGACACCGGGGGCTCCGGTGGAGCTCGTGTGGTCGACGGTCGTCGGCAACCGCGTCAACTGCAGCGGCACCTGCTGGAGCTTCGTCTCCGTGCCGCTCGGCAAGGCGACGGCCACGACCGCCGGCTCGCTCACGAGCACCGTTTCGATTCCCGACGGTCTCGGCGGCTGGCACGTGATCCAGGTGCTCGAGGACGGCAAGGTGAAGGCACAGGTGCCGTACTTCGTCAAGCGAAGCGTCGTCGGCATCTCCTCGCTGAAGCTCAAGGCCGGACAGCCGTTCACCATCCATCTCAAGGGCGTGGGCTGGACGCAGCTCGACAACACGATCGCCGTCGACTACGACAACAGCTACATCGGCTACGGGTGCGGCTTCAACAGCAACGGCGACGTCGTGCTCAACCTCGTCGCCACCGGTGCGCCGGGAACGCACCTGATCGACATGTATCCGCTGCTGTACACACAGCAGCCGTCGTACGCGAACACGCCGTACGGGATGGTGCCGGTCCTGAGCTACGCCCGGGACCTGCCGGGTCTGGCGCTCGGCTATCAGCTGCCTGCCATCCGGCTGGCGATCGAGGTCGTCAAATAACAGCCTCCGGACGGGAGGGGCCCCTGCCCCTCCCCGACGGAGAAGCGCTCCGGAGGAGATGAACCGGTGCTCTTCAACTTCTCCCGGCGCTTCGTGGGCCGCAGTCCTTCGAACGGCGCTGCGGCCCACACCTTTCCGCTCGAGCGCTGGACGCGCTTCGTGCTCCGGCATCGCCTGGTCGTGCTGGCCTGCTGGCTCGCCGTGCTCGGCGTCGGCGCCTACGCATCGCTGCTTCTCCCCGGCCGGCTAGCGAGCTCGTTCGCCGTTCCCCAAACCGACTCGGAGCGCGCCGTGGCCGCGCTCGAGCGCGGCTTCGGCGAGCGGCCGGAAGGGACGTTCACGGTCGTCTTCCGTGTCCATCGCTCCGCGGACAAGCAAGTGCAGCGCCGGCTTCGCGCACGGCTGGAACGGGGCGCGGCAGCGCTTCCAGGCGGACGGGTGGGCCCTCTTCGTGTCGGCGGCGGCGTCGTCTATGCAGACCTGGAGACGATGCTGGGCCTGCAGCGGGCGAAGGGCTACACGGAGCCGCTGCGTCGCGCCCTCTCGAGCGCGAGCGGGCCTCGGGCCCTCGTCAGCGGGCAGCCCGCGATTCAACACGACATCGATCCGCTGCTCACCTCGGACCTGCGGCGCGCGGAGGCGGTTGCGATTCCGCTTGCGCTCCTCGTGCTCGTGTTCGTCCTCGGCCTGTCGATCGCGCTCGCCGTCCCCTTCGTTTTCGCGGCCTGCACGATCGCCGGAACGCTCGTCCTGCTCTACGCAGCCGCGCGGCTCGTCGCGATCACGCCGTATGCGATCAACCTCGTCGAGCTGATCGGCCTCGGGCTCGCGGTCGACTACTCGCTGCTCGTCGTGTGCCGTTACCGGGAGGAGCTCGAGTCGGGACGCGCACGAGCGGACGCCGTCGTCCGCACGATGACGAGCGCAGGTCGCGCCGTCGTCTTCTCCGGCCTCGCGGTCGCGATCGGGCTCGCGCTCCTGCTGCTGATGCCGGTGCCCTTCATCCGCACGATGGGTCTCGGCGGGCTCCTGATCCCGCTCGTCTCGATTGCCGGCGCGCTGACGCTTCAGCCGGTGCTGCTCTCCTTCTGCGGCGCCCGCGCGGTGAGAGGGTTGCCACTGCCGCGGCTGCTGCGCGACCGTGCCCCGTGGGCCGCGCTCACACGCACGATCATGCGCAGGCCGCTTCGCGTCCTGCTCCCGACGGCCGCGGTGCTGCTCGTTGCGGCGGTTCCGGCGCTCTTCCTGCAACTGACGCCCGGGTCTCTCGCCGGCCTGCCTCACTCGACCGAGTCCGCACGGGGGCTCGCCGAGCTGCGCAGCGGCTTCGGCCCCGGTGCACTCACGCCGACTCAGGTCGTGGTCGACGCCGGCCGTGCCGGGGGCGCGCGCCGGCCGGCCGTGCACGCCGCCGTCGAGCGCCTCGCCGACAAGCTCTTCCACGATCGCGAGGTCTACGTCGTCGCGCTCGGGCAGAAGGCGCCGTACGTGTCGAGCGACGGGCGCTACGCCCGCGTGTTCGTCGTCGGCCGCCACGAGTTCGGCGAGCGCGAGTCACGAGACCTCGTCGACCGCGTGCGCGGGCTCGTGCCGGCGTCTCGGTTCCCGCCGGACGCGCACGTGTACACCGGCGGCGCACCGGCGCAGGGCGTGGACTTCCTCGCCCGCTCCTACGCGTTCTTCCCCTGGCTGGTGCTGATCGCGCTGGCGCTCACCTACGTCGTCCTCGCCCGAGCGTTCCGCTCGCTCCTGCTGCCGCTGAAGGCCGTCGTCCTCAACGTGATCTCGGTGGCGGCGAGCTACGGACTGCTTGTCGCCGTCTTCCGTTACGGCGTCGGCTCGGAGCTGCTCGGCGTGCAGGAGTCGTCGCAGATCGAGGGCTGGATCCCGATCTTCCTCTTCGCCACGCTCTTCGGCCTCTCGATGGACTACGAGGTCTTTCTCGTCTCGCGAATGCGCGAGGCCTGGGACGGCGGGGCCGGCAACGTCGAGTCGGTTGTGCACGGTTTGGAGCGGACAGGCGGTCTGATCACGGCCGCCGCGCTCGTCATGGCCCTGTCGTTCGGCGGCTTCGTCATCGGCAGCGTGCCGGGGCTCCAGCAGTTCGGTCTCGGTCTCGTGTTCGCGGTCCTGATCGACGCCACGCTCGTGCGCGTGCTGCTCGTGCCCGCGTTCATGGCGGTCATGGGGCGCTGGAACTGGTGGCTGCCGGCGTGGTTCGCGCCGCCGGGCAGTGGGATCCTCGCCGATGCCTAGGCGGCTCTCGCTCCTCCTGCTCGCCGCGGCGGTGTCGCTCGCCGCGCCGGCAGGCGCCGCAGCCGTCTCGCCGACGGTGCGCCTGACTATCGCGCACGTCGTGCGGCACTGCCATGTGTGGCGCACGTCGGCCAAGACGCTCGGGGCGTCGGCAAAGATCACCGTCCCGCGTGGAACGCGCCTCGTCATCCGTGCGGACTGTCCGATGGACTTCGACTTCGTCCAGACCAAAGGGCCGAAGCTCGCCCTGGGCAACCGCCGGACCTTCGCCGGCTCCACCCGCGTGCTCGTGTTTCGCAAGGCCGGTGTCTACCGGCTGGTCGTGACGAACGTGCAGACCCCCGATGAGCGCGGCCTGGTGACGCTCGGCGAGACGAACACGCTCGTGCTGACGGTCGTGGTCACCTAGGAGGGGTTTGGCGGTAGACGGCTCGTCGTCGAGCCCGGCGCCACAGCCCGTCTATCGCCAAGCCCTCCTAGTAGCGAGCCGCAGCCCATCCGCGAGGAACTGCGGATGCGCCCCAGGGGCAGGCGGATGCATCGTGTCAGCGAGCCATGATCGCGACAGCTTCAGGCTCTCGCTCGACCTCGACCCGCCGGCGCCGACCACTGCACCGTGGTGCAGCAAGACGGGCCCCTGCGAGGCGGCGCGCAGAGCCTCCCGTCCGCACGAACCTCGACACGATCGCCGCTCGCTGGCAGCGCGCGCTCGACCACGGCCAGCGTGCACTCGACGCCGCGGCACATGCGCTTCCGGGAGCAGAGCTCGGCCGACGGCGCCATCAGCTGGCGCAGGAGCGGCAGCAGACGGCGACGATGCTCGCGGCGCTGGCCCGCGACCTTCGAGTCCAGCCCGCGCCCTGGATCTCGCCGGTCCCGTTGAGGCCGGGGATGCTCGGCCTCCCGGACACGGTGAGCACGTGCCTCTTCGATCTGGACGACGTCCTCACCGACAGTGGAGTCGCACACGCAACGGCGTGGGCCGCGGTCTTCGACGAGCTCCTCCAGCGAATCGGCGAAAGGACCGGCTGGCAGCCTCACCCCTTCGACCGTGAGAGCGATTACCGCGCCTACATGGACGGGCGGCCGAGGCTCGAGGGAATCCACGCGTTCCTCGACAGCCGCGGCATCCGCCTGCCCGAGGGCCGTCCGCAAGATCCGGCCGGCGCGGACACGGCCTACGGGCTGGCGAAGCGCAAGAGCGACGCGCTCGCGCGCGAGCTCAGGCGGCGCGGCGTGACGGCCGTTCCCGGCGCCCGGCGCTATCTCGAGGCTGCCGGCCACGCGGGCCTTCGGCGCGGCGTCATCTCGGCGAGCACACGGACGTCGGCAATGCTCGAGCTCGCCGGACTCGAGTCTCTGGTCGAAGCGCACGTCGACGGAGATGTGATCGCGGGAGAGGGCCTGCATTCGCGCCCCGCTCCCGACGTGCTGCTCGCCGCGTGCCGGCGTCTCGGCGTTCCGCCGGGCGACGCCGTCAGCTTCACGCACATACCTGCGGGGATCGCTGCCGCACGCGCAGCCGGCGTCATGGTCGTCGGCCTGGGCGACGAGGAGCAGGGCGAGGTCTTGCGCGGGTTCGGAGCCGAACGCGTCGTCCACTCGCTCACCTCACTCCTCGATGCCCGCCTCGTCCAGGGAGGGTGCGGCTAGCCGCACTGCAATTCACCGGTTGAGTCCCTTGGCCAGACCCCGGCCGCCAGGCAAGGTTGTCTCATGGTGACTTCGGAGAGACGCAAGTGGTTCGCGCTGGCACTGCTCAGCGCCGTGCAGTTCATGGTTGTGCTCGACATCGCGATCGTCAACGTCGCGCTGCCGTCCATCAAGGTCGAGCTCGGATTCTCCCAGGAGAACCTGCAGTGGGTGATCAGCGCGTACGCGCTGACGTTCGGAGGCTTCCTGCTCCTCGGCGGCAGAGCCGCCGACCTGCTCGGGCGGCGCCGGATCTTCTTCATCGGCATCGTCGTGTTCACCCTCGCGTCCCTGCTCGCCGGGTTTGCATGGTCGGAGACGTCGCTGATCGCTGCGCGCACGGTCCAGGGACTCGGCGCCGCGGTCATCACACCGTCCGCGCTGTCGATCCTCTCCATCACGTTCGTCGAGGGGCGCGAACGCAACATCGCGCTCGGCGTCTGGGGCGCGGTCGGCGGCTTCGGCGCGGCGGCAGGCGTCCTGCTCGGCGGCGTCCTGACCCAGGCGCTCGGCTGGGAGTGGATCTTCTTCCTCAACGTCCCGGTTGGTGCGCTCGCCTTCGTGCTGACGCCCCGTCTGCTCGCGGAGAGCCGTGACGCCCACGTCAAGAGCTTCGACGCTGCCGGCGCGGTGCTCGTCACCGGCGGACTCTCGTCACTCGTCTACGCCATCACCCAGGCAGGCCAGAACGGGTGGCTCGGCGGCCGGACGATCAGCTTCTTCGCCCTCTCACTCGTTCTCCTCGCCGGGTTCGGCGCCTGGGAGAGGCGCCATCCCGAGCCGTTGATGCGCTTCGGTCTCCTGCGGATCCGCACGGTGAGCGGCGCGAACGTCGCCGGGCTGATCCTGGGGACTGCGACCTTCTCGATGTTCCTCATGCTGACGCTGTACATGCAGCAGGTGCTCGGCTATTCGGCGATGCAGACGGGCGTCGCGTATCTCGCCGTCGCGGGTACGGCGATCATCTGGTCGGCGGTGGCCGCGCAGCTGGTGACACGCGCAGGAGTGAAGCCGGTGCTGCTGCTGGGCATGGTCGCGATTACGGCAGGGGTGCTCTTCTTCACGCAGGTCTCCGTGGGCGGCTCCTACCTCACCGACCTGCTGCCGGGTTTCCTGCTGATCGGGTTCGGTCTCGGGTTCTCCTTCGTGCCGATCTCGATCGCGGCGCTCGCGGGGGTGGAACCTGCGGAGGCGGGACTCGCCTCGGGGCTGATCAACACCTCGCAGCAGATCGGCGGCGCTCTCGGCATTGCAGCACTGTCGACCATCGCGACGTCGCGCACCGGCGACGCGGTGGCGACCGGCTCGGCCGTCCCCGACGCCCTGGTGCACGGCTTCACCGGTGCGTTCTATGCAGGTGCCGCGCTCGCGGCGGTCGGAATCGTCGCGGCGCTAACGCTCATCCGCCCCGGCGAGCTCGAGCAGCCGGCCGAGCCCGAGGCGGAGCCGGCGCTCGATCTCGCCGCGTAGCACTCAGCGCGGCTGCGGCACGATGCGGATGTAGGGCCGCGGCGACTTCCAGCCCTCGGGATACGTCTCCTTCGCCTCGTCGTCCGACACCGAGCCGGCGATGATGACGTCGTCCCCTTGCTGCCAGTTCACGGGGGTAGAGACCTTGTGCTTCGCCGTCAGCTGGAGCGAGTCGATCACGCGCAGCACCTCGTCGAAGTTGCGGCCGGTCGTCATCGGATAGACGAGGATCAGCTTGACCTTCTTGTCCGGGCCGATCACGAAGACGTTGCGGACGGTCTGGTTGTCGGCAGGCGTCCGCGCGGTCGGGTCGCCGTCCACGTCGGACGCGAGCATCCCGTACGCCTTCGAGACCTCGAAGTCGGAGTCGGCGATGATCGGGTAGTTGGGCGCGTGGCCCTGGGTCTCCTCGATGTCCTTCGCCCACTCCTCGTGCCGGTCGAGCGGGTCGACCGAGAGCCCGACGATCTTCACGCCGCGCTTGTCGAACTCCGGCTTGATGCTCGCCATGTAGCCGAGCTCCGTCGTGCACACCGGGGTGAAATCCTTCGGGTGCGAGAAGAGCACGGCCCACGAGTCGCCGATCCAGTCGTGGAAGCGGATCGTGCCCTCGGTCGTGTCGGCTTCGAAGTCGGGGGCGGTGTCGCCGATCTGAAGAGCCATGAATCCCTCCTGGCTTTTAGGGGTTATGGATGATTATGGCGCGGAAGCAGCATGCGCTGCACGAAGCGGGGCGGCATCGGGGGGAAGAGGAGGACCGCCATGTCGCGATGGCGCT
>DASTZS010000008.1:0-2808 GCA_035764165.1 Gaiellaceae bacterium | reverse complement strand
GCCGTAGATCAGCCGCGAGAGCTCGTCGCGCCCGAGGTCGTCCTGGCCGAGCCAGTGCCCGCCCGAGGGCCCGGGGCAGCACCCCGCGGCGAGGGCGTTCAGATCCTGCTCGAGCGGGTCGTACGGCGCGAGCCACGGCGCGAAGATCGCGACGAACACGAGCGCCGCGACGATGACGAAGCCGACGATCGCGCCCGGGTTGCGGACGAGGCGATGGAGCGCGTCGGCCCACAACCCGCCGGCCGCGGGCTCGAGCTCGATCCCTCGCGCCTCGATCTCGGCGAGCGACATTCAGCGACCTGCGAGCCGGATGCGGGGATTGAGAAGCCCGTAGGAGAGGTCGACCAGGAGGTTCACGAGCACGACGATGATCGCGACGAACAGCACGCCGCCCTGGATCACCGGATAGTCGCGGTTGTCGATCGCCTCCTTGAGCCACGTTCCGAGGCCCGGGAACGCAAAGACGGTCTCCGTGAGGATCGCGCCGGACAGCAGCAGCCCGACCTGGAGCCCGACGATCGTCGAGATCGGGAGCATCGCGTTCCGGAGCACATGCCGGGAATCGACTGCGCGGCTCGAGATTCCCTTCGCGCGGGCGGTGCGCACGTAGTCCTCGTTCTGCACGTCGAGCACCGACGCGCGGGTGATGCGCGCGATGATCGCGAGCGGGATCGAGCCGAGGGCGACCGCTGGCAGGATGAGGTGCTTCACGGCGTCCCAGGCCGCCGCCCAGTTGCCGGTGACGATGCCGTCGAGGACGTAGAAGTTCGTCGGGTGCTCCGACTCGATCAGCACGTCCTGCCGGCCGACGCTCGGCAGCCAGCCGAGCTCGACGGCGAACGCCCACTTGAGGATGATCGCCAGGAAGAAGATCGGGATCGAGACGCCGATCAGCGAGAGGAAGAGGCTCGCGTGGTCCAGCGGCCGGCCGTAGCGCTTCGCCGCCAGGAAACCCAGCGGGACGCCGATGAACGTCGCGAAGAGCATTGCGCCCACGGTGAGCTCGATCGTCGCGGGGAATCGCTCGCGGACCTCTTCGGTGATCGGCCGTCGCGACGCGATGCTCGTACCGAGGTCGCCCGAGCCGACGGTCTGCAGGTACCGCCAGTACTGCTCGTAGATCGGGTCGTCCAGCCCGTACTGGTCGCGGATCTGCGCGATCGACTCGGCGGTCGCGCGCTCGCCGAGCAGTGACTCTGCGGGCGAGCCGGGAAGGGCTCGGATCCAGAGGAAGACGAGCAGCGAGAGGCCGATCAGGATCGGTACGAGCAGCAGGACTCGGCGGACGGCGAAGCGGAGCATTGCGCTTCGCTACCTCGTCGTCCGCCGGCCTGCTGTCACGCTGCCTGGTTCCTCCTCAGTCGCTCAGCCGACGAAGCGAACGGTCGCGAACGACTCCAGGGAGACGGGGCTCGCCCGGTAGCCGGCCACGTTCCGCTGGAACCCCAGCGCGGGCTTCGTGTGCGCGTACGGCACGCCCGGCAGGAAGTTCATGATCATCCGGTTCGCCTGCTGGTACAGCGCCTTCCGCCGGTTGAGGTTCGTCTCCGCGACTGCTCGGTTGAGCAACCGGAAGAGCTGCGGGTTCTTGAAGCCCCACTGCCCCTGTTCGGTGCGGAAGAACGTTCCGATGAAGTTGTCCGGGTCGCCGTAGTCGCCCGTCCACCCGATCAGGTTGAGCGCGCCCGCCGTGCCGGCATTCACACGCCCGACGTAATCGGGTCGCCACGGAGCGCTCTTCGGGATCACCTTGAACCCCGACTTGTTGAGGCTCGCGGCGAACGCCTGGAAGTTCTTGGCCGGATCCGGCATGTACGGACGCGATATGTCCGTCGGGTACCAGAACTCGACCTCGACCGGAAGCGTCAGCCCTGCCTGCTGGAGGAGCTGCTTCGCCCGGTTCGGGTTGTACGGGTACTTCTTCACGTCCTTCGCGTACCCGACCACTTGGGGCGGCATGAACTCGTGCGCCACCTCACCGCGGCCCGCGTAGAACGCCTTGACGACGCCGGCCCGATCGAGCCCGTGGGCGACGGCCTGCCGCACGAGCGGGTTGTCGAACGGCTTCACCTTCTGGTTGATCGTCACGTAGGCGACATTGAACGCCGGCCGATCGAGCACCTTCAGCTTGCTGTTGCGCTTGATCGTCGGGATGTCCTGCGGCTCGACGAGGTCGTACCCCTGGATCTCACCCGTCTGGAGTGCCTGCAGGCGTGCGGCGTTGTCCGGGATCGCCCGGAAGATCACGCGGCGGAGCAGCGCCTTGCGGCCCCAGTACTGGTCGTTGCGGACGATCACGAGCCGATCGTTGATCCTCCACGACTCGAGCTTGAACGGCCCGGTGCCGACAGCCTGGCCGCCCGGCACGCCGTACTCGCCCGTCGGGGTGAACACGCCGTCCTTCGAGAGCGTCCCCTTGTTCGCGCCGTAGCGCTCCATCGCCGTCGGGCTCTGGATGTGGAACGCCGTCAGGGACAGCGCGCCCAGGAACGCCGCGTTCGGCCGGCGGAGGGTGATCACCGCAGTGGACTCGCCGACCGCGCGGCAGCTGCGGTACAGCGGGGAGTTCGTCAACCCCGCGGCCTTCTTCTTGTAGCCCCCGAAGACCGTGTAGTAGTAGTACGACGTCGAGTCGGAGGCGAACGGGCCGGTGAAGTTGTACCACCGGTCGAAGTTCGCGCAGACGGCCCGGGCGTTGAACGGCGTTCCGTCGTGGAAGCGGACGCCGGTGCGCAGACGGAACGTCCACGTTCGTCCCTTGTTCGACGCCCGCCACGACCGCGCGAGCATCGGGACGAGGTTGGTGGT
>DASTZS010000007.1:0-4047 GCA_035764165.1 Gaiellaceae bacterium | reverse complement strand
AGGCGGCACGGGCCAACGACCACCGCCGCCTCGGTCCGCAGCTCGACCTCTTCCACCTGCAGGACGCCTCACCGGGCTCGCCGTTCTGGCACCCGAAGGGGATGGTGATCTGGAACGTGCTCGAGGACCTCCGCCGCAGCGAGAACCTGCGCCGCGGCTATGTGGAGGTGAAGACGCCGCTGATCTACGACAAGTCGGTGTGGGAGACCTCGGGGCACTGGGAGAAGTTCCGCGGCGAGATGTTCCTCGTCGCGGGTGAGGGCGAGGAGCCGCGCGCCGGACTCAAGCCGATGAACTGCCCCGGTCACATGCTGCTCTTCGGCAGCCAGCTCCGGAGCTACCGCGACCTGCCGCTGCGATATGCGGAGTCGTCCACGTTGCACCGCAACGAGCTCGCCGGGACGCTCCACGGCCTGCTCCGCGTGCAACACGTGACGCAGGACGATGCGCACATCTTCTGCACGCGGGAGCAGATCGAGGAGGAGATCTTCGGCTGCCTCGACTATGCCGCGTACCTCTACGACCTCTTCGGGATGGACGCGCGGTTCGAGCTCTCCACGCGGCCCGACGACCACCTCGGTACGCCCGAGGAGTGGGACTTCACGGAAGGTGCGCTCCGGTCGGCGCTCGAGCAGCGTGGTCTGGAGTACTTCGTCGGGGAGGGAGAGGGCGCCTTCTACGGCCCGAAGATCGATCTGCACATGAAGGACGTCCTCGGACGTGAATGGCAGATGGGAACGATCCAGCTCGACGCGCTCATGCCAAAGCAGTTCGGCCTCACGTACATGGGCGCCGACAACGTGGAGCACACGCCGTACGTCGTCCACCGTGCGTTGCTCGGCTCGCTCGAGCGGTTCATGGGGATCCTGATCGAGCACTACGGCGGTGCGTTCCCGGTCTGGCTCGCCCCCGTGCAGGTGCGCGTGCTTCCCGTTGCCGACGCGCATCGCGAAGCGGTGCGCGAGCTCGTCGGCGCGCTCGGGGACGTCCGGGTCGACGTCGACGAGCGGGAGGAGACGCTCGGCAAGCGAATCCGCGACGCGGAGCTTGCGAAGCTCCCGTACGTCATCGTGTGGGGCGACCGCGAGAGCCGCGAGGCGATGGCGGTGCGGACCCGTGGCGGCGAAGGCGTCGCGCCGATGTCGCTCGAGGCGCTGGTGGCGGAGATCGCGGCCTCGGCTCCGTCCTGACGGACCGAGCCGAGCCAATTAGCCCGCACAAGGCGGAGCCTTGTGCGGGCTGCTACCCTCCGGGGTCTGCAAAGTAGGAGCGGCATCGCCCCTCACCTCGCCGGCCAGGCGCCGCGCGAGGTTCAACCGAGTCGGATCCGACGAGGGAATGCCGCCGCTGCATGCAGTGGCGTTTTCACGAATGAGGAGGATCGACTCGGCTTGGTGACAACCCTTTGAGACCGCGGCGTCGTCCCGAGGACAGGACGCGTCCCGTCGTCCAGCAGGATCGGATCAACGAGCAGATTCGCGTTCCGCGGGTCAGGCTCGTCGGAGAGGACGGGGAGCAGATCGGGATCAAGGACACGAAAGAGGCGCTCGAGTACGCGTACTCGAAGAACCTCGATCTCGTCGAAGTGGCCGCGAACGCAGATCCTCCCGTCGCCCGCGTCATGGACTACGGCAAGTGGCGGTACGAGCAGGAGCAGCGGGCAAAGCAGGCACGCAAGCACCAGTCGACGATCAACGTCAAGGAGATCAAGCTCAGGCCGAAGATCGGCGTCCACGACTACGAGACGAAGAAGGGCCACGTCGTCCGCTTCCTGAACCAGCGGGCGAAGGTCAAGGTCACGATCATGTTCCGCGGGCGGGAGAACCTGCACCCGGAGCGTGGTCGGATGCTTCTCGACCGTCTCGCCGAGGACGTCAAGGAGATCGGGCAGGTGGAGCAGCAGCCCACGATCGACGGTCGGAACATGGTCATGCTGCTGGGGCCGACGAAGAATGCGGGAGTGAGACGAGATGCCGAAGATCAAGACATCGAGCGGGGCGAAGAAGCGGTTCAAGCTGAGCGGAGCGGGGAAGCTCCTGCGTCGGCGGCGCCATCGGACGGCGCCCCCGGGCCACGTGATCAAGACCCGCCCGGGGAAGCGGAAGCGCGCGCAGGAGACCGCGTCGGTCGCGTCTAGCGACCAGAAGTCCGTCAAGAAGCTGCTGGGGAGGGGCTGACATGGCGCGGGTCAAGCGCTCCGTCGCCGCACGCAAGAAGCGCCGCAAGGTGCTCGAGCAGGCCAAGGGCTACTACGGTCGCAAGAGCACGCACTACCGCTACGCGAAGGAGCAGGTCGAGCACTCACTCGTCTACGCGTACCGGGACCGTCGCAACAAGAAGCGGAACTTCCGCTCGCTGTGGATCATCCGCATCAACGCGGCGGCGCGTGCAAACGGGCTCTCCTACAACCAGTTCATCAACGGTCTCAACAGGGCCGGGATCGAGCTCGATCGCAAGTCGCTCGCCGACCTCGCGGTCGCGGATCCCGCCGCGTTCGCCGCAGTGGCCGAGCAGGCCAAGGCAGCACTCGCAGAAACTGCGGCCTGATCCATCGCAGCCGGCCGGCCGGGCGCTTGTGACACGGTGTCACGAGTGATCACGTCGCGCGACAACGAGACGCTCAAGCTCACCCGGAAGCTGCTCGGACAGCGCAAGCACCGCGAGGAGACCGGCCTCTTCGCCGTCGAGGGCGAGGACCTCGTCCAGGCGGCGACCGACGCAGGCATCGAGCCGGTGCACCGGCTCGTGGCGGGGGAGACGGTCGAAGCCGATCTGCTCGCGCGCGTGTCGACCTTGCCGCACCCGGCACGCGTGATCGGCGTCTACCGGCGCACCGATCTGCCGGACGGCGTTCGGGACACCTGTCTCGCGCTCTGGCGGCTCGTCGATCCCGGCAACGTCGGCACCTTGCTGCGCACGGCGGACGCGTTCGACGCTTGCGTGGCTCTGTCCGACGGCTGTGCCGATCCGTTGTCGCCGAAGGCGCTGCGCGCGTCGGCGGGTGCGATCTTCCACGTTCCGCTCGTCGCGTGGGAAGCGGTTCCCGGACGCCGGGTCGCGATGGTCGCCCACGGCGGCGCGGCCCTCGACTCGCTCGACCTGACGCCGCCGCTGACGTTTCTCCTCGGCGCCGAACGCGAAGGGCTGCCCGAGGAGCTGGGAACGGACTGTCACAAGGTCACGATCGCGCTCTCCGGTGGGGCGGAGTCGCTGAACGTGGCCGCAGCGGGCGCAATCGCGCTTTACGAGACACGTCGTCGCCTCGCACGCCGGGAGCGCGGTTAGCGCATGGACGCGTGGCGGACAAGGTCGCGCCGGACAGTCCTCGACCTCAGTCCCTGGGTCATCGTCGAGACCCACGCCGTTGAGTTGTCGGACGCCGGTGTCCTCGACTGGCCATGGCTCGTCATGCCCGAGTACGCGATCGTCGTCGCGGTGACCGAGCTGGGATCGTTCCCGATGTTCCGCCAGAGGAAGTACGGCGTCGAGGGACTGACGCTGTCGCCGCCCGGCGGCTACCTCGATCCGGGTGAGCAACCGGACGACGCAGCCCGGCGTGAGCTTCTCGAGGAGACGGGCTACGAGGCGGACGAGTGGACGTCGCTCGGGCGCTATGTCGTCGACGGCAACCGCGGGTGCGGCGTGGGCCATCTCTATCTCGCGCGGAATGCGAGGAAAGTGGCCGAGCCCGCGGCCGACGATCTCGAGGAGCAGGAGCTCCTCTCGCTCAGCAGGGCCGAGGTCGGGCACGCGCTGCTGGCGGGCGAGTTCAAGGCGCTGTCGTGGGCCGCTGCGGTCGCGCTCGCGCTTGTCCGGCTGGACGCAGACGGGTGAGTGAGCGTCTGGGCGGCCGCCGGCTGGATTAGCCGAACCCGCCGCCGCCTCCCCCGCCACCGCCTCCGCCTCCTCCCGAGAAGCCGCCACCGCCGCCGCCCGAGCCGGACGAGGGAGGAGCGAGCGCCGAGCCGAAGCCGGAGGCGAGGTCGCCGATCGACATCGCAGACGCGCCGCTGCCGAGGTTTCCCTGGCCGGAGATCCAGTAGATCG
>DASTZS010000006.1:0-3922 GCA_035764165.1 Gaiellaceae bacterium | reverse complement strand
CGTGGACAGGATCGCGGTGCCGAGCCCACCGAGGACGCGCGGGAGGCGGTCCTTCTTCGCGTAGACGCGGCGGCCCGGCTTCGACACGCGCTTGAGGTCGGTGATCACGCGCTCGCGGTTCTTGCCGAACTTGAGCTCGATCACGAGGCTGTTCACGGGCGTTGCCTCGACGACGGAGAACCCCTTGATGTAGCCCTCGTCGTGAAGCAGCCGCGCGATCTCCTCCTTCATCCGCGAGGTCGGCATCGAGACGGTGTCGTGCATCGCGCGATTCGCGTTGCGAATGCGGCTCAGCATGTCGGCGATCGGGTCGGTCAGCATTTCGTCTCTCCTACCAGGAAGACTTGGTCATGCCCGGGATCGCGCCTTCGTGCGCGAGGTCGCGCAGGCAGATCCGGCAGAGCTTGTAGCGGCGGAACACGGCACGAGGCCGGCCGCAGCGGTTGCAGCGCGTGTAGGCACGCACGCCGTGCTTCTGCTGGCGCTTCTGCTTCACGCGGAGCGAGGTCTTCGCCATGTCCTACGCGTCCCTTCTCTCTGTGGCGAACGGGAGGCCGAGGGCGCGCAGGAGCGCGCGGCCCTGCTCGTCGGTCTCCGCGCTCGTCGTGATCGCGATGTCGAGCCCCCGGATCGCCGGCACGGAGTCGTAGTCGATCTCGGGGAAGATGATCTGCTCCTTGATGCCGAGCGAGTAGTTGCCGCGGCCGTCGAAGGAGTCCGGGTTGAGCCCGCGGAAGTCGCGGATGCGCGGCAGCGCGATCGACACCAGGCGGTCGAGGAACTCGTACATCCGCGCGCCGCGGAGCGTCACGCGCGCGCCGACCGACATTCCCTCGCGGAGCTTGAAGCTCGCGATCGACTTCCGCGCCTTGCGCACCTGGGCGCGCTGGCCGACGATCGTGGTCAGCTCCTCGATCGCGGCGTCGAGCGCCTTCGCGTCGGTCTTCGCCTCGCCGACACCCATGTTGAGCGTGATCTTCGTGATCCGTGGCACCTGCATGATCGAGCTCAGCCCGAGCTCGTCCTTGAGGGCGCTCCGCAGCTCGCGCTCGTAGCGTTCTTTGAGGCGGGGCACGATCGTCTCCGTCGCCGTGGCGGCCATCAGTCGATCTCCTGCCCGCAGCCGTCGCGCTTGCAGACGCGCACACGCACCGTCTCGCCCTTGAGCTCCTTGACCTTGACGCCCACGCGCGTCGGCTGCCTGCACGTCGGGCACACGATCATCACGTTCGACACGTCGAGCGGCATCGGCCGTTCGACGATCCCGCCGGGGATGATGCTCGCGCCGCCCATCCGCGACGTGTCGCGAATCGGGCGCGGCTTCGTGTGCCGCTTCGCGGTGTTGAGGTTCTCGACGACCACGCTGCGGTGACGCGGGTGCGCCTCGAGGACCCGTCCCTGCTTGCCGCGGTCCTTGCCGGCGAGCACCTGGACGAGGTCACCCTTCTTGATTCGCATGGTGGTTGCCATCTCTAGAGCACCTCGGGGGCGAGGCTGACGATCTTCATGAAGTTCTTCTCGCGCAACTCACGGGCGACCGGCCCGAAGATGCGCGTTCCGCGCGGGTTCAGCTGGTTGTCGATGATGACGGCGGCGTTCTCGTCGAAGCCGATCAGCGTGCCGTCACCTCTGCCGTAGGGCTTCTTCGTCCGGACGACGACCGCCTTCACGACCTCGCCCTTCTTGACCGTGCCCTGCGGCGTTGCGGCCTTCACTGTAGCGACGATCACGTCGCCGACACGGGCGTAGCGCCGGTGCGAGCCTCCGACCACGCGGATGCAGAGGAGCTCGCGGGCACCCGTGTTGTCGGCGACCTTGACGCGTGATTCCTGCTGGATCATTACTTTGCCGCCTCCACCACTTCGGCCAGCCGCCACCGCTTCGTCTTCGAGAGCGGGCGCGTCTCGACGATGCGGACGATGTCGCCCACCTTCGCCTGGCTCGACTCGTCGTGTGCGTGGAACTTGACGCTCCGTCGGACGACCTTCTTGTACCTCGGGTGCGCCTTCACGACGTCGACGCGGACGACAATCGTCTTCTCCATTGCGTCGGACACAACGGTGCCCAGGCGCTCCTGGCGACGGCCACGCTCGTGCTCTGGCTTCTCGAGCCGCACGATCGTCCTGCGCTCGGTCGCCTTGACGCGCTTCGGCCTCGTCTTCTGCGGGCGCAGGGCGCGCGGCAGACGCTTGCGCTTCGGCTTGGGGCCCGACTGCGGCGCGGGGGCGGCCTCGGCGGCTGCCTCGGGGGCCGCGGGCTCCGGACCCTCGGTCTCCTCCGCTTCGGCGACAGGCTGCTCGGCGGGCGCCGCTTCCGCGACAGGCGCCTCCGCAGGTTCCGCAGGCGTCTCCTCGGCAGCGACCTCGACCTCGGCGGCCGGCCCCTCGACGGCAGGCGTCTCCTCGGCGACCTCGGCTTCGGCGACCGGCTCCTCGACGGCAGGCGTCTCTGCGACGGCCTCCTCGGCCGCCTCCTCGACGGGCTCCGCGGCCTCGGCGCTGTTCTCGTCCTCGGCCAAGGCCTCGGCCGTGCTGTTCTCAGCTTCGGCCAGGGCCTCGGCTGTGCTGTTCTCAGCCTCGGCCAAGGCCTCGGCCGTGCTGTTCTCAGCCTCGGTCAAGGCCTCGGCTGTGGGCTCCTCCGGCGTCTCCTCCACCGGAGTCTCCTCGGCGGCGGTCTCGGTCTCGTCGGTCTTCTTCTGCTTCTTCTCGGCCATCTCTGTCCTCACACCTTCTCGGCAGCCCGCTCGTGCTTGATGGTCAGGATGCGGGCGATCTCCCGCCTCGCGTGGCGCAGCTTGGCGCTCGACTCGAGCGCACCGGTTGCGGCCTGGAAGCGGATCTTGAAGAGCTCCTGCCGGCTCTCGCCGAGCTTCGCGTCGAGCTCCTCGTCGGTCATTCCCCTCAGGTCTCTAGCTCTCAAAGAGATCCGCCTCCCGCTTCACGAACTTCGTCTTGATCGGGAGCTTCTGGGCCGCCAGTCGGAGCGCCTCCTTGGCGAGCGGCTCGGGCACGCCCGACAGCTCGAACATCACGCGGCCAGGCTTGACGACGGCGACCCAACCCTCCGGCGAGCCCTTCCCCGAGCCCATGCGCGTCTCGGCCGGCTTCTTCGTGAACGGCTTGTCCGGGAAGAGGTTGATCCAGACCTTCCCGCCACGCCGGATCTTGCGCGTCATCGCGATCCGGGCAGCCTCGATCTGCCGGTTGGTGACCCAGCCGGTCTCGAGCGACTTGATCCCGTAGTCGCCGAACTGCACCTCGAGCTGGCCCTTGGCGTAGCCGGCGCGGCGGCCGCGGAACTGCTTGCGGTGCTTCGTCTTGCGCGGCAGCAGCACTACGTGTCACTCCCCTCGGGTGCCGTCTCCGGCGTCACGTCCGGCGTCTCCACCGGCGGCGTCTCGACCGACGGGTCGGTGGGAGGCGCCTGCGTCTCGGGCGCCGCAGCACGCTCGCGCGCCGGCCCGCGGCCACCCTGGGCACCGCGACCGCGCCCGCCGGGACGACGGCGCTTCTGGACGAGCCCCAGACCCTCGCGGTCCTGACCGCGACCGCGGCCGCTCTCACGCGACGCACCAAGGCCCTCGGTGTTCGAGCCGCGGCGGCGGCGCGTGCCGTCGGCCTCCGAGATGCGCTCACGTCCGAGCGCCCCCTCGTAGCCCTCGGGCATGATCTCGCCCTTGTTGACCCACACCTTGACGCCGATCCGGCCGTACGTCGTCTTCGCCTCGGCGAAGCCGTAGTCGATGTCGGCGCGGATCGTGTGCAGCGGCACGCGGCCCTCCGTGTAGCGCTCGCTGCGGCTCATCTCGCCGCCGCCGAGCCGTCCGCCGCACTGGATCTTGATGCCCTGTGCGCCCGAGCGCATGGCCGAGGCGAGCGAGCGCTTCATCGCACGCCGGAACGAGACGCGGTTCTGGAGCTGC
>DASTZS010000005.1:0-185350 GCA_035764165.1 Gaiellaceae bacterium | reverse complement strand
ACACGAACGGGGCGAGATATCAACGTCTCGATCGGGTGATATCAGCCTCGCGACCTGTGTAAGGAACCTGTTCGGGGACCGCTCGCCGGGGTCGCGGCGGCTCGATACTCCTTCCATGCGGATCGTCGTCGCAGCGTTTGTCGCCGCCTGCGTCGCCGCCGCGGCCCTCGCGGCGACGGCCACGGCCGCGGCGCCGACGCTCCGGGTCGTGACGGCTCCGGCGCTCACGGTTCAGGGCGCGGGCTTCGTTCCCCGGACGCTCGTCCGGCTCCGCCTCGTTCGAGCGGGGGACGTCATCCGCTCGGTCCGGGTTCGAGCGGGGTCGCGCGGAGTGTTCCTCGTTCGCTTCCCCGCCCTCGAGGCGTGCTCGGTATCGGCGATCACCGCCTCTGGCCTGGGCGAGCGCCGGGCGCGTGTCCCGGCGGCCTGGTTCGTGCGGGAGTGCCCGCCGCCGCCGCCGCTCGGCATCGCTCCGTAAGCGTTCGAGCCCGCGCGGCTCAGCCGTGCGGCTTGGCCATCGCGCGGTAGTCGAGCGCCTCGTCGAGCACCGACTCCGCGACGCCCGCCTCGCGCGCGACCTCGCGCAGCGAGCGGCCCGACGACGCCGCCTTCTTGACCAGCTCGGACGCCTTGTCGTAGCCGATGAAGGGGTTCAGGGCGGTCGCCGCCGACAGCGTCTGCTCGGCGAAGCGCTCGCACTGCTCGCGGTTCGCCTCGATCCCGTCCACGCACTTCTCGGCCAGGAGCCGGGACGCGGACGTGAGGAGCTTCACCGAGTCGAGCAGGTTCCGCGCGAGCATCGGCACGAAGACGTTCAGCTCGAAGTGTCCCTGCATGCCGCCGATCGTGATCGCCGCGTCGTTGCCCGTCACCTGCGCGGCAACCTGTGTGACGACTTCGGGAATGACCGGGTTGACCTTCCCCGGCATGATCGAGCTGCCCTTTTGCAGCTCGGGCAGAAAGATCTCCGCCAGCCCCGCCCGCGGCCCGGAGCCCATCAGGCGCAGGTCGTTCGCGATCTTCGTCAGAGACACGGCGACGGTCTTGAGTGCCCCGGAGGTCTCCACGAGCGAGTCGCGCGCAGCCTGCGACTCGAAAGGATCGGCGGGAGCCGAGATCCTCAAGCCGGTGTCGGCCGAGAGCAGGCGCCTCACGCGCTCGGCGAACTCCGGATGCGTGTTCAGCCCGGTACCGACTGCGGTGCCACCGAGCGGAATCTGTCCGAGCCGGCCGAGCGTCGAGTCGACGCGCTCGTGGCCCTGCCGGACCTGCGCCGCATAGCCCGCGAACTCCTGCCCGAGCGTCACGGGCACGGCGTCCATCAGGTGCGTCCGTCCGGACTTGACGACGTCGTCGAACTCCGCCGCTTTCGCCTGCAGCGAATCCGCGAGCAGCCGCAGGGCGGGAAGCAGCTCGTTCGTGATCTCGTCGAGCGCCGCAAGATGGACGGCCGAGGGAAAGACGTCGTTCGAGGACTGCCCCATGTTCACATCGTCGTTCGCATGCACGTCCTCCCCGGCGAGCGACGCGATCACCTCGTTCGCGTTCATGTTCGAGGACGTGCCGGAGCCGGTCTGGAACACGTCGATCGGGAACTGGTCGTCCAGCTCGCCGGCGGCAACGCGGTCGGCCGCCTCGGCGATGCGCCTCGCCTTGTCCTCGTCGAGGAGGCCGAGCTCGGCGTTGATCCGTGCGGCCGCTGCCTTGATCCTGCCGAGCCAGCGTGCGACCGAGTGCGGGATCGGCTCACCCGAGACCGGGAAGTTCTCGACCGCCTTGCGGGTCTCGCCGCCCCAGAGCTCGCGCTTCGTCTCCGTCTCGGCCATCGAATCGAGTTTACTGACGGTCGTGCGGGCGCGGGATCTGGACATCGTCATCGGCGACGGCACTCCCGGCGAGCACAATGCGATCACGGACGTGGCCGGCCTGCGAGTCGGGCACACGACCCTCGTCGACGGAAGCGCCGTCCGGACCGGCGTGACCGTCGTCGTTCCACCCGACCTGCCGCTCTTTGCGGGCTCTCACCGGCTGAACGGAAACGGCGAGCTCACCGGACTGGAATGGGTACGCGAGTCGGGGCTGCTGACGACGCCGATCGGGATCACCAACACGTTCAGCGTCGGCGTCGTGCGGGACGCGATCGCGGCCGTGTCGGCCGACGAAGACGCGTGGTCGCTGCCGGTCGTCGGCGAGACGTTCGACGGCTTCCTCAACGACGTTCGCGGCCAGCACGTCACGGCCGAGCATGTGCACGCCGCGCTGGCGAATGCCGACGGCGGCCCGGTCGCGGAAGGGAGCGTCGGCGGCGGCACCGGCATGGTCTGCCACGGGTTCAAGGGCGGCATCGGCACCGCGTCCCGGACGGTTGGCGCGTACGTCGCCGGCGTGCTCGTGCAGGCGAACTACGGACAGAGAGAACGCTTCAGGGTCGACGGCGTGCCCGTCGGGAAGCTGATCGGGGGTCGCATTCCCGAGCCGGCGACCCGCGGCGAGGCAGGGTCGATCATCGGCATCGTCGCGACGGACGCGCCCCTGCTGCCGCACCAGTGCGACCGCTTGGCGCAGCGAGTGGGGCTAGGAGTCGGCCGGATGGGCGGAACCGCCGCACATTCGAGCGGCGATCTCTTCTTCGCACTCGCGACCGGCAACCGAGGACTCGACTCCACGGGCGAGATCGGCATTCGCATGCTCTCGGACGCCGAGATCACGCCGTTCTACGAGGCGGTGATCGAGGCGACCGAGGAGGCGATCCTGAATGCGCTGCTCGCCGCCGAAACCATGACCGGCAGAGACGGCAACACCGTGCACGCGCTCGAGCCGGAACTGCTGTTGCAGGCGCTCAAGCAACTCTGAGCCGCCGGCGTTCGAGCGGGCGGGCGCGCAGAGCGCGGCGCTCGTCCTCGCTGAGTGCGTCGACCGGGGCCCAGCCGACGTACCCGCAACGCGGGCAATCTCGATCGGCCTGCCGCAACGGATCGGAGCTCAGTTGCCTGTGACCACCGCAGCGGAGGCACTCGACAACGAGCGGCTCCATGCACTACATCTTCTTCGCCTGGGGGAGATCGGCCTCCCCCAACCGGGGGAGGCCGACCACCGATCGCTAGGGCTTCACCGTCGCCGCAAAGACGTCCTGGGAGACCGGGCCGTTGCCCGTCCAGGAGAGTGCGACGAGGCCCGCCGTTGAGTCGACCCCGAGGTAGTCGCCCATAAAGGGCGAGTGTCCCGGCCCGCGGGGCGGCTGGGCGTCACCGTCGATTCCGGTCTGCAGGAGCGTTCGTGACAGGAGCGACGCACCCGCGGGGAGCTGTCCGTACACGGCGTCCATCAGGCCTGTGGCCTCGTCGTAGTCGTAGTACACCGTGTCCACGCGTCCACCGGGGGTCACGGACATCCAGGGCATGACCTGGTCACGACTCCCGCTCGTCAGCTGCAGCTGGTTCGGGAACGACAGGCCGTGATCGGTCGACCTGGCGAGGTACATGTGGAGCTTGCCGCCGACCATGTCGCCCGTCAGCTCGTAGACCGTCCCGGCGGCGTCGACGCCGATCGAGGCCTGCATCGACGTACGCCAGCTCTCGCCGGGGAGTGTCATCGGGGCAGGAACGAGGTCTCGGACCTTGACGCTGCGCGTGAACGCCGTCTCTCCCGGCCGCAACTGGCTCACCACGACGGATTGCTCGTTCCATTCGTTCACGTGCTGCCAGATGCCCGAGGTGGCGTAGACCGTTCCGTCCGGCGCGCCCGCGAGCGAAACGTCGAAGACGTCCGGCGCATTCGACTTGTAGTCGGCGGCGATCCGGTAGGGGCCCGACCAGGCCGTGGCACTCGAGTTGGAGACGAGCGCGAACGAGTTCGCCTGCAGGCCGCTCCACCCCGTGTACCCGATCAGCGCGCGGTTCGAGTAGTGGTCGATCGTCATCATCGGATGGTCGAGGTTCCCGGCCTTCGTCGCGGCATCCGCGACCTTCTGCGGCGCCGCCCACGTGCGCCCTCCGTCTGTCGACCTGGTGACGAAGATCGCCGTCGGCTTCGTGTTACTCCACGCGTTGCACGTGAACAGAGCCGTCCCGTCGTTCAGGAAGCCAACGGACGGGTCGCCGGCGCCGAAGTCGTACGTCGGATTGCCGCCGGCGGGGGTCATCCCGCGCAGCCAGTCGGTCTGCCAGGTCTTGCCGCCGTCGGTGGTCCAGCCGACACCGCACGAGTTGCCGACGCCGTAGTCGTTCCAGCCCGCGATCATGTTCGACGGATCCGTCGGGTTGATCGCGACGTCGACCTCGTTGTCGCCGTTGTCGGCCGGTCCGTCGTTTGACATGTTCGCGAGCGTCTGAACCCGCGGCGCTCCCTGGGCAGCCGTCGCCCCGAACGCGAAAGTCAGGGCCGCGAGCACGGCCACGACGAGTCTTTTGCTCATGTGTCCCCCTCCTCTTCCCCGGTGGAGGCCCGAGCTTAGCTCGGTCCTGAATGAATGACTAGCGAAGATTCACTGCGCGGTCTCCGCGGTGACGCGCTCCGCCGCCTCGAGCAGCTCGTCCCAGGTGCGTAGCTTCACGCGCGGGCGTCCGAGCTTCTCGCCCGCGGCCCGCTCGAGCTCGTCGATCGACGTCCAGCCCGGGTAGAGCACGGCGCGAACGCCGCGTTCGGCCAGAAATGCGTCCACGGCCTCGGCGGTGACGTCCTCACGGTGCGAGAGCCGCCCGGCCTCGACGTCTTCGAGCAGGTGGGCCACGGTCTCAGTCGCATCCTTCTTGTTCGTGCCGATGATCCCCGTCGGGCCGCGCTTGATCCAGCCGGCGCAGTAGACCTGCGCGACGGGCTTGCCCGCTTCGTCCACGACACGACCCTTCTCATTGCGGATCGTCCCGCGCCGCTCGTCGAATGGAACGTCCGGGAGACCGACGCCGCGGTAGCCGACGCTGCGAAAGACCAGACCGCAGCGGAGCATCTCGTGCTCGTCCGTCGGCACGGCCGTCGGACGGCCGTCGCGGTCCTCGAGCCGGTTGCGCACGAGCTCGAGCGACTCGACGCGCTCATCGCCGTGCAGCGCGACCGGTGAACGGAAGAACAGAAAGCGAACCGTCACCGGCCTGCCCGACGGCTCTCGTTGTGCGAACTCTCGCAAGAGCTCGAGGTTCCGCTCCGTGTTCGTGTCCTCCGCGACGGCGCCCTCGAGCTCTGCCGTATCGACGCTCACGTCCGCGCCTGCCAGCTCTCCCATCTCCTTCAGCTCCTGCGTCGTCCACGACGCCTGGGCGGGGCCGCGGCGTCCGACGACGACGATCTCGCGCAGCGTGGACGCTCCGATCGCCTCGATCGCGGGATCGGTGGTGTCCGTCGGCGCGAGCTCCTCGGGTGTCAGCGCGAGCATGCGCGCGACGTCGAGCGCGACGTTGCCGTTGCCGATCACGGCCGCCCGCTCGACGTTCAGGTCGAAGGGCAGGTCCTGGAAGTCGGGGTGGCCGTTGTACCAGGCGACGAACTCGGTCGCCGACCACGAACCGGGCAGGTCCTCGCCGGGAATCGCGAGCCGCCGGTCGCTCTGCGCACCGAAGGCGTAGACGACGGCGTCGTAGAGGCGCAGCAGGTCTGCGTGGGTGAGATCCCGGCCGACCTCGACGTTGCCGAAGAACCGGAACCCGGGCTTGAGAGCGATGCGCTCGAACGCGCGCGAGACGGTCTTCAGCTTCGGGTGGTCCGGGGCGACGCCGAGCCGCACGAGGCCCCACGGCGTCGGCAGCCGCTCGACCATGTCGACCTCGACCGGGGGCTCCGCGTCGAGCAGCGCGCCGGCCGCGTAGAAGCCGGCCGGACCGGACCCGACAACAGCCACGCGCAGCCGCCCGCTCACGAGGGGCATGCTAACGAGGCATGTTCCGACTGATCGTTGCGGTCCTGGTCCTGCTCGCGAGCACGGGGTGCAGCCGGGCGCAGCGAAGCGAGCTCACGATCTATGACTGGGAGGCGCAGCGGGGCACCGCCTTCGAGCACGGTGTGCACGACCTGAGGTGCAAGCCGCAAGCGTGTCCTGACCCCGCAGCGAAGAGCGTCTACGTCTTCGGCGCGCCGCGCCTGAGCGGAGACTTGCTCGACCGCCGGTCGAGCCGAGCCGACATCGATCCGCAGGTCGGCGGCCCGGTCGTCTTGATCCAGTTCACGGCAAAGGGTCTGGACCGCTTCGAACGCCTCACGAGGGCCCTGGCTCGTCGCGGGGCCCGCAGGCAGAAGCCACAACACTTCCTCCTGGTGATCGACGACGTGGTCTACGCCTCGCCGTACATCGACTACCGCTTCGACCCCGACGGAATACGCGCAGACACCGGGATTCAGCTGAGCGTGTCCTCGCTCGACGAGGCGCGCAAACTCGCGAAGGCTCTACGCGAGAGCTAGGCGCTGCAGCCGGAGCCGCAGCCGCCGACGTTCGCGTCGGTGTCGCCTTCCTCCACCTGGAAGGAGTGGCCGCACCCGCAGGAGGACGAGGCGTTCGGATTGTTGATCGCGAAGCCGGCCGCCTGGATCGAGTCGACGTAGTCGATCTCGGCGCCCTTGAGGTACGGCGCGCTGAACGGATCGACGACGACCTGCACCCCGTGGGCCTCGAACTCGTGGTCGCCCTCGGCCGCGCCGCGGTCGAAGCCGAGCCCGTACTGGAAGCCCGAACAGCCGCCGCCCTGGATGGCGACGCGCAGCACGCTGACGTCCGTCTCCTCGGCCATCAGCTGCTTGATCTTCGCGGCCGCGGCCTCGGTGACGCTCATCAGGGGCATGACTCGTTCCTGGAGCTCCATCGCCCTCTGATCGTAGCAACGGGTCAGGCTTCCAGGGCACGCGCGAAAACCTCAGTTTGTAACACTCGTCTCAGGCACGGTTGAGCGGTTTCTGGCTTCCTTCGTGCGGCTAGGGTGAACCTGCTAGGTTCTCCCGCGCTCCAAGGGGAGGCACGCGTGCTCGACAACTGGTTGCCGTTCCTCATCTACGCGGTCTTCGCGCTGATGATTCCCGCATCGATGATGTGGTTCTCGTTCGCCTTTGCGACCCGACCGCGAAGACGTACGCGCCGACGGGAGCTGCCGTTCGAGTCGGGGGTCTCGACCGGGGCGCCGCGCGTCCAGCGCTTCACGATCAGCTTCTACCTCACAGCGATGCTCTTCATCGTCTTCGACATCGAGATCGTGTTCCTCTATCCGCTGGCGGTGATCCTGCACCGCCTGGCCTGGTTCGGCTTCTTCGAGTTCCTCTTCTTCATCGTCATCCTCGTGATCGCCTACGTGTACGTCTGGCGGAAGGGCGCGCTCGAGTGGGAATAGAGCGGCTGCGCGACCACGGGCTGCAGTCCGAGCGCCTGCTCTGGCCGGGCAAGGGCCCCGGCGTGTTCGAGCAGGAAGTGGCGGCGCTCGAGCAGGCAGTCGGGCTCACGACCCTCGAAAAGGCGGTCGCGTGGGCGCAGACGAAGTCGATGTGGCCGGACACGTTCGGTCTCGCCTGCTGCGCGATCGAGATGATGTCGATCGTCACGTCGCGCTACGACATCGCGCGCTTCGGCATGGAGGCGTTCCGGTCCTCGCCGCGCCAGGCCGACCTCCTCATCGTGTCCGGCCGCGTCGTCCACAAGATGGCCGCACCGCTGCGCCAGATCTACGACCAGATGCTCGAGCCGAAGTGGGTGATCGCGATGGGCGCCTGCGCGAGCTCCGGCGGGATGTTCAACAACTACACGACGCTCCAGGGCGTGGACAAGATCGTCGCGGTCGACGTCCACGTTCCCGGCTGCCCCCCGCGACCCGAGGCGCTGATGGAAGGCATCGTCCGCCTGCACGAGAAGGTGATGGCCGGCATCCCGCCGGCGTACGAGCTGCGCGGAGTCGCGTCCTGAACTACAAGCGCGTTCCCGGGCTCGTCGAGGTGCAGGAACGAAACGGCGAGACGACGCTCGTCGTCGACGCGCCGCGACTGCTCGAAGCGGCGCTGCATCTCCGCGACGAGCTCGGCTTCGACTTCCTCTCCGACGTCTCCGCCGCCGACTACCTCGGCTGGGGCTCGAAAGGCGTGTCCGGCTACATCGGCACGCCGGCCGGGCGCGATCTCAACGAGCCCTCGACCCAGGGGTACCAGCGCATTCCGTCACCGAAGCCCCGGCGCTTCTCGGTCAGCTACCACCTGCTCGCGATCCGCGACGGCGCACCACGCGTGCGTCTGCAGGCATGGGTGGACGACGGCGAGAGCGTGCCGAGCCTGGTGCAGGTGTGGCCGACCGCGGATTGGCACGAGCGCGAGGCCTTCGACATGATGGGCATCTCCTTCGCCGGCCATCCCAATCAGCGCCGCATCCTCATGGACGACGACTGGCAGGGACATCCGCTGCGCAAGGACTACCCGATCGGCGGCGAGCCGGTCCGCTTCTCTGGAGCCGAGTAGTGGCGCTCGCGCCCGAACGCCCGGAGATCTACACGGGGACGCGCATCCCCGCTCCGATCCCGACCGTGCTGCAGGTCGCGGAAGGCTCGCGCGGATCGGAGGACGTCCTCACCGTCAACTTCGGCCCGAACCACCCGTCCACGCACGGCGTGCTGAGGCTTATCGTCGACCTCCACGGCGAAGAGGTCGTCGGCCTCGAAGCCGTCATCGGCTACCTGCACACCGGCTTCGAGAAGAACATGGAGCAGAAGAGCTGGTGGAAGGCGATCACGTACTCGCCGCGCATCGACTACCTCGCCTTCCAGGCGAACGAGCTCGTCTTCGTCCTCGCAGTCGAGAAGCTGCTCGATCTCGAGGTGCCGCCGCGCGCGACCTGGATGCGGATGCTCCTCGCCGAGCTGAACCGACTTCACTCGCACCTCGTCTGGCTCGCCACCGCAGCTCTCGAGCTCGGGGCGATCTCGATGTTCTGGTACTGCTTCCGCGAGCGCGACCGCATCCTCGACCTCTTCGAGCTCGTCGCCGGCTCCCGGATGCACACGCGCTACTTCCAGGTCGGCGGGCTCGCGGAGGACGTCCCGCCCGGCTTCTGGGACGAGTGCGCGAAGTTCGTCGAGCTGATGCCGGGCGCGATCGACGAGTACGAGGCGCTCGTCGACCGAAACGAGATCTGGCTCGAACGCACGCAGGACGTCGGCCTGCTCTCGCGCGCCGACGCGATCGCGCTCGGGCAGTCCGGCCCCGTGCTGCGGGCCTCGGGCGTCGACTGGGACCTGCGCCGTGCGCAGCCGTACCTCGCCTACGACCAGGTCGACTTCCGCGTCCCCGTGTACCAGGAGGGCGACGTCTACGCGCGCTACCGCGTCCGCATGGAGGAGATGCGCGAGTCGGTGAAGATCGTCGGCCAGGCGCTGCGCCGGATGCCGGCCGGTCCGTGGATCGCCGACGACCGCAAGGTCGTCCTCCCGCCGCGCGAGGAGCTGCACACGTCGATGGAGTCGCTCATCCACCATTTCAAGCTCGTCACGGAAGGGTTCCGCGTCCCCGAGGGCGAGGTCTACGTGACCGTCGAGTCGCCGCGCGGCGAGCTCGGCTGCTACGTCGTCTCGGACGGCGGCCCGAAGCCATGGCGTGTGAAGTTCCGCGCGCCGTCGTTCGTCGCGCTCGAAGCGACGGCGACGTGCATGCAGACGGCGCTCGTCGCGGACATGATTGCGATCGTCGGCTCCCTCGACACGCTCATGGGCGAGGTCGACCGGTGAGCGTCGCTCCCTTCTTCGGGGATCGCCTCGGCGAGGAAGAGCGGGGAAACCTCACGGCTTCCCCCCAGACCCCTTCCCTCTATCGCCAGCCGGAGGCGAGCTGGTGAGCGCCTTCTACGACGAGGTCCAGGAGCTGAAGGCGCGGTATCCGCACTGGCGCTCGGCGACGCTGCCGGCCCTGCGTCTCGCACAGGAGAAGTACGGCTATCTCTCCACCGAAGCGCTGCGCGACTGCGCCGAGGCGCTCGGCACGACGCCGGCCTTCTGTGAAGCGGTCGCCTCGTTCTACGACATGCTCCACCTCGCGCCGGTCGGCCGCCACATGGTGGAGGTGTGCACCAACGTGTCGTGCGCGCTCGTCGGCGCGCGGCAGGTGCTGGAGCGCTTCGAGCAGGAGCTCGGCCTCCACGCCGGGGAGACCTCCGAGGACGGATCGGTGACCTTGCGGCCGGTCGAGTGCCTCGGCGGCTGCGGCTGGGCGACGATCGTCTCGGTCGACCACGGCTACCGCAGGTTCGTCACGCCGGACGACGTGCCGGCGATCGTCCAGGAGCTGCGCGATGGCGAGTGACGCGCGCTCGATCGTGCTCGCGGGCGCCGACGACCGCGATCTGACGAAGCTCGCCGAGTACGAGGCGATCGGCGGTTACAGCGCGCTGCAGAAGGCCCGCGCGATGGCGCCTCAGGCCGTCATCGACGAGGTGATCACCTCGGAGCTGCGTGGCCGCGGCGGCGCGTTCTTCCCGACGGGGCGAAAGTGGGCGTTCATCCCGAAGCCGGACTCCAACCCGAATCCGCACTACGTCGTCGTCAACGCGGACGAGTCCGAGCCAGGGAGCTTCAAAGACCACGAAATCATGGTGCGCGTCCCGCACCGCTTCTTCGAGGGCTGCCTGATCGCGGCGCACGCGGTCGAGTCGAAGAACGTGTTCGTGTACATCCGCGGCGAGTACACACCTCCCTACGAGGTGCTGGTCGCGGCGCTGAAGGAGCTCGAGGCGCGGCCGGACCTGCGCGGCGACGCGACGATCGTGCTGCACCGGGGCGCCGGCGCATACATCTGCGGCGAGGAGACCGCGCTCCTCGAGTCGCTCGAGGGGAAGCGCGGACAGCCGCGGACGAAGCCGCCGTTCCCTGCGATCCAGGGCCTCTACGCGTCTCCGACCGTCGTCAACAACGTCGAGACGCTCGCGACCATTCCGCAGGTGATCGCGATGGGCGGAGCCGAGTACGCGACGCTCGGCGTGCCGGACTCGCGCGGCTCGCGCGTCGTCTCGGTGTCGGGCCACGTCGAGCGGCCGGGAAACTACGAGATCGAGAACGGGACGAGCCTGCGCGAGATCATCTACGGCCTCGCGGGCGGAATCCCCGAGGGCCGCGAGCTCAAGGCCGTCATCCCGGGCGGCTCCTCGACGGTGATCCTCAAGGGCGACGAGATCGACGTCGGCTACGACTTCAACTCGCTGCTGCGGCTGAACACGGCAATGGGCTCTGCCGGCATCGTCGCCCTCGACGACCGCTGCTGCATGGTGCAGCTCGGCATCCGCGTCTCGGAGTTCTACGAGCACGAGTCCTGCGGCAAGTGCACGCCGTGCCGCGAGGGCACGCGCTGGATGACGCAGATCCTGCGCCGGCTCGAGTCCGGCGACGCGGAGCAGTCCGAGCTCGACTTGCTGCTCGACGTCTGCGACCGCATCAACGGCAAATGCCTCTGCCCCCTCGGCGAGACGGCGGCGATCGCGATTGCGAGCTACGTGAACAAGTTCCGCGCCGAGTTCGTCGCCCACGTCGAGGATGGCGGCTGCCCGTTCGGCGAGTCGTCGCCCCTGCACGACGTGCCCGCTCCGGTGGCACTGCATGCGCAGAGTCCTGCTGCGGCGGTGCTGACATGACAAGCCGTGTCCTCGTTCGTGGCTCAGAGCCACAAGGAGAAGTTCGATCATGAGCGCGCCCGAGACGGTCAAGCTCACGATCGACGGCATGGCCGTCGAGGTCCCGAAGGGCACCGGCCTCGTCGAGGCCGCGCTCGCCGTCGGCATCGAGATCCCGGTGTTCTGCTACGAGCCGCGCCTCGGCCCGCCCGTCGGCGCCTGCCGCATGTGTCTCTGCCAGGTCGAGCCCGGGCCGCCGAAGCCGCAGGCCGCCTGCACGCTGACAGCGCAGGACGGAATGGTCGTGCGCACGGCCCTGACGTCGCAGGTTGCCGCGGACGCGCAGAACGCGACGCTCGAGTTCATCCTCGTCAACCATCCGCTCGACTGCCCGGTGTGCGACAAGGGCGGTGAGTGCCCGCTCCAGGACCTGACGTTCCGCTACGGGCCCGGCAACACGCGGATGACGTTCCCGAAGCGCACGTTCGAGAAGCCCATTCCCGTGTCGCCGCTGATCGCGCTCGACCGCGAGCGCTGCATCCTCTGTTATCGCTGCACGCGCTTCAGCGAGAACGTCGCCGAGGACGGCCAGCTCGTCGCGGTGAACCGCGGCGCGGGCTCGATGATCTCGACGTTCGACGACGAGCCCTACCGCGACCCGTTCAGCGGCAACGTGATCGAGCTCTGCCCGGTCGGCGCGCTCACCTCGACCACCTACCGGTTCGAGGGCCGGCCGTGGGAGATCCAGGACGTGCCCACCGTCTGCGGCCTCTGTCCCGTCGGCTGCAACGTCACCGCGACGACCCGCGAGGGCAAGGTGCGACGAATCCTGTCGCGCAACCATCCGGACGTGGACGACGGGTGGCTCTGCGACAAGGGCCGCTTCGCTTATAAGCACCTCCACGCACCCGACCGCCTGCGCGATCCGCTGCTGCGCGTGCGCCGGCGCGGCTTCGAGGACGTCTCCTGGGAGCGCGCGCTCGACGAGGCAGAGCGCCTGCTGCGCGAGGCCGGCGGCCGAGTCGTCACCGCGCTGTCCGGCTCGGAGACGGTCGAGCAGGCGTACGCGCTCGCGAAGCTGATGCGCCAGGGACTCGGCGCACACACCGCCCTCTTCCCCGAGGAGAGCTCGGACGCGCTCGACGCGTTCCGCCTCCCGCTCTCGGCCCTGCGTGACGCCGACCTCGTCGCAGTGCTGGGCGACGCGCCGGTCGTCGAGCGCGCGCCGGTCGTCGAGCTCTGGATCAAGGAGGCGCGGCGCCGGGGTGCGCGCGTCCTCTACGAGCTCGACGAGGAGGCCGTGCGAGGCGCCGACAACGCCGTGCTCGTCTGGTGCGGGCCCGGGGGGCACGGCGGCGCAACCGTTGCCGCCCTCGCCCAGCGGCTCGGCGCAACCGGTTCCTTCTACCTCCCCGAGACGGCCAACGCCCGCGGCGTTTGCGACGCCTGGTCGTGCGCGTCCGACGCGGAAGCCTCGAATCCCGACCCGATCGGCCTGCTGGTCGTCTCCGGCGACGAGGCGGCGGCGAATCCGGCGGTGCGCGCGCTCGCGGAGCAGGCGGAGCGCGTCCTCGTCGTCTCCATGTTCCACGGGCTCGCGGCGGGCTGGGCCGACCTCGTCCTGCCCGGGACGAGCTACCTCGAGCGCGACGGGACGTACGTCAACCTCGAGGGGCGGATCCAGCGCCTGCGCCGCGCCGTCATTCCACCCGCGCCCGACGAGCTCGCATGGATCTCGAAGCTCGCCGAGCGCTTCGGGGTCCAGATCTCGCCGTATCCGTCGACGGTCTTCGCCGAGGTCTCGGCGATCGCCTTCGGCGGGATCCCGTTCGGCGAGATCGGCGAGCGGGCGCCGCTGCCCGCGGCGACGCCAGCCGCCGCCGCGCTCGACGTTCCACAGGAGCGCACCGAGGGGGACGGCCTGCGCCTCGTCCGGTACCGCCCTCTGTTCTCCGGGCCGGCCGTCGAGCGCGTCCCGGAGCTCGAGTTCCAGCGCGCACAACCCGAGGTTGAGCTCTCGGAGAAGGATGCGCGAGCCCTTGGCGTTCGAGGCGGCGAGGAGATCGTCGTCCGCTCCAACGGGACGTCCGTCAAGCTGCGGGCGCGGCTCAGCCGCGAGCTCCGCTCCGGGGTGGTGCGCGTCCCCGAGGAGTACGCGGGCGACCTGCAGCCGACCGTCGAGGTCTCGAAGTGAGAGAGCCGTGGTGGATCTCCCTGATCAAGGCCGCGGTGATCGTGAACTTGATCATGGTCGCCTTCGCGTACACGACCTGGCTCGAGCGCAAGCTCCTGGGCCGGATGCAGAACCGCTTCGGCCCGAACCGCGCCGGCCCATTCGGCCTGCTGCAGCCCTTCGCCGACCTGATCAAGCTGATCCGCAAGGAGAGCTTCTTCCCCGTCGCGGCGCGGCAGCCGCTCTACATCGCCGCACCGGTGATCTCCATGTTCACGGCGCTGGCCGCTTTCGCAGTCATCCCTTTCGGGGCCGGCTGGCAGATCTGGCACTACCGCGTCGACGGTGAGATCGCGAACGTGTCGATCGCGCTGATCCTCGTCTTCGCCCTCGGCTCCATCGGCGTGTACGGCGCGATCGTCGGCGGCTGGGCGTCACAGTCGAAGTACTCGCTGCTCGGCTCGATGCGCACGTGCGCGCAACTCGTCTCGTACGAGGTCTCGCTCGCGCTGTCCGTGCTCGGCGTCGTGCTGATGGGGCAGTCGCTCAATCTCGTCGACATCGTCGACAAGCAGGGCGCGACGATCTGGTTCTTCATCCCGCAGCTCGCGGGGCTGCTCGTCTTCTTCTTCGCGATGATCGCGGAGACGAGCCGCCCGCCGTTCGACCTGCCGGAGGCCGACTCCGAGCTCGTCGCGGGCTACCACACCGAGTACGGCGGCATGCGCTGGGGCCTCTTCCAGACGGCCGAGTACGTCAACCTGATCACACTCTCGGGCCTCGCCGTCACCCTCTTCTTCGGCGGCTGGCACGGCCCCTACGCGCCGCTCGGACCGCTCTGGTTCGTCCTGAAGGTGTTCGTCTTCGTCTCGGTGTTCATCTGGGTTCGCGCCTCGGTGCCGCGGCTGCGCTACGACCAGCTGATGCGCTTCGGCTGGAAGGTGCTGCTGCCCGTCGCGACCGTCAACGCGGTGATCACCGCGCTCCTGGTGGTGTGGGTCTCGTGACACGCGCCTCTCTCCGCGAGGAGCGCGCATGAGCCCGCAACCGTTGGACAGTGTCAAGGGTTTCGCCGTCACGTTCCGGCAGCTCTTCAAGAAGCCGATCACGCAGCAGTACCCGGAGTACAAGCGGCCGGTCTACCCACGCTTCCGCGGGCGCCACCGGCTCCACCGCCATCAGAACGGGCTCGAGAAGTGCGTCGGCTGCTCGCTCTGCGCCGCCGCCTGCCCCGCGGACTGCATCCGGGTGGTCGCGGCAGAGAACACGCCGGAGAACCGGGTTTCTCCTGGCGAGCGCTACGCACGCATCTACGAGATCAACATGAGCCGCTGCATCTTCTGCGGCTACTGCGAGCTCGCGTGCCCGTTCGACGCAATCACGCTGGGAAACGAGTACGAGATCTCGGAGTACTCGCGCGACGACCTCATCTACACGAAAGACATGCTGCTCGCCGAGCCGATCAAGAAGATCCCGGTCGCCGACCGCGACCTCTACGACACGCCGATCCCGTACTACAAGGAGCACTCGTAGTGGTCTTGGCGAGCGTCGGCAACGTGCTCGTATGGGCAGTGTGGGTCGGCGCCGCGTTCGCCTGCCTCGCCTCGGCCGTCGCCGTCGTCTCGTTCACCAATCCCTTCTACTCGGCGCTGGCGCTGATCGGGAACCTTGGCTCGCTCGCCGTGCTCTACCTGCTGCTGTCCTCGGAGTTCGTCGCGGCCGGGCAGGTGCTCGTGTACGCGGGCGCCGTCATGGTCATGTTCCTCTTCGTCATCGCGTACATCGGCCCGCGCATAGATCCGCCGTGGGGCGCCGCGCCGAGCTGGCAGGCGCTGGGCGCTGTCTTCGCCGCCGGCGCCCTGCTCGTGGAGATCATCGTCGTGATCGGGCTGAAGGCGGGCGGCAGCCTCGCTCACTCACACGAGGTCGGCGGGTCGTTCGGCAGCCCGAGCTACATCGGCCGCCTCTTCCTGACCGATCACCTGCTCGCGTTCGAGATCACCTCGATCGTCCTGCTCGTCGCCGCGATCGGCGGCGTGATCCTCGGAGCGCACTCACGACAGGGCGCGGACGAGCTGTGATCGGCCCCGACACCGCCTGGTACCTCGCGGTCGCCGGCTTTCTCTTCGGCACGGGCACGCTCGGCGTCCTCATCCGGCGCAACCCGCTGATCGTCCTGCTCTCGATCGAGATCATGTTGAACGGCGCTAACCTCGCCCTGATCGCCTTCGCGCGCCACCTGAACGACGGCAACGGACAGATCTTCGCGCTCGCCGTGATGGCCGTGGCAGCCTCCGAGGTCGTCGTCGGCCTGGGCCTCATCGTCGCGCTCAACCGCAAGCGCGTTCCACTCGACGTCGACCGGCTGAGCTCTCTACGCGGCTAGTGCCCCTTCCAGCAACACAAAGCGGCATTACTGGAAGGGGCACTAGATGATCTACGGCGCCTGGACCTGCCTCCTCTCGCCGCTGGCGGCGGCCGGCGCGATCACGCTCGCCGGGCAGCGGATCTCGCGCCGCACGGCCGGCTACCTCGCGACGCTCTCCTGCTTCGTCGCGTTCGGCGGAGCCGTCGCGACGTTCGTCTCGCTGCTCGGCCGCGAACCGGAGCAGCGCGCGGTCGTCTCGACGGCGTGGACGTGGATCAGCGGCGGCTCGTACCGCTCGGGCTTCGAGATCCTCGTCGACCCGCTCAGCGTGATGATGATGCTGATCGTCTCCGGCGTCGGCGCGCTGATCGTGGCGTACTCGATCGGCTACATGGACGGCGACCCGGAGGAGCGCCGCTACTTCGCCTACATGGCGCTCTTCGTGTTCTCGATGCTCCTGCTCGTTCAGGGCGGCAACCTGCTGCTGCTGCTCGCGGGCTGGGGCATGGTCGGCCTCTCGTCGTACCTCCTGATCGGCTTCTGGCACGAGCGCCCGAGCGCGATCGCGGCCGCCAAGAAGGCGTTCATCATGAACGCGATCGGCGACGCCACGATGGCGCTGGCGCTCTTCCTGCTGATCAAGAAGGCCGGCTCACTCGAATTCGGCATCCTCGGCGGCGAGTACAGCTCCACCGTCGCGACGCTCGTCGCTCTCGGCCTGCTCGGCGGCGCCGTCGCGAAGTCGGCTCAGCTGCCGCTCCAAACCTGGTTGCCCGACGCGATGGAAGGGCCCACGCCGGTCAGCGCGCTCATCCACGCGGCGACGATGGTCACGGCCGGCGTCTACCTCATCGTCCGCACGCACGCGATCTTCGAGTCGGCGCCGCACGTCGCCGACCTCGCCGCGGGCCTCGGCGCGGGCACGCTGCTGATCGCCGGGCTGGTTGCGCTCGTGCAGGTCGACATCAAGCGCGTGATCGCCTACTCGACGATGTCCCAGATCGGCTACATGTTCCTCGGCGCGGGCCTCGGCGCGTACGCGAACGGGATGTTCCACCTGATGACGCACGCCTTCTTCAAGGCGCTGCTCTTCATGGCGGCCGGCATCGTCATCCACGCGCTCACCGCCGAGCAGGACATCCGCAAGATGGGCGGCCTGCGCGACTTGATGCCGCGCACGTATCAGGCGTTCCTCGTCGGCTCGCTCGCCCTCGTCGGCATCTTCCCGTTCGCGGGCTTCTTCTCGAAGGACTCCATCCTCGCCGCCGCGATGGACCATGGCGCCTATGGGTACGTGCTGTGGGTCGCCGGGTTGGCGGGCACGTTCCTCACCGGCCTCTACACGTTTCGGCTGCTCTTCCTCGTCTTCTGGGGCGAGCCGAGCCCGTTCGTGCGCGAGCACTTCCACGCGCTCCCGCGCGACGTCGTCGGCGTCACGCTCGCCGCGCCCGTCGCGGTCCTCGCCGTGCTCTCCCTCGTGGGCGGCTGGATCCAGTGGGCGCCGCTCTGGCATCCGATCGAGACCTGGCTGCAGACGGCTGCCGAACCGACGGTGACGCCGGCCAGCTGGCAGGAGTGGGTCACGTCGGCGCTCGCGCTCCTGCTCGGCCTGGGCGGCATCTACGTCGCCTGGATCTTCTACGGCGTGCGCCGGTTCGCCGTGCCGCGCTTCGCGTTCGGCCAGCGTATCCTGGAACGGAAGTTCTACTTCGACGAGCTGTACGACGCGCTCTTCTACCGCCCCACCGTGTGGGCGGCGAAGGGTCTCTACCGCTGGGTCGAGGATCCCCTCATCGCCGAGTCTTCCGCGTCGCTCGGGCAGGACACGCGTGACCTCGGCCGGCTCGTCGCCAAGGTGCAAACCGGTTTGCTCCGCACATACGCGCTTGCGATTGCGTCGAGCGTCGCCGTCCTTGCGATCGTCTTCGTCGCGGTGAAGTGATGACCCTGCCATGACCACCGTCCTGATCCTGCTCCCGCTCGCCGCGGCCTTCGTGATCTGGGTGCTGCCGCTGAACGACATTTCCGCGGGCGCGCTCGCGCTGCTCGCCGCGCTGGCGGAGGTCGGTCTCTGGATCCAGGCGCTCGTTCGGTACGACTTCGCCGAGGGTGGCCTGCAGTTCGCGCAGCAGCGGACCTGGTTCAGCGACCTGCACGTCTCGTACCACGTCGGCGTGTACGGCTTCTCGATCTGGCTCGTCGGCCTGACCGTGGTGGCGATGGCGGCCGCGATCGCCTACGGCTTCTGGGCTGGTCGAGAGCGGACGCGCGCGTACATGGGACTGATGCTGTTCCTCACCGGCGCGATCGTCGGCGTCTTCTGCGCGCAGGACCTGCTGCTCTTCTACGCCTTCTTCGAGGCGATGCTCATTCCGCTCTACGTCCTCGTGGGCGTCTGGGGCGGCCCCGGCCGCATGGGCGCAACGCTCAAGTTCGTCCTCTACACGATGGCCGGGTCATTGCTGATGCTCGCGTCGATCATCGTCTACGGACTCTCCGAGAACACATTCGACCTGGTTCAGATCGGTCAGAGCTCGAGCAACTGGATCTTTCTCGGCTTCGTGGCGGCGTTCGCGATCAAGGCGCCGCTCTTCCCGCTCCACGGATGGCTGCCCGACGCATATCGCGAGTCGTCGCCCGAGGTCGCGGCGATCCTCTCGGGCGTCGTGTCGAAAGCCGGCGCGTACGGTTTCCTCCGCATCGCGATCGCGAAGTTCCCCGAGCCGGTTCAGCACTACCAGGCGCCGATCCTCGCCCTCGCCGCGATCGGGCTGATCTACGGCTCACTGCTCGCCTTCAGGGCGCCCGACATCCGCGGCGTGGTCGCGTACTCGTCACTCGCACAGATGGGGCTCGTGACGATGGGGCTCTTCGCGGTCAACGACCTCGGGCTCGACGGCTCGGTGCTGCAGATGGTGAACCACGGCCTCATCTCGACCACGCTCTTCCTGCTCGCGGGGATGGTCGAGCGCCGGACGCTGACCGGCGACCTCTCACGTCTCGGCGGCATGGCGCGGGGGCGGCCGGCACTGGCGACCGTGCTGATGACGACCGGGGTGATCGCACTCGCGGTGCCGCTGTCGTCGGCCTTCGCCGGCGAGTTCCTCATCCTGGCAGGCGTCTTCCGCCAGGGCTGGGGCTGGTCGGTCGTGGGAGCGGTGGCGATCGTCCTGGCGGCCGCGTACGTGCTGCGCCTGATCTCGGCCATCCTCCACCGAGACGTCGGGCCCGCCGTCTCGGACTCGGCGCTCGATCTCCGCCCGGCGGAGCTCGCGGTCGTCGTGCCGCTCGTGGCCTGCCTGCTCGCGCTCTCCGCCTGGCCCGCAGCGGTCACGCAGCACTCCTTCCGCGGCGACCACGGCCAGAGCGAGATCGAACAGGGACTGAAGTGATCGCAGCGGTTCAGTCCTTCTTCGCCCGGCCGCACATCGACTGGTTCGCCCTCGCACCGGTCAACACGCTCCTCGCCGCGGCCGCGCTGGCACTGCTGTCGGCGGTGCTCGTTCCTCGCCGCGCGCGCAAGCCCGTTGCGGCGACCCTGAGCGCGCTCGGCTACGCCGTCGCCTTCGGCTTCGCGGTCGCCCTGTACGTCAAGTCGGCGCACGGACACGGCGTCGTGGCCGACGCGTTCCGCCGCGACCGCCTGACGGAGCTCGCCGGGATCATCGTCGCCGGCTCCGGGCTGCTCGCAACCGCGATCTCGTATCGCGAGCGCGGGCGGGGGGATCACGTCGGCGAGTACTACGCGCTGCTCGCCGCCGCCGGCGCCGGCATGCTCTTCTTCGTCGGCGCGAACAACCTGATGACGCTGTTCCTCGCGCTCGAATGGTTCTCGATCTCCCTCTACATTCTCTGCGCCATCGACCGCGACCGGCTGGGCGGCCTCGAGGCGGCGCTCAAGTACCTCGTCGTGGGCGGGTTCGGCTCGGCGATCCTGCTGTTCGGCGCGGCGCTCGTCTACGGAGCAACGGGCGCAATCGGGCTCCCGGAGATCGCGGCCGCGGGAAAGGAGCACGACACCCTGCTCCTCTTCGGCCTCGCGATGATCGTCGCCGGACTCGGCTTCAAGGCGTCGGCCGCGCCGTTCCACATGTGGACGCCCGACGTGTACGAAGGCGCACCGACTCCGGTGACGGCGTTCATGTCGGCCGCGACGAAGACGGTCGCGCTCGTCGTGGCGCTGCGCGTGCTCGTCACGGCCTTTCCCGGTGACGCGGACGTCTGGACGGTCGCCGTCGCCGTCATCGCGGTCTGCTCGCTGGCGATCGGCAACCTCGCCGCGCTCGTCCAGAAGGGCGTGAAGCGGATGCTCGCCTACTCCTCTGTCTCGCACGCCGGCTTCATGCTGATCGCGGTGTCCGCCAACTCGGACCTCGGTGGGCGCGCGCTTCTCTACTACCTCGTCCCGTATGCGGCGATGTCACTCGGCTCGTTCGCCGTGGTCGCCGCACGTGAGCGCGAGCTGGGAGTGCCCGTGACGTTCGAGAACATGGCGGGGTTCGGCTGGGAACGGCCGCTGCTCGGGATCTCGATGTGGGCGTTCATGCTCGGCTTCGCGGGCTTCCCGCTGACGGGCGGCTTCGTCGGAAAGTTCTACGCGTTCGCGGCCGCCTACCGGCACGGCTGGACGTGGCTCGTGATCGTCGGCGTGATCGCGACGCTCGTCAGCCTCTACTACTACCTCGGTCTCGTGAGGGCGATGTTCATGCGGCGAACCGAGGACCTGCAACTCGCGCCGAGGACAGACGTGCGGGCAGAGCCCGCACGTCTTCTAGGCGGCTCACCGCCGCGCGACGCGCTGCTGCAGACCGCGGTCGTCGCCTGCCTCGTGGTCACGGTCGGCTCGTTCTTCGCCATGCAGCCGCTGATCGACCTGGCGAAGCACGCGTCGGCGTCGCTTCCCTTCTAGGCAGGCTCGGTCGCGGGCCGGCCCTCCGGCAACGGCTCGCTCGGCTGCGTGCGCAGCGGTCGTGCCGCCCAGGCGGGCAGCCACCAGTTCCAGCGTCCCATCAGCATCATGATCGCGGGGACGAGCAGCGCCCGAATGACCGTCGCATCGAAGATGATTCCAGCCGCCAACCCGATGCCAAACTGCTTGATGTCCGTGCCCGGGCTCGTCGAGAGCACGAAGAAGGCGAACATCAGCACGAGCGCAGCGCTCGTCACGAGCTTTCCGGTCCGCGCGAGCCCGAGGGCGACCGCCTCGCGTGTGCTCTTCGTCTCGTCGTAGGCCTCGCGCATGCGCGTCAGCATGAAGACCTCGTAGTCCATCGAAAGCCCGAACAGGAACGCGAAGATCATCAGCGGGATCCAGGGGATGATCGACTGCGTCGCGTGCACACCCCAGATCGCCTCGGATCCGTGCCCCTGCTGGAAGATGAACACGATGATCCCGAACGCCGCACCCAGCGACACCAGGTTGAGGATCACTGCCTTGAGCGGCAGGAGCAGGGAGCGGAAGGCGCGTGCGAGCAGCACGTAGGTGAGGATGACGACGAACAGCAGGACGTACGGGAAGTTGCCGTAGACCGCGTGCACGAAGTCACGATCCTCTGGGGCAGCGCCGCCGAGACTCGCACCGCTGGGAAGGGCGTCCTTCACGCGCGAGATCGTTCCACGCACGGCCTTGCTCGACCCGTCCACGCTCGGGATCGCCTCGACGAGGGCGAGGCCGTCCTTACGCCAGCTTTCAGGAGCTGTCGCGCCGGCGACACCCTGCACGCCGCGCAGGCTGTCCACGACCGCGCCGGTTTCTCCGGCTCTGGTCAGAACGACGAAGGGCTTGATCACCCCGGCCGAGATGCCCGCGTCCGCAAGCAGGTCCCGACCCGTGATCGCATCCCCCTTGCCCGGGAAGTCCTTCGCCTGTGCCTCGCTCGGATTCAGCTGCGACCCGAGCACGAGGAGCACGCCCACGATCACCGCGCCGACGGCCGCAACCGGAAGCGGCCTGCGGAGGACGAGGCGCGCCCACTTGCCCCACCAGCCCGTCTCGGGGTGGCTGACCGCGACAAAGCGCTTCGGCATCACACGGAGCTTGTTGATGCGGTGTCCGAGCAGCGAGAGCAGCGCCGGCAGCAGTGTGACCGAGACGATCACCGACACGGCAGGAATCAGCATGCCGCCGATGCCGATCGACCTGATGAAGGGCAGCGGCAGGAGGACCATGCTCAGCAGCCCGACGGCTACGGTCGAACCCGAGACGATGACCGACCTGCCTGCGTGCGTCATGGTCTCCACCAGCGCCGTCTCGACGTCCTCGCCGGCGGCGAGCTCCTCGCGGAAGCGGAAGATCATCAGGAGCGCGTAGTCGATCGCGACGCCGAGTCCGACGAGCGCGATCAGGAACTGCACGATGATCGACACGTCGGTCAGGTAGGTCAGCCCCCAGACGAGCGTGAACGTGTTGAGGATCGCCGTCACGGCGATGGCGAGGGGGATGGCGACCGCGGGCAGGGTGCCGAACACGAACAGGAGGATCACGAGCGCGCCGACGCCGCCGATCAGCGCCTCCGTCAGCACACTCGGCCCTTCGCCGCCGCCGCTCGAGGCGTCGTAGAGCGGCAGGAGCCCCGTCAGGTGCGTCTCGACGCCCGGCGGCGCATTCGCCCGCAGGGCGCTCCGCACCTGATCGAGGCGAGGCTCGCCCGAGAAGGTCTGCTGCCCGGGCGGGTAGATCTCGGCGAAGGTCGTGTGACGATCGCTCGAGACGTAGACGCCGTCGTGGGTGTCGAAGTACGAGCTCACGCGTGAGCCCGGATTGACGGCAGTGGCCTTGTCGATCGCCGGTGCCAGGTTCTCCTTCGTCACGTCGCCGGAGGACCGGAAGACCGCGACGAGCGGCGGCTGTTCGCCCGTCCCGAACGTCTTCACCACTCGTTGGTTCGTCTCGTAGGCGGAGTAACCCGGAATCGAGAACGACTCGAACCAGCGGTCGGCGACACGGCCTGTCGCGAACACACCGAACGCGGTGAGCAGGAGCCAGACTCCGACAACCAGCTTGCGGTGGCCGTGAACGACGTGGGCTAGTCGTGCGAGCACACTGAAGATCTACCTGCCGGATCAGGCCCGCGCGGTACGGCTAGCCGCACTCTTGCCGGGCTTCAGGCGGATTCCGGCAGCGTGCGAGCGCCGGGGAGCAATGCGCCGAGCGCAACCGCCACATAGAGCGCGAGCGCGAACACGAGCGCCGAGACGGCGAGCGCCGGCACGCCGCCCGCGACGGCCGGGCTGCGCAGGGCGGCGCTGAGGACGAGCAGGACGAGCGAGAGACCCGCCACGACGGGGCGGAAGAGCGAGCACCCGCCGGCGAGCGCGTCGCCGTAGCAGTCCAGCGCGAGGACGAACGCCGCCGGGATGGCGCCGAAGAGACAGACGAGCGCGAGCCCATGGAACCCGCTCGTATCCGAGACGAGGGCGACAGCGACGAGCGCGGCCGGGAGGAAGCGGCGAGCCATCCCCGCCAAGCTTCGCCCCGGCGGCGGACGTTCCTTTACGCTCCGCGCCGCATCCCCAGAGAAAGGAGACCTATGGCTGACGCTTCGCTCACCTGGCTCGGACACGCGTCCTTCCGGCTCGACTCGCCCGGTGGAAAGCGCATCTACGTCGATCCCTGGTTCGACAATCCCAAGTGCCCCGACTCCGAGAAGGAACCTGACCGCTGCGACGTGATCGCGGTCACGCACGGCCACTCCGACCACGTCGGCTCGGTCCTCGACCTCTCGAAGAAGCTCGGTCCTGTTCCGATCGTCGCGATCGTCGAGCTGAAGGGCTGGCTGCAGGGGCAGGGGGCGAACACGGACGAGCTCCCGGGCCCGAACAAGGGTGGAACCGTCGAAGCGGCCGGCCTCAAGTTCACGCTCGTGAACGCCTTCCACTCGAGCTCGTCCGACGACGGCACGTATCTCGGCGAGGCGACCGGCATCGTCGTCGAGCTCGAGGACGGCAAGAAGGTGTACTTCGCCGGCGACACCTGCGTGTTCGGCGACATGCAGCTGATCGGACGCATCTACTCCCCCGACGTCGCCGTCCTGCCGATCGGCGGCCACTTCACGATGGACCCGCCGGAGGCGGCCGTTGCCTGCGAGCTGCTCGGCGTGAAGCGAGTCGTCCCGTGTCACTACGGAACGTTTCCGCTCCTCGCCGGGACGCCGGACGAGCTGCGGCGGCTGGCGAAGGACGTCGAGGTGCTCGCGGTCGACCCCGGCGGCACGGTCTCGCTTTGAGAGAGCGCTGGTTCGGCGCGACGGGACGGCGTGTGCCCGAGATCGCGGTCGAGGGCGAGCTCGAGCTCGACGACGCCCTCGTGCTCGACGATCCCTCCGACGCCGCCGCCCTCCACAAGGCGCACGAGGCCGGACGCCCGATCGTCGTGCGCGCCGCGTCGGCAGCGGAGGTGAAGGCCGCGCTCGCGCACCCGGAGGTCGCGGTCGCCCTCGTTCCGCCCGAGCGGCGTGAGCTGCTCGAGCTCGACCTGCGCGCGCTGACGTATGGACCCTAGTCCCGTCGTCGCGACGTACTCGATCGTCGCCTGCGACCTCGAGGCCGGACAGTGGGGCGTGGGGGTCGAGTCGAAGTTTCTCGCCGTTGGCTCGGTCGTTCCGTGGGCCGAGCCTCACGTCGGAGCGATCGCGACGCAGTCGTACGCGAACCCGCGGTACGGGCCGGACGGACTCGCCTTGCTGAGGGAGGGGCGCTCGGCACAGCAGGTCGTCGACGCACTGACCGCGGCCGACGAGGGACGAGCGGAACGTCAGGTCGGGATCGTCGACGCGCAGGGCGGAGCGGCGACCTTCACGGGAGACAAGTGCCACGACTGGGCGGGCGGCCGCACCGGAACCGGCTACGCCGCCCAGGGCAACATCCTCGTCTCGCAGGAGACGGTGGACGCACTCGCCGTCACATTCGAGCGGAATGCGCACCTGTCGCTCGCCGAGCGGCTGATCGAATGTCTGGCCGCCGCGCAGGTCGCGGGCGGCGACCGGCGGGGCCAGCAGTCCGCCTCGCTGCTCGTCGTCGAGCGCGACGGCGGCTATGCGAGCCTCTCGGACGTCGTCGTCGACCTGCGGGTCGACGACCACGCCCGGCCGATCGAGGAGCTCCACCGGCTCTTCGGGCTGCACAACGAGCTCTTCGGCGTCACGCCGCCCGAGGACTGGCTCGACGTCGACGAAGCCCTCTCGACCGAGCTGCGCGAACGGCTCGGGCGGCTCGGGTACGAGGGCGAGCTGGGCCGGGCCTTCCTCGACTGGGCAGGCACCGAGAACCTCGAGGAGCGCGTCGACGGCGTCGAGCGGATCGATCCCGTCGTGCTGGCGGCGCTGCGGACGCAGACCGACTAGCGCGCCCGGACACCTGCCAGCGTCACGAACCGGTAGCGGCGCGCCCGCACCGCTCGAATCACGCCCGCTAGCGCCTTCGAGTCGATCGTGCTGTGGTCGCGCGAGGAGCCGAGGTGCATCAGCACGATCTCTCCCGGCACGAGATGCGTGAGCACGCGCCGCGTCGCACCCGACGCCGTCTGCCGCGCGGCGCCCATCCAGCCCCACGTGTCGACCGTCCAGCGCACGGAGACGTACCCGAGCCGGCGCACGAGCCCGAGCGTGCGCGGATCGCGCGCACCGTAGGGGAAGCGGAAGTACGGGCGCGGGTCCCGTCCCGTCGCGCTGTCGATCAGCCGCTCCGCCTTCGTGATCTCCCGTGTCGCCGCACCGGTGGAGAGGCGCCGCAGGTCGAGATGGTTGACCGTGTGGTTGCCGACGGGATAACGCCGCCCGATGACGCGTGCGAGCAGGGGATACGACCGCACGAAGTGCCCGGTGAGGAAGAACGTCGCGGCCACGTGCTCGCGCTTCAGCACCGCGAGGACGTTCTCGGCGGCGTCCGCGTTCCCGCCGCCGTCGAACGTCAACGCGACGACATGCTGCCGTGTCTGCAGGCGCACGAGCTCGCCGGCGACGGTCGCCGGTGGCAGCGCGTGGATCACGCGTCCCCCGGCAGGCGCAATCCGGCGGCACGCGACCGCAGAGCCGGGACGGGATCCGCCGCCGGCCGGGCGACGAGCAGGACCGCGCCGTAGCCGTCGACGACGAGCGAGTCCACGAGCAGTTGCAAGCCGAGCGCGAGCGCGAAGGCCTTGTGCGCATGCTCGCCGCCAAACGGGACGAGCTCCTCCTCGGAGGCAGCGCCGGCGATGACGTCGCCGTACGTCACCCGTCCCATCGAGACGTCGCTCACGACCGGCCTACCGTCCGAGCTGGGGATCCCGATCGCGAGCGGATTCGTCCCCGTGAGCTTCGGCCCGCCGTCCGGATGGCCGAGCCGAGCCGGCGAGGTCGCGGTCAACACCGCGAGCAGTCCGCCGCTCGCGAGCTTGCGGGCCCAGTACCCGAGCATCCCGGTCGGAAAGCACTCGTGCGCGACGACGAGGCGGGCCGCCTCAGGCGGATCCTCGAGCTGGCCGGCGCAGATCGCGGCGAGCGTCAGGTAGCCGAGTGCGCCCCGACCCTCCCAGCGCTCGTAGCACGCCTCGGCCACGACGCATTCCGGCTCGGCTGCCGGATCGAGATCGTCGAGCGTCTCCAACCACTCGACGCGCGCGAGACCGTGGCCGCGCTTGCCGCGCCGCTCGGCGTCCAGGAAGTGGTCGGCGAGCGTCCCGGCGGCGTCCGGCGAGAAGCCGAGAGCGGCCAATCGCGTCAGCGGCTCCACGGAGCGAGGATACTTCGGTGATGGCCGAGTGGTTCATCGTCAACGCGCGCGAGGCGCGCTGGGTCTGGAACGAGATGGGCGGCTACTGCAACTTCGAAGACGGCGACGCGAGCTTCGAGCAGGTCGGAATCAACCTCAACGTCCTGCCGCCGGGCGCGCCGATGGCCATGTACCACGAGGAGCCCGGGCAGGAGGACTTCCTCGTCCTCCGCGGCGAGTGCCTGCTGATCGTCGAAGGCCAGGAGCGGCCGCTGGGTGCGTGGGACTTCGTCCACTGCCCGCCGCAGACGAAGCACGTCATCGTCGGGGCAGGAGACGAGCCGGCGCTTGTGCTGGCGGTCGGCGCGCGCAAGGGGCAGGCGAGCTACCCCGTCGACGAGGCGGCCGTGCGTCACGGCGCCGGCGTCGAGACGGAGACGTCGTCCCCGCGGGAAGCGTACGAGAAGTACGGGCCGCTCGAAGCCGGTCCGGCGCCCGCCCTTCCTTAGCGGGAAACGAGCGTCAGCGGCTTGACGATCGTGCCGCGGTCCAGCGCGAGCAGCTTGTCCGCGATCTGACGCAGCTCCGCGGCGCTCTTGGAGTCCGGTGCCGCAGCCATGAGGGGCTCGCCCGTGTCGCCGCACTCGCGCAAGAGCGGATCGAGCGACACACGGCCGAGCAGCGAGATGCCCAGCTCCTCTGCGAGCTGCTCGCCGCCGCCCGAGCCGAAGACCTCACCGCTCATGTTCTCGACCACGCCGACGAGGCGCATGCCCGTCTTCTGCGCCATCGTGCCCGCGCGGGAGGCGACCTCCTGTGCCGCGGGCTGCGGCGTCGTCACGACGACCGTCTCGGCGCGCGGCAGCAGCTGACCGAGGGAGATCGCCACGTCGCCCGTGCCCGGCGGCATGTCGACGACGAGCACGTCGAGCGCGCCCCAGTGCACGTCCGAGAGGAACTGCTCGAGCGCGCGGTGCAGCATCGGCCCCCGCCACATCACCGGTTGGTTGTCGTCCAGGAAGAACCCGATCGACATCAGCTTCAGATCATGTTTCACCGGCGGGACGATCATCTTGTCGACGAGCACGGGCTTCTGGTGGACGCCGAGCACGTGCGGGATCGAGTGGCCGTAGACGTCGGCGTCGAGCACGCCGACCTGCTTGCCCGCCTGTGCGAACGCAACGGCGAGGTTCGCGGTCAGCGTCGACTTGCCGACGCCGCCCTTGCCGCTGCAGATCGCGAGGACGCGGGTCGAGGCGTCGAGGGAGAGGCCCTTCGAGCGCTCGTGCAACCCGCCGCGCAGCTTCGTCGTCAGCGCCTGTCTCTCGTCCGGCGTCATCACGTCGAACCCGAGCGCGACGCGTTCGACACCGGGAACGTCACGGAGCGCGTCCGCGACCTGCTGCTGGAAGGAATCCCGCAGCGGGCAGCCCGCGACCGTGAGGGCGATCGTCACGCGCACGTCGCCCCCGTCGATCTCGACGTCGCGCACCATGTCGAGCTCCGTCACCGGGCGCCGCAGCTCGGGGTCGATGACGCGCTCGAGCGCCTTCATGATCAGGTCGCGGCTGGGCTCGGTCACGACTCTGAGCCTAGCCGCTCCAACTTCTTCGCCGCGGGCGCGAGGGGCCGCGCGTCCTCGAGCACCGGCGCGAACAGGTCACCGTGCTCCTCGATGCGCCGGAGCGCCTGCTCCATCCCGAAGTCGCGGGGCCGCACGTCCGCCGTCAGCTCCTCCCAGCGCAAGGGCGTCGAGACCGGGGCGCCCGGCTTCGGGCGCACGGAATAGACGGAGGCGATCGTCTTCCCGTGCCCGTTCTGCCGGTGGTCGACGAGCACGCCCTCGCGCTTACGCTTCAGCCACTCGGTGGTGACCTTGCCGGGATGGCGACGCTCGAGCAGGCGGGAGGCCCGCTCGGCGAAGTCGTAGGTCTGCTCGAAGGTCGAACGCCGCGTGATCGGAGCGACGACGTGAATCCCGTCCGCGCCGCTCGTCTTCACGTAGCCGGGCAGGCCGAGCTCGTCCAGCAGCTCGCGAATCAGGTGGCCGACCTCGATCGCGAGCTCGAAGCCGTCGTCGGGCGGATCGAGGTCGAAGAGGACGAAATCGGGCCGGTCGGGCTTGTCGACGCGCGAGTACCACGCGTTCATGTCGATGCAGTTGTTCTGCACCATGAAGAGCACGGCTTCGGGCGAGTTCACGAGCGCAAAGTCGACGAGCCTCGAGCCGCCTTCGCGCGGCCACGTCCGGAACTGGCGCGTCGGGATCCAGCTCGGCAGGTGCTTCGGCGCCTGCTTCTGGAAGAACGCCTCCCCGGTGATGCCGTGCGGATAGCGCTTCATCGTGAACGGCCGATCTCTCAGATGCGGGACGATCGCCGGACCGACGCGCTGGTAGTACTCGAAGACGTCGCCCTTCGTGATCCCGTCCTCGGGGAAGAGGACACGGTCCGGCGAGGTCAGCTTGACGGCCTTGGCTTCAGCCATCGAGTTCGATCCCCATCACCGACAGCGTGCGCCCCCATTCGCTTCCGCTCTCCCGGAGCTGTCTCGCACCCATCTTCTCGTAGAAGCCGACGGAGTTCGGCTCCGCCTCCCACTCGAGACGCCGACCTCCTTGGTCCCGCGCATAGGTCTCGGCACGACGGAAGAGCCGGCTGCCGACGCCGCGGCGGATCCAGTCCGGGAGCACCCAGAGGTCGGCGAGCCACCACACCTCCTGCCTTCGCTCCAGCGAGGCCCAGCCGATCTCGACGTGACCGGCCTCGGCCACGAACACGGCGAGCCGGCGCAGCTGCTCCGGCGAGAAGTCGCCCCGATCCGCCCACGCCCGCACCTCGTCGAGACCGTAGCCCCAATGCGCCTTGGAGAGGATGGCGATCTCCTTCAGCCGCGGGCCCTCGCCGGGTCGCCCGGGGCGGATCACGACAGACGTCGTTTCAGCCACAGCGCGTTCCTGACCGCGAAGCCTTCCCAGTCGTTGTTGAAGTAGGCAAAGATCTGGAGCTCACGGCGCCACTCCTCGAAGCGCCGAGCCCAGTCCTCGAGCTCGGACTCGCTGTAGTTGCCCCGCCGGCCGCGCGAGCCGTAGTGGAAGCGCACGTACGTCCAGTCGGTGGTGAACTCGAAGGCCTGGAACTCCTTCACCTCCGGCCGGTCGCCGATCACGAGCCCGGCGCCGTGCAATCGGAGCAGCTCGTAGACCGGCTCGACGAACCAGCTCGCATGGCGGAACTCGAAGCAATGGCGTCCCTTCGGCAGGGCCGCGAGCGCGGCCGCGAGGCGTTCGTCGTCTCGCCTGAAGTTCGCCGGCAGCTGCCACAGCACCGGCCCGAGCTTCGGCGAGCGCACAAGCGGCTCGAGGCGTTCGTAGTAGCGCTCGATTCCCGCGCCCAGATCCGTCAAGCGCTTCACGTGCGTCAGGTACCGGCTCGCCTTGACCGCGAGGAGGAAGGTGGGCGGCGTCTCCTCGACCCAGCGCGCGACGGAGCTCTTCAGGGGCAACCGGTAGAAGGTGTTGTTCACCTCCACGGTGTCGAAGGACTGCGCGTAGTGCTGCAGCCACAGACGAGCCGGCTTGCCTGCGTAGAACTCCTCTCTCCACGACGCGTAGTTCCAGCCCGAGCAGCCTATGTGGACAGTGCGTGAGCGAGCTTCCGGCACAGGTCTGCCGTTCCCGCTGCGACGACGCGTGAACGCCCCTCGACGTCGAGCGGCGCGCTCTCGAAGGGCGGTGCGTCCGGAAGGTCGATCGCGAGCCCGCGCTCCCGCACGAGGAGCTGCGCCGCCGCGATGTCGACTGAGCGGGCCGGCTTGAGCGAGCAGACGGCATCGACGCGTCCCGCGGCGAGGTGGCAGAGCGACAGGGCGAGCGAGCCCATGATGCGGAGCCGGTAGGCGAGCTCCACGACGGCGGCCGCCTTGGCCGCGACGGAGTCCGTCCGCGTCGCCTCGAAGGCGAGAATCTCGATCTGCTCCTTCGGCAGCTGGCCGTCGAGAGGCCTGCCGTTCAGATAGGCGCCCTCGCCCCCTACGGCCGTCCATTCCTCACCTGTGCCGAAGTCGTGGACGAAGCCGAAGTGCACGTCGCCCATCGTGGGTCCCGACGCCACGCCGATCGAGAGCGAGAAGAATCCGATCCCGCGCTTCGCGTTGAGCGAGCCGTCGATCGGATCGATCACGAGGAAGGTCTCGCCGTCGCCGACGACCCCGACCTCCTCCGAGACGATCGTGAGACCGGCGACACCCTCGAAGCGCGCCAGGATCGCCCGCTCCGCCGCTGCGTCGATCGCGGTGGTCTCGTCGCCGCCCATGCCCGTCCCCACCACCGGCTCGCGATCCGCGCGCGCCGGCAGCTCGACGAGCACGCGCTGGACGTCTTCGACCGCTGCCCGGCAGAGGGCGAGCCAGTCAGTCAAGCGGATGGAAAAGCAGGCCCGAGGTGAGCTTCGGAAAGAAGTACGTGCTCTTCTGCGGCATGGTCCGTCCGCTCCTCGCCACGTCCCAGACGTCTTCGATCCGGGTCGGGCGGAGGAGGAACGCCGCCTCGGCCTCGCCGCGGTCGACCGTCGCAACCGCTTCGGCACGCTGCGGCGTGTAGCTCACGCCCTGCGGCGCAATCCGTTCGACCACGTCGACGTCGAGGCCGTCGCCCTGCAACAGCTCGTACTGTCCGCCGCGGTAGAGCACCACGCCCGGAAGCTCGTCGCCCGGCTCCTCGATCGGCTCTCCGCGGGCCCCGTCGACCTGCTCCGCCACACGGTGGGTGGGGAAGATCGTCAGCCCTTCCTGCCGCGTCGGTACGAGCACGACCATGAGGTAGGGCGAGCCACCTTCGCCCGCGTAGGCCAGTGCGGTCTCGTAGCGATGGTGGCCGTCGGCGATCAGCAGCTGTACGTCGTCGAAATCCGGCGCCGCCTCGACCCGCCAGAGCTTGTCGCCGCCGCTGCGCACGTCCGGTTCCCGCGCCGGCAGCGCGATCGGGTCGCCCTCGTAGAGCAGGAAGATCGGCTCCAGGTGGGTGCGAGTCGCGCGGAGCAGGCGCAGCCGCCCTTCCTTCGGCCCTGCGTGCGTCCGTTCGTGCGGGAGCACGACCCCGGTCTCGTACGGTTCCACCCGCAGCGAGGCGACGAGCCCGGATCGCGTCCTCGGAACGCCGTCGGGCCCGATGTAGTCCTGGGAGAGCAGCCAGTACGCCGGCTCCTCGTCGCGATGGAGCGCACCCTTCCGGCGCCAGCCTGCGAGATCGCGGGCGGCCTGCCCTTCTTCGTCGGGCAGCGTCAGGTGGACGACGTTGTGGGGATTCCGCCGCAAGTAGTCCTCACGCTCCCCGGGGGTGATCACGTCGTAGGGCGGCGCCACGAGCTGCTCGAGCGGCCCGGCGACCGACTCGTCGTAGCGCTCGGCGCGGAACGGCTTCACCACGGCCATTTCGGCGACCCTAGCATCCGGGTTCGGACCTAGACTTGGGCCGTGAGCGTCATCGCCGAGCTGGCCGAAGAGCGCGTCGTGGAGGGGATCTACGCCGTCGCGCGCAAGCAGCGGCTGCGCACTCGGGGTGGAGCCCCGTACCTCGCACTCGAGCTCGTCGACCCGAGTGGCCGCATCGAGGCGCGCGTGTGGCACGACGTCGAGCTGCTCGACTCGCGGTTCGCGGAGGGAGATGCCGTCCGCGTGCTCGGACGCGTCGAGAAGTTCCGCGACACGTTGCAGGTCGACGTGCGCACGCTCGAGGCCGCCCCCGAGACCGATCCCGCCGACCTCGCTCCGGCGTTGCGGCGCGACGCGGACGAGCTCGACGGCTTCCTCGACTTCCTGGCCGGCGAGATCAGCCATCCAGGGCTTGCGGCCGTCGTCACCGGTTTCTTCTCCGACGAGCTTGTACGAGCGTCGTTGCGGCGCCTGCCCGCTGCGGACTCGCATCATTCCTACGCCGGCGGGCTGCTCGAGCACACGGTCGGGGTGACGACGCTGTGCCGGGAGACTGCACAGCTGCACCCGCGGCTGCGGGGCGACCTGCTCCTGGCCGCGGCGCTGCTGCACGACGTCGGGCGGATCGCCGAGCTGACCGCCGGACCGACGTTCAGGCAGACCCCCGAGGGGCGTCTGCTCGGCCACGTGCACCTCGGTCTGCGCATGGTCGAAGAGCGGAGCAGCGCGTTGCAGGCGGACGCGCGGGCCGAGCTCCTCCACGCCGTCTCGTGTCACCACGACGCGCGCTCGGCGCGTACCGCCGAGGCGGCGGTGCTCTACCACGCGAATCAGCTCGACGCTGTCGCCGCGACGCGTCCGGTTCCCGAGTAGCTCGCGCGGATGCAGGCCGTTGCTCTCGCGCTCGGCGCGAGCCTGACGTGGGGCTTCGCCGACTTCTTCGGTCCGCTGAAAGGGCGCATGCTCGGCGCACTACGGACGCTCTTGTACGTCCAGTTCGGCGGGCTCGTGGGCATCGCGCTGATCGTCGCGATCCGCGGCAAGGGGCCGGCCGATCTCGGCGCCTTGTTCGCGATTCCCGCGGCGATCTCGGGCACGCTCGGGCTCTACGCCTACTACCGCGGCATGGCGATCGGCGCCATGAGCATCGTCGCGCCGATCGCGGGCATCTCCGCGATCGTCCCCGTGATCGCGGGCATCGCCAGCGGCGAAAGGCCGTCCGTGTGGCAGGGGATCGGAATCGCCGCGGCTCTCGGTGGGGTCTTCCTCGCCTCGCGCGAGCCGGGGCGCGGCGGCCGCGTCGCGGCCGGGGTGGGTCTCGCGCTCCTCGCCGCGATCGGCTTCGGCGGCTACTTCCCGCCGATGCACGCCGCCGGCAACGCGGACTTCTGGTGGGCGGCGCTCTTCTTCCGCGCGACATCCACGTCGGTGATCCTCGCCGTCGTCGCTCTCCGGCGTCCGGTCGTCGCGCTGCCGCCGCGCGACGTGCCGGTGCTCGCGCTCATCGGCTTCGGCGACATGTTCGGCAACCTCCTCTTCGCGGCGGCCTCGACGAGCGGGCTCGTCAGCATCACGTCCGTGCTGGCGTCGCTCTACCCGATCGTGACGGTCGTGCTCGCACGCATCGTGCTACGCGAACGCGTTGCGCGCTCACAGGAGGCAGGCATCTTGCTGACGCTCGCCGGCGTGGCGCTGATCTCCTCCGGTTAAAGCGGAAGCTCGGAGACGCGGCGCTCGATCTCGTCGCGGATCTTGCTCACCGTCTCGACGTCCTGGCCGGCGGGGTCCTGCAGGTCCCAGTCGACATAGCGCTTTCCGGGCAGGACGGGACACGCGTCGCCGCAGCCCATCGTGACGACGAGATCCGCCCATTCCGCGTCCGCGGTCTCGAGCCGCTTCGGCACGCGTCGCGCGAGCTCGGGCATGAGCTCCGCGACCTCGGGATGGACGTGCTCCGCAGGAGTCGTGCCCGCCGAGCGCGCGTTTCCTCCCCGGCGCTCGTACAGCGCCTGTGCGATCTGCGAGCGCCCCGCATTCTGGCGGCAGACGAAGAGGACGTTCACGCGCCGAGGGCTCCCCGCAACGCTGCGATCGCCTCCGGCACGAGCCGGTAGTACGCCCACGTCCCTCGCCGCGACGACTCCACGAGGCCGGCCTCGCGCAGGATCTTCAGGTGGTGCGAGATCGTCGGCTGCGACAGGTCGAACGCATCCGTGAGGTTGCAGACGCACACCTCGCCGGCGGCCGAGAGCGAGTTGACGATTGCGACCCGAGTCGGGTCGGCGAGTGCCTTGAAGCGAGCCGCAAGCTCGTCTCGCTCCTGTTCGGAGAGCGGCGCGGCCTCGGGGCCACAGCAGATCGTGGGCAGAACGGGCAGCGCTTGCATCGATGAATTTCAATGTATCATCTGTACCCCAACGAAAGGAGGAACGAGATGCCCGGCTGTTGTGAGGATTGCTGCGGCGGCGGTTGCTGCGACTGCTGCTAGAGGGCGGGCGAGGAGGAGCCCGGGCCTCCTCCCTGCAGCTCCCCGAACGCGGTCACGAGCGCCTCAGAGGTTGAAGCGGACGTTGAGGACGTCCCCGTCCTCGACGATGTAGGTCTTGCCTTCGAGACGCTGCAGGCCGCGCCGCGCCGCCTCCGCGTGTGAGCCGGCCTCGACGAGGTCGTCCCAGCGAATCACCTCGGCCCGGATGAAGCCGCGCGCGATGTCGGAATGGATCGTCGCCGCCGCGTCGAGAGCGTTCTGACCGCGGCGCAGCGACCACGCGCGCGTTTCCTTGTCCCCCGCCGTGAAGAAGCTGATCAGGCCGAGCTCGTCGCTGAGCCTGCGCACGACCTCCTCCAGGGCCGACGCGTCCTCGCGGAAAGCCGCCGCTTCCTCGACCGGCAGCTCCGCGAGCTCGGCCTCGAGCCTCAGGTCGATGCCGTTCGGACCGTTCTCGACGGGAAGCAGCGGTTTCGTCGTCAAGGGCTCGAGCTGCGACGGCAGGTCTCCCGGCCAGTCGGCGAGGGTGCCGCCGGCGTCGACGTGCGCGAGGACGCGCTCGAGCTCCGCCACCTCCTGCCGCAGCTTCTGGTCACCGGACTTCGCCTGCTTGGCGACGCGATCGAGCCGACGCTCGACATGGTCGCGGTCGGCCACGAGGAGCTCGAGCCGCAGCGTCTCGAGATCGTCGGCCGGAACCCGCGTGCCGGAGAAGCCGTCGAGGACGACAAGGAGCGCGTCGACCTGGCGCAGGTTCCCGAGCAGCTCCGGGCCCGTCCCGCGCACCTCGACGACGCGGATCGCCGCCGGCGTGACCTTGCGCGGCCGGATCACCTCCGCGATACGGGCGAGGCGCGGGTCTGGCACGCCCGCCATGCCGACGTCTCCTGTCGCACGCGCACCCGTCAAGGCGTGGAAAAGGGTCGACTTGCCGGAGCTCGGCAGCCCGACAATCCCGACCTCGAGCGCCACTAGTGCCCGTTCCGGTAATGCCGCCTAGCTTCTGGGTCGCGAGCACCAAGCCAGAGGCCGCACTCGACCGAAGCAAGGCTGAACTGCCTTGCTGAGGAAGAGGGTGGACTCTGGCGCCGTGTGATCGCGGGCCAGAAGCAGAAATGTATTGCTGGAAGGGGCACTAGCGCTCCGCGGCGCGGGTGATCTGCTTCTGCAGCGACACGAGCGCACGATGCTGCAACGACTTGATCGCACCCTCGGTCTTGCCGAGGATCGTCGCGACCTCGGCGTTCGGCAGGCTGAAGACGAACTTGAGCGTCAGCACCTGTTGCTGCTCCGTCGAGAGGTCCTCGATCAGCTCGAGCATGCTCTGCCGCCCGATCGACTGGAGCGCGGCGGACTCGGCCGAAGGCTCGCTCTCTCCTTCGGGCTCGGGGACCTCCTCCTCCGGCTGCCAGCGCCGCGTGGCCCGGAAGTGGTCCATCGCGAGATTGTGAGCGATCCGGAAGAGCCAGGCGGAGAACGGCGCCGACTGCCACCGGAACCGTTTGATCGACTCCAGCATCTTCATGAAGGTCTGCGTCGTCAGGTCCTCGGCGTCGTGCCGGTTTCCGACACTCATGTGCAGGTAGCTGTAGATGCGGTCGAAGTGGAGCAGGTAGAGCTCTTCGAGCGCGCCGCGATCGCCTTGCTGGCCGCGCTCGACGAGCGCACGCACGTGTGCGTGCGAATCCTTCGGAGAGCGTGCAGCGGCCCGGGTGGCTTTCTCCGCCATTACGCTCGAACGTGCCCCGGACGGCCCGGGTTCAACCCTGGGCCACGGCGCCGAACCCGACGCGGCTCTCGCGCGCGTACCTCTTGACGTACACGACGCGCTGCAGAGCGATCGTGTACCGACCGTCCTCCGCCTCGAGGGCCAGGGCCGCCTCGCCCGTGCCGGCGCGCAGCTCGGCTGAGCCCAGTGCCTGCTCCAGCGCGTCTGCACTCGACGGCGTGACCAGCGCACCCATGATCTGGCCGCCGTCGAAGGCGATCTCGATCCGTACTCGCTCCGGCTCAGCCAACTGAAACCACCTCCGAGAGAACACCGTGAACGGAATCCGGGTGAACGAACGCCACCTCGAGGCCGAAGAGGCCCTCGCGCGGCTGTTCGTCGATCAGGTCGGCGCCGGCGCCGGCGAGCTCGGCCAACGCGACCTGCACGTCGCTTACCTCGTACGCGACGTGGTGCATGCCCGGGCCCCGCTTCGCCAGGAACCTGCCGACGGGCGTGTCCTCGCCGAGGGGCTCCAGCAGCTCCACCCTCCCCTCGCCGACGCGCAGAGAGGCGGCCCGGACGCCCTGGCCCTCGACCGTGGCCCGATGCTCGACCTCCGCACCGAACAGGCGCTCGTAGGTCTCGACGGCCCGGTCGAGGTCTTCGACCGCGACCCCGAGATGGTGGATTCCCCGCGCCTGCACGCGGGCGATGCTATCCGCGCCTAGGCCTCGGCGGGCAGCGAGACGACGCGCGGCTGGCCGACCGTCTCGGAGGCCCGCGACTCCGGCTCGACGTCGGCGAGGAGGAGCAGGACCTCCTCGCGCATGAGCGTCTCCTTCTCGAGCAGCGCCTGGCTGAGCCGGTCGAGCGAAGCGCGGTGCTTCTCGATCAGCCGGACGGCCTCGGCATACGCGCCGTCCGTCAGGTGCGCCTGCTCGCTGTCGCGCAGGCGCTTCGTCTCCTCGGACAGCGCGTAGTTGTCGGCGCGCAGCGTCCGCGACGTGACCCCTTCCGACATGCCCCACTCGAAGACCATTGCACGCGCGATCTGCGTCGCCCGCTCGAGATCGCTCGCCGCCCCGTTCGTCACCCGTCCGAACACGACCTGCTCCGCGGCCCTGCCTGCGAGCGCGATCTTGAGCATGTCGATCAGCTCTTCCTTCGACTCCAGGTAGCGATCCTCGCTCGGCAGGTGGAGCGTGTAGCCGAGCGCCGTCCCGCGCGACACGATCGTCACCTTCTGCAGATCTCCGACCTCGCCCATGAGGTGCGACATCAACGCGTGACCCGCCTCGTGGTAGGCGAGGATCCGGCGCTCCTTGTCGGTGAGCATCTTCTTCTGCTGCAGTCCGGCTACGACCCGCTCGAGTGCATTGTCGAAGTCGAGGCCGCTGACGTACTTCGCGCTTCGCCTGCCGGCGAGAATCGCCGCCTCGTTCGCGATGTTCGCGAGGTCGGCGCCGGTGAGACCGGACGTCTGCCGCGCGATCACGTCCAGCTGCACGTCGGAGGCGAGCGGCTTGCGCCGGGTGTGCACGTGCAAGATTGCTTCTCGTCCGGCTCGGTCGGGCGGCGCGACGAGCAGCTGCCGGTCGAAGCGACCCGGCCGTAGCAGGGCGGGATCGAGATCCTGGAGCCGGTTCGACGCGCCCATGACGACGACCTGGTCGCCCGTTGCGAACCCGTCGAGCTCGACGAGAAGCTGGTTCAGCGTCTGGTCCTGCTCGCGGTTGAAGCTGTTGCCTGTGCGCGCGGTGCCGACCGCGTCGAGCTCGTCGATGAAGATGATCGACGGTGCGTGCTTGCGCGCTTCTGCGAAGAGCTTGCGAATGCGCGCCGCGCCGAGACCCGCGAACATCTCGACGAAGGCTGACGCGCTCTGCGCGTAGAACTTCGCGCCCGACTCGTGCGCCGCCGCGCGGGCGAGCAGCGTCTTGCCCGTTCCGGGCGGCCCGTAGAGGAGGACGCCCTTCGGCACGACGGCGCCCAGCTCCTCGAAGCGACGCGGGTCACGCAGAAACTCGACGATCTCGAGCAGCTCCGCCTTCGCCTCCTCGGCACCGGCGATGTCGCCCCACTCGATCGCGGTGCGCGGGTCGACGATGACCTCCGCCGGCTTGACGCGCGGCATCAGCTGCAACATGCGCCAGAAGATGTAGATCAGCAGGCAGTAGAAGCTCAGGCCGAGCAGCGGCCACCAGTCGACCACGAAGTCCCTGAGCTGAACCATGTAGTGATGAAGATCCACCCCCGGCATCCCTCTCTCATCATCTGCACGGGAGGCCTCGCGTCAACCTGAGCGGCTAGAAACCCGCGGCGATTCCCTCAGCGGTGGTGAATTCGACCCCCTGCTCACGCCACGCGGTCGTGCAGATCGACACACGCTCGTCGTCGAGGCCCTTGGCGGCGTCCTCCACGAACGAGACGCGCAGGCCGCGCGCCAGGAAGCCGCGGATGGCAACGTCGTCGCAGACGTCGGTCGCGACCCCGAAGACGACCACCTCGTCGGGATCGAGCCACTCGAGCAGTCGCTCCGTGTTGGGATTCGTGAAGACGTCGAAGCTCTTCTTCAGGATCAGGAACTCGCGTCCGGCGAAGTAGCGCTCGGGCAGCGGAGCGAGCGTGATCGGAATCGGATCCTCCTGCTCGGTCTCGGGGATCTTGCGCGCGCCCCGCGTTCCCCGCAGGCAGTGCGGCGGATACGTCGTGCTGAAGTCGGGCGTGTCCGAGAGTTCTGCGTCCGTGAGCTCGTGGTCGTCCGCAGAGGCGACGTGCACGGCACCGGCCGCCCGGGCCGCGTCGACGAGGACCTTCATCGCCGGGATCGTCTCCTCCGCTCCGCGGGCGTAGAGCTTCCCCTCGGGCAGCATGAAGTCGATCTGCGTGTCGACGTCCCAGAGGACCTTCACGTGACGAGCTCGAGTCGCGGGTTCGGCCTGTACATCCTCCCGACCTTGGCAGAGGGCCGCCCGTCGGTGAGGACGATGTCCGCCGTGAAGTCGTTCGAGCCGCGGATCAGCGACGAGCCGACGCCGTAGGCGTCGACGGGCACCTGCTTCTCCTCGAACTCCTTGATCTTGTCGATCGTGAACCCGCCCGACGCGACGATCTTCACGTGCTCGAAGCCGTCGTTGTCGAGTGCGTCGCGCACCTTGCGGACGAGACGCTCGTTCACGCCCGTCGGCTTGAAGTCCCCCAGCTCCTCCCAGAGCGAGCGGTCGACGAGCATCTCCGAGGTGTCGAGGCGAACGCCCCAGAGCTTCGGGCCGAGCGCGCGCGCCACCTCGAGCGCTGTCTGCACGGAGTTGTTCTCGAAGTCGACGAGCACCGTGATGTTGATGTCGTCCGACGCCCACTCACCGAACTTCGTCGCGGCGAGCACGGTGTTGCCGCCGTAGGAGGCGATCAGCGAGTGCGGCACCGTACCGATTCCGCGGCCGCCCCACCAGGAGGCCTGTTCGTCGGTCGTGACGCCGATGGGCGTGCCGACGATCTTGCCCGCCAGATACGCCGCGTAGCCGTCGCCCGTCTGGACGCGGTGGTGGTCGTGTCGCGCCGGCATGAAGATGATCGGCTTGCCGTTCGCAGCCCGCAGAAGGCGCACGACGTTCGTCGTGATCAGCGTCCGCCGCGCAAGGACGCCGAGGTACGCCGTCTCGAGATGCGCGAAGAGGGTGTAGTTGCCCTCGATCGTCATCACGGTTTCCCACGGCTCGACGCGATCGCCGTCGTAGAGGGCGTGCACGGTGAGCTCGTCCCAGTCGTGCGAGCAGAGCTTCAGAATCGCGATCGCCTCGTCCATGCCGCCGAGGTAGGCGTCGTTCTTCTGGAAGACCTGCATCACGACCCGCGGGTGGCGGCCGTCGTGCAGCAAGGTCGCGCGGGCGTGGTTGAAGTACGCGTCGGCGTAGTAACCGGCGCGCATCTTCTCGACGGGAAGGTCGAAGATCTCCGGCGGGAGCCGCTCCCGGGTTCGTACCTTGAGGGCCACTACTCTCGTTCGAGCTCGAGGCACGCTGCGAGAGCGGCCTCCGCGACCTCGACCTGCTCAGGGGTCGGCTCCGCCGTCGCCAGCCGGTGCTGCAGCTCGTGCCCCGGCTTCGCCAGCAGACGGGCGAGCCGCGTGTCGGGATTACGCACCATCCAGCCGAAGATCTCGGTCGACGCGGCCACTGCGACCAGCTGCGCACCGAGCCTGGCCGGGGCGCGGACGTGCGCCGGCGCGCGGGCCGCGAGGGTGTTGCCGATCGTGGTGGTCGCGAGCAGCGGCCCGAGGAGATGCGAGCCGCAACGATCGTGCTCCTTGGTCGCTCGCTTGCCCTGCTCGTAGGTCCCGATCGAGATGTGCTCCGCGCCATGGTACGCGGCGACGTCGGAACCGCGCAGCGCGAGCGCGGCGGGTGCGACGGAGAGCAGGCCGCTGACGAGCTCCTGCGCGGCCGGCCCGATCGAGCGTGAGTCGCGCAACACCCGCACCAGCACAGCGCTGCCGACCATCGTCGCCAGGACGGCCGGCCGCTGGAACGGGAGCTTCGCCTCGGGCAGGGCGTGCCGGATCTGCGGCAGGATCGCCATCGCGTCCAGCAGCCGCACCGGGCCGCGCAGGAGCGGGCTCTCCACCTCCGCGGCACGTAGGCGTTTCCGCTTGGCGGCGACCTTCAGCTCGCCGTCGTCCGTCCGGATCGCGCAGGCCCACGATTTCGGCCCGTGGACGAGCACGCCGTTCGCGAGCGCCATCCCGCCCAGCCGGATCTTTTCCTCGCTCATCCGATCGAGGTTATCGACTCAGAGTCGAATTCCGCAAATCAGCCGAGCAGGGCCCCCGCTGCGTGCCTGAGGAAGTCGACGCCGAGCTCGAGATCCTCGACGGGGACCCGCTCGTCCGCGGAGTGGATCAGCCGGGCAGCGAGCTCCAGGTCCATCGCCCGGGCCGGGAAGAACCCGTACGCGACCGTGCCGAAGGCATCCCGGAACCAATGGCTGTCCGTGAACCCGGCGACGCAGATCGGCGCGGGGCTCGCCTCGGGCTCGGTCTCGTGCACCCACGAGGCGATCGCGTCCCAGAGCGGCGTCGAGATCGGCGACCGTGTTCCGCCGTGTGCCTCGAGGACCTCGAGCTCGTAGTCTCCGTCGCCGAGAATCCGGCGGACGATCGACTGCTGCTCGTCGGTCGTCGTTCCGGGCAGCAGGCGCGAGTCGACGATCACGTCGCAGATCGCGGGGATGACGTTTCGCTTCTGCGACGCGGACGCCATCGTCGGCGCGAGCGTCAGCGACAGAAGAGGCGCAACGAGCTCTTCGAGCTGCTCGCCCAACGCGCGCACCCCGTCGAGCACCTCTCGCGGCGAGCCGGGCTTCGCCCCCGTCAGCGTCTCGTAGAGGGCTTCCACCTCCGGCGTCAGCTGAAGCTCCGGCTCGTACTCGCCGAGCGCGGTGATGAGGGGTGCGGCTTTGACGAGCGCGTTGTCCGCTATGCCGGGCATCGAGGCGTGGCCGCTGCGGCCGCGGACGCGCACGCGGAACGGGGCGCTCATCTTCTCTGCGACCGAGCAGAGGTAGAAGGGCCTGCCCCCGAGTTCGAGGCGCTCACCCGAGCCCTCGTTGATCAGGTAGTCGCAGCGCACGGCGTCCGGGTGCTCGTCGCAGAGCCATTGCGCTCCGAAGCCGGCACCGACCTCCTCGTCGGCGGTGGCAGCGAAGATCAGGTCGCCGGCAGGCTCGAACCCATCCCGTGCGAGCGACGCGATCGCAACGGCGCTGGCCGCCACCTGTCCCTTCATGTCGAGCGCGCCCCGGCCCCAGACCTCGCCGTCGCGCAGCTCGCCGCCGAAGGGATCGGCCGACCACTCGGCCGGATCGGCAATGACGACGTCGGTGTGCGAGAGCAGCAGGAGCTTCGGACCGTCTCCGCGGCCGCGGATGCGCGCGACGAGATTCGCCCGCTCCGGGGTCCTCGCGTACAGCTCGCAGACGACGCCGCTCTCCTCGAGATAGTCGCGCAGCAACTCCGCCGCGCGGGTCTCGTTCCCAGGCGGGTTCGTCGTGTCGACGCGGATGAGCTCCTGCAGGAGCTGCGTCACCTCGTCACGCAGCGAAACGACAGCCATCAGCCCTCCTCTTCCTTTGCTCGTGCGGTCAGCTGGTTGCGGGCGCGCCACAGCGACGGGAAGAAGTTGTGGTGGATCATCTTGCCGAGCACCTCGACCGGCGTCCCCTGTGTGCCCACCACCTGGTCGCCGATGATGCGTGCAACGACCTTGTAGTGCCGGATCCGCCACATCGTGACTCGCTCGTCCCACTCGACGAGCGCCTCGGCGAGCTGGTAGAGGTCTTCGTGCTCGCGTCCCCGCACGTACACCTCGACGGGATCGAGCCCCGCCTGGGCGACGGCCGCCTCGAAGGCCTCGCCGAGCGGCGGTGTCACGCGCCGCACCTCGCGGAAGCCCGGGGAGTCGAAGCCGCTCCCGTGACCGAGCACGCGCCGGACGGACTGGTACTCCCACGGGGACATCTGCTCGAGCATGTCGAGCTGGCGGGTGATGAACTCGAGGCAGAGCGACGCACGGCGCAGCAGCCGGAGCGCTGCGGCAACCTCGCCGGCGCGGAGGTGGGCCGTCGCGCGCGCGACCTCCGACGTGCCGAGCTTGAGCCAGAGCTCCGACGACTGGTGCACCGTCTGGAACAGCAGCTCGTCGGGATGCACCCGCTCTTCGGGCGTCTTCTGGAGTGCGAGCAGCTCGTCGGTGCGCAGGTACCGCTCGTAGTCGGAGGCGCCCTTTCCGGGCAGGATCGGCTCTGAGAAGTCCTCGTGTGTCTCGGTGGCCATGAGGCCCGCGGAGCATACTTTCCTGCGGTGGGCGACCTCTTCTCAGACGCAGCGGAGCAGCGGTTGCCTGCGGTCGCGCCGCTGGCGCTGCGAATGCGTCCGACCTCGCTCGAGGAATTCGTCGGCCAGGAGCACATCCTCGGCGAGGGGTCTGCGCTCCGGCTCGCGATCGAGGAGGACCGCGTCCGCTCTGCGATCTTCTACGGCCCGCCCGGGAGCGGGAAGACGACGCTCGCCCGGATCATCGCCCGGATGACCGGGGCGGAGTTCGAGGAGCTCTCGGCCGTCTCCGCCACGGTCGCGCAGGTACGAGAGGTCCTTGCACGCGCGCGCGAGCGGCTCGGCGCGAGGGGCAGGCGGACGATCCTCTTCCTCGACGAGATCCATCGCTTCAACAAGGCGCAGCAGGATGCGCTGCTGCCGGGCGTCGAAGAAGGCGTGATCACGCTCATCGGCGCGACGACCGAGAACCCCTATTTCGAGGTCAACTCGGCGCTCTTGTCCCGCGCGCAGGTCTACGAGCTCGAGCCCCTGTCGGCCGAGGAGCTCGAGACCATCGCCAGGCGTGGCGCGGCGGAACTGGAGGCCGAGATCCCCGACGAGCTCGTCCGGCTCATCGCGACGCGCGCCGGCGGCGACGCGCGCTCGGTGCACAACATCGTCGAGCTGGCGTTGCAGACAGCGGCGGCGGCCGGCGAGCCGCTCTCGGAAGCGCACGTCGAGGACGCAGCGAGGAAGCGTCCGCTCGTCTACGACAAGGCGGCGGACGCGCACTACGACTTCATCTCCGCGTTCATCAAGTCGATGCGCGGTTCGGATCCCGACGCGAGCGTGTACTACCTCGCGGCAATGCTCGAGAGCGGCGAAGACGCGCGCTTCATCGCGCGGCGCATGATCGTGCTCGCGTCGGAGGACATCGGCAACGCGGACCCACGTGCCCTGCTCGTCGCCGTGGCAGCGGCGCAGGCCGTGGAGCACGTCGGCCTGCCGGAGGCTCGCCTGAACCTCTCGCAGGCAGCGATCTACCTCGCGCGGGCGCCGAAGTCGAATGCGAGCTACGAGGCGATCAAGCGTGCGACGAAGGACGTGCAGGAGCGCGGCAACATCCGGCCGCCGAAGGCGTTGCGCGACGGGAGCTTCTACGGCCGCAAGCTCGGCCACGGCGAGGGCTACATCTATCCCCACGCCGATCCGGCGGGGTTCGACGTCGACTACCTCCCGGACGAGCTGAAGGGAACGACGTACTACGAGCCGTCCGGAAGCGGCGAAGAGTCGAAGGACTCGTCCGGCTAGTCGTCGGACCCGCGGCGCAGCCGCTTCCCCGCGAACTCCCCGAAGCTGCCCGGCATCGCGTCCCATGCCTTCGCCGCACGTTCGACGTCGTAGTCGACGCGCCGGAACTCGCACTCGCCGTCGTCGTGGCGAAGTGCGTACGCGGCGCGGACGTCGCCGTCGAGCGGCATGCCCACGCTGCCCGGATTGATCAACGTCGTTCCGTTCGGGCCGAGCCGGCGGAACTGCAGGTGGCTGTGACCGAAGACGACCGTCGTGTCGCGCACGCCGTTCAGCAGCCGCTCGTCGGTCTCCTGTGGCTCGGCCGCGAAGCTCTCGACGTCGGAGAGCGGCGAGCCGTGGACGTAGAGCACGCCGTCGAGCTCGGCCTGCGCCTGCAGCGAGTAGAGCCAGCCTTCCTCCGGCCCCAGCCCCGAGTCCAGCTCCGCGAGCTCGCGGGCGACGTCAGGGCGGTCGGTCGGCGGCTCGCGCAGCCAGCGCTCCCCATTGCCGCGGATCCACGTCGTCTGGGGCAACCCGCGCAGGCGTTCGATCGTCTCGCGCGGCCAGGGCGACCAGGACGCGAAGTCGCCGCCGAGGAGGTACGCGTCCGCGCCGGCGCCTTCCGCGTCCCCCAGCACCTCCTCGAGCGCAACCAGGTTGCCGTGGATGTCGTAGAGGACAGCGAGCACCGGGGCACTAGGCTTCCACAGATGAAGATCGTCTGCCTCGTGAAACAGGTGCCCCGCGCCGACGCGATCGAGTTCGACGACGAGACGAAGTCGCTGCGCAGAGAGGGCGTGCCACTTCTGCTCAACCCGTTCGACGCCGCTGCGGTCGTGCAAGCCGTCGAGCTCAGAGAGCGGCACGGCGGCGAGGTGGTCGCGTTGACGATGGGACCGCCGCAGGCCGAGTCCGCGTTGAAGACGTGCCTCGCCCTCGGGGCGGACCGCTGCATCCACCTCTCCGACCGCGCCTTCGCCGTCGCGGACACGCTCGGCACGTCGCGCACGCTCGCGCTTGCGATCCGCAAGGAGGGCGGCGTCGACCTCGTGCTCTGCGGACGGAAGACGACGGACTCGGAGACCTGGCAGGTGCCGCCCGAGACCGGCGCGTTCCTCGGCTGGCCGCACCTGACGAACGTCGTCGAGCTCGACGTCGACGACGGGCGCATCACGGCCACGCGCGAGACCGAGCGGGGCTACGACACGTACGAGCTCGAGAGACCGGCCGTCCTCTCCGTCGGGCGTGCGCACGACGCAGACGGCGCGCGGGACGGAGAGATCGCGGTCTGGACGGCGACGGACCTCGTCGACGACCTGCACGAGAACGACAAGCGCTTCGGGCAGAGCGGCTCACCGACGCGTGTGCTCGCGGTGCGCGACGTGACGCCCGAGCGGGCTGGCTTCCGTACGTCCGACGCCGCCGAGGCGACGGCCCGGATCCGCGAGCTGCTGGTAGACCGAGCCGAGGAGAGCACGAGCTGGGAGAAGCCCGAGCGCCTCGGCGAGCAGCCCGGCGCAGGCTATGACTCCTGGACGCTCGTCGAGCTCGCCGACGGCGCTCCGACACGTGCGTCGCTCGAGCTGCTCGCGAAGGGGCGCGAGCTCGCCGGCAAGCTGGGAGGCGAGAACGTCGCCCTCGTCCTCGGGCACGGCGTGGGCGACCTGCGCCTGGGGCGGCACGGCGCCGACCGCGTCGTGGTCGTCGACGATGCGCGACTCGAGGGCTACCAGCCGGACGTGTGGAGCGCGGCACTCGTCGAGGTGCTGAACCGGTATGGGCCGCACGTCCTGACGATCCCCGCCACGGCGCTCGGCCGGGACCTCGGACCGCGCGCTGCCGGAGAGCTCGGCCTCGGGATGACCGGGGACTGCGTCAACCTCGGCATCGACCGCGCCGGCAGGCTGATCCAGACGAAGCCGGCGTACGGCGGGAACATCGTCTCGGTGATCATGGGCGCGACGACCCCGCAGCTGGCGACGGTGCGCCCGCGCATGTTCGAGCCGCTCGAGGAACGTGACGTCGACGCGAAGGCCGAACGGGTTGCGCTCGACGGTCTGCCGGAGCCTCGCGTGCGGCTGGTGCAGAGCCGGAGCGCGCCCGCACTCGACCTCGACGAGTCGAGCATGGTCGTGCTGCTGGGACCCGACGCCCCGGAGGCATTCGTCCCCGACGGCAAGGCTGTGGCAGGAACACGGGAGCGAGACGACCTGCCGACGAACCGGCGAGTCGGCCTCAGCGGCCGAGCGGTCGCGCCGAGCGTCCTCGTCGCCGTCGGCGTGCCTGGCCACTTCGAGCAGCAGACGGGCATCGTCAAGTCCACGGTCGTGGTGGCGATCGGCTGCGGGCCGGGGCTCGAGGACGTCGCCGACGTGATCTTCGACGGCGAACCAGCCGTGCTCGTCGACGCACTCTGATGGAGCTCAACCTGCACGAGTGGGGGAGTGCGAGCGCACCTGTCGTCGTCTGCCTGCACGGCGTGAACGCGCACGGCCGGCGCTTTCGCAGACTCGCGGAGGAGCGGCTCGCCGCGCAGTTCCGCGTCCTCGCGCCCGACCTGCGCGGGCACGCCAGCTCGGACTGGGAGCCGCCGTGGACGATCGCGACGTACGCGCACGACGTCCTCGAGACCCTCGACGCCGTCGGCGTGCGCCGAGCGAGCTGGATCGGCCACTCGTTCGGCGGACGTCTGATCCTCGAGCTGGCGGCCCTCGCACCGGAGCGCATCGAGCGTGCCCTGCTCCTCGACCCCGCGATCCAGCTGCTCCCGCACGTCGGCTTCGACTTCGCCGAGCGGGAGCGTGACGACCACTCGTACGCCGATGCGGAGGAAGCGATCGCCGCGCGACTCGAGCTCGGCACGCCGACCCCGCGCAAGCACCTCGACGAGGAGATGGCGGAGCATCTCGTGCACCACGCCGACGGGCGCTTGCGCTTCCGCTACTGCCGGTCGGCGGTCGTCGCGCTCTACGGGGAGCTCTGCACGCCTCCGCCGCCACCGGAGACGCTGCGCGTGCCGACGTTGCTCGTGCATGCCGGCGAGTTCGGGCTCGTGCGCGAGGACCAGATCGACTCGTACCGCGCTGCGCTGGGCGACCTGCTCGAGGTCGTCGAGGTTCCCGGCGGCCACATGGTGTACTGGGACGCGTACGAGGAGACCGCAGACGCGGTGCAGCGCTTTCTAGAGAATGCGCGCCCCGAGCGCTGACGCGACGAGCTCGACCGCGAGCCTGCCGGTCTGGTTCTCACGGTCGAGGACCGGATTGACCTCGACGACGTCGAGCGACGACGCAAGCCCCGATTCGGCGATCAGCTCCATCGCGAGGTGCGCCTCTCGGTAGGACAGGCCGCCGCGCACCGGCGTCCCCACGCCGGGGGCGACCTCGGGATCGATCGCGTCCATGTCGAGGCTGACGTGCACGAAGCCGGGACCCGCGACGTGGGCGAGCGACTCGCGAATCGCCCGGTCGATGCCGAGCCGGTCGACGTCGCTCATCGTGAAGAGCTTGACGTCGAGATCCCGCAGCAACGCGCGCTCCCCCTCGTCGAGCGAGCGAATGCCGACCAGCGCAACGCGGCCGGGCTGCAGCGCAGGCAGGCCCCAACCGTCCTCGCGGAACCGCTCGCCGGCGAGACCGAGCGCAGCGGCGAGCACCATGCCGTGCACGTTGCCGCTCGGGCTCGTCTCGGGGCTGTTCAGGTCGCCGTGCGCGTCGATCCAGATGGCACCGCCCGGGCCGTGCACCTCTGCCATGCCGGCGAGGGTTCCCAGGGCGACCGTATGGTCACCGCCGAGGACGACCGGGACGAACCCCTCCCGCGCAGCGGTCGCGACGAGGTGGGCGATGCGCTCCGACGTGTCCTTGATCTCGGGCAGGAAGCGTGCACGTTCGTCACCGCTGTCGGCCGCCTCTGCGACCACCGTTTCGACGTTGCCGCGGTCCACGTACTCGTAGCCCAGCTCGTCGAGACGGGCGTCGAGACCGGCGTACCGAATTGCGGAAGGACCCATGTCAACACCCCGGCGGCCGGCTCCGAGGTCGAGCGCTGCGCCGACGACGGCGACCTTGTGTCGAGGTGGTTGCGAAGACACGACAAACAACCTAACTTCCCGGCTCATGGCGGAGGTCGATCCAGCGGGCGCAATCAGGGTGCTGCTCGCCGACGATGACGCGCCCTTCCTGGCAGCGCTGTCGCCGCTGATCGAACGCCAGCCGCAGCTCGCGGTCGTCGGGACTGCGAACGACGGGCTCGCTGCAATCGAGCTCGCGGACGAACTGACGCCGGATGCGGTCGTGATCGACCTGCACATGCCGAGGCTCGACGGCGTCTCCGCGGTCGCGCGCTTGCGCCGCGATCATCCGAGCATGTGCGTGATCGCATTGACCGGCGACGAGCACCCCGCCCTGCACGAGGCCGTCACCGAGGCCGGCGCCGACGCCGTCCTGATGAAGGAGGAGTTCGTCGACGTGCTCGTCGACCGGCTCGCCGCCGCGCGCGCATCGCTCTGACTGCCGCCGAGAGTCCGGTTCGCTGACTCGTCGGACTTTCGGCGGGGAAAACCTCCGTTCCGGGCTAGACTGTCGAGCCCTCGGGCGAGGTAGCTCAGTTGGTAGAGCACACGGCTCTGCCGCCGAAAGTCCGGTTCGCTTACTCGTCGGACTTTCGGCGGGGAAAACCTCCGTTCCGGGCTAGACTGTCGAGCCCTCGGGCGAGGTAGCTCAGTTGGTAGAGCACACGGCTGAAAACCGTGGTGTCGCCGGTTCGATTCCGGCCCTCGCCACCTCTCTCCACGCGCTAGGCGCGTGACCCCAGCGCCAGGAGGTGTTCCACCTGCTCGCCGGGACCGCCGGGCGCTTCGGCGAGCTCCAAGGCGACCATGCCCGCGAAGGCCGAGCACCAGTCCAGGAGCCGGCCGGCGCCGCCTCCGACTGCCGGGGCCAGCTGCTCGGCCCGAAGAGCGATCGCCTCGACATCCGCCGCCTGCCAGAGCACGAGGTCGACCGCGTCGAAGGCCGGGTCGCCCAGACAGGGCGCCGGGTCGATGGCGACGAGCCCGCGCGCCGCGCCGCCGTCGAGAACGTTCGCGGGTGTGAGATCGCCGTGCAGGAGAACGGTCGGGCCTGCGTCAGCGGCGAGTCGCATCGCCAAGCGGCGTCCGTGCGCGTAGAGCTCGGGCGGGACCACTTCCGCGAGGTCGGGCCTCCGTTCGTAGTTCTTCAGGCCCGCGTCGAAGAGATAGGCGATGTGGTCGGCGACCGGTCGGTAGCGCGGATCGGGCACGCCGTCTTCGTGCAGGGAGGTCAGGAGCGCGGCGACTCTCTCCACCGCCGGATAGGCCGCCGCTTCGGCAAGCGATGTCCCCGGCTCGATCGCCTCGATCAGGAGTGCGCCGGCACTCTCGTCGACGGCGAGCACGGCCGGGACGTGCGGTGTGCTCCAGCTCGCGAGCGCGGCCGCCTCGTACGCGATCCGCGTGCGCTCCGGGCTCGTCTTGAGCACGGCCTGACGACCCTCTGCCGTTCGACAACGGATGACGACCGACATGCTCCCGCGCTGAATCAGCATGCCCCACTCGAGGCTCCAGCGCTCACCGAGATCGGTCAACACGTCGGGCAGCGCATCGAACCACGCGTCGACGGCGCCGCCGAAGCGCCGCGCGAGGCGCAGACGCAGTTCCCGATCGAGTTTCGGGACGCTTGCCGAAGCCATTGCCGAGCGAGTATGGCGATCGCCTTTGCCGACTTCTCCCCGTCCGGTTCTAAAGGATTCGTTAAGACTGCGACTGCGCCCCGGAGGGTCTGCTAGGACTGTGCCCCGTGAGGGCCGCGCGTTTCCTGTCGCTGGCAGTTCTGGCCGCCGGAGTCGCCGCATCGGTGCCGGGGCTCGGGCTCTCGCACTCGACGCCCAAGTTCGACTCCGTCCAGCAGGCGTGCGGCAGGGTCGAATTCGTCAGCGGGCTGGAGGCGGTGTTCGGGCGAAGGAAGACGCATCAGCAGGCACTGGCGCTGCGCACCCAGATCACGGGCCGAGGCTTCGTGAACGCCAACATCATCCAGGGTTGCGACGGCTTCTTCCGGGTCGTCGTCCGCGGGATCGACACGTTCGACGTCGGCGTCGATCTCCAGAGCGAAGCGCGGGGCGAAGGGTTCCCCGTCACGCTCGAGTGCATCCAGGGAAAGCCCCTTGGTCGCTGGGAAGGTGTCCTCGGACACGGACGCGACCGTCCGACCGCAACGGCGATCGTGAACCGCGCCGCGTCCGTCGGTTTTCCGGGAGCAAAGCTCCGCAGCGATCCTTGCGGCGGCTTCGAGGTGTACGTGGCGGGATTCGACGATCAGTTCGCGGCTGCCGGTTGGGCCGAGGCGGCGCGGGCGCGCGGGTTCCCCGACGCCACCGCCGAGCTGAACTAACGGCACTCCACCCAAAAGGGAAGGCCGTCCGGACCGGTGATACCGCGCCGCGAACGACCTTGTGCCCGAAGCTTACGACCGCCGGGCCTTGCGGGCAAGCAGCGCGGTCCCGTCACCGGCGGCGATTGCTGCAAAGTCCGTGAATCCACGCCGCTCGAGCTCGTCCTGGAGGCGGTCCGGCGGCACGTAGATCGGCGTGCCTGCGCCCATGGAGAAGGCGAAGATGACCTGGCCGCCCGGCCGCAGCACCCGGGCGATCTCGTCGAGGAACGGAATCATGTTCGCGTGCGCGATCAGGTCGAAGGACGCGTCGGGAAACTGCAGGCTCCCCGCGTCGCCGCGTTCGAAGCGAACCCGGTCGCGGATGTCGGCGGGCGTCTTGCGCTCGGCCTCGGCGAGCATCGCCGGCGCGAGATCGACGCCGACCACGTCCGCCTGGGGGAAGCGTCGCGCTACCGCAAAGGCCGCCTGGCCCGTGCCCGTGCCCAGATCGAGCACGCGGGCAGGCTCGGGCGTGACAGCGTCGAGCGCATGCTCGAACGGTGCGAGATGTCCGGGCGCACGCATCGTGTCCCAGCTGCCGGCGATGGAATCGAATTGCTTCCGCATCAGCGGCCGGAAGACCCACCAGAGCCGAGGCGCCCGCAGCACGGCCGTGGTCGCGACGCGCGCGAACTTCTGCCCCAGCGCGCGCCGGTTCACAGCCGGTCCAGATGGATGCGCACGTCCTGGCCCTCGGTCAGAGCGAACATCGCGGCGGCGTTGCCGTCGGTGATCGCGATCGAGATGTTCCGATACGCGTCCTCGTAGAGGATGATGTCGCCCGGACGGGCGTCGGCGAACGTCCGCGCGGCGACGGCGTAGTAGCGCTCCGGCCCGACCTGCAGCTCGACGCGCGTGCCGGGCACCACGCCGGCGGAGTCGAGGTGCGTGCGGTCGAGGTTCAGCCCGACGTTGCCGAACCGGTCGATCGAGATGACCGTGCAGCTGATCCGGGAGGGGCCGACCTCGGGCTGTGGCAAGTCCAGGCGCGCGAGGGCGTCGGGATCGAGTGGAGGGCCGAGCTCGCCGAGGGGGACGCCGAGCGCGAGGTGGGCCGCGGCCGGCGAGAAGAGATCACGGCCGTGAAACGTCCGCGAGACCGATTCGAGCGCATACTCAGGGTTCGCGAGCTCGTACGCTTCGCTGATGCCGCCGAGCTTCTCCGCGGCGGGAATCAGCAGGCCGTTGTCGGGACCCACGTGGATGCGGCCGCTGCCGTCACGCAGCGCGAGCGCGCGGCGCGAGCCTCCGACGCCGGGATCGACAACGGCGAGGTGCACACCCTCCGGCATGAACGGCAGCGTGTTGGCGAGCGTCAACGCTCCCTGCAGCACGCCCTGCGGCTTGATGCCGTGCGTGATGTCGATGATCTCGACGTCGGGTGCAATCCGCTTCATGACACCGTGACAGGTGCCGACGAAATCGTCCTGCAGGCCGAAGTCCGTCAGGAACGTGATGAAACGCGCCACGCCGCGGCGGAGTCTACGAGCCCGGCGACGTCCGGGTGCTCGGCTTCGGCCACGACCTCGAGGCCGGCTGCCGTCGCCGCGGCCGTGGTCTGCGGACCGATGGTGATCGCGGGCAGCTCGACGCCGAGCTTCGCCCAGGCACGCGCGGCCGACGGCGAGGCGAGCAGAACGAGGTCGCCGTCCGGCGGATCGGGGGAGAGCTCGACGGTTCGGTAAACGGCCCTGAAGTCCGCCGGGAGCTGGTCGGCGAGCAGCCTCCGCGCGTCGGCCCCGCCGACGAAGAGCGCTCTGCCCGGGGGCCGGGGAAATTCTGCGAGGAGCGCCTCCTGCGAGGCGACCGACGGGACGAAGCTCGCCTGGAGGCCGTGGTCCGCCAGCGCCGCCGCGGTCGCGTCACCGACCGCTGCGATGCGCGGCATCGGGCCCGTTCCGCGCCGGGCCAGCTCCGCCGCGCCGTTTGCGCTCGTGACGACCACCCAGTCGTAGCCGGACACGTCGATCGGCCCGTCGTCGATCGGCTCCGTCTCGATCAGCGGACACGAGACCGGTTCGAACCCGCGGGCACGCAGTGCGTCTGCCAGCGGTTCCGCCTGCGCACGTGGACGCGTGACGACGACCCGCACGTCAGGCGGCGACGAACGGCAGCAGCGCAGCGGCGACGTCACCGGGATCGGTCCCTGCGCGCCGCTCGATCCAGCTGCCGTCCTCGGCCGCGACCAGCGCCGTCAGCCGCTTGCCGTCGTGGAAGGCTGCGACCGGCGCGAGACAGCCGCCGCCGATCTCCGCGACACAGGCGCGCTCGGCCTCGACTCGCCTCCGCGTCTCGGCGTGATCGACCGCGGCGACGAGGTGCTGCTCCCCGCTGCGCACCTGCAATGCAAGCGCGCCTTGCCCGGCTTCGGGGACGAACTGCTCGGGCTCGAAGCGGTGGCCGATCTCCTGCGCAAGACCAAGGCGGTCGAGCCCGCACGCTGCGAGCACGACGGCGTCGAGCCCTCGCTCGCCGCGCTTGCGCAGACGTGTGTCGATGTTCCCACGCAAGGGCTCGATCGAGAGGGTCGGCTCGAGTGCGAGCAGCTGTGCGCGCCGGCGGACAGACGCCGTGCCCACGCGCAGTCGCGGGCGAAGCTCGGACACGCCGCAGAGCGCGTCACGTGGATCGTCCCGTTCGAGGTAGGCGCCGACGGACAGGCCCTCCGTGTCGGTCGAGGTCATGTCTTTCGCGGAGTGGACGGCGAGATCGATGCGACCATCGAGCAACGCCTCCTCGAGCTCCTTGACGAACACGCCGCGCGCACCGATCTCGCCGAACGGACGCGTACGGTCGCGATCGCCCGCGGTGGTGATCGGAACGAGCGCGATCTCGACACCCGGCGCCCGCAGCTTCGACGCCGCCAGCTCGGCCTGCGTGAGGGCGAGCCTACTGCCGCGGGAACCGACGCGGATCAGCACGGCACCACGTGCGTCGCACCTTCGTCTGGCCGCAGGGCCGGCGCCGGCGTACGCGCACGAAGGCAGTGGGGGCCTGCACGGGCAGCGGGCGGCCGATCAGGTTCGCCGACTTCAGCGCTCGTCCTCGAGACCGAAGAGATGACGCACCGCGTCAGCATAAATCACGCCGTCGGCTGCCGCGGCCGCCTGTTTCATGCGAACGGTCGGCAGATGCAGGAGCTTGTTCAGGACCGCCGAGGTGACCGACTCCGCCGCGCGCCGTTCGGCGCCGCTCAGGTTCGCACGTCGTAACTCGGCCTCGCGGATCTGCTCGGCACGCGCCCGCAACGAGGTGATCGCCGGCACGACGTCGAGCGACGCCTGCCAGGCGCGGAACTTCTCCGCTTCCTGCGCCACGATCGCCTCCGCCCGTTCCGCTTCACGGCGGCGACCTGCGAGAGTCTCGGCGACGACGGCCTCGAGGTCGTCGATGTCGTAGAGGTAGCAGCCGTCGAGCTCGTGAATCGCGGGATCGAGGTCTCTCGGCACGGCGAGGTCGATGAGGAAGAGCGGCCGGCCGCGCCGGGCGGCGAGAGTGCTCTCGACGTCGTCGCGTGTGAGGATCCAGCCGGACGCGCTCGTGGAGGAGAGCAGGACGTCGGCGTGGTGCAGCTGCTCCGGCACCTGATCGAGCGCGACCGCCTCGCCGCCGTAGCGCACGGTGAGCTCCGCCGCGCGCTCGATCGTCCGGTTGGCGACGAAAGCGATCGTCGCACCGCGTGAGACGAGGCTCTTGGCCGCCAGCTCGCCGACTTCGCCCGCCCCGGCCACGAGCACCATGCGCCCGCGCAGGTCGCCGAAGACCTGCTCCGCGAGCGCGGCGGCAGCCGACGAGATCGAGGCCGGGCTCTCGCCGATCGCCGTCTCCGTGCGCGCCTTCCGCCCCGCCTGCAACGCCTGGCGGAAGAGCCGGTCGAGCAGGGGGCCCGTCGCGCCCGCGTCGTACGCCGTGCGAACCTGCCCGAGGATCTCTCCCTCGCCCGGGATCATCGAGTCGAGACCGGCTGCGACACGAAAGAGATGCAGCGCAGCCTCGTCGTCGCGCTTGCGATAGAGCGCGGGGCCGAGCTCGGACTCGAGGGCGAGCAGCGCAGCCTCTGCCTTCTCCTCGGCGGCGTCGGGCGACTCGTGCGCGAGGTAGAGCTCGGTGCGGTTGCACGTGGACAAGCAGACGGCCTCCGCGTCGTTACGCGCAAGCGTCGCAGCGAGGTCCGCCGCACGCTGCGGATCGAGCGCGGCACGCTCGCGCAACTCGATCGGAGCCTCGTGGTGCGAGATGCCGACGAGGACGACGCTCACGTCGCGAAGTGGGTCACGGGCAGGGCGAGGCGGACGACTGCGACGAGCACGAACCCGGCGAGGACGACGTACGCAGCGCGCCGGCCGCGCCACCCGGCAAAACGGCGCAGGAGGAGATATCCCCCGTAGACCGCCCACGTGAGGACGGTCACCGCCATCAGCGCGTCGAAGCCGCCGCCGCGGTCGCGCAGCCTCACGATGCCGACCGCGATCCCGAGGGTCAGCGCAGGCAGTGCGAACGCGATCGTCCGAGCAGCGACCTCGTCGAGCCGCGCCAGCGCCGGCGCACGCAGCCGCAGGATCGTGCTCTCGCGCCGCTTCAGGCGCCGCTCCTGCCACAGGTAGAGCGCCGACAACGCGGCGGCGAGCGTGAACCCGGCGAAGGCAGCGAGCACGAGCCCGACGTGCAGGACGAGGAAGACGTTCGAGTACCGGCTGCCGTCGCCGATGCCCGTGCCGCCGCCGATGCGCGCGAGGACGAAGAGCACGACTGCGAGCGGCAGCACCGCCAGGCCGAGCAACCGGTAGCGCGGCCGGCACCCCCAGATCAGGTAGACGCCGACGACGAGCCAGACGAAGAGGTTGAGCGAGCCGCCCCAGCTCGACCACGGGAAGCCCTCGGCGCGGGCCGCCTGAGCGGTGAGCAGTCCCGTCTGCACGAGCCAGCCCACGCGCACCCCCCAGGTGGCGAAGCGGCCCGCCTGACCTGGATGACGCGCCTCGTTCAGATACGCGACCGCGGCCTCGCCGTACGCCAGCAGTGCGGGCCAGAACAGCAGCTCAGCCAACGGGGACCGCCTCCCGCTCCTCGCGCTTCGTGCGCGCAAGCTCCGCCAACTCGGCGAGCTCGCGCTCGAGGCGCTGGAGCTTGAGCGCGATGATCACGACGTACGCGAGCACGACGGCGAAGATCACGAGATAGGCCGCCGCAACGTACTGCTCCTCGGTCGTCACCGCAGTGCCTCCTTCAGCTCCCGCAGCCGCACGTCGATCCGCTTGCCCGCGAGCTCGACGTGGTACAGCGTCGCGGCGAGCACGAGCAGCGCCGCCCACGAGAGCAGGAACGTGAAGAACTGCGAGCCCGCCATGTTCGGACCGCCGCGGTCGAACGCGACGGGATGGATGAAGCGCTCCGACAGACGGATCGCGAGGATGCTGACGGGCACGAGCACGACGCCGAACAACGCATAGACCGCGCTGAGGTTCGCGCGCCGGGGCCCCGGGGGCACCGAGAAGCGCAGCATGAAGTAGGCGGCGTAGAAGAGGAACAGGATGAGGAAGAGCACGAGCTGGTCCTCGTGCCACTCCCACCAGTGACCCCAGCGGTATTTCGCCCAGATCGAACCGGTGACGAGTGTGAGCGCGCCGAAGATCACTCCCTGGTGGATGGCGACGTAGCTCTCGAGGTCGGCCTCCTCGTCGCGCTTCCAGAGTACGCGCAGCGCCTTCCACCCACCCCAGGCGAAGCAGGCGTACGCGGTGAGCGCGATGCCGACGTGGAAGTAGAAGATCTTCTGGTTCAAGCCGTCCTCGTCCACGGGCGCGTAGAAGAAGACGAGGCCGATCGCGCCGACCACGAGGACGAAGGAGAGGCCGGCAAGAGCCGGGAGGGAGTTTCGACGCAGGCTGTTCGGCACGCGGGCTCTCCGCAGAAGTCTCGCAGAACCCCTGCGGTTAGCGGCCCTCGAGGTATTCGACCAGGTCGCGCTGCTCTCCGGCCGAGAGGCCGAGCTCGAAGCAGTCGTCGTAGTGCCGGACGACCGCGAGGACGACGGGAAGCGGCCGCGAGCCTCACGCTCCTTCCTCGTTTCGGGCTGGGCCGAAGGGTAGGGGGCACCCGCGTCCGGGCGCCGTGATCGTGCCGCGTTGTGAGAGACCTCACATCGCGAGCTCGTCGGGCGAGACGTGCACGCTGTACGTGCGTCCGTGACGAACGACGAAGCCTTGGCGCTGGAGCTGATCGAGCGCGCGGCTGACTGTCTCACGCGCCGAGCCGGTCATCTCGCCGAGCAGGTCCTGCGTGAGCGGGAAGTCGAGCCGGACCCCGTCGGTGCCGACGCGGCCGTGCGCACGAGCGAGCTCGACGAGTGTTTCGCGGACACGGTCGACGTGATGCAGACGAGCCATGTTCGAGAGGGCGGCGTGCTTCTGCCGCAGCGTCTCGGCCAAGCCGTCCAGCAGTGCCCCGGCCGCCTGGGGCGACCGCAGGAGCTCCGCGCGGCGTGCAGACGAGATCGGCCGCAGCCTCGCATCCGAGAGCGCAGTGAGGGTCTCGTCCGGGCCAGGAGGCAAGACGACTCTGCCGGCGCCCGCATTGCAGGTGATCGTCCGGCGTTTGGAACCCCGCACGAAGCTGCGCAGCACGACGAGACCCTCTTCGACGAGGACGAGCTGGACGTCCTGGACCTTCTCGGCGGGAAGCGTCGACCCGGCCGGAAGCAGGAGCAGCGGACAGTCGCTGATGAGGTCGTCGATGGTCACCCGACAGAAGTACTCCGTGGCCCGGCCGGCGGTTTTGCGCTGAGCCCGCGGCAATCCCATGCGCCTCATTCGGTGACGACGTACTCGAACGAGGCCCAGCAGATGACCGCAAAGAGCGCGTCGTAGAGGGCGAGGAAGCCCACGTACCGGGCTGGATCCTCTGTGACGCTGGCGCCGACCCCGCCGACGATGATCGGGATCGCCAGCGGCAGGAAGATGAGGGGCAGGAGCAGCTCCCTGGCGCGGCTCGCGGCGGCGACCGCTGCGAGCAGCGTGCCGACCGCCGCGATCCCGAGATCGGCGAGCACGACCCCGGCGACCATCGGCCCGTCCACCGGTGCGTAGAAGAGCGCGAAGGCCGGAAGTGCGACGAGCTCGGCGAGCGCGAGGAACGCCAGCACGGAGAGCGACTTGCCGAGCCAGATCGCGCTGCGGTCGCTCGGGGCGAGCACGAGGCCGTCGATCACGCCCTGCTCGCGCTCGGCGGCGAATGCACGCGAGAGGCCGAGCAGCGCGGTGAAGACGATCGCCACCCAGAGCAGGCCGGTGGCGGCGAGCTCCGAGGAGTCGCCGGGCAGCACGAAGTGGAACACGACCAGCGTCGAGAGGACGAAGAGGAGCATCGCAGGCAGCGTGTCGCGCGCCCGTAGCTCGAGCAGCAGGTCCTTGCGCGCCAGCGCCGCGACGTCGCCCAGGTAGGTCATGCGAGTGCGAGGGTCGACGATGCATGGACGACGATTCGTTCCGGCTCGTGCGTGGCGACGACGAACGCCGACTGCCCGCGCCGTTCCGCCAGCTCTCGGTCGAGCAGGCTGGCGCCCTCGGTATCGAGGCCGCTGTACGGCTCGTCGAGCAGGAGCAGTGTCGGCTCGTGCAGCAGCGCACGGCAGAGAGCGAGCCGCTGCAGCATCCCGCGGGAGTACGAGTCGGCGCGATCGTGACGTGCTTCCCAGAGACCGAACCGCTCGAGCAGCATGCCGATGCGCTCACGGCGTTCGGCGACGCGGTAGAGCCGGCCGTAGAGGTCGAGGTTCTCGAGCGCGGTGAGCTCGCGGTACACGAGCGGCTCGTGCCCGAGGTAGCCGATGCGACCTCGCTCGAGCTCGACGTCGAGCTCACCGGCACTCGGCACCGCCAGACCTGCGCAGAGTCGCAGCAGCGTCGTCTTGCCGGACCCGTTCGGGCCGGTGACGACGAGGAATCCGTCCGGCCGGACGTCGAACGAGACGCCGCGCAGCACGCGCTTGTCGCCGTAGCGCTTCTCCAGCCCGCGGGCCCGGATCACAGCGCCACTGTAGTCCGGACGGGTTCTAGGCCGCGGTCTCCGCCAGCACGAAGGCGAAGAAGACGACGCTGATCACGCCGTTCACCGTGAAGAAGGCCGCGTCCAGCCGGCGCAGGTCGTCCGGCCGGACGAGCGCGTGCTCGTAGGCGAGCAGGACGGCGACGGCGACGACACCGAGCCAGTAGAGCCAGCCGAGGTGAAGACCCACGCCAACGGCCGCGAGCAGTGTGACGGTCAGGGCATGCAGCAGCCGGGCTCCCCAGAACGCTCCGTGGACGCCGAAGCGGACCGCCACCGAGTGGAGTCCCTCCCGCACGTCGAAGTCGCGGTCGAACAGCGAGTAGAAGAGGTCGAAGCCGGCGATCCAGACGGCCACAGCGGCGCCGAGCGCCCATGCCTCCCACGGGAGCCTCCCGGTGATCGCAACCCAGGCGCCCACCGGTGCGAGACCGTCGACCGCGCCGAGCCAGATGTGGCTCAGCCAGGTGACACGCTTGAGATAGGGATAGACGACGAAGCCGACAACGGGGATCGGCCACAGCCAGCGCACGATCGGGTCGAGCTGGAAGCAGGAGGCGAGGTAGAGCGTGAAGGCGAGCACGCAGAACGCGCCGACCTGCAGGCGGGAAAGCTTCCCTGCAGGTAGCTCTCTCGCCTGGGTGCGCGGGTTGCGCGCGTCGATCTCCGCGTCGATGAGGCGGTTCAGGCCCATCGCGAGCGACCGTGCACCGACCATCGCGAGCGTGATCCAGACGAGATCGTGAGCGTCCGGGACACGACGCACGCAGAGGAGCGCGCCGATGTACGCGAACGGCAGCGCGAACACCGTGTGCTCGATCTTCACCAACGAGGCGAAGCGTCGAGGCAGCGCCGCGGCGGCGGTCACGTCTGGCGATGCTCGGACCGGCCGCCGGCGATGAGCTCGACCGCGTGGGGCAGCGCAGCCTTGATGCGCGCGAAGCCGTCGCGGCAGCCGCCGGGAGACCCGGGGAGGTTGACGATCAGCGTCCGGCCGCGGATGCCCGCGACGCCTCGCCCCAGCAGCCCGTGCGGCGTTTTCGCGACCGCGTCCGCGCGCAACGCCTCGGCGATGCCGGGGACGCTGCGGTCGAGCACCGACTCGGTCGCCTCCGGAGTGAAGTCGCGCGGAGACACACCCGTGCCTCCCGTCGTCAGGATCACGTCGACCTGCTGGGTCGCGAACTCGCGCAGCGCGGCGGCGATCTGCGGCCGCTCGTCAGGGACGACTCGGTGTTGCACCTCGTACCGCTCTCCCTCGAGCAGCTCGACGAGAAGCGCGCCGCTCTCATCCTCGCGCTCGCCGGCGGCAACGCCGTCGGAGACCGTGAGCACCGCGGCCCTCACACGGGCTCCTTCGTCTTCTCCACGAGCGAGATACCCGTGATCGACATGGTCGAGTCGACCGCCTTCGCCATGTCGTAGACGGTCAACGCTGCGACGGAGACCGCCGTCAAGGCTTCCATCTCGACGCCTGTCGGCGCCGTCGTTTCCGCCGTCGCGGTGATCTCCACCGCCGCGGCCGCGACCGTGAGCATCACGTCGACGTGCGTGAGCGCGAGCGGATGGCAGAGGGGAATCAGCTCACTCGTCCGCTTCGCCGCCATGATCCCGGCGATCTGCGCCGTTGCGAGCGCATCCCCCTTCGGCAGCTCGCGCAGCCGCTGGGCCGTCTCGTGCGCCATCGTCACCGTGGCGCGCGCGACTGCGCGGCGCCGCGAGAGCGGCTTGTCCCCCACGTCGACCATGCGCACGTCGCCCGTCTCGCTGACGTGGCTCAGATCGCTCATCGTGTCGCCGATCCTAACGGCGTGCCGGTGAGACAATCCGGTCGAGAGCGGCCAGCAGCGAGTCGATCCAGGCCTCCAGGTCGTGCGTGCGGACGTGCGCGCGAATCCGCTCGAGCCGTCGCCGGCGCTCGTCGGCGTCGAGGTCGAACGCGGCCTCGATCGCCTGGGCCTGTCCTTCGACGTCGAACGGATTGACCGAGAGCGCCCACTCTCCCAGCTCCGCGTGGGCACCTGTGTTTTCAGATAAGACAACAACACCGTCACGCCGGTTGACGAGCGGCGCTTCCTTCGCCACGAGGTTCATGCCGTCGAACAACGCGTTGACGAGCAGCACGTCGAACTGCTTGTAAGCGGCTACCGACTTCGCGAAGTTGTCCTCGATCTGAAGGTCGATCGGCTGCCACCCGCGTTGCTGGAAGCGGTCGTTCACACGCCGGGCCTCGCGTTCGATCGCGGCGAGGTACTCCGCATACTCGGGAATCTCCTGGCGCGACGGGTCGAGCAGCGCCAGCATGCCGACACGCCGGTGCAGCTCCGGATGGGCGTCGAGGTAGAGCTCGAACGCGCGAAAGCCGCGCACGATGTTCTTCGACGGGTCGGTCCGGTCGACACGGACGACGAGCCGTTCGGGACGTTGCGACACGATCTCCTCCTCGGCCGCGAGCACGGCGTCGCTCTCGGCGAGCTCTTCGAACTCGCCTGCGTCGACGGAGATCGGCGCGGTGATCGTCTTGCCGACGACGTCCTCGCCGAGGAACTCACGCACGCTGTAGAGGAAGTTCCCGCGCCAGCGCTCGGTGTGGAAGCCGATCACGTCGTTCGCGACGAGCCCGTCGTGGATCGCGAACCTGATCTCCTTCGGCAGGATGCGCCAGTAGTCCGGCTGCGGCCACGGGATGTGGACGAAGTGCATCAGCGCGGCCTGCCTTCGACGCTCGCGCACGAGACGCGGCGCGAGATACAGGTGGTAGTCGTGGAAGAAGACGGCCGCGTCAGGTGCTCGCTCGAGCTCGTCGAGCACCGCCGCGGCGAACCCTTCGTTGACCGCGACGTAGCCCTCGTTCCACGCGCGGTGGAAGGCGGCATCGACCTTGGGCGTGTACGGCAGCTCCCAGAGCGAGTGCTGCACGAACCAGAGCATCGGATTGGAGACGACGTTGTAGTACCCGTCATAGGCCTGCGGCTCGTGCGCGACGAGATGCAGCCGGTACTGCGAGCCGTCGCGCGCCGATTCGTCGAGCGTCGTGCCGGCGACTTTGCGGTCCTCAGGCGTGATCGCACTGGCGATCCAGGTCACGTCGTGGTGCTGCAGCAGGCCGCGCAGGGCCGTGACGAGACCGCCGCCGCCGCGCTGCGCGATCCGTGCCCCGTCGGGTGCACGCAGGTACGACACCGGGCCCCGGTTCGAGACGACGATCAGCTTGCTGCGGACGGGCGGCACCGTCTCCTCCGTGCCGGGGACGGCGCTCAGGCCGCGGCGACCACCGGCACCTCGGCGCCGGACGTGTCGTTGCCGAGCAGGCGGTTCATCAGCACGAGCCAATCTCGAAGCAGGCGCGGCGTAAGGAAGTGGCGTCGCACGTACTCCTTTCCACGCAGCGCCCGCTGGCGTGCCTCCTGCGGGTTGCGCAGGATCTCGATGCAGGCATCCGCGCACTCCTCCGCGGAGCCGACGAGCCAGCCCGTCTCCCCGTCCTGGATCTGGGCGATGATGCCGCCGACGCGGCCGGCCACGGTCGGGCGGGTCTTCCAGAGACTCTCGGTCACCGTCAGCCCGAAGCCTTCCTTGACCGACTTCTGGACCACGGCGGCCGAGTGCACCTGGAACGCGTTCACCTCGACCGAGCCGACGTTGTTGAGGTTGGAGAGGATGTAGATATCCGGGTCGCCGTCGGCGTAGGCGACTGTCTGGTTGTAGTACTCCCAGCCCTCCGGATCGTCGTGCGCCATCGAGCCGACAAGCGCGAGCTGCACTCCCGGGAACGACTCCTTGACCCGGCGGTACGCGTCGATCACCCCGAGCGGGTCCTTCCAGGGATCGAAGCGCGAGACCTGCGTCAACAACGGCCGCTCGACGTCGATCCCGAACTGGTCGACGATGTAGGCGGCGTCCTCAGCGGACAGCGCCATGTTCTTCGGCGCGAGTGGATCGATCGCCGGCGGCCAGATGTAGCAGGACGGCAGCCCCTCGGCCTTCGGCACGTACTCGCGCATATGGAAGATTGCGGCGTCGTAGCGGCGGATGGACGGCAGCAGGAACTCGAGCACGTCCTTGTTGGGCGTCGAGAAGTCGATGTGCCCGCGCCAGATCCAGTGAGCGCGGGAGTCCTCGAAGTAGTCGATGATCCCGGCCGGCTGCGGGTCGTGGACGATGACGAAGTCGTACTCGTCCTCGAACTCCTGCGCGTTCAGCTCCTGGTAGTGCTTGAAGATCCGCCGCTCCTCCCCGTCGAGGCCCTGCGGGTTCCCCTGGATCGCGTTGTGGATCTTCTTCGTGACGTTCCAGAACTCGTCCGCACCCTTGATGATCCGCCATTCGGTGTCGAGCCCGGCGCTGGACATGAGCGGCACGAGGGTGTAGTTGATCTCCGCGACGCCGCCGCCGAACGCGGTGGCCGAGAGATGCACGACGCGCTTGCCCGCGAGCGGCTCGGCCAGCCGTTTGATCTCGTCCATCAGCCCGCGCGTCGCGATCGTCGCGTAGTCGGCGAGCGACTTGTGTCCGGCGTTGACGGGTTGGAGCATGTCTGGAGCGCGTTCCCTGGAAGCGGGCGGTGGCGAGGATACAGCCCGGATCGGTTAGGTCAGCGCCTTCTCGAAGCGGAGCAGCGATCCCTTGCCGCCCGGCTGCGTCCCGATCTGCACGTCGTCTGCAACCGCACGGATGATGGCGATCCCGAGGCCGCCCTCCGACAACTCATGCGGCGGGCCCTCCGCCTCGGCGGGATCGAAGCCCTCTCCCTCGTCCGCGACCTCGATCACGAGGCGGTCCGACAGGAGCTCGTAGCGGATCTCGACGATGCCCGGATCGCTGTCGCCGTAGGCGTGCCGGACCGCGTTCGACGCCGCTTCGGTGAGCGCGAGCTTCAGGTCGGCAAGCACTTCGTCGGGCAGGGCGCGGAGGCGGCCGATGCCCGTGAGCGCGAGCCGGCAGAGCGTGATGTACTCGGCTCGAGCCGGGATCGTGAGGCGGACTGTTGCTCCATTGCCGTTGCTGGTGGCCGACATCAGATCACTCTTTCCGAGAAACACCAAAGAGAAACTCGTTAAAGCTACCGAGAGCTCAGTCGTGAGAGGGCCCTGGTGCCTTATGCCCTGCGGGAGAGAGGTCTAACCCGGAGGGAGGCTGCGCTCCGAGAGGGTCACGGCAACCCGTCTCCGTTCTCCGTCCCGCAGGATCGTGAACACCGCGACGTCCTTCGGCCTGAGCGAGAAGGACACGACCCGGACGACGTCGTCCGCGCCGCGGACGGGCCGGCCGTCGATCGCGAGGATCACGTCGCCGCCGGTCTCGATCGTGTTGCCCAGCACCGTCACCTCGCTCGAGCCGCCGCGCAGGCCGGCCTTCTGCGCCGGGCTGCCGTCGTTGACGCCGATCACGAGCGCCCCGTGCCCGACGGGATACCCGAGCGCACGCGCAAGCGTCGGGGTCATCGTGTCGGTCGTGATCCCCACGTAGGCGTAGGTCACCCGGCCTCTCGCGAGCAGCTGCGCCAAGGAGTGCTTCGCTGCGTCGATCGGGATCGCGAAGCCGATCCCGGTGTCGTTCCCGGCGCCGCCGACGCTGCGAATCTGGGCGTTGATGCCGATGACCCGGCCGCGGGCGTCGAACAGCGGCCCGCCGGAGTTCCCGTGCGTGATCGGCGCATCGGTCTGGATCGCGTCCACCACCCGGTAGCGCCGGACGGTGACGGCGTCGATCGAGCGGTGAATGGCCGAGACGACGCCGACCGTGAGGGTGTTCTCGTTGCCGAGCGGGCTGCCGATCGCGGCGACGGGCTGCCCGACCGTGACGGCTCCCGATTCGCCGAGCGGAACCGGCGAGAGCCGGTGGCGCGCCGGATCGACCCGAAGGAGCCCGACGTCGTCGTAGAGGTCCCAGCCGACGACCTCGGCCTCGACCCGATCACCGTCGGCGAACTCGACGAACAGGTGGTCGGCCGCCCGCGTGCTCGAGCCGTCGCCGGCGTTCGTGATCACGTGCGAGTTCGTCAGGACGTAGCCCTTCGGCGAGATGACGAAGCCCGAGCCCTGCGCGGTCACGGTCGTCTGCGAGGCCGGATCGCCGAAGTAGGCGAAGATCGTGACGACGCCCGGGGAGCGTTCCGCGAAGAGCCGCTGCGGATTGAACCCCTTCCCCGGCAGGGTGGAAACGCTCGAGGTCGCCGAGGCCGGCAACACGGCCGGCGGGGCGGCCTGGGCTCGCACGACGACGGTCTTCGTGCCGTGGTCGAGCCAGCCGGCCCCCTTTCCGATGCCCAACGCAGCGCCGCCGCCGAGGACGGCGGCGACAACGGTCACGACGGCAACGAGCGGAGCCCGCATCCGGCTCACTGTAGCGAGGGCTCCCCCGCGGGCTCGATTTCCCGTGAAAACGACGACACGTCTGCGAGGGTGGGCAGAAGGAGGACGAAACGCGTGTGCGATCCAGCCGACTCGAGCTCGATCGACCCTCCCATCAGCCCGGCCAGCTCCCGCGCGATCGCCAGCCCGAGCCCGCTGCCGGAGGCCTTCGAGCCTTCGACCCGGTAGAAGCGGTCGAAGACCTGGCCGGCGTGCTCCGGCGGGATCCCCGGCCCGTCGTCCTCCACCGTCAGCAGGGCTGTGCCGTCGCGCTGGCCCGTCCCGACCCGGACGGTCGTGCCGGGCGGCGTATGGACGAGGGCGTTCTCGACGAGGATGCGCCCGATCTGGAGCGTCCGCTCGTCGTCGGCGAAGGCCCGGGCAGCCTCGCCCTCGACGGTGAGGCGATGCCCGCTTGCGCGGGAGACGGCTCGAAACTCCTCGGCGAGCGTGTCCGCGAGCTCGCCGAGGTCGATCGGCTCGCGCTGGACGGACAAGCGGCCGGCGTCGAGGCGGGAGAGATCCAGGAGCTCCGTCGCCAGCTTCGTCAGCCGGTCGACCTGCTCCCGCATCGTCGCCATGAACTCGGCCTTCGTCCGCTCGTCGAGGTCCTCGTCGGAGAGGAGCTCGAGGAAGCCGCCCAGCGAGAAGAGCGGTGTGCGCAGCTCGTGAGAGGCGTTGGCGATGAACTCCCGCCGGGCATGCTCGAGCTGCGCCAGCCGCTGGCGCATCCGCTCGAACGCCGCCGCCAGTTGGCCGAGCTCGTCCTTGCCCGTGTCCACGACCGGCCGGCCGAAGTCGCCGCTCGCGATCCGATCCGCCGCCCGCTCAAGCCGCCGGATCCGGCGGGCGAACAGCGAGGCAGCGAGGTAGCCGACGGCGAGCGAGGCGGCCAGCGCGATCAGGCCCGCGATGAAGAGCCGGCTGCGGACGAGGTGGATGCTGCGCAGGGAGTCGTGCAGCGAGGCGCGCAGGAGGACGACGGGCCCGCCGAAGACGGGGTACGCGACCTCGGCGTACCGGACGCCACCGGAGGTGACCGTGCCGCTGACCAGGCGAGCCTGCGAGAAGGCCCGCAATGCCAGGCGGTCGTTCTCGACGTCGGCCGCCGTGACGGCATTCGAGTCGGCGAAGACCCGCAGGCGCGGCGGGTCGTAGGCCAGCGGCTCGTAGTAGACGAGCCGCGCGTCCGCGCTCTGCGCGGCTTCCTGAATCGTGTCGTCGATGTTGAACGGGTAGCTGTTGAGCAGCTGGGTGCCGATCCCCGGCGCAACCTCGCGGAGCTGCGCGATCTTCGCGCGCACGAGGTTCCGCTCGAGCGACGGGACGACGATCAGGTCGACGAGGAGCAGTGCGGCGGCGACCACGACCGCGAGACCGAGGCCCAACCGGGCACCGACGCTGCGCAGCGGATTGCTCATCGGTCCCGGAACCGGTAGCCCACACCGCGCACGGTGAGGATGTATTCAGGCAACGCCGCGTCGGCCTCGAGCTTCTCGCGGAGGTGCCGCACGTGGACGTCGATCGTCCGCGGCTCGCGGTAGTCCGCGCCGCCCCAGAGCGCCTCCAGCAGCATCCGGCGGCTGTAGACCCGGCCCGGATGCGAGGCGAAGATCCGGAGCAGCTCGAACTCGACGTACGTCAGCTGCACCCGCTCGCCGCGGACCTCGACCGCGCGCCGGGCTAGGTCGATGACGAGGTCGCCGACTGAGACGACGTCTCCCTCGGGGCCTGGCTGCTTGACCGCGGACGCGCGTCGCAGCAGCGCCCGCACGCGGCTACGGAACTCGCGGATCGAGAAGGGCTTCGTGATGTAGTCATCCGCGCCGAGCTCGAGGCCGAGCACCTTGTCGAGCTCGTCGTCACGTGCCGTCAGCATGATGATCGGCACCTCGCTCTGGGCCCGCAGGCGTTTGCACACCTCGAGGCCGTCGAGCTTCGGAAGCATGATGTCGAGCACGACGAGATCGATGTGCTCCGAGGAGAATCGGCGCAACGCCTCCTCGCCGTCGCGCGCCTGGAGCACGCGGAAGCCTTCGCGCTCGAGCGGATACGCGAGGAGCTTCTGGACGGAGTCCTCGTCGTCGACGAGGAGGATGGTCGAGGAATCGGGCATTCGGCTCGGCTGAAGCGTGCCTGCCGGCGTCTCTGCCGTGTACTTCGCCGCCTACTATAGCCCTGGATGGCAACCGTTCCGCCCCGGACCGAGCGGCGCCGGGCGCGTCCCGGCTCGCTGCAGCGACCGGTCAACGGACGGCTGTATCGGGGAACCTGGCTGCTCGTCGGACTGCCGCTCCTCGTCGCAGCGTTCAGCGTCGCACGCCCGGCCCCGCTCCCACGTGCGTTCCTCCCCGCCTTCGACGGGCAGGCGACGAAGACGCTCGCCGAGGACCTCGCGTCGAACGACCCGGCCCGCTATCCCGGCTCCCTGCGGGCGGCCGACTGGTTCCGCGACCAGCTGAAGCCCTACGGGCTGCCGATCCGCTCGGAGCGGTTCAGCGCCGTCATTCCGGGCCGCGGCAAGCTGCAGATGCAGAACCTCGTCGCCGAGGCGGTCGGCCGCTCGCCCGGCACGATCGTCGTCATGGCGCACCGCGACAACGACGGTCGCGGCCAGGGCGCCAACGACAACGCCTCCGGAACCGCGATGCTCGTGGAGCTCGCGCGGGCATACGGCGCGCCGGCGGGAACGACCTCCGCAAGGCTGCGCCCGAATCACACGATTCTCTTCGTCTCCACCGACGGAGGCGCGTTCGGCGGGCTCGGCGCCGCCTGGTTCGCAACGCACTCGCCGCTGCGCCACGACGTCGCCGCGGTCGTCAACCTCGACTCGGTCGGCGGCAGCGGTCGCGTGCGGATCGAGTTCAACGGCGACACGCCGCGCACGCCGTCGGGAAGCTTCCTGCAAACGGTCGCCGCGCGCGTGACGGCGGACACCGGCCGTGCGCCGGCGCGTCCGGGCATCCTGCGCCAGCTCGTCGACCTCGGGTTCCCCTACTCGCTCTACGAGCAGGCCCCGTTCCTCGCACACGGCATCGCCGCCGTGACGCTGACCACGGCGGGCGACAACCCGCCAGACCCGCTGACGGACACCGCGTCCCGGCTGCGTGCCGACCGGCTCGGGCAGGTGGGGCGCGTTGCACAGGACGCGCTCGGCACGCTCGACGAGGGACTCGAGTTCACGCAGGGGACCTCGAGCTATCTCTATCTCGGCGCGCGGCTCATTCGCGGCTGGGCGGTCGAGCTCGTCCTGATCGCGTGTCTGTTGCCCTTTTTGACAACGGCAGTCGACCTCTTCGCCCGCTGCCGGCGACGGCACATCCCGCTCGGCCCGGCCCTCCGTGCCTATCGCAGCCGGCTCGTCTTCTGGGTCTGGGTGGTCGGGCTCTTCGAGCTCTTCGGACTGCTCGGCGCGTGGCCCGACGGCGCGCCACGTCCGATCGCACCCAGCAGCGCCGTCGCTCACGACTGGCCTGCCAAGGCGTTGCTCGGCCTGGCGGTGCTCGGCCTCGCCGGCTGGTTCGTCTCACGCGAGCGGCTGCTGCCGCGCCGACCGATCACGACGGAGGAGGAGCTCGCCGGCCACACGGCTGCGTTGCTCTGCCTCGGAGCGCTCTCGCTGCTCGTCGTCGCGACGAACCCGTTCGCGCTCGTGCTCGTGCTCCCTTCGCTGCACGTCTGGCTCTGGCTGCCGCAGTCGCGGGCGGGACCACCCGTCGCGCGGCTCGCCGTGCTCGCGCTCGGCTTTGCGGGCCCCGCCCTGCTCGTCGGGTTGTTCGCCGAGCGTTTCGGCCTAGGATGGGATGCGCTCTGGTATCTGGCGGAGCTGCGCGCGGTCGGCTACATCCCGTTCGTGGTCATGCCCTTGCTCGTCGTCTGGCTCGCAGGAAGCGGGCAGCTCGCCGCGCTCGCCGCGGGCCGCTACGCGCCGTATCCCTCGGCGGCCGAGCTCCCGCCGACAGGCCCGCTCCGGCGGCTCGTCCACGGCACGGCCTTCGCGGTCCGCCGCCGGCGCCGGCGGACGTCCGGCCGCGGCCTCGAAGCCGGGGAAGGCCCGTGACGGGCCGAAGGCCGCTGCGCATCCTCGGCACGCTGCTCGTGATCGCCGGCGTGCTCACGCTCGTCTGGGCGGTCGTCGTCTGGCGCTGGCAGGACCCGTTCACCGCGCTGTACACGACCTGGAAGCAGCATCAGCTCGAGTCGCAGTACGACAAGCGCGTGCAGACGTTCCGCCCGGCAATTTCGGGCGGGTCGATCGCCGCGGAGCGTGAGCTCATCGCGCGCGAGGCGAAGCGCTACCGCCGGATGTCGAAGCGCGGGGAGGCGATCGGACGCATTCGCGTTCCGCGCATGGGAGTCGACATGGTGCTCGTCAACGGCACCGACCACGACACCCTGAAGAAGGGACCGGGGCGAGACGAGCGGACGTTCATGCCCGGAGAGAACCGCCTCGTCTACATCGCCGGTCACCGCACGACCTACCTCGCGCCGTTCTCGCACATCGACCGCCTGCGCGCCGGCGACCGGCTCACGATCGAGGTCCCCTACGGCACGTTCGTCTACGCGGTCACGCACCATCGTGTGGTGAAGGCGACCGATCTCTCCGTCCTGCGCTCGCCGCGGCACGAGCTCGTCGAGCTACAGGCCTGCCACCCGCGCTTCTTCGCCTCTCACCGTTACATCGCGTACGCGCGCCTCGTGCGCGTCGAGCCGCGCGGCGGCAAGCCCTTCGAGCTGGCGGCTCAGGCGAGCGGCAAGTAGCGAGCGGGCTCCCCGGCGCGGAGCTCTCCCTGGCCGCGCGGTGCAAGCACGAGCGCGTCGGCCGCAGCCGCGCGCGCGATCATGTGCGACTCCTGCCCGACGATCGGCTCGAGCTGCGCACCCGTGGGAGAGTGCAGCAACCTTGCGCGGACGAACTCGTCCCGCTCCGCGTTGCGCCGCACCGCGGCCGCAAGGCGCGCCTCGGAGTAGCGGGGACCGGGATCGGTCGCACCCTGGAGCGCGAGCAGCGCGGGACGAACGAAGACCTCGGCGCCCACGAGCGAGGACACAGGGTTGCCCGGCAGTCCGAAGACGAGCGTCTTGCCACGAACGCCGAACGCGAGCGGCTTGCCCGGCTTGACCGCCACTCCCCAGAAGACCTCCTCGGCGCCGAGCTCGGCCAGGATCCGCCGGACGAGATCGTGCGGGCCTACCGAGACGCCGCCGGAGGTGACGAGCACGTCGGCCGCGAGTCCCGCCTCGAGCGCCGCGCGGTGCGAGTCCTCGTCGTCGGCGACGGCCGGCAGCGTCTCGACCCGGGCGCCGGCCGACGCGAACGCCGCGGCGAGCAGCGTCGAGTTCGCTTCGTAGACCTGCCCGGGCTCGAGCGGCTCGCCCGGACGCCGCAGCTCGGTTCCGGTCGAGAGGACGGCCACGCGCGGACGGCGCGCACACGCCACCCGCTCGAGCCCGGCCGCGGCCAGCGCGCCGATCTGCGCCGGTCCGAGACGGATGCCTGCGGGGACGACGACGTCCCCCGCGGCGGCGTCGCCTCCGCGTGGCCGTACGTTGTCTCCTTGGCCAACGACAGCCGAGATCTCGACCGTGTTGTCCGTGACGGCAACGCGCTCGATCGGGACGACCGCGTCGGCACCGTGCGGCACGACACCGCCCGTGGCGATGCCCATGGTCTCGCCCGGGCGCAGCACGGCGGCGGCGGGCGCTCCGGCCGCGATGCGCCCGACGATCGAGAGGCGACCGGGCGTGTCCTCGGCGCGCAGCGCGAAGCCGTCCATCGCCGAGCTCGGAAACGGGGGCAGGTCGACGGCGGCGCGGGCGGCCTCCGCGACGACTCTGCCTGCCGCCGCCGCGACCGGGACGGGCTCAGCCGGCAGCGGCGCGACACGTTCGAGAATGCGTGCGAGCGCTTCCTCGAGCGAGAGCAACCCGGCCATCTCCGCGACTAGGCTATAACCTCGCGCCGTGATCTCCGTCGTCGTACCGGTGCACAACGAAGAGCGGAGCGTCGCACTCCTCTACGACGAGCTGTGCTCTGCGCTCGACCCGCTCGACGCGCCCTGGGAGGCGATCTTCGTCGACGACGGCTCGACCGACGGGACGTTTGCGGCGCTCACCCGCCTGCACAACGGCGTGCAGAACGTGCGCGTGGTGAGGTTGCGCCGCAACTTCGGCAAGGCGGCGGCGCTCGTCGCAGGCTTCGACCAGGCGCGCGGCGAGACGGTGGTGACGATCGACGGCGACCTGCAGGACGACCCCGCTGAGATCCCGCGCCTGCTCGCCAAGCTCGACGAGGGCTTCGACCTCGTCACCGGTTGGAAGACGCGGCGCCGCGACCCGATCTCACGACGGCTTCTGTCCCGTGTGTTCAACCGAGTCACGAGCGCGTTCTCGGGCGTGCGCCTGCACGACATGAACTGCGGGCTGAAGGCATACCGCGCGGAGGTCGTGCACGGCCTTCGCCTCTACGGGGAGCTGCACCGCTTCATCCCGGTGCTCGCGCACTATCGCGGCTTTCGTATCGCGGAGCTTCCGGTCAACCACCGTCCGCGTGAGCACGGGCGCTCGCGCTACGGGGTGGAGCGATATCTCCGGGGCTTCCTCGACCTGCTCACGGTGTCGTTCATCGGCCGGTACCGGCACAGGCCGCTGCATCTGTTCGGCGGGCTCGGCCTGATCCTCGGCTTCTGCGGCTCCGCGATCCTCGTCTACCTCACGGTGGTCAAGGTGCTCGGACACGCGATCGGCCAGCGGCCTCTGTTGATGCTGGGCGTCCTGCTCGTCGTGATCGGGATGCAGTTCTTCTCGCTCGGCCTGATCAGCGAGATGATCACGAGCCATCACGAGGAGCGCGCACAGGAACGCGACCGCGCCGAGCTGCTCGTCGACGAAATCCTGTCCTGAGGCGTCGACTTGGCGACGCCGCATAGAGGCCGTGCGGCCGTCTCACCCCGGCTGCTGGATCGCGTGCGTAAGAGTCCGGCACTTCGGTCCCTTTGAGAGTCTGTCTTTTCGGCACCTACGAGCGCGGCTATCCGCGCAACGCGCAGGTCATCTCGTGTCTGCGCGGCGCCGGCGTCCAGGTGCACGAGGAGCACGTCTCCGTCTGGGAGGACAGCAGGCAGGCGTGGCGCGCCGGTCCGGTGCGGGCGTTGCGCCTCGCCGCCGCCGAGCTGCAACTGCTCGCGCGTCGGCCCGTCGACGCCGACGCCCTGCTCGTCGGGTATCCCGGCCACTTCGACCTGCCGGCGGCGCGGCGCGCGGCCCGTGGACGTCCCGTCGTGTTCAACCCGCTGGTCTCGCTCGCCGACACGCTCGTGGCCGACCGCCGGCGCTTCCGTCCGAACACACCGGTTGCGCGACTGCTCGAGGCGATCGACCGGCGCGCCTTTCGGGCTGCGGACCGGGTCGTGGCGGACACGGCGGCGCAGGCTGCGTTCTTCGCCCAGCTCGCGGGCCTGGACGAGGTTCCCGTCTGCTACGTGGGCGCCGAGGAGCGGCTCTTCAACCCCGTCTGGCAGCGGCCCGAGCAGTTCGTCGCCCTCTTCGTCGGCAAGCTCATTCCGCTGCAGGGCCTCGAGACGATCCTCGGGGCCGCGAAGCTCGCACCCGAGCTCTCCTTCCGTCTCGTCGGCAGTGGACAGCTCGACCGGCTCCTGCATCAGCGCACGCCGAATGTCGAGCACGTTCCCTGGGTCGAGTACGAGCGGCTGCCCGGGGAGATCGCGCGTGCCGGCTGCGTGCTCGGAATCTTCGGCACCTCCGGGAAGGCGAAGCGCGTGATCCCGAACAAGGCCTTCCAGGCGCTCGCGTGCGCCGCACCGCTGGTCACAGGCGACACGCCCGCCGCGCGCGAGCTCCTCACCGACGGGGAGACCGCGCTCCTCGTCCCGCCCGGCAACCCGGAGCAGCTCGCGGACGCGATCCGTCGCATCGCTGCCGACCCCGCGCTGGCGGAACGGCTCGCGGCCGGTGGCCGCGCGGCCTACGAGCGCGAGGCAAGTGAAGCGGTCCTCGGCCGGCGCTGGCGCGGCATCATCGAGCGACTCCTGTGAGACCGACACTGCGCCGGCCGCACGCACGCGTGCTCCTCGCCGCCGCGATCGCCGCGTACGCGGCCGGGTTCTCCGCGGTCTCGGTGCTCCGTCACGAGGCGTTCTTCACGGGCCGGTTCGACCTCGGGAACATGGTGCAGGCAGTCTGGTCGACGGCGCACGGCGACCCGCTGCGGATGACGGACCTCCACGGCGACCAGATCTCCCGGCTGGGGGCCCACGTCGATCCGGTGCTCGTGCTCTTCGCGCCGCTCTGGTGGCTCTGGCCGAGCCCGGACATGCTGCTCGTCGTGCAGGCCGTCGTGATCGCGCTCGGCGCGGTGCCCGTGTTCCGGCTCGCGCGCAAGCACCTGGGAAGCGCACGCGCCGGGCTCGGCTTTGCGCTCGCGTACCTGCTGTACCCCGCGACCGGATGGCTGACGCTGAACGAGTTCCACCCGGTTGCGCTCGCGACGCCGTTTCTGCTCTTCGCCTTCTGGTATCTCGACGAGGACCGGCTCCTTCCGTTCGCGCTCTTCGCACTCGCGGCGGCTGCATGCAAGGAGGAGATCCCGCTCGTGGTTGCCGGCTTCGGGATCTGGTACGCGCTCGCGCGGCGGCGCGTGCTCGCGGGGACGGCGATCGCAGCGGTCGCAGGGTTGTGGGCGGCGGTTGCGATCGCCGTCGTGATCCCGCACTACAACGCGGGCGCCGAATCCGACTTCTACGGGCGCTACAGCGAGGTGGGGGGATCCGCCGGGGGCATCGTCAAGACGCTGTTCACCCATCCGCTGCGCATCGCCGAAGCGGCGTTCAGCGCACGCGACCTGCACTACCTGCTCGACCTCGTCGCGCCGCTCGCAGGCCTCTGCCTGCTTGCACCGCTCGTGCTCGTCGCGGCGCTCCCCGAGCTTGCGATCAACCTCCTCTCCGCCACGACGACGCAGACGTCGATCCACTTCCACTACACGGCCGGCCTGATTCCGCCGCTCGTGATCGGTGCGATCTTCGGGGCGAAGCGTCTGTCGCGCTGGACGTCCTACGTCGCTGCGGCGGTGGTCCTCGCCGCGCTCGCCGGCAACTACCGGCTCGGGCCGATACCCGGCTGGCGCCACGTTCCGGGCGGACAGACCTTTCAGGCCACCGCAGCGAGAGTGACCGACCACGACCGCATCGCGGCAACCGCCCTCGACCTCATTCCGGGCGACGCGGTCGTGAGCGCGACCAACACGCTCGGCGCGCATCTCTCCGCGCGGCGCCGCGTGCTCAGCTTCCCGTTCGTGGAAGACGCGACGTGGATCGCCGCGGACGAGACGCAGCCCGGCTACGCGGACCGGTACGCGCCGCTGCCGACGGCGGTCCAGCTGGCGGCGCTACGACGGAACCCCGAGTGGACGCTCGTGTTCCAGCAAGACGGGATCCTCGTCTTCCACCGATTGCCTGAGTAACGCCCGCAGCGCCACCGCGAAGATCGCCACCACGAGCAGGTCACGGACGAACACGAGCCAGAGGTAGTCGCCGAGCGCGAAGACGTCCGCGTAGTGGAAGAACCAGATCTGTGCGAGCACGAGAGCGGCTGCGGCCAACACCCACGCCGCCGGCTCGAGCAGGAGGACGAAGGGAACGAGCCAGACGAGGTACTGCGGTGAGAGGAAGCGTGCGAACGCGAGAAAGCCGGCCACGGCCGCTCCGAACGCGAGGGCCAGCCGTCGCGCGTCGTCGGGGCCGCGCAGGTAGAGCCACGCGACCGCGAGCACGGCCACCACCTGGAGCACGGAGCTCAGAGCGGCGACGGTCTGCGGCAGCGAGCCGACCAGGTCGTAGGAGATCGCGCGTCCGGTTCGGTGCACCACTGTCGCGTCGTAGATGCCGAGCCGGTCGAGCGCCGCGAGGAAGGACCCGCCCAGACTCTCGACCTGCAGCGACCTCGCCGCCTGCGCGCGGAAACTCTCCACCAGCCCATGGGGGGCGAGGGCGAGAAACGGGACGATGAACGCCGCGGCGACACCGGCGAAGGCGGCGAAGCCGCGCAGGGCGACTGCCCGGCCGCAGGTGCGCCACACGAAGACGAGCGCGGGCGGCAGCAGGACGACGGGGTAGACCTTGGCGGCGAACGCCGCGCCGAGCAGGGCGCACGCCGGCGACGGGCGGCCCGCGGCGAGGGCGACGAGTGCTCCCATCGTCAGCACCGCGGGCCAGGCGTCGTAGGTATTGAGCGAGATCGGCCCGAGCGCGACCGGCGAGAGCGCGAAGAGGAGCGTCGCCCACCAGCTGCGCTGCGCAGACGTGCCGATCCGCTCCAGGAAGAACGCGAGCAGGACGAGCGTCGCCACACCGCAGAGGGCCATCAGGCTCTTGAACGCCGCGTTGTAGTGCGACGCACCGAAGACGTCCGGCGGCAGGAAGACGGCGAGCGCCCCGGGCGGGTACTCCATGAAGAAGTCGCGGTAGGGCACGCGGCCGTCGAAGATCGCCCGCGCGAAGCCCTCGTAGAGATGCACGTCGCGGAAGCGCGCGGCGCGGAAGAGGCCGCCGTCCGGCACGGCACACGCCGCGAGGAAGAGCGGGACGGCGACGACCAGTGGCCGCAGCGCCGGGCGGCTACGGAACCTGCGAGAAGCCGTCTGTCGAGTCGTTGCCGGAGTTCGGCGCCTGGGTCTGCTGCTGCGGTGCCGAGTATGAGTTGGACGGGTTGTAATAGCCGCCGGACATCGCGTACTGCAGCTTGTGCGTGACCCAGACGGGCGATGTCTTAGGCGTCGGGAACTCCTTCGGGACGCGGGCGTAGTACGAGGCGCGCTCCATGAAGAGCTTCCAGATCGTGGCCGGGAACGTCGGGCCGGACACGGAGATGCCGTGCACCGAGCGCATCGGAATCTCACCCCGCGGATAGCCGATCCAGACGGTGGCCTCGAGGCCGGGGACGAAGCCGCAGAACCAGGCGTCGGCGTAGTTGTCCGTCGTGCCGGTCTTGCCTCCCGACGTCTTGCCGAAGTACGCGCCGACCCCCGTGCCGCTGGTCATGTTCTCCTGCAGGATCCGCACCACCTCGGCCGCGACCCAGTCCGGCACCGCGCGCCTGCGCTGCGGCACGCCCCACCCGGCCTCGGTGTCGACCTTCCCACCGGGGAGGACGACCTTGCGGATCGCCATCGGCTTCGAGTAGATGCCTCCGGCCGCCAGCGTCGAGTACACCGAGGCCATGTCGAGCGGCGTCACCACGCGTGAGCCGAGGCCCATCGACGGAACGTACGCTCCCTCGCTCGTCCTCAGGTCCGTCTGGACGCCGAGGCGGTGGGCCATGTCGGCGATGTTCTCCGGGCCGACGTCGAGCGAGAGGCGCGCGTAGACGGTGTTGTCCGAGGCGAGCGTTCCGCGCTCGATGCTGGTCGCACCGAGGTAGGTGTGGTCGTAGGTCTCCGGGCACCACGCCGTCGGCGGGTCCACGTCGCACGAGCCCGTCTCGGTCGGGTCGTACTTGAACGGTGCCGAGAGGTACGTCGTGGTCGCAGGGTTGATGCCCTGCGAGACGGCAGTGGTGAGGACGATCGTCTTGAACGTGGAGCCCGGCTGGCGGCGCGCGGACGATGCGAAGTTGACCTGGTTCTTCGGGTTGCCGGGACTCACCTCCGTCATGGCCCGGATGGCACCGTTGGCCGGATTGATCGAGACGATCGCCGCCGCGGGATCGGACGAGTACGGCAGCGTGCGCTTGATCGCATCGAGCGCGAAGCGTTGCAGGCGCCGATCGATCGTCGTGTACACCTTCAGGCCGCCCGAGCGCACGGTGTTCGCTCCGTACTGCTTCTGCAGCTCCTCGCGCACGTAGCTGAAGAAGTACGGCTCGCGGATCCGCGTATAGAGACGGCCCGCCTTCAGATGGAGCCTGCGGTCGGCCACCGTGTCCGCGTACTGGCTCGAGGTGATGTTGCGGTTCGCCAACATCGCGCGCAGCACCTCGTCACGTCGCGCGATCGCCTGCGCCGGCCGCTGGAAGGGATCGAAGACGGACGGCGCCTGCGGCAGTCCGGCCAGCAGCGCGGCCTCCTTCAACGTGAGCCGGTTCGCGCGCTTGGAGAAGTACGTCTGCGCCGCGGCCTCGACCCCGTACGCGTGGTTGCCGTAGTAGACCTGGTTCATGTACGCGGTCAGGATCCACTGCTTCGACTTCTCGCGCGCGAGCTTGATCGCGAGGCAGGCCTCCGTCGCCTTGCGGCCCAGTGTCTGCGACTTCTTCTTGATGTAGAGGTTGCGGACGAGCTGCTGCGTGATCGTCGAGCCGCCCTGTACGACCTTCCCCGCCTTGATGTCGGCGTAGAGGGCACGCACGATCCCGAGCCAGTCGAGCGCACCGTGGTCGTAGTAGCGCCGGTCCTCGATCGCGATCGTCGCCTCGGGCACCCACTTGCTGATCTGTGCGAGGGAAACCGGCTCGCGGTTTCTCTCCGCAGGAATCGACCCGAGCAGGGAGCCGTCGGCCGCGTAGACGAACGAGTTCTGCCCGACCTCGACCGGCTTCAACGACTCGAGGTCGCAGCTGTTCATCCAGATCGCCGCGCCGGTGAAGCTCGAGACGAGGAGGAACGCTGCGCCCCCGACCAGCACTCCCGTGATCAGCTTGCCGAGCCGCTTGCGGCGGTTGCGCGCCCGGGCGCGGCGACGCTTGCGCAGGCGCTCGAGCAGGAACGAATCCGACGACGGCTGCGGCCTGCGACCGCGAGGCGGCGGCGTCATGCGTACACCCCCTCGGCGCGCAGCAGCTCGTGCGCACGGAGCCGCAGGTCGCGCTCGAGCCGCTCGGCCGCAGCTTCGTCAGCGGCCGGCGCGCGCACCACCACGGTGGCCTGGCCGGCCAGGTCGCTCACGTGCGCCTCCGCGTCCTCGGCGAGCGAACGCAGCCGGTCCACCACCGCGGCAAGGTCTCGACCCAATGGAACCTGGAGGCTGATCTCTGCGACCTTCTCTCGACTGCGGATGGTGGAGTTGCGGATGGTATCCGAGGCCAACTTCTCGTTCGGGATCACGAGCCGGTCGCCGTTCTCGGTTCGCACGAACGTGTAGATGAGCCCGATCTCCTCGACCACGCCCTCGATGTTCTCGACCACGACCTCGTCGCCGAGACGGAGCGGCTGGGTGAATGCGATCAGGAGCCCGGCGACGAAGTTGCCGAGCGTGCGCTGCGACGCGAACCCGACCACGATCCCGAGCACCGCGGAGGACGCAAGCAACCCGCCGGCGACCGCCCGCACCTGGGGGATGACGAGCAGCGAGGAAAGGAGTCCGACGAAGATGATGGTCGTCGTAACGCTGCGGCGGACGACCCGGTAGCGCGTGATCGCCTCGGGCGGCAGGTTGCGGCCGGCGATCCTGCGGTCGATGAGACGCGCGACGACGATCGTCACGAGCATGACGACGCCGACGACCACGAGTCGCTGCCAGAGCGGCATGCGGTCCTATTCGACGGGCACGGCTGCGACCCTCATAGGGGCAGCGGCTTCCGTCCTGCGAACCCCTCGTCGAGCCGGTGCCAATACGTGATCTCGTCCTCGCCGAGCCGCCAGCACAGCAGGACGACCTCCTTACCGTGCTTGGCCGGGAAGTCGAGCAGCCCTTCCTCGAGCGATTTCACCTGGGCGCCTGCCGCGTCGATCTGCTCTGCACACTCGGCGATCGCATCGGCCTCGCGCTGGATCGTCTCCGCAACCTCGCGCAGGTCGCTCGGCGCCATGTCGCCGCCGTTCGACGCGACCCGGGCCACGAGCTCCGCCTGGCGGATCTGCGCGTCGGAGAGGTTCTTTCGATGCTCCACCATGCGCGCGACGACCGGCCGCAACTCCTCGAGCGCCGCGTTTGCCTCCTCCAGGGTGAAGATTCGCATCCACCTATGATCATGCGGCCGTGCGCGCGGGTCAAAGGCATGCGCTGGACATCTACCTCTGGAGCCGCGCGGCGATCTGGGTCGCGGCCGTCTTCGCGTTCTTCTTCTTCGAGCCGAACCGGCACCCGAACGCAGACCGCTGGGACACGGGCCGCCTGCACGACCTCGGCTACCTGAGCGACATCTGGGCCCGGTGGGACAGCGACTTCTTCCTCCGGATCGCCCAGCACGGTTACGACCAGAGCTCGGCGGCGTTCCAGCCGCTGTACCCGGCGGTCGTAGCGGTTCTCGGACGCGCCCTCTTCGGCCACTACATCCTCGCGGGCCTGCTCGTCTCCCTCGTCTCGTGCCTCGGGGCCTTTCTCCTGCTCGGGCGTCTGGCGACGCGGCTGCTCGGCGACGAGGGCGGCCGGCGCAGCGTTCTCTACCTCGCGGTGTTCCCGATGTCGCTCTTCCTGCAGGCGGTGTACAGCGAGTCGCTCTTCCTCTTGCTCGTGCTCGCGGCGTTCGCCCTGGCGGAGCGGCAGCGTTTCGCCTGGGCGGGACTCGTGACCGGCCTCGCAATCCTCACCCGCGCCGCGGGGCTCGCGCTCGTGCCCGCGCTCGCGGTGCTCGCCTGGCGGGAGCGGGACCGTCTGCACGCGTTGGCGGGACTGGCGCTGGCAGCGCCCGTTGCCGCGATCTATCCCCTCGTCCTCTGGCTGCAGCTCGACGACCCGTGGGCCTTCACGGACGCCCAGGACCGGTGGCACCGGCACGTGTCCCCCGCGGGACCGCTCCGGGGCTGCTGGGACGGGCTCGTCGCCGCATGGCGCGGCCTCGAGCAGTTCGTCGTGGGGCACGGGACGCACGTCCGGGGCGCAGGATCGATGCACGCGGCAGCGGAGAACCTGCAGGCCTTCGTCTTCCTCGTGCTGTTCGCCGGGCTGACGGTCGTGGCGTGGCGCCGGTTCGGCGCCCCCTACGGGCTCTTCGCGGCGGTGAGCCTCGCGATCCCACTGAGCTATCCGAGCTCGCGCTGGCCGCTGCTGTCGCTGCCACGCTTCGGGCTCGTGATCTTTCCGCTCTTCCTCGCGCTCGCCGCGCTGACGATCGCGCGGCCACGACTCCACACGGCGGTCGTCGCCTGCGGCGCGCTCTTCCTCGGCGTCGCGGTCGCGCAGTGGGCGTTGTGGCAATGGGTCGCGTGAGGGCGGCCGACCTCGATGCGGTCACGGTCGACGCGTACGGGACGATCGTGACCCTCTCCGATCCTGTCCCGGCACTCGTGGAAGTGCTCGCCGCCCGCGGCGTCGAGCGCACCCCCGAGACGGTTCTTGCCGGCTTTCGCGCCGAGGTCCGCCACTACGCCCCGCGTGCGAGCGACGGCGTCGACGAGGAAAGCCTCGCCAGGCTCCAGCGCGAATGTGCGGCGGTGTTCCTCGAGGCCGTCGAGGCCGACCTCGACGCCGGTGAGTTCGCGCCTGCGTACATCGGCGCGTTGCGCTTCGACGCTCTCCCGGGGGTCGCCGAGTCGCTGCAGCGCCTGCGCTCGCTCGGGCTCGAGCTGGGAGTGGTCGCGAACTGGGATCTGAGCCTTCACCGAATGCTCGCGGAGACCGGCCTCGAGCGGTACTTCTCGGTCGTCGTCCATGCGGCCCGCAAGCCCGGCCCGGACGGCTTCGAGCGTGCGCTGCAGAAGCTCGGCGTCGCGCCGGACCGCACGTTGCACATCGGCGACGACGAAACGGATGCTGCAGGCGCAGCCGCTGCCCGCATGCACTTCGCTCCGGCCCCCATCGCGGCGGCCGTCGGAACGCTCGCGTGAAGAGCAAGGCGCTGAGCCTCTGGGCGACCTTCGTCCTGGCCTTCGCCACGCTCAGCTATTCGCTCCGCTTCACGGAGGGCAAACCTGCGAAGAACGTCCTCTACAAGTGGTCGACCGCCGTCGGGAACCTCGTGCAGTTCGCGATCATCGCGGCGATCGTCTACGGAATCGCCGGCGTCGCCGGGGACCGCCGCCGCGTCCTCGGGCTGCGCCGACCCACGTCCTGGGGCACGGCGATCCGCATCGGCATCGGCATCGCAATCGGCATCGTGCTGCTGAACTTCCTGCTGGAGCCGGTGCTCCATCCCGGGCGTGAGCAAGGGGTCACTCCCGACACCTGGCAGCCGAAGCACGCCGCCGCCTACGTCGCCAACGGCATCGTCGTCGCCGTCATCGCCCCCATCGTCGAGGAGCTGACGTTCCGCGGGCTCGGCTACTCGCTCCTCCTCCGCTACGGTCGCTGGACGGCGATCATCGGCACGGGGCTGGCATTCGGGCTCGCCCACGGCCTCGTGCAGGCGTTTCCGCTCCTCGCCATCTTCGGCGTCGGCCTCGCGTACCTGCGCAGTCGCGTCGACAGCGTCTACCCCGGCATGATCGTCCACGGGCTCTTCAACACGATCGCGCTCACCGTTGCCGTTTCGGGCAAACCGCAAGCGGATATCGTGCGCGCGTGCGCCGGGGTCTGGTCGCTGTTCTCGCCGTTCTGATCTTCGTTCCCGCGGCGGCGGCGGCACCGCCCGTGATCTCCATCCAGGCAACACCGGCGTCCGGCGCGGCTCCTCTGCAGGTGACCTTCACGGCTGTCGGCGACGCGGCCCTCTATCACTGGGAGTTCGGCGACGGCGCTGCGGCCGACGGCAAGACGGTCGAGCACACGTACGCCGCCGGCCGCTGGACGGTGACGCTGACCGCAAGCTCGGCCGCCGGCGAACGCGCGACTGTGTCCGCGGTCGTCACGGCCTCGGGAGTGACCCTCTCCGGGCCGAGCATCGCCCGGTACGACCGCAGGGTCCGTTTCCGCGGCGTGGTGCTACCCGCCGAGTCGGGAGTTCCGGTCACCCTCGTCGGGCCGGGTGGTGGGAAGATCGCCGCGGCCAAGACGCGAGGCGACGGGTCGTACGTCGTCGCGGCGCGGGTGCGACTGCCGGGTGCGTATCAGGCGTCGAGCACGCGCGGTGGCTCCGCGCCCGTCACCGTGCGAGTCGTTCCGAAGCTCATTGCCCGCTTCTCGGGCAGCGGCACGCGCGGCAGCGCCTTCGCGTTCACGGCCAGACTGATCCCGGCGAGGGCGGGGACGCTCGCCGTCAAAGTCTCGAGGGGAGCCACCGTCGTGGTCGAGCGGACGGCTGCGAACAGCGTGCGCATCGCGCTCGACACGCGCCGTCTGACCACCTACGTGGTCCGAGTCGAGGTGCTTCCCGCCGACGGCTACGCGGCGACAGCCCGCAGGCTGCGCGCCAGCGTCGTGCTGCCGCGACTCGCGCTCGGGAGCAGGGGAGCATCCGTCGCGCAGGTCGGCCGCCGCTTGCGCCAGCTCCACTACGCGGCACCCGTGGGCGGGGTGTTCGACGGGCGGCTGCTCGACGCGGTCTACGCCTTTCAGAAGGTGCACCGCCTGCCGCGGACGGGCCTTGTCGAGGCGCGCTTCTGGCAGACGCTCGCGAATCCGCGTCTGCCTCTTCCGCGTTTCGCACGGCCCTCGTCGCACCTCGAGGTCAACAAGCCGCTGCAGGTCCTCTACGTCGTGCGGAACGGAAACGTCGCCCTCATCGTTCCCATCTCCACGGCCGGCGTCGCCGGGGCTTTCACGCCCGTCGGCCGGTTCGCCGTCTACCGCAAGGTCGCGGGATTCGACCCCAGCCCGCTCGGGACTCTCTACGACCCGCTGTACTTCACGGGTGGCTATGCGATTCACGGCAACCCGTCCGTCCCGCCCTACCCGGCCAGCCACGGGTGCGTCCGCGTCCCGATGTGGGTGGCTCCGCAGCTCTACCGGACTGTTCCGTACGGCGAGACGGTCTACGTGTACTAGCGCACTCGTCGCGTTGCTCGTGACGGGTTGCGGCGCACAGCCTCGCCCCGTCGTCTACGAGGACCTGACCGGGACGGTGGGATCACTCCAGTTCACGCGCATCACCCGCGACGTCTTCAGGAGTCGTGCCTCGCTGCTCGACGTCCTCGAGCGAAACAATCCCGGCCGCGTCATCCGGCTACCCGAGATCGACTTCAGCCGCCGCGAGGTCTACCTCGTCGCCGCCGGCCCTCGCTCGAGCACCGGTTACCGCTTGCAGGTCGTCGAGGTTCGTGACGAGGGCAGCCGCGTCGTCGTGGTCGTCCACGAGGAGACGCCGTCGCTCGGCGATCCGGTCGCGGCACGAGTGACGTATCCGTTCCGGCTGATCTCGTTTCCGCGGAGCAACAAGCCTGTCAAGCTGAAGTGGCCCGGCCGACCGTGAACGACGACCCCCTCATCGAGCAGCTGCGAGAGCAGATCGCCGACCTCGACCGGTCGATCGTCGAGGCGGTCAACGCGCGCCTGCGCCTGGTCGCCGAGCTGAAGCGCCACAAGGAGTCACGCGGCCTCGACTTTCACGACCCTGAGCGCGAACGGTGGCTGCTCCAGTACCTGCAGCGCGCGAACGCCGGTCCGCTCTCGGACGGCGGTGTGAAGGAGCTCCTCGATGCCGTGCTCGGCCTCACGAAGCGAGAGGTCGCGCGTGGCGACGGGCACTAGTCCTCGTCGGGCTCGACTGCGAACTCGTCGGGCGAGACCTCGTCGAGGAAGCGCTTGAACTCGGAGACCTTGGACTCGATCTCTTCCTCGGTGACCTCCTCGCCCTCGAACTCGATCGCCGACTCCTCGATCACGTCGTCGGCCGCGAAGATCGGCGCCTCGGCGCGAATCGCGAGGGCGATCGCGTCCGAAGGGCGCGAGTCCACCTCGATCTCGGTGCCGTCGAGCTGGACGGTGATCTGCGCGTAGAACGTGTTCTCGCGGAGCTCCGTCACGGTGATGCGTGTGACCTGTGCGCCGAGTTGCTCCAACATCTCGGTGACGAGATCATGAGTCATCGGCCTCGGGGTCGAGGCGCTCTGCAGCTTCATCAGGATCGCGGCCGCTTCGGGGTGGCCGATCCAGATCGGCAGGAACTTGTTCCCCTCTGCGGTTTTCAGCAGCACGATTGGCTGCTTGCCGACGAGGTCGAAGCTCACGCCGTAGATGTGCATCTCTTGCATGGCCCTGCTGTGATGGTAGCTCAGCGGTCTGGGGCCGAAACCTCTGCAAGGGGCACGAAGACAAGCTCCCCGGTCTCGGGATCCTCGAGCTCCGCGCGCCTGTCGGGCACGCTCATCGGGTCGAGCCCACGTAGTACGTAGGCACGCCCCTGGTAGGTGACGAGGTCTCCTATCTCCACAGCCGCAGGCGCGCTGGACGCCTTCCACCTCATCGGCGCGACGGAGATGGTTCCGTATCCCTTACTCGGAGCGTTCCTTGAGCCGCCATTCCGCGACGTCGCGGATGCTGACGATGCCGACCGCCCGTTCACCCGAGACAACGGGGATGTGCCGAAAGCCTCGTTCGATCATCGTTTCACCGGCGGCCTCGACCGAGTCGTGCTCGGTCATGGTGACCGGATCCGGCGTCATCCATTCGCGCACTCGCGCCTCACTCGAGTGCACCCGCCCGGCGACGGCCCGCATCAGGTCGCGCTCGGTGAAGATCCCGATCATCCGGCCGAAATCGGAGACGACAACTGCGCCGACCCCGTGCTGGGTCATCTTCTCCGCGGCTTCGCCGATCGTGTCCGAGGGCTCGACGGAGAGCACGTCCTTCGTCATGACGTCGCGGAGGGTGGCCATCCCGGCGAGCATACGGCAGACGCGTAGGTCGCTACAATCCGCGCTCCCGGGGGCGATTAGCTCAGTTGGTTAGAGCGCCGCTCTGATAAGGCGGAGGTCCGTGGTTCGAGTCCACGATCGCCCACTCCCGTCGGGTGTACCGTCGCGGGATGCGGCGACCCGCGTTCTGGCTCAACCTCGCGGTCAAGCTCGCGCTCGTCCTCTTACTGGCCTTCGGCGCTTTCTCGGGACTCGAGCGCTTCGCCGGGAAAGCCTTCGGCTGGAGGCTCGTCGGCTACTCCGTGGCCGCGTTGGTCGTGCCGGCGATCTGGATCCGGCGCGGGCGCCGCCCGCCCTATCCCTTTGCCGCCGACATCCTGTTCGTCCTGCCGTTCCTCATCGACACGGCCGGCAACGCGCTCGACCTCTACGACACGATCGACTGGTGGGACGATGCGAACCACTTCGTGAACTGGGCGCTCCTGAGCGGCGCTGTCGCTGCAGCGCTGTCTCGGACACGCATCAGAGGAGCCGAGCTGTTCTCGCTCGTGGTGGGCTTCGGAGGAGTGACGGCGATCCTCTGGGAGATCGGCGAGTACTTCGCCTTCATCCGCAACTCGTCGGAGCTCGCGACCGCCTACACCGACACGCTCGGCGACCTCTCACTCGGGCTCAGCGGGTCGGTCGTGGCGGCGGCAATCGCCGTGAGCGCGCTACGCCGGCGGAACCCGGTAGCGCCCTAGTGCAGGACGGTCGTGCGCTCGAAGTAGTCCTCGACCGCGAGCAGAAAGGTGTCGTCCTCGGCCAGCTCGCGCAAGGTGCCCTTCGTCTCGTCGTCGAGATCCTCGTCGCGCGCCAGCTCGGTGAGGAAGCTGCCCATCTGCCCGTCGCGCGACATCGCGGCCATGCGCAGGAAGATCCGCTTGGCCTCGTCGTCCTGAGAGATTGCTTCGAGAGATTCCATGTCGTTGAGCCACAGCCCGAGCATGTCAACCGTTCAACGCCCGGGGCGCTCGGCGGGATACGGGCTACTGCGCGGCTCGTTCCAGCGCCTCCACCAGCTCTTCCAGCTCGGACTCGTCCGTAAACGCGATCTCGAGCCGGTTGGAGACGACGCGGCTGGAAAAGCCGGTGATGCGGTCGGCGGCCGTCTTCGCCCGCGCGACGAGAGCCGGGTCGAGCTTCGCCGCCTGCCGCCGCTGCTTCGTCTTGGCGCCCGCCCAGCGCGCCGCCCGCTCGGCCGCCCGCACGGACATCCCCTTCTGGACGATCTTGCGCGCAAGCGCTCGGCGGCCCTCGTGATCCGGGACCGCGAGCACGGCACGCGCATGCCCTTCCGTCAGCTGTCCGCGCTCGACCATCTTCAGCACGTCCTCCGGCAGCTCGAGCAGGCGCACGCGGTTGGACACGGCCGGCTTCGACTTCCCGACGCGCTCCGCCAGCTCGCCGAGCGACAGACCGAACTCGTCCAGCACGACCGCGAAGGCACGTGCCTCCTCGACCGGTGAGAGATCTTCGCGGGCGACGTTCTCGACGAGCCCGAGGAGCAGCGTGTCGCGGTCGCCGGCTTCCCTGATCACCGCCGGGACCGTCTTCAGCTTCGCCTCACGCGCGGCGCGCCAGCGCCGCTCGCCGGCGATCAGCTCGTAGCCGCCCGCAGTCCGCGGGCGCACGAGCACGGGCTGCACCACGCCGGTCGCGCGCACCGAGTCCGCGAGGCCGGCGCCCGCCTCCGAGTCGAAGCGGCGCCGCGGCTGACGCGGGTTCGGATGGATCGCGTCGACCGGCAGCTGAGCAAGCTCGCTTGGGGCCGCACCACCCAGCAGGACCTCCAGGCCGCGGCCGAGGCCTCTTCTCTCAGCGGCGCGGCCGTTCACGTGAGCACGCGCCCGGCACGCGAATCGGGGGCGGTCACGCTGCAATCAGGCACGCTCGACAAGCTCCATCGCCACCTTCCAGTAGGCGTCCGCGCCGCGGGAGCGGCGGTCGTACGCGATTGCGGGGAGACCATGGCTCGGCGCCTCCGCCAGGCGAACCGAGCGCGGCACGGTCGTCGTGAAGACGAGCCCGCCGAAGTGGCGGCGCACCTCGGCCTCGACGTCGGCCGACAGGCGCGTGCGGCCGTCCACCATCGTGAGCAGCACGCCGCCGACGGCGAGACGCGGATTGAGCCGGGCCTTCACGAGGTTGATCGAGTGCACGAGCTGAGACAGGCCTTCGAGTGCGTAGTACTCGGCCTGCACCGGGATCAGCACGCGGTCGGCCGCGGCGAGCGCGTTCACGGTCAGCGGTCCGAACGACGGCGGGCAGTCGAGAAACACGAACGAGTACCCCTCCGTCCCCGACTCGAGCGCCTGACGGAGGTACGTGTCGCCGCCGGTCTGCCGGCCGAGCTCGACCGTCGCGCCGGCGAGGTCGGGCTTCGCCGGCACCAGGTGGAGGTTCGGGAACTTCGTCGGCCGCGCGAGCTCCTGCAGGGGAGCGCCGTCCAGCAGGTCGTAGGTCGACGTGCCGTTGGCCCGCTCCCCGAGGCCGGAGGTTGCGTTCGCCTGCGGATCGAGATCGATGACGAGGGCCGGCTCGCCCGCCTCCGCCAGGCACGCGGCGAGGTTGATCGCGGTCGTCGTCTTGCCGACGCCGCCTTTCTGGTTCGCCAGGGCGTAAACCTTCGCCACCGTGCCAGCGTACTCAGCTCAACGGACGCTTTCGCGCGGCGCCGGTGCGGCGCGGAAATCCTTCCGGCGTCGGCCGCACTTTCCGCAAGACGAGCAGCCCGCCTCGGCTTTCCGCGAGTTCGCCACCCACCTGCTGGGCCACTCGAGCGACCCGATCGACGTCGGCGCTCGGGCCTACCCAGAGCACGACTGCGCCGCCGGGAGCCACGAGCGGGAGACACCACTCGGCCGCGACGGGAGGCGGTGCGAGCGCCTTGGCGACAGCGGCGCCGTAGACGTCCGTCTCCTGCTCCTCCGCGCGTCCCTGCACGACGCGCGCGTTCGGCGGCGCCCACTCGCGCAGGAAGTCGCACTTGCGCCCGGTCGCCTCGAGCAGCGTCACCTCTCGCTCGGGCAGCAACACCGCAAGCGGGATACCGGGCACGCCTCCGCCGGAGCCCACGTCGACGATCGGGCCCGCGAACGACCCGACGACCTCCAAACCGCGGAGGGAGTCCTCGAGCAGCGCGTGCCGCGCCTCCTCGACGTCGTCGATCGCCGTCAGGCCGGGCGTCTCGACGAGCGCGCGCAGCCAGTCGTCGAGCAGGCGGCGTAGCCGCTCGTCCGCATCAGCGGACCGGTGGAGGGAGCCTGGGGGAACCCGGAGGTTCTCCCAGCTGGGGCCGCTCACATCGGGCGGACGACGACGTAGCGGTTCGGCTCGGTCCCCTCGCTCGTCGTCTCGACGCCGTCGAACTCCTTCAGGCGCAGGTGGACGACCTTGCGCTCGACGGCCGTCATCGGCTCGAGCTCGACCGGCTCGTCGTCGGACAAGGCACGCTCGGCCGAGCGCACCGCGAGCGCCTCGAGCGAGACGCGGCGGCGGTCGCGGTAGCCGGCCGCATCCACCACCACTTCCTTGCGGTCCTCCGGATGCCGGCGCCACATGACCGCGTTCGCGAGGTATTGCACTGCGTCGATCGTCTGACCGTGGCGGCCGATCAGCATGCCGAGATCCGGCCCGGCACAGGACACGGTGATCACCTCGTCCGTCTCGTCGAGGTCGATCCGCGCCGTGACACCGATGCCGTCGACGATGCGGGCGACGAGGGCACGCACCTCGGACGCGAGCTCCGACTCGTTGCTCGGCCCGGGCGCGACGGAGTCCGTGTCGACGATCGCGATCACCTTCGCCGGGGCGAAGCCCACGCCGAGCAAGCCGCGCTCGCCCTCGGTCACGACCTGGAACCGGACCGCCGACTTGTCGATGCCGGCGTACTGCTTCTCGAGCTCCCGCAGCGCAGCCCACTTGGCCTCGCCCACCGTCTCACCGGTCGCCTCGACCTGAACCTCCATCAGCGTCGGGCCTTCTTCTTTCGCTTCACGCGCCGCGGCTGGCTGCTCGCCGGCTTGGCGGCGGGCTCGGGCTCCGGCTCGCCGGGAGCCGCTTCCTTCGGCGGCGTACGCGAGGATCGCTTCGGACCGGAAGCCGGTGGCGCCACCTTCGGCATCAGCCGCCGCGTGATCAGGCCCTGTCCGACCGTCCACAGGTTCGTCGTCATCCAGTAGAGGACGAGCCCCGCCGGGAAGTGGATGATGAACGGGATGAAGAAGAACGGCAGCACCATCATCAGGTAGCGCTGCGACTTCTGCATCGTCCCGGACATGAAGTACGTCGACGCAAGCTGGCTGGCGACGTAGATGACGATCAGGACCCAGCCCGACCAGTGCGCGCTCGCCTTCTCGGCGACACTCGGGAGAAAGTGCAGCCACGAAAGGTCGCCGGGCGGCGGATGCTTCGCGAAATGCCTCAGCGTGTAGAAGAGGCCGATGAACACCGGGAGCTGCGCGAGCAGCGGCAGGCACGACGCAGCCGGGTTGATGTTGTTCTCCCGGTAGAACTTCATCAGCTCCTCGTTCAGCCTCTGGCGGTCGCCCTTGTACTTCCGCTGGATCTCCTTCATCTGCGGCGCGTGCGCCTGCATGTTCTGCATCGAGTGGATCTGCTTCACCGTCAGCGGAACGAGCAGCATCCGCACGATGATCGTGAGACCGACGATCGACCAGGCCCACGGCAGGCCGAGCGAGTGGAGCCCGTTGAGGATGTGCCTGAGGAGGTCCTCGAGCGGCGTCAGGATGCTCGCGACGATCACTTGAACACCGCCTGGTCGCGCGCGTAGTCCACGCCGCCGCGGCTCCAGGGGTTGCAGCGCAGCAAGCGCCAGCCGGCGAGGACGGTCCCCTTGAAGAGCCCGAACTCCTTGTACGCGTCGATCGCGTACTGGGAGCACGAGGGGTGGTACTTGCACTGGCCGACGCCGAGGAACGGCGCCAGTGTCAACCGGTACACCCAGACGGCCCCGACACCCAGATACCTCACAGGGTCGTCTCCGATTCCGGCGTGTCGGGCCGGCCGTGCAGATGGCATCGCAAGCGGCGCCTCACGCGGCCGCCTTCGTGAGCACCTCGTCGACGCGCTCGCCGAGCCAGTCGAAGCCGTTCGCCGCGACCGCTTCGGAGAGACCGGGCTTGGCGATCAGGACGTAGTCCCGGCCGGCGGGGATCCGCTCGAGCCGCGCGCGCCACACCTCGCGCAACTGACGCTTGATGCGGTTGCGGGCCACCGCGTTCCCCGTCGAACGCGGGACGGCGAGCCCGAGCCGCGGTTCCCCCGGATCGTCTTCACGCTCGAACCAGTAGAGCACGAGGAACCGTGTCGAGGTGGAGCGGCCCCGCCGGTAGACGGCGTCGAAGTCTCGCGAGCGAGACAGGCGATTCCTGCGCTGCATCTTTGCCGCGTTTACGCGGAGAGACGCTTCCGGCCCTTCGAGCGGCGGCGCTTGAGGATCGCGCGGCCGGCACGCGTCGCCATGCGGGCACGAAAGCCGTGCCTGCGCTTCCGCCGGCGCACGTTGGGCTGGTAGGTCCGTTTCACGAGGTCGAAGAAAAGGCGGGAAAATGGTGCACGGCGAAGCCGTGGCGGGCCAGTATAGACAAGCGTCGGTACACAGCGTTATCCACAGACCCAGGGGTGCGAAGTGCCTCCAAATGTGACAAACGGTCACGCTTGATCCACAGGTGTGGAGAGTCATGTGGAGTCGGGGAAAGCCCTGCAAAATCGGGGTATTTCATCCCCAGTTTCCACTCGTTGTAGGCGCTCGGGGACGCTGCTATGCTCGCCCTCCCCCGAGCTGGAGAGGAGTGGTACCGCGGCGTGGAGCGCCCAATCGAGCTGACTGCGGAGACCCTGTGGAACGAGGTTGCCGGTCGGCTCAAGGGGGCCCTCAACGAGACCACGTACCGGACGTGGTTCGCCGAGGCAGAGGGGGCGGAGCTCTCGGACGACGCCTTTGTCCTGGGGGTTCCGAACGACTTCACGCGCGAGTGGATCGAGGGCCACTTCCTCGGGCTGATCGGCGCGGCCCTGAGGGACGTGACCGGGCAGGAGCGCCGGGTCGCGCTCTCGGTCACCGAGCGGGTGCCCGCTGCCATGCCCGCGCCGGCGGAGCCACCCGCCCGTGGTGGGGCCGCCGACACCGGCATGAACCCGAAGTACACCTTCGACCTGTTCGTGATCGGCTCGTCGAACCGGTTCGCCCACGCTGCCGCGCTCGCCGTCGCCGAAGCGCCGGCGCAGGCGTACAACCCGCTCTTCATCTACGGCGGGACGGGACTCGGCAAGACGCATCTGATGCAGGCGATCGCGCAGTACGTCGCCGAGCACTCGAGCAACCTCTCCGTCCGCTACGTCACGAGCGAGACGTTCATGAACGACTTCATCAACTCGCTGCGCGACAAGCGAATCGAGGGGTTCAAGCAGCGCTACCGCACGTACGACCTGCTGCTCGTCGACGACGTCCAGTTCTTCGAGCACAAGGAGCGGATCCAGGAGGAGTTCTTCCACACCTTCAACTCGCTCTACGAGGCGGGCTCCCAGATCGTCATGTCCTCGGACCGGCCGCCCCGCGACATCGCGACGCTCGAGGAGCGCCTGCGCTCCCGCTTCGAATGGGGCCTGATCACCGACGTGCAGCCGCCCGACCTCGAGACGCGCATCGCGATCCTGCGCAAGAAGGTCAAGACCGACGGCATCCACGTACCGGATCCGCAGGTGCTCTCGTTCATCGCCTCGAGGATCTCGACGAACATCCGCGAGCTCGAGGGAGCGCTCACCCGCGTCGTCGCCTTCTCCTCGCTCACCGGTCGCTCTCTCTCGGTCGAGCTCGCCGAGGACGTGCTCAAGGACGTCTTCCCGACCGGCGAGGCCGCGGAGGTCTCGATCCGCCGGATCCAGGAGCTCGTCTCCGAGCGCTTCCAGCTGACGATGGACGAGCTCTGCGGCGACAAGCGCTCCCAGAACATCGTCTATCCGCGGCAGGTGGCGATGTACCTCTCCCGCGAGCTGACCGACTCCTCGCTCCCCAAGATCGGCAAGGAGTTCGGGGGTCGCGACCACACGACCGTGATCCATGCGACCTCGAAGATCGCGCGTCTCATCCGTGAGGACAGATCTGTCTACAACCTTGTGCAGGAACTGACCGCACGTGTGAAGCAGGTCCGGTGAGGGTCCGGTCCTGTTGAAGACCCCGACTTGTCCACCGTCTGAGTCCCCTGCGAGAATGGCTCAACCACGCCGTCTGAAGCCGGTCTCCCCGGTCCTCACATCCCCTATGACTACAACGAGGTTTTTAAATGATTGAAACCAACACCATGATAGGAACGGGGATGAAGGTCGTTGCAAGCCGAGAGGAGCTCGCACAGAAGCTCGCGATCGTGGGCCGCGCGGTCTCGACCCGCGCGAGCGTGCAGATCCTCTCAGGCGTGCTCGTTCGCGCAGAGGCCGGCCACCTTCACCTCGCCGCGACCGACATGGAGCTGTCGCTGCGCTCGTCGATCCAGGCACAGATCGAGGGAGAGGGCGCCGTCGTCGTGCCGGGTCGGCTGCTCGTGGATCTCGTGCGGCTCCTGCCCGAGAACGAGGTGACGATCGAATATCGAGCGGAGGAGAGCGTCCTCCACGTGACGTCTGGAAGCTCCACCTCGACACTCCACACGTACGCAGCGGAAGACTTCCCGCGGCTGCCGGACCTCGAGAGCGTCGGCACGTTCAGCGTCGAGCGCGAATCGCTGCTCGACACCGTCACACGAGTCGCGCGCTCGGCGTCGCGTGACGAGTCGCGCCCGGTCCTCACAGGCATTCTCGTCCGCTTCGAGGGCGGCAAGCTGGTCATGGCGGCAACCGACTCCTATCGGCTGTCGGTGAAGGAGACGGAGCTCTCCGGCGAGGCGCCGGACCTCGAGGCGATCATTCCGGCCCGTGCGCTCGGCGAGCTCGCGCGCATCGCGCAGTCCGGCGACACGATCGAGCTCGGTGTCCACGACAACCAGGTCGTCTTCGCGGCGGACGACGTGTGGCTGACGACGCGGCGGATCGACGGGCAGTTCCCGAACTACAAGCAGCTCCTGCCGGAGACCTTCGAGCACGAGCTGACACTGCCGCGCAACGAGCTCCTGGATGTCGTCCGGCGAGTCGGCGTGATGGTGCAGCGCACGTCGCCGATCCAGCTCCGCTTCGCGGAGGGTGAGCTGACGGTCTTCGCGCGGACGCAGGACGTCGGCGAGGCGAAGGAGTCCCTGCCGGTGCAGTTCGCCGGCGACCCGCTCGAGATCGGGTTCAACGCGGAGTTCCTGCGCGAGGGCATCGAGTCGATCGGCGAGGACGAGATCAAGCTGCGCCTCATCTCTCCGCTTCGCCCGGCCGTGATCGAAGGCGGCCCGGACGATCCGACGTACCTGATCATGCCGATCCGGCTGCCGGGTTGATCTGATCGTCGAGAAGGTCTCGCTCCGCAACATCCGCTCGTACGCGCGACTCGATCTTCAGCTGGAGCCAGGCCTGGTGCTCGTCGTCGGCGAGAACGGCGCTGGCAAGACGAATCTGCTCGAGTCGCTGCACGTCGGGACGCAGGGCTTCTCGCCGCGCACACGGCTCGACGCGCAGCTGGTCCGCTTCGGCGAACGGGCCGGGCGGATCGCACTCGAGGGAACGCGTGCGTCGCGACCGTTGCAGCTGGAAGTGACCCTCGAGCCCGGCGAGGCGAAGCGGGCCAAGGTGAACGGCGCTGCGCTGCGCGCGTCGGAACAGCTGCGAACGGAGGTCGCGACACTCGTCTTCACGCCGGACCGGCTCGCGGTCGTGAAGGGCGGCCCTGCTGTGCGGCGGGCGTACTTCGACCGCGTGCTCGGCCGGCTGGCACCGGCCCGTGCTGCGCTCGGAGCGGAGTACGCCGCGGCGGTTGCACAACGGAACGCCGCGCTCCGGCGTGTCGCCGGCGGCTACTCGTCGCGCGAGACGATCGCACCGTGGACGGCACAAGTCGCCGGCCTCGGCTCACTGCTCGTCGAGTCGCGGACAGAGGTGGTGGCCGTGCTCGCACCGGGGTTTGCCGAGCGCGCCGAGGAGCTCGGGCTTCCGGCTGCGCGCATGACGTACGACGGATCGCCGCCGACCGTGGCCGAGCTCGAGGCGAGGCTCGACCGCGATCTCGAGCGGGGCGCCACCGGGCTCGGCCCCCACCTCGACGACATCGTGCTCTCGAGCGGTACACGCGATCTGCGCAGCTTCGGTTCGCAGGGCGAGCAGCGCCTCACGGTGCTCGCGCTGCTCCTGGCCGAGACCGAGCTGATTCGTGAACGCCGCGGTTTTCCGCCACTCCTCCTCCTGGACGACGTCCTCTCCGAGCTCGACCCGGGTCGCCGCCGTGTTCTGGCCGAGCGGGTGGCCGAGACGGGGCAGACGCTGATCACGGCGACCGAGGCCTCGGCGTTGCCGATCCGGGCAGCGCAGGTTCTCGCGGTCACACCCGGCCTGGTCCGGGCGGCCTGATGGACCGCGTCGGCGACGCTGTCGCGCGTGAGCTCGGCCGGTTCGGACCGATCTCCGGACTGGCGCCTCTCGTCGAGGCCTGGCCGTCGGCGGTCGGCCCCGAGATCGCGCGGAACGCCTGGCCGGCCCGACTCGCCCGAGACGGAACGCTGCACGTGCACGCGAAGGACTCCGTCTGGGCGTTCGAGCTGACGACCCGGGCCGAGGAGATCCGCACGCGCCTCGGCACGCTCGCGCCGCGGCGCCTGTCGTTCGCACCGGGCCCCCTGCCGGAGGTGTCGGATCCGTCGCCCGGCGCCGGGCGAAAGACGCCCGCGCAGCCGTCGCCGGAGCACGTTGCCAAAGCTGACTCACTCGTGCGAGGGATCCGTGACCAGGACCTCCGCAAAGTGGTCGCAAAAGCCGCTGCTGCCAGCCTTGCAAACGGCGATAACGACCGCTCGTTTTGCTAGAATTCGAGGTGCCCGCAAGTGCGGAATTTGCAGGGCTTTTTTCATGAGTGAAGCCACCTATACCGCCAAGGACATCACGGTACTCGAAGGCCTCGAGCCGGTTCGCCTGCGGCCGGGCATGTACATCGGCTCGACCGGGCCCCGAGGCCTCCATCACCTCGTCTACGAGGTGGTCGACAACAGCGTCGACGAGGCGCTCGCCGGACGCAACGACAAGATCGAGGTCACCCTTCATCCGGACAACTCGGTGACGGTCCGCGACTACGGTTCGGGCATCCCGGTCGACGTGATGGAGGACCAGGGAACGTCCGCGCTCACGGTCGTGCTGACGAAGCTGCACGCCGGCGGCAAGTTCGGCGGCGAGGACGCCGCGTACAAGGTGTCGGGCGGCTTGCACGGCGTCGGCGTCTCGGTTGTGAACGCGCTTTCGGAGTGGCTCGTCGCCGAGGTCCGGCGGGACGGCAAGGTCTACCGCCAGGAGTTCGCGCGCGGTGTGCCGAACGGTGACGTCGAGGTCGTCGGCAAGGCGGGGAAGGGCGAGACGGGCACGACGATCTCGTTCCTTCCGGACGCGGAGATCTTCGAGGAGCTCGATATCTCCGCCGAGACGCTGCAGCAGCGGCTGCGGGAGACGGCGTTCCTCACGCGCGGGCTGCGCATCGTGGTGACCGACGAGCGTGCCGGCGGCGAGACGGTCGAGTTCCACTACGAAGGCGGCATTCGCGACTTCGTCGCGCACGTCAACGCAACGAAAGACTCGATCCACAAGCGGATCGTGTTCTTCGACGGCGAGAACGACCAGGGCGCCGTCGAGGTCGCCATGCAGTGGAACGCGTCGTACCAGGAGTCGGTCTACACGTTTGCCAACAACATCAACACACACGAGGGCGGCTCGCACCTTTCCGGATTCAACGCAGCGCTGACGCGCACGCTCAACAAGGTCGCGCGCGATATGAACCTGCTCAAGGAGAAGGAGGACAACTTCGAGGGCGAGGACGTGCGCGAAGGCCTCGCCGCGGTCGTGTCGGTGAAGCTCCAGGACCCGCAGTTCGAAGGGCAGACGAAGACGAAGCTCGGCAATCCATGGGTCAAGGGCTTCGTCGAGTCGACGGTGAACTCGAAGCTGTCGGAGTTTCTCGAGGAAAACCCGACCGATGCGAAGCAGATCATCCAGAAGGCGATCTCGGCCGCACGCGCCAGGCAGGCGGCACGCAAGGCACGCGACCTCACGCGGCGCAAAGGAGCGTTCGGCGGCGAGATCGCAAAGAAGTTCGCCGACTGCCAGGTCCGCGACCCGGAGCTGGCCGAGATGTTCATCGTCGAGGGCAACTCGGCGGGCGGCGCTGCGAAAGATGCGCGCGACAAGTCGAACCAGGCGATCCTGCCGCTGCGCGGCAAGATCATCAACTCCGAGAAGAACCGGATCGACAAGGTCCTCTCGAACGCCGAGGTGCAGCTGCTCGTCCAGGTGATCGGCACCGGCATCGGCGAGGAGTTCGACATCGCCAAGCTGCGCTATCACCGCATCATCGTCATGACGGACGCCGACGTCGACGGCGCGCACATCCGCACGCTGGTGCTGACGTTCCTCTACCGGCACATGCCGGAGCTCTTCGAGCGCGGCCACGTCTACATCGCCGTGCCGCCGCTGTACCTCGCGCGGATGGGCAACCAGCAGAACTACCTCGAGAAGGACTCGCAGCTGGAAGAGCTGCTCGTCCGCGAACGCTTCCCGGACCTCGAGATCGAGGGGCGTGGTGGAGCGGTTGTCAAGCTGACGCAGGCGCGATATGCGCGCTTCGCACGCACGCTGACCGAGTATCAGGGCTGGGCGGCGCGACTGCGCGCCGACTTCGGCCCGCACGCGGCGGATTTCGTCCTGGCGCATCGCCTGGTCGAGACGGAGGCCTCGACACCGGCGGAGGCGGTGAAGGCGATCGGCGTCGCCGATGCGAACGGCTACGCACTGACGCCGTCGGCCGACGCCGATGCGCTCCGCATCCAGGTTGTCGAGATCGAAACGAGTGCGATGCAGAACATCGTCGTGCCCTCGGAGCTCTTCGCGTCACCGATCTACGACCGCGTCCGAACGACCTACGGCCGGCTGGGCGAGATCCTCGGCGCGCTCCCGCCGTTCACGTTGAAGCACGGCAAGCAGCGCCAGGAGGCCCTGACGTTCGAGGACCTGCGCGACGCGGCGCTGATGCTTGCGAAGAGCGGCCTGCAGATCACGCGGTTCAAGGGTCTGAGCGAGATGAACGCGGCCGAGCTGTGGGCGACGACGATGGACCCCGACCGCCGACTGCTGATCCGGGTCGACGTGGAGGACGCGGCTGCCGCCGATCTCTGGTTCTCGCGTCTGATGGGCGACGAGGTCGAGCCGCGCCGCCTCTTCATCGAGCAGAACGCGCTGGAAGTCAAGAACCTCGATGTGTAGCGGGGCATGTCTGATCTGACGAACGAACCGCTCGGCGCAGGCCGCGTCGAGACGCGCGAGCTCGACCAGGAAGTCCGCACGAGCTTCCTCGACTACGCCATGAGCGTGATCGTCAGCCGCGCGCTACCCGACGTCCGCGACGGGCTCAAGCCGGTCCACCGGCGCGTGCTCTACGCGATGCACGAGGCCGGGCTGCAGCCGAACCGCCCGACGCGCAAGTCGGCGCGCGTGGTCGGCGACGTGATGGGCAACTACCACCCGCACGGCGACTCTGCGATCTACGACGCGCTCGTCCGTCTGGCCCAGCCCTTCTCGATGCGCTACCCGCTCATCGACGGCCAGGGCTACTTCGGCTCCGTCGACGGCGATCCGGCAGGAGCGATGAGGTACTGCGTGACCGGGGATACGCGCGTGGCCACACCGGCTGGGACGCTCCGAATCGCCGACATCGTTCCGAGAGCGCAGCCCGAATCCGACAACGAGATCGATCTCGATCTGCTTGACCGGTCGGGAAGGCCGGTGAAGGCGCGGATGCTCTTTCACTCCGGCGAGCATGGGACGCTGAAGCTCCGCACGCGCGAAGGCTTCGAGCTCACCGGGACCGTGAACCACCCTGTGCTTTGCCTGGTCGACATGGTTGGAGTGCCTCTGCTGATGTGGAAGCTGCTCGACGAGGTCGATCCGGGTGATCGAGTTCTCGTCTCCAGAAAGCCGCAGGAGGACGGTCGCCCGATCTCCGAGTCCGAGCGTCGCCTGGCCGTGCTGCTCGGCGCATTCGTGTCCGAGGGCTGGTTCAGCGACGACCGTGGCGGGTTCAACAACTGCGATCGCTGCTACTTCGACACGGTGCTCGAGGCGTTCGACGAGCACGTTGGCGGTTCCCGGTATGCCTACGCGCGGGTGATTCGCTCGGGCGGCGTCCTCTACGAGCTCGACGTTCAGGATCTTTCAGCGGTTCGCCGAAGCCCGCTTGCCGGTCTCGTCGGCCAGGCGAGCGCCGATAAGGCGATTCCCGAGCTCGTCTGGCGAGGCAGCCATGCGTTCAAGCGAGCGTTCCTTCAGTCGCTTTTCGAGGGAGACGGGTCCTGCTCGAGACTCCCCCGAAACAGCCTTCAGATCTCGTACTCGAGCTACAGCAGCCAGCTCGCCAGGGAGGTCCAGCAGCTGTTGCTCGAGTTCGGAGTCGTGAGCCGCCTTTGCCGCTACGCGAGGGGTGAGGTCAAGGTCGTGATCGGCAATCGCCGCGACGCACGGCTCTTTGCCGACCACGTGGGCTTTCACGGGGCGAAGCAGGCGAAGCTCGAGAGAGTTCTCGCCCACCTCCCAACGGCACCTTCTACCCGCAGCCGCGACTACGTCCCGTACCTCGCCGACTACGTGCGCTCCGAGAGCGATTCGCGGTGGCTGCGCAGGCACAACATCGATCGCACCGAGCGTTGGGAGAAGGGTGGAACCGCGATTCTCGAACGCATCGAGAGCGAGGAGGTTCGCGCCGTCATCGAGCCCCTCGTGTCGGGTGACTTCTTCTACGCCGAGGTGGAGTCGGTCACGCTGGGAGGGGTTCATCCCGTCTACTCGCTGCGCGTCGAGCGCGACGACCATTCGTTCATCACCAACGGGTTCGTCAGCCACAACACCGAGTGCCGGCTCTCGCGCATGGCGACGGAGCTGCTGCGCGACATCGATGCGGACACGGTCGACTTCGAGCCGAACTACGACGAGTCCCGGCGCCAACCGACTGTGCTGCCGGCCCGCTTCCCGAACCTGCTCGTCAACGGCTCGTCCGGCATCGCGGTCGGCATGGCCACGAACGTGCCTCCGCACAACCTCGGCGAGGTCGTCGACGGGATCATCGCGATGATCGAGGACCCGGACATCGACGTCGAGCGTTTGACCCAGCACATCAAGGGACCGGACTTTCCGACCGGCGGCTCCATCGTCGGGCGTGGCGGGATCCGGGACGCCTACCGGTCGGGCCGAGGCCGCATCACGGTGCGCGGCCGCGCGCACATCGAACAGCTGCGCGGGGGCAAGAGCGCGATCATCATCACCGAGCTTCCGTACGGCGTCCGCAAGGCCGGAGAGGGCGGCGTGATCGAGAAGATCGCCGACCTGGTCAAGGCAGGAACGCTGACCGAGGTGCCGATGTCCGACGAGGCGCTGCAGGACCACTCCGACAAGGAGGGCATGCGCATCTACGTCGAGCTGAAGCGCGAGGCAGTCCCCCAGGTCGCGCTCAACAAGCTCTTCAAGCTGACGCCTCTTCAAACCACCTTCGGCTACAACGCGGTCGCGCTCGTCGACGGGGTGCCGAAGACGCTTTCGCTTCTGGAGCTGATCCGGCACTACCTCGAGTACCAGCGCGACGTCGTCACCCGCCGGTCGAAGTACGAGCTCCGGCAGGCCGAGAAGCGGGCGCACGTCCTCGACGGCTACCTGAAGGCGCTCGACTCTCTCGACGCAGTGATCGCGCTCATCCGCGCCGCTGCGGACACCGACTCCGCGCGCGCCGGCCTGATGGAGACCTTCGATCTCTCCGAGATCCAGGCCCAGGCGATCCTCGATCTTCGCCTCTCGCGGCTGACGAAGCTCGCCAGGGAGGAGATCCAGGCCGAGTTCGACGACCTGCAGGAGCGCATCGCGGAGCTGCGCGCGATCCTCGGCGATCCCGCTCGAATCGACGGCGTGATCAAGGAGGAGCTGCTCGAGCTCAAGGAGATCTACGGCAAGTTGGACGACCGCCGCACGGAGATCGTGCAGGCCGAGGACGAGCTCGAGCTCGAGGACCTGATCGCGGAGGAGGACATGGTCATCGCGATTACCCGCTCGAACTACATCAAGCGGCTACCGGTGACCACCTACCGTGAGCAGCGGCGGGGCGGCATCGGCGTCATGGGCATGGACCTGAAGGACGAGGACTACATCGAGCACCTCTTCGTCGCCTCCACGCACGACTACATCCTCTTCTTCACGAACGTCGGCAAGGTCTACCGGCTCAAGGTGCACGAGCTGCCGCTCGGGTCGCGCCAGTCGAAAGGGCGTGCGATCCAGAACTTGCTGCCGTTCCGCCAGGACGAGCAGGTGCGGGCCATCGTGCAGACGCGCAACTTCGAAGAGGCGGAGTACCTCGTCTTCGCGACGAAGAAGGGCGTGGTCAAGAAGACCCGCATGTCGGCGTACAACACGCCGCTGCGCTCGGACGGGATCATCGCGATCAAGATGCGGGAAGGCGACGAGCTCGTCGGCGTTCGGCATGCGTCCGGGAAGGACGACGTGCTGATGGTGTCGCGCAAGGGCCAGGCGATCCGGTTCCACGAGACGGACGTGCGGCCGATGGGGCGTGACGCGTCCGGCGTGCAGGGCATGAGGCTCCGCCCGGGCGACGAAGTGATCGCGGTGAACATTGCCCAGGACGATGCGGACGTGCTGGTCGTGACCGAGAACGGCTACGGTAAGCGCACGCCGGTCCGCGACTACCCCGTCAAGGGTCGCGGGGGGCTCGGGGTCAAGACGGTGCAGCTCACGGAGGCGAAGGGGCAGCTCGCCGGCTCGCGCGTCGTGCGGGACGGCTACCAGGTGATGCTGATCTCGGACGGCGGCACGGTCATCCGGATGTCCGTCGACGACATCAAGCGCTCGGGCCGGGCGACGCAAGGAGTGATCGTGATGCGACTGCGTGAGGGCGAGCACGTCTCGAGCCTCGCGCCGGTCGTCGAGTCCGCCGAGGACAAGAGCGAGGCCTCGAACCCCGATGAAGCTGTCCTTCAGCCGTAGGCTCCGGCCGCAAAGCTGGTGGAAACACTCCCTTGGAAGGGGGAGATCTTGAAGCCACCCCTTCCGAATAACGATGAAGAGCGGTATACCTTTGAAACAAGGGGTACCACCGCGAAGGAAGACGAGGGCACATGATTGTCAGTCGACAGGTAGACCTCCTCGAGCCGATCGACCTGGCCGAGCACCTCGGGAAGGTCGAGCTCTATCTCGGCCAGGTTTGCCAGATCGCCGGCATCTCGAAGATGCAGCTGGACTACTGGACAAACAAGGCCCAGATCCCGACCAAGGGCAAGAAGCAGCGCATCTACGACATCGACGCGCTCGAGACGGTCATGCTGATCAAACAGGCCAAGGACAAGGGTCTGAACCTCGGAGCGGCGATCGAAGCCGCCCGCCGGTTCCGCGAGGTCCAGTCGACCGAGCGGCCCGTGGAAGACGCCTAGGCCCCTCGCAGCCTCAGCGCCGCCTCCTCGGGGGGCAGCGTGTTCACGTGGAGCCCTGCGCCGAGCTCGAGGCCTGCGAGGACGATCAGCCGCGGGAAGAGCACGAGCCGCCAGTCCTCCGCGCCCTGCTCGACCCAGGCGTTCAGCGGCGCCGGTCCCTCGAGCCGGTTGAGCCTGCGGACGAGCTCGGCCAGGAGCGCGAGCGCCGGGCCGAGTTGATCGCTGGCGAAGGCATTGCCGTCCGCTTCGGTAGGGGCGACGACCGTCTCGTAGGGCACCCGGCCCGCCCACGGCGCGCTGGCAACGACCCCGCCGTGCGCGAGCACCACCTCTCCGCGGGGCTGCGCGCGCGGCGGCGGCGGCTCCGGGAGCCAGGCCAGCTGGGAGTGAGTGTGCGGCAGGCTGGCGCCCGCCTCGCGGCCCTCGTTCAGCAGCGCGAAGACGTTCCCCGGCTCGTCGCGCGCCCGCCGGCGCCACGCCTCGGCCACGAGCTCGAGCTCGTCGTCTCCGAGCTCCGCGATCGAGCGGGCGTGCCGCGGAGTGTGGACGACGACCTCTTGTCGGTCGAGGGCGGGGTAGAGGTTCGGCACGACGCGTACCTGCCACGCCCCCTCCCCGGGGAGAACGAGCGTCTGCGGCGGTGTCATCTCCTCGTGCCCCACGCAGAAGGGGCACGACTCGAGCTCGCCGGGAGTCGGCGGTTCCAAGCCCGGCCGGCCCGCACCTGGTCGCTTCGCGCGGCCCGGCGCGATCACCGCGACGCGTCCGGAGGCGGGATCGCGGCGAAGCTCGCCGCTCAGAGAGGCTCGCCGGCCTTCTTCTCCAGGAAGGGCCGGATCAGGTCAACCGGAAAGACGATCGTCGTCGCCTGCGACGATCCGAGCTCGAGCAGCGTCTGCAGGTAGCGCAGCTGCAAGGCGACCGGCTGCTCGCCGATCACGGCGGCGGCATCCTTCAGCCGCTCGGCGGCCTGGAACTCGCCTTCTGCGTTGATGATCTTGGCGCGCCGCTCTCGCTCGGCCTCGGCCTGCCGCGCCATCGCGCGTTGCATCGAAGACGGGATCTCGACGTCCTTGACCTCGACGATCGAGACCTTGATGCCCCACGGCGCGGTCGACTCGTCGATGATGCCCTGCAAGATCGAGTTGATCTTCTCGCGTTCCGAGAGCAGCTCGTCGAGCACGTGCTGGCCGAGCACGGAGCGCAACGTGGTCTGCGCGATCTGCGACGTCGCGACCATGAAGTTCTCGATCTGGACGATCGCGTCTTTCGGAGCGACGATGCGGAAGTACGCGACCGCGTTGACACGTACCGGAACGTTGTCCTTCGTGATCACTTCCTGCGGCGGGATCGTCAGCGTGATCGTGCGCAGGTCGACCTTGACCATCCGGTCGATGACGGGAATCAGCAGGAAGAGACCGGGCCCCTTCGGTTCCGGCAGCAGGCGCCCGAGCCGGAAGATGATGCCTCGCTCGTACTCGCGCGCGACCTTGATCGCCGAGAAGAGGAAGAGGACGACGAGGAAGATGAGCGCGGCGACGATGATGAGCGCGGCATTCATGGCGGAGATCCTATGTGCCCTCGGGCCTCACCGTGAGAACGAGGCCGTCGAGCGACTCGACGCGCACGCGCTCACCGGGACGGAGCTGCTCGCCGGCCGGCGTGCGCGCCTGCCACAGCTCGCCGTTGACGTAGACGAGCCCGTTGTCGCGCACCTCGCCGATCGATCCCGTGATCCGCTGCGGGTCCACCTCGACCGGGCGATGGCGAATCTGCCACGCCTTGCCGACCGCGAAGGCCCACAGGGCGCCGAGGCCGACTGCCACTCCGATCACGAGCGGCTTCGACGTGTGGTACGGCGAGGGCGCGTTCTGGAAGAGCATGATCGAGCCGACTGCGAGGCACACGAGCCCTGCCACCGTCAGCGCGCCGTGGCTCGTGACGTGAACGTCCGCGACGAGTAACACGATCCCGAGCAGCAGCAGCACGAGCCCGGCCCAGCTGACGGGCAGCACCGAGAATCCGTACAGCGCCGTCACGAGGGACACGGCGCCGAGCGCGCCGGGCAGCACGACGCCAGGATGGAAGATCTCGTAACCGATCCCTGCGATCCCGGCGAGGAAGAGCAGCGAGATGATGTTCGGGTCGATGAGCGTGTTCAGCAGGCGCGTGAAGAAGCCCGGCTTCACGTTGTCGATCTGCGCGCCGGAGAGGTGCAGCACGAATCCCTTCGGCTTCGTCTTGTAGCCGTCGAGCTTCTTCAGCAGAGCGGGCAGGGTCGGCGCGATCACGTCGATCACGTGTTGCCGTAACGCATCTGGTGCGGGGATGCTTGCGGCCTGCCGCACCGCGCGCTCGGGAAACTTCCAGTCGCGGCCGTGGCTCTTCGCCAGAGCGACGATCGAGGCCGCGGCGTCGTTCACCACTTTCTTGCGCAGGTCCTTGTCCAGGTCCTGGCCGGTGCCGCTGATCGGCGTCGACGCGCCCATGTTCGTCTGCGGCGCCATCGCGAGCACGTCGGCCGCCTCGGCGATCCACAGGCCGGCAGAACCCGCGCGTGCTCCGTCGGGCGCGACGTAGACGAGTACGGGAATCCTCGATGCAAGCTCCTTCTGGTAGATCTTGCGCATCGAGGTGGACAGGCCGCCGGGCGTGTCGAGCACGATCACCGCCGCCGCGTAGCCGTCGCCCGCCGCCTGGTTGAGCTGATGGTTCACCCAGCCCTGCGTGACCGGATTGACCTCGAGGTCCGGCGCGAAATGGATCGCCAAGACCTTCGGCGCCGCCGCATCGGCCGGAGCGGCGAGCGCCAAGAGCGCTCCGAGGAGCAAAAGTCCCCGCAAACAGGCGCTCTTCAACTCGTAAGGATTCTATCAGGGCAGGGCGTGCGCCCTTGAGGCCGAACGCGGCTACAGGCACCCTGGGCAGGTCGCCGTCGCCATGAAGACCACTGCAGTCATCGTCCTGCTCTTGTTCGCAGCCCCTGCGACGGCGCGCGCGGGCGTCTCGCTGACGATGCGCGAGGTGCCGTTGCACGGGCAGCGCAGCCTCGCGGCCGCGACACCGGAGTTCGACATGGTCGGGCTGCACTGGCGCGGCACCGGTTCCGTGCAGTTCCGGACACGCAGCCTGGCCGGGCGGTGGAGTACGTGGCAGAGCGCGGCGCCCGAGGCGGAAGATCTCCCGAACGTCGGCACGGGTGAGTCGCGGGCCGCCCGCGGCTGGCGGATCGGCAATCCCTACTGGACCGGCGCCTCGGACCGGATCGAGTACCGCCTGCGCGGACAGGTCGCGCGCCTGCGTGCGTACTTCGTCCGCAGCCCCGAGGTCCGCATTCCCCTCCGACGCACCTCGATGACCGGCTCGCCGCTGCTGCTCTCCCGTGAGGTGTGGGGCGCAAACGAGGCGATCCGCCGTGCGCCGCCGCGCTATGCGCAGAGCCTGCAGTTCGCGGTCGTGCACCACACCGCCGGCACGAACTCGTACACGCGCTCGCAGTCAGCGGCGATCGTGCGCGGGATCGAGGTGTACCACGTCAAGGGGAACGGCTGGAACGACATCGGCTACAACTTCCTCGTCGACAGGTACGGGCAGGTCTTCGAAGGCCGTTACGGCGGCGTCGACAAGCCCGTGATCGGTGCGCACGCCGAGGGGTTCAACACCGGCTCGGTCGGTGTCGCCGTGCTCGGCACCTACAGCTCCGCGGCACCGCCCGCGGTTGCGCAGACCGCGCTCGCCAACCTGCTCGCGTGGCGGCTCGACTTCGCACATGTCGACCCGTCCTCGAGCCTCACCTGGGTCTCGGGCGGCAATCCGCGCTTTGCCGCCGGTGTGCCGGTCGTTCTGCGCACGGTCTCCGGGCATCGGGACACAGGCTTCTCCACCTGTCCCGGCGCGGGCCTCTATGCACAGCTCCGCTCCATCGCGCAACAGGCCGCCTCGACCGGGCTCCCGAAGCTCTTTGCCCCGTCGGTCAAGGGCGACATCGGCGGGCAGGTGCGGTTCCGCGCGCGACTCTCCGGATCGCTCCCGTGGACCGTGACCGTGGCCGACGCGACAGGCGCCCTGATCGCAACGGGAACCGGGACGAGCCAGGACGTCGACTGGATTTGGGATGCATCCACGGCCGTGCCGGGCTCCTACAGCTGGACGATCGCGGCCGGCGACACTCTCCGCGCGGCGACCGGGACGATCGGAGCGAAGCCCGTCGCGCTGGCGATCAACTCGGCAACGGCGGTGCCGCGGACGATCACGCCCAACGGCGACGGCCAGACGGACTCGAGCTTGATCTCGTACACGCTCACCGCCCCCGCGACGGTCACGGCGACGTTGCGCGATTCGACCGGGCGGGCTCTGTCGGTCCTGTTCACGCAGCAGAAGCGGCCGGGGAAGCAGTCCTTCCGCTTCACCGCAGCGGGTGTCCCCGACGGCCGCTACGTGATCGTCCTCGACGCCAACGACGGGAGGACGACGGTCAGCTCGACCGTTCCGGTCCTCGTCGATCGCACCGTGCTGCGGCTCACCACGACTCCCGCCTCGGTCTCGCCGAACGGGGACGGCGTCTCCGACGAACTGGCGTTCGGCTTCGAGCTCACCCGCGCCGCTTCGGTGCGCCTCGAGATCGCGCAATCCGGCAAGACGCTCGCGCCCGTGTACTCGGCGAGCTTGCCGGTCGGCCCGCAAACGGTCGCCTGGGCTCCGGTCGGGTTGAAGGACGGAAAGTACGCCGCGGTCCTGACGGCGACGAACGACCTCGGTACCGTCGTGCACACGGTGCAGTTCCGGATCGACACCGTCGCCCCCGTGCTGCGCGCGTTGTCGTTCCAGCGCCTGCGCTTCCGCGTCAGCGAAGCCGCAACGATCCGCCTGATCGTCAACGGGAAGCTGGTGACGAGATCGGTGCGCGCCGGCGTGTTCTCGTTCCGCGCGCCGCGCGTGCGTTTCGTGCGAATCGTCGCGCAGGACCCGGCCGGCAACGTCAGCCGGACGCTGAGGTACCGCTGAGCACCCACGCGTCGTAGGCGCGCTCGAGCTGCAACAGGATTGCGGCGAGGAGCTGTGCCCGGTCGACCGGTCGCTTCAGCTCCAGGCTGAGGGAGGTCGGCTCCCTTGTCACCTCGGTGGGAAGCTCGGTCAACGTCTGGTTGACGTTGACGCCGATGCCGAGCACGACGCGCCCCTCGCTCGACTCGGCGAGGATGCCCGCCACCTTTCTGCCGCCGATCAAGACGTCGTTCGGGAACTCGATGCTCGGCTCGATGCCGGTCACTGCCCTGATTGCCTCGGCGACGGCGCCGCCTGCGAGGAGTGACAGCTCGGGGAGTCGCGCCGCCTCGACGGGCGGGACGAGGAGGATCGAGGCGAGGACGCTCGTCCCGGGAGGTGCTTCCCACGTGCGGCCGAGACGGCCTCTTCCCTCGGTCTGCTCGTCCGCAGCGGCGACGGTGCCCTCGGCATCGTCCGCTGCGAGCAGCCGCTGCGTCGACGGTGTCCGCTCGACGTAGCGGTAGGTTTGCCCGAAGCGCCCTCGCAGCAAGGGTTTCAGGGCTTCGGGGGCGAGTGAGTCCGCCACGCTCCTACACTAGAGCGCAGAGATGCAACTGCCACGCGCGCGCCGCCGTCCAATCCAGCAGTCCTCCCGTCCGGAAGGGCCCCTGGTCTATGCACGGCTGAGCGATCCCATCCTGGTGAAACGAGCGAAAGACGGCGACGCGCGGGCGCTCGAGGCGCTCTGCGAACGGCATGCCCCACGGGTCGAGAAGCTCGCGGGGCACCTGCTGCGCGATCGCGAAGATGCCCGCGACGCGGCACAGGAGGCACTCGCCAAGCTCTGTACGAAGATCAGGCAGTTCCGAGGCGAGTCCCAGTTCTCGACCTGGCTGCACAGGCTGACGATCAACGCCTGCCGCGACGTTGCGAACCGACAGCAGGCTCGGGCGTGCGAGCCGCTGCTGGAGGACCGCCGGGCGGCGACGGACGCCGACCCTGCCTTCGAGGCCGACCGAGCCGAGCTGCGCGGCGAGCTGAACCGCTGCCTCGCCGAGCTCGCGCCGGACCAGGCACGCGTCGTCGTGCTGAAGGATGCGCTCGGCTTCTCGTTCGAGGAGATCTCCGCCGCCTCGGGGATGCCGGTGGGCACCGCGAAGTGCTACGCGCACCGTGGCCGAAACCGGCTGCGCGACAAGCTCTCGGACGTAGCGTGACCGGCGCGCCGCCGTTCGGCAGGGAAGCGATCGAGGAGATCCTTCCCCACCGGGAGCCGTTCCTCCTCATCGACGAGGTGCTCGAGCTCAGGCCGGGGCAGGGCGCCGTCGCACGAAAGACCGTGCGCGAGGACGAGTGGTACCTGACGGGTCATTTCCCCGGCCGGCCGGTGATGCCGGGCGTGCTGATCGTCGAAGCGCTGGCGCAGACGGGCGCCGTCGCGGTGCTGAGCGAGGAGGAGAACCGGGGCCGTCTCGCGCTCTTCGCCGGCATCGACGACTGCCGCTTCAAGCGCATCGTCGAACCCGGCGACGTCCTCCAGCTGCGGTGCGAGCTCGAGCGGGTGCGCGGACCGGTCGGGCGTGGCAAGGCAGAGGCGCGTGTGGGTGACGAGCTCGCGTGCCGTGTCACTCTGACCTTCGCGGTGGAGCGATGATCGGCAAGGCGAAAGGACCGCCGATCTCGATCACCGGGCTCGGCGCACACGTGCCGAAGCGCGTCCTGACGAACGACGAGCTGTCGACCATCGTCGACACGACCGACGAGTGGATCATGGAGCGGACCGGTATCCGGGAGCGCAGGATCGCCGCGCCCGAGGAAGCTCTCACCGACCTCGCGCTGCCGGCCGCGCGCACTGCCCTGGCCCAGGCGGGCCTCGAGGCGAAGGACATCGACCTGCTGCTGTGCGCGACCGTGACTCCGGACATGATGTTCCCGACGTCGAGTGCGCTGCTCGCGGACATGCTCGGTGCCGAGGACGCGGCCGCCTGCGACCTGCTCGCCGGTTGCACGGGGTTCATGTACGCCCTCGTGCAGGCCTACGGGATGATCGCGGCCGGGCTCGCCGGCCGTGCGCTCGTCGTCGGTGGCGACGTGCTCTCCCGCATCCTCGACTGGACCGACCGCTCGACGCTCGTCCTCTTCGGCGACGGGGCGGGGGCGGTGGTGCTCCAGCGGGTCCCGAAGCCGGGTTTTCTGGGCTTCGAGCTCGGTGCAGACGGAGGCGGGGGAATTCATCTCTCGCTTCCGGGAAGCGGGTCTCGCCGACTCGAGGACGCGCAGGCGAACGGCTACATCCACATGAACGGCCGCGAGGTCTTCAAGTTCGCGACCCGCGTGCTCGTCTCGTCGGGGCAGGCGGTCCTCGACAGCTGCGGCGTCTCGGTCGACGAGGTCGACCTGTACGTCCCCCATCAGGCCAACGTGCGCATCATGGATCATGCGGCTGCGAAGCTCGGCATACCGCGAGAGCGGATGGTGGTTAACGTTGACCGCTACGGAAATACGTCCTCGGGCTCGATTCCGCTCGCGCTGGCGGAGGCGCAGGCGGACGGGCGGCTGAAGGAAGGAGACCTGGTGTTGATGACGGGCATGGGCGCCGGGCTGACGTGGGGGTCGGCGCTGATGGAGTGGACGACCTGATGGCGGCCGTGAAGCCCAGGCTCGTCGCCTTCTGCTTCCCCGGTCAGGGATCGCTTGCGGTCGGGATGGGCCGTGACATCGTGGCCGCCGTCCCCGAGGCCCGGGAGGTGTTCGAGCGCGGGAGCGCCGCGGCCGGGCTCGACCTGCAGCGCCTGTGCTTCGAGGGAACCGAGGAGGAGCTGGTCGAGACGGAGGTCCAGCAGCCGGCGCTCGTGGCGACGAGCCTGGCGGTGCTCGCCGGCCTGAAGGCACGCGGGATCAAGCCCGACTTTGTCGTCGGTCACTCCGTCGGTGAGTTCGCCGCCCTCGCCGCGGCGGGGGCGCTGAAGGTCGAAGAGGCGATCGGGCTCGTACGTGAGCGCGGGCTCGCGATGGCCGAGGCCGCGCGGAAGAATCCCGGCTCGATGGCCGCGATCCTGGGGCTCGACGACGAGGTCGTGGAGCGGATCTGCCGCCGCATCCTCAACGTCTGGCCTGCGAACTACAACTGCCCGGGCCAGATCGTGGTCTCGGGCGAGAACGGAGCCGTGACCGAGGCGTGCCTCGTCGCCGAGCAGGAGGGCGCGCGCCGTGCCGTCAAGCTCCGGGTCTCGGGCGCGTTCCACAGCCCGCTGGTGGCGCGTGCGGCGGACCGTCTCAGGCCGGCGCTCGAGCGGGTGAAGTTCACCGAGCCGACCGCACCCTTCATGTCGACGGTCACCGCTCGGGTCGAGTCGGCGAAGCGGATGGCGCCGTTGCTCGTCGAGCAGCTGACCGCGCCGGTCCGTTTCACGCACGCGGCGCAGGAGTTGATGCGCGTCGGGGTCACCACATTCGTCGAGGTCGGGCCGGGCAACGTGCTCGCGGGGCTCGTGAAGCGCATCGACCGCAGCGTGAAGACGGTCTCCGTCTCCACGCCCGACGAGATCGACAAGCTCGAGGAGACGCTCGCCTCTGCCTAGCGGCGACACTGCCTTCGCGTCTCTGGAGGGGAAGACCGCTCTCGTTACGGGTGGGTCGCGGGGGATCGGACGTGCGATCGCCCTCGAGCTCGCGCGCGCCGGCGCAGACGTGACTCTCAGCTACCGCTCGGGCAAGGACGAGGCCGAGCAGGTCGCGAGCGAAGCCGGCGGACTTGCGGTCGAGGCGGACGTCTCGGACCCTGAGCAGGCGAAGGCCCTCGTCGAGGCGGCCGGGGAGCTGGACATCCTCGTCAACAACGCCGGCGTCACCCGCGACGGGCTGATCGCCCGCATGTCGGACGAGGACTGGCGCACCGTGATCGAGACGAACCTCTACGGCGTCTTCCACACGTGCCGCGCAGCAGCACGGGGAATGATGAAGAGACGTGCCGGCGCGATCGTGAACGTCTCCAGCATCGTCGGCCTGCACGGCAATCCGGGCCAGACGAACTACTCCGCTTCGAAGGCCGGGATCATCGGCTTCACGAAGGCTCTTGCCCGCGAGCTCGGTAACCGCGGCGTGCGCGCGAACGTCGTCGCGCCGGGATATGTCGACACGCGCCTCACGCAGGTGATCGCCGACGAGCTGAAGGAGCTCATGCTGGCCAACACCCCCCTGGGCAGATTCGGGCAGCCGGAGGACATTGCCGGGGCGGTACGGTTCCTCTGCTCCGACGACGCCTCGTTCATCACGGGCGAGGTCTTGCTCGTCGACGGCGGATTGGGGATGTAGATGTCGATGAACGGACGCAGACGGGTCGTGATCACCGGAATCGGCGCGGTGACGCCGCTCGGCAACGATGCCGAGACGTCATGGCAGACCCTCGTCGCCGGCGAATCCGGCGCCGGGCCGATCACGCAGTTCGACACGAGCGAGTACTACGTCCACTTCGCGTGCGAGGTGAAGGACTTCGACCCGTCGCAGTGGATCGAGCGCAAGCAGGCGCGGCGCATGGACCGCTTCGCGCAGCTGATCCTCGCCGCCGCTCGCCAGGCCGAGGCGGACTCGGGCGTGGACATCGCGGCGGAGGGCGACCGTATCGGTGCGTCGATCGCCACCGGCATCGGCGGCATCAAGTCCTTCCAGGATTGCTACGACACGCTGCTCGCGCGCGGCCCCGACCGCGTCAACCCGTTCGCGATCCCCTGCATCATCCCGAACATGGGTGCGGGGTGGGTCTCGATGGAGCTCGGGACCCGCGGGCCGCTGTCGTCGGAGTGCACCGCCTGCGCGGCCTCCAACATGGCGATCGGACAGGGACTGGACGACATCCGGCTCGGCCGGGCCGACGTGATGTTCTGCGGTGGGACGGAGTCCGCGATCAACCAGGTCGGGATCGCCGGGTTCGCCGCGATGCGCGCCCTGTCGCGCCGGAACGACGACCCGAAGCGCGCGAGCCGTCCCTTCGACGCCGAGCGCGACGGCTTCGTGATGGGCGAGGCCGGTGCCGTTGTCGTGCTGGAGGAGCTCGAGCGTGCGCGTGCCCGCGGCGCGAAGATCTACGCGGAGCTCGCCGGTTACGGGCTCTCCTCCGATGCGAAGCACGTGACGGAGCCGGATCCCTCCGGCGAGAACCCGGCACGCGCCATGCAGATGGCGTTCGGCGACGCGGGGATCGAGCCGTCCGAGGTCGACTACATCAACGCGCACGGCACGTCGACGCCGCTTGGCGACGCCGCGGAGACGCGTGTGATCAAGCTCGCGCTCGGAGAGGAGAACGCGCGCTCGACGCCCATCTCCTCGACAAAGGGAGCGACGGGACACTGCCTCGGCGCCGGCGGCGCAGTCGAGGCGATCTTCTCCACGCTCGCGATCCGCGACGGCAAGCTGCCGCCGACGATCAACTATGAGGTGGAAGATCCCGAGTGCGACCTCGACTACATCCCCAACGAGTCGAGGGACGCGGATGTCCGCGTCGCTGTGTCGAACTCGTTCGGCTTCGGCGGGCACAACGCCTCGATCGTCCTCAAGCGGCTCGAAGAGTAGGTCGCTCGAGTGGCGGGACGGTGGGCGACGTTCGACTGCTACGGGACGTTGATCGACTGGAACGGCGGGATTCGCCGTGAGCTCGCCCGCGTCTTCGGCGAGGACCGAGCCGACGCGCAACTCGAGCGTTACCACGCCGTCGAGCCGTCGCTCCAGGTCGGCGGCCGACGCACGTATCGCGAGGTGATGACCGCTGCGATGGCCGAGCTGGGGGCATCCGAGGACGAGGCGGGCGGCCTCGCGGAGGCGCTGCCGTCGTGGAGGGCGTTTCCCGAGGTGCGTCCGGCCCTCGAGCAGGCGCGTGCGCGCGGGTGGCAGCTCGCGATCCTGTCGAACACGGATCGCGACTTCATCGAGGCGTCGATCGCGCAGATCGGCGTTCCATTCGAGCTCGCGATCGTCGCCTCGGAGATCGGCTCCTACAAGCCGGCGCACCGCCACTGGCTGGAGTTCTTCGAGCAGACGGGGGCGGATCGCGCGCGGCACGTCCATGTCGCGCAGAGCTACTTCCACGACGTCGTCCCCGCAACAGAGCTCGGCCTGCGTACCGTCTGGATCAACCGCTCTGCCCAGCGCCACGAGCCGCCGCCGACGCGCGAGCTCGCCGACCTCTCCCGGTTGCCCGACACGCTCGATGAGCTCGTCGCTCCCTGAGGGATTCAGCGTGCGCCCGGTGACGCCAGACGACGTCGTGGCGATCAACGCGCTCGTCGTCGCGGCCGACGAGGCCGTGCAAGGTTGGTCGGACTCGAGCGAGGCCGATCTGACCGACTGGTGGCGCCTCGTCGACTTGGAGCACGAGTCCTGGCTCGTCGAGAACGACGGGCCCGCCGCGTATGCCGTCGCTTTTCCGCGCGCCGACCGGGTCGACATCGACGGTTACGTTCATCCCGGGAAGAAGGGACTCGGCCTCGGCAGCTGGCTCGTCTCGCAGGCCGAGGGCCGAGCCTGCGAGCGCGGTGCGCCGTCCGCCCTCGCATGGTGCCTCGCCGTGGACGCCGACGCACACGCCCTCTTCGAGCGGTTGGGCTATCGCGAGACGCGTCGCTTCTACCGGATGCTGATCGAGTTCGACGGGCCGCCGCCGGTCGCCGAACCGCCGTCGGGCCTTCGCATCGAGACGTTCAGGCCCGAAGATGCAGCTGCGTTCCACTCTGCGCTCACCGAAGCGTTCGAAGGCGAGTGGAGCTTCGTCGCCCTGCCGTTCGAAGAATGGGTCGAGCATCGCGTGAAGGCGCCGGACTTCGATCCAGGCCTCTGGTTCGTCGGCAGAGACGGGGACGAGATCGCCGCCGTTCTGCGAGGGGACGCCGAGCGCGGCGGCGGAGGATGGGTCGGCGCGATCGGTGTACGCGAGCCGTGGCGGAAGCGCGGCCTCGGTCTCGCGCTGCTCACGCACGCCTTCGGTGAGTTCTATCGCCGCGGCCAGCCTCGCGTCGCGCTCGGCGTCGACGCCGACAACCCAACGGGCGCCACGCGTCTCTACCAGCGCGCCGGGATGCACGTCGCCTCCGAAGCGGTGGCGTTCGAGAAGGGCCTCGAATGAGTCGCCTGCGCGCGAAGTGCTCCGAGTGCAGGACGTACACCGCCGTCGCGCTCGGTCCCGACTACGAATGTCACTCGTGCGGCCGGGTGTTCCATTCGGGCCTCGTCCGCGTACCGCAGGCGTGGGGCGCGGACGGAGAGGCGATGGCGGAGGCGGCGTGGCTCGAGCTGCCGTATCCGGAGACCGGGGTCGTCGAGGCAGACACGCTCGAGGAGCAGACGCTCGCGCTCGCCGCCGACCTCCCGGAGCGGCCACTGGTGCTCGGCGGCTGCTGCTGCGCGCACATCGGCGCTGTGGAGGGGCTCGCAGCGCGTCAGGACCGACTCTCGATCGTCTGGTTCGACGCGCACGGGGACCTGAACACGGTCGAGAGCTCACCCAGCGGCAACCTCTGGTCCACGCCGCTACGGATGCTGATCGATTCCGGCGCGGTCGAGGCCGGCGATGTCGCGCTCGTCGGGGCGCGCAACCTCGATCCGCCCGAGGAGGAGTTCATCCGGACGCATGGCGTGCACGTCGGCGACGAGGGTATTGCCAGAGCACTGGACGGTGCCGCCTGCACCTATGTCGCCTTCGACGCGGACGTCCTCGAGCCGGGCGAGGCTGCCGTCTTCATGCCGGAGCCGGGCGGGCTTTCCCGGGCCCGGGCGGAGGAGCTGCTCGCCGGAGTCGCGGCCCGCACGAACGTCCTCGGGGCCGGTCTGACAGGAGCGACCTTCGAGCCGGCCAACGCCGCGCCGCTCGCCAGGCTGGCCTCGGCGCTCGGGCTGTAACTGCCTCGAGGCCGCCGCTGTCTAAACTCGGCACTTCCATGACTTCCCGGATCGACGTCTCCATCGAGCACCGGAACGTCCCAGAGCCGCCGGGAAAGCAGCATCCGAACACCTGCCCGCAGTGCTCCTCGCACTACCGGGACGACGAGCTCGAGGCGGCGCTCTGGGTCTGCCCCCACTGCGGGCATCACTTCACCATGCGTGCCCGCTCGCGTATCGCGTTGCTGGCCGACGAGGGCAGCTTCGTGGAGGAAGCCGCCGAGCTGCGCTCCGAGGACCCGCTCGACTTCTTCGACCTCCGCCCCTACACGGAGAGGCTGGCGGAGGCCGAGATGAAGACGGGCCTCGGCGAGGCGATGCTGATCGGCCACGCCACCGTCGACGGCAATCCGAGCGAGCTCGCGGTGATGGACTTCGCCTTCATGGGCGGCTCGATGGGCAGCGTGGTGGGGGAGAAGTTCTCCCGTGCCTGTGACAGCGCCGCGCAGCGCGGGGTGCCGCTCGTGTCCGTGACCGCCTCCGGCGGGGCGCGAATGCAGGAGGGAATCCTCTCGCTGATGCAGCTGCCGAAGACCGTCTGCGCCGTCGAGGACCTCCACGACGCCGGCCAGCCGCTGCTCAGCGTCATGACACATCCGACCACCGCCGGCGTGCTCGCGAGCTTCGCGAGCCTCGGAGACGTGATCGTGGCGGAGCCGGGCGCTCTGCTCGCCTTCACCGGCCCGCGCGTCGTCCAGCAGACGACGCGCGAGAAGCTCCCCGACGACTTCGGCCTCGCGGAGCAGAACCTCCGCTTCGGCCACATCGACGCGATCGTGCCGCGATCCGAGCTGAAGGCCTACGTCGCGCGGCTCGTGCGGCTGTTCTCCTCGAATGCCGACTGACCACGAACTGCGCCTGCGCGAGCGCTTGACGCGCCTACGCAACCTCAACCTGCTCGGCGGCGCACGCCTCTCGGGCGAGCTGGAGAAGCTGCAGCGTCAGCTCGAGCGCATCCAGGCGGCTCCGACCGACGAGGAGATCTGGCGTTCCGTCGAGCTCGCGCGGCACCAGGACCGTCCGTACACGCTCGACTATGTCGGCAGGTTGTTCGACGACTGGACCGAGCTGCACGGAGACCGTGGCCGTGCCGACGACGCTGCGCTCGTCGTCGGTCTCGGCCGGTTCGCGGACAGGACGGTGGCGCTGGTCGGCAATCAGAAGGGGCGTGACATCAAGGAGCGGACCGAGCGGAACTTCGGCATGGCCTACCCCGAGGGCTACCGCAAGGCGATGCGCTTGATGGAGATCGCAGACCGGTACGGCTTTCCGCTGATCACGCTCGTCGACATCCCGGGCGCCTACCCCGGCGTCGCGGCGGAGCAGCACGGCCAGGGTGGCGCGATCGCCCGCTCCCAGGCACTGATGGCGAGGCTCGGCGTGCCAATCGTCACCTGTGTGATCGGCGAAGGCGGGTCGGGCGGCGCGATCGCGACGGCGCTCGCGGACCGCGTCCTCATGCAGGAGAACGCGATCTACACGGTGATCTCCCCGGAGGGCTGCGCGGCCATCCTCTGGCGGGACGCGGCGCAGGCCAAGCAGGCCGCCGCCGCCTTCAAGCCGGACGCCGTCCACTGCCTCGAGCTCGGGGTGATCGACGGGATCGTCCCCGAGCCCGAGGGCGGAGCCCACACAAACCCGGATGAGGCCGCCCGGCTCTTGGGCGAGGGCCTCCGAGAGGCCCTCGAAGACCTGGAAAGCCTCTCGCCCGACGAGCTCAAGCGCAGGCGCCGAGCCAAGTTCCGCTCGCTGGGTGTTTTCGCCTGAGTCAACAGGCGAGGCTGTGGATAGACGGGAGCTTGACGGAGGTTCCGGTAGGTTCCCGGCCTGGACACCTGTCGCCTCTCCACAACATCCACAGCCTTTTCCCCCGTCTCCGGAACGACTTCGGGCCGGATGACCGGCCCGAAGAGTCGACCCCCCCGCTGGGTGGAGAAGCTTTTCGAAGGGCATGAGCCCCGCTTTCAACTAGCCCCTGTCCTTGCCTGACACCGGCGGGTTGAAACACCGGTGGCGACGGGTACCAGCGGGACATGCGACCCATCTGGAACGGAACGATCTCCTTCGGCCTCGTCAGCGTCCCGGTGCGCATGTATCCGGCCACCGAGTCGAAGGAGCTCCGGTTCCACTTCCTCCACAAGAAGGACCTGACCCCGATCGCCTACGAGAAGGTGCGCCGCGACGACCGGGAACGTGTCGACCCGGACGAGATCGTGCGCGGGTTCGAGATCGAAAAGGGCCGCTACGTCCCGCTCGAGGACGAGGACCTCGACCGGCTCGACATCGAGCTCACGCATTCGATCGACATCTGCGACTTCGTCGATCTCGACGACATCGACCCCGTGTACTTCCGCAAGGCCTACTACCTCTTGCCGGCCGAGGGTGCGGAGAAGCCGTACCGCCTGCTCGTCCGTGCGCTCGAGGAGACGGGAAAGGTCGGGATCGCAAAGGTCGTGATCCGCAACAAGCAGCATCTCGCCGCGCTGCGTCCGTACAAGGAAGTGCTCCTGCTCGAGACGATGTACTACGCCGACGAGGTGCGCCGGCCCGAGGCGCTCGACGGCAAGGGCGCCGCGCCGAAGCTGCAGAAGGCGGAGGTGGAGATGGCGAAGTCGCTCGTCGAGAACCTCAGCGAGTCGTTCGAGCCGGAGAAGTACGACGACACCTATCGCAAGGAGCTGCTCGACCTGATCCGGGCCAAGGCCGAAGGGGCACCGCTGCCCGAGCCCGCGCAGCAGGAGGAGGGTGAGGTTGTCGACCTGATGGCCGCGCTCCGCGAGTCAGTCGAGCGCACGAAGAAGCAGCGGAGGGCGTCCTCGAAGCGCAAAGCTTCGTAACGTGGCTCAGCCGAAGCTCTCCGCGTACGAGCGCAAGCGCGATCGGAAGAAGACCCCCGAGCCCTTCGGCGGCGGGAAAGGCGACGCGAAGGGCCTGATCTTCGTCGTGCAGCGTCACGACGCGCGCCGGCTCCATTACGACTTCCGCCTCGAGAAGGACGGCGTCCTGCTCAGCTGGGCCGTCCCGAAGGGCGTGCCGCTCGAGCCCGGAGAGCAGCACCTTGCGGTCCACGTCGAGGATCACCCGCTCACCTACGCGACCTTCGAGGGTGAGATCCCCAAGGGCGAGTACGGGGCGGGGACGGTCGAGATCTGGGACACCGGCAGCTATGAGCTGCTCGAGGAGAAGGCGAACGGCGGCCTGACCGTCCGCCTGCACGGGAAGAAGCTCGAGGGAACCTGGTCCCTCGTCCCCGCCCACCTGAACGGCGAGGAGAAGAACTGGCTGATCCTCCGCAAACGCGACGAGGGCGTGCCGGCCCCGCGGCGGAGCGGCCGGACCTTTCGGCCGATGCTGGCCACCCTCGCGGAGGACGTGCCGCGCGGCGCGGGCTGGGCGTTCGAGGTCAAGTGGGACGGCTACCGCGCCATCGCGGCCGAGGCCGGCGGCGACGTGAGTCTGACGAGCCGGAACGGCAACGATCTCACCGGCCGGTTCCAGACCGTGGCGAAGGAGATCCCCAAGGCGGTCAAAACGCCGGACTGCGTTCTCGACGGCGAGGTGTGCGCACTGGACGAGGCGGGCCGCTCGAGCTTCTCCGCCATGCAGCAGGGCAAGCCGGGCACGCCGATCGTCTACTACGTCTTCGACGTGCTGGAGATCGAGGGCGAGCCGGTCGTCGACCTGCCGCTCGTCGAGCGCCGCAAGTTGCTCGAAGGCCTGCTCGACCGGCGGAACAGGAACGTGCGTCTGTCCGAAACGTTCGACGACGGCCAGGCACTGCTCGAAGCCGCGAAGCAGCAGCAGCTCGAGGGAATCATCGCGAAGCGGCTCGATTCGCGGTATCTCCCCGGGAAGCGGACGCGCGACTGGCTCAAGCTCAAGACGCACTCAGAACAGGAGTTCATCGTGGCGGGCTTCACGAAGGGCACCGGCCGGCGCGCGTCGAGCTTCGGCTCGCTCGTGCTCGGCTACTACGTCGGCAACGAGCTCGTGTACGCGGGCAACGTCGGCACGGGCTTCAACTCGAAGGAGATCGAGAAGCTGCTCGACAAGCTGCGCCCGCTCAAGCGTGCCTCGCCGCCGTTCCGTGACGTGCCGAAGATGCCGAAGGTGCGCAAGAGCGACGTCATCTGGGTCGAGCCGAGGCTCGTCGTCCAGGTCGAGTTCGCCGAATGGACGCACGACGGCCGTCTGCGCGCGCCGTCGTACAAGGGCCTGCGCGAGGACAAGGCCCCGGAGGAGGTGCGCAGGGAAGAGCCGATCACGGACGTCGTCAGGAAGGGCGATCGCGAGCTCAAGCTCTCGAATCTCGACAAGGTCTTCTTCCCCGTCGAGCGGATCACGAAGGGCGACCTGCTCGAGTACTACCGCGCAGTCGCGCCGGCGCTCGTGCCCCATCTGAAGGATCGCCCCTTCACCATGGTGCGCTGGCCCGACGGCATCGAGGGCAAGAAGTTCTTCCAGAAGGATGCGCCGTCGCACATGCCGGAGTGGATCCCCACGTTCCGCACGCAGGTCTCGACGCGCGACTCGCCACGCACGAAGAAGTGGGTGAACTTCCCGGTCGTGAACGACGAGCTCGCGCTTCTCTGGATGGTGAACATGGGGTGCATCGATATGAACACGTGGTACTCCCGTGTCGACAAGCCGGACCGGCCGGACTGGGTGCTGTTCGACCTGGATCCGTCACCCGACGTGGGCTTCAAGGAGACGGTGCAGGTGGCGCTGCTCGTCAAGCAGGCGCTCGACGCGTTCGGTCTCGTCGGCTTTCCGAAGACCTCGAGCGCGGAGGGGATGCACATCCTCGTGCCGGTGGAGCGTCGCTACACGTACGCGGATACCCGCCAGTTCGCGGAGATCGTCGCCGGCGCGATCGCACGGACGCACCGCGGCCTCGCGACGACGGAGTGGACGAAGTCGAAGCGGCGCGGAGTCTTGATCGACGCGAACCAGAACGGCGAGGGCAAGACGATCGCCTCCGTGTACTCCGTGCGGCCGCGGCCTGGTGCGCCCGTGTCGACGCCGCTCCGGTGGTCGGAGGTGAACGAGGACCTCGATCCGCTCGCGTTCACCATGCCGGTCGTGCTGGAGCGGATTCGCAAGCACGGCGATCTGTACAAAGACGTGCTGACGACGAAGCAGCGTCTGACCGAGGCGCTGAAGGCGCTCGGCGGCTAGGCCGCCTTGCCGGCGCAGGCCGACGAGTGCCGTCAAGGGCTTCAGGGCTCGAGGCGCCGCGGGTGGCCGAGTAGGCCGAGCTCCGCGATGTCCCGCCGGAAGCAGAGCGCCGTCGTCCAGTCCGTCACGACCCGCAGCTTTCGCGTCAGGAGCGGCAGCTGGTACAGGTGGTAAGTCCGCGTGACGAACCAGCCGAGGAAGCCCTTGAACCGCAGCCCGAGGACGTCCGCGATTCCCTTGTAGCGGCCGAGTGTCGCGACCTGGCCGAGCATGCGGTAGCGATACGGCCGCCGTTCGCCCCGGAGGTTCTTCGCCAGCCGCCGGGCCTGGCGCAGCGCGTGTTGACACGTGGGCGGATCGAACCCGCCGGGCGTCGCCTCGTTCGGGACGCGGGCGCCGTCGCCGAGGGCCCAGACGTCGGGCACGCCCTTGACGTGCAGCGTTTCGTCGACGAGCACGCGGCCACGATCGTCGAGCGGCAGTCCAAGTGTGTCGTTGACCGGGTTCGCGCGGACGCCGGCCGTCCAGACGACGGTGCTGGTCGGGATGCGGTCGCCGTCCGAGAGCAGGGCCGCATGCGCCTCGACCGACTCGAGCGTCGTGCCGACCCGGATGTCGACGCCTCGTCCGGCGAGCTGCTCCGCAGCGTAGTCGCCGAGTCGCGTGGGGATCTCCGGCAAGATCTTCGGCGCCGCGTCGACGAGTACCCAGTGCTGGGGGGCAGTGCGGAGTGTCGGGTAGTAGCGGAGAGCGTCGCGGACGAGGTCGGACAGCTCGCCGAGCGCCTCGACGCCGGCGTAGCCGGCACCCACGAAGACGAAGCCGAGCTCACGGCGGCGTTCCGCGTCTTCCGTCGCCGACGCAGCCGCCTCGAGTCGCCGCAGGACATGATTGCGCAGGTGGATGGCGTCGGCGAGCGTCTTGAAGCCGAGCGCGTGCTCGGCGAGACCGGGGATGGGCAGCGTGCGCGAGATCGCGCCGAGCGCCACCACGAGCTCGTCGTAGCCGACGCTGAACGAGCTCTCCTCCGTCTCGACGCCGACCTCTTTTCGTTCCAGGTCGAGTCGCGTCGCCCGTCCGAGGATCAGCTCTGCGTATGGGCACATCATCCGCAGGGGGACGACGACGTGGCGCGGCTCGAGCGTTCCCGACGCGGCTTCGGGCAGCATCGGCGTGTAGAGCATGAAGTTCTCGGGTGACACGATGGTCGCGCCGCGCCGGCGCAGCAGCCGGGCCACGTAGCCGCCGGCGAAGCCGCCGCCGAGGACCAGTGTCCCGCCGACGGCCCGGCGGTCAGCCACCCGGAAACTCGATGCGCACGACACGCTCGCCGCGTGCTTGCACGGCGCGCAACGCCCCCGCGACGGCCCCGGCGAGGTCGCCGTCTGCGGCGTGCTCCACGCGTCGTCCCCCTTCGAGCACGACGGTGAAGCCGCCGGAGCCGGTACCGGTCGCAGGCCGGCGGGCTCCGAGGTGCCGCACGACCGGCTGGAGAGCGAGCAGGAATGCGTCGAGCACGACGACCGCACCGAAGCCGCGGTAGTAGCCGGCGCTGTCGATCTCGCCGATCGCTGCCGCCCACGTCATCGCCGTCGCAACGGTTGCCGCTGCGCCGGCTACGCGGATCAACCGGGAGATCGAGGGTGGGTCGGTCGAGCGCATGCTGCCCAGCATCCCGGCTACCTGGGCGAGGGCGATCGCCAGGACGATCGTGCAAATGAACGACTTTCCGGCGAACGCACTCTCCTCGTCGATCCATAGGATCCAGAGCTCGAACAAGAACGCGAGCACGGCGAGGGCGGGGACCGCTCGACCGAGCCAGATGTATCGGCCTTGCTCGATCAGGGTGGTGCCGCGCATCGCGACCAGAGAGGAGAGGCCGAAGCCCGCCGTCGTTCCGAGGATGCGGAGCTGCGTGTCGCCGAACTCACCCGCAAGCAAGGCGACGATCGCGATCAGCGCCGTGATCGAGAGGGCGCTCACGGCTGCGACGAGCAGCGGTCGGCGGGCGGCGGTCATGTGGTCGAGCAGACCATCCTGCGGAGCAGGATGAGCGCGCCGTCCTTGTCGAGCATCTCGTTGAGGTTGCCGCACTTGGGGCTCTGCACGCACGACGGGCAGCCGTCCGAGCAGGGACAGCCCTCGAGCATGCGGGCGGTGTCCTCGACCCAGCCCTCGAACGCCTCGAAGCCGCGTTCCGTGATTCCGACGCCGCCCGCGTGACCGTCGTAGATGAACACCGTCGGCAACCCCGTCTGCGGGTGGATGTTGGTCGAGAGACCGCCGATGTCCCAGCGGTCGCACATCGCCCAGAGCGGCAGCAGCGCGATCATCGAATGCTCGGCTGCGTGCAGCGTGCCCAGGAGCTTCGGCATCTTCTCCAGGCCCTCGAGCTGCTCCGCCTCCGGCAGGTACCAGATCGCCTCCGTCGCGAAGCTCGTTTCCGGCAGGTCGAGGTCGATCGTCTCGAGCGTCGACTGGTCGCGGAGCGACTTCTTCTGGTACGCGACGACGCGCTCGGTGACGGAGATGCGGCCGAAATGCAGGTCGAGGCCGCAGCGGCGCTCGCGGCGAACCGTCTCCTCGATCGCCGTGTCGGTCTCCTTCTTCGCCTGCGTGTAGTAGTCGCCGCTGTAGGGCGTCACGAGCGCGGTCCGTGCCTGCAGGTCGAGCTCACGTACGAGGTAGCTCTCGCCGAGGTGGAGATAGACGGCGCCTTCGTGCACGGTCGAGTAGGCGCGCTCACGCTCGACGATGCCGAGCACGGTGCCGCTCTGCGCTTCCACGACGGCGAACGTGTCAGGTGTGGTGCTACGCAGGCCGAACTGCCCGGCGGGGTAGTCGCGGCCCGCCCACACGTAGCCGCTCTTCGTCAGCTTGAGCTCGGGAAGGACTGCCGCGCGCTCGAGCGCATCGTCCCCGAGCGTCGCACGGTCCTCGTCGTCGAGCGGTGCCTCGAACGCAGCCGCGCGGACGTGGCCGTCGAGCACGCGCGGGTTGGCGTGGTCGCTGATGGCGGCCTCCACCTTGCGCTTGAGCAGCGTCTCGGGCTCGCGCACGAAGTACTGGTCGAGCGCGTCCTCGCTCGCAACGAGCACCGCGAGCCCATGGCCACGCCGTCCTGCACGGCCCCACTGCTGGCGCAACGACGCAACGGTGCCGGGAAAGCCGACCGAGATCGCACAGTCCAGCAGCCCGATGTCGATTCCGAGCTCGAGCGCGTCCGTTGCGGACACACCGAGGAGCTCGCCTTCGACGAGCCGCCGCTCGATGTCGCGGCGCTGCCCGGGTGTGTAGCCGGCCCGGTACGGAGCGAGTCGCTTGCCGGTCGCGGCGTCGACCCGCTCGACGGTGAACTTGTGGATCAACTCAGCGGCCTTCCGGCTCTTGGCGAAGCAGATCGTCCGCAGTCCGCGCGAGACGAGCTCCGCCATCAGCCTGGACGCATCGCCGAGCGCGCTCGCGCGCAGTCCCAGCTCGGCGTCGAGCAGGTCCGGGTTCCAGAGCAGGATCGTCCGCTCGGCCCTCGGTGCAGCATCCTCGTCCACGACCGTCGCATCGATGCCGGCGAGGTCGTGTGCGAGTGCGCCCGGGTTCGCGATCGTGGCCGACGCCAGCAGGAACTGCGGTTCGGCGCCGTACACACGCGCCAGGCGCCGCAGGCGCCGCAGCACGTTGCCGACGTGCGAGCCGAAGACGCCGCGATAGACGTGCGCCTCGTCCACGACGACGTAACGGAGGTTGTGCAGGACGTCGGCCCAGCGATCGTGGTGCGGAAGGACTCCCACGTGGAGCATGTCAGGGTTCGTGAGGATGACGTTGGCCCACTTGCGGATCTGCCAGCGCCGCTCACCCGGCGTGTCGCCGTCGTAGATCGCTGCCCTGACGTTCGGGGCACGGAGCTCCGCGAGTGCGCGCGCCTGGTCCTGCGCGAGTGCCTTCGTCGGGTAGAGGTAGAGGGCGCGGCTCTTCGGGTCGCCGGCGATCCGATCGAGCACGGGAAGGTTGAAGCCCAGCGACTTCCCCGACGCGGTGCCGGTGGCGAGGATCAGGTGCTCGCCGCTCGCTGCGGCGTCGTACGCCTGACGCTGGTGGACGTACAGCTCCGAGAAGGGCAGGCGCGACTCGAGCTCGGGATGCAGTCCGTCGGGGAGAGGGGTCGTGGAGGCGTCCGCGGCAGGCACGGTCTCGACGTGCGCGACCTGCTCGCCCTCGAGCAGTTCGTCCCAGAGCACCGTGCCGAGGGCCATTTGGCGATGGTAGCCTGGGCCACCCGGGGTGCCCGCGTGGGCTGAGAACACACCCGTCGAACCTGATCCGGTTCGCACCGGCGAAGGGAGTGAAGTGATTCCACGTTGCTTGACGATTGCCGGCTCGGACTCGGGCGGCGGAGCGGGAATACAGGCCGACCTGAAGGCCTTTGCCGCTGCCGGCTGCTACGGCATGTCTGCGATCGTTGCGCTGACGGCGCAGAACACGACGGGCGTCTCGGCCGTGCACGAGGTGCCGCCTGGCTTCGTGCGGGCGCAGCTCGACGCGGTCTACTCGGACATCGGCGTTGACGCCGGCAAGACGGGGATGCTCTTCTCCCGCGAGGTGATCGAGGAGGTCGCGACCTTTCTCGCCGCGCACCCCACGCGGCTCGTCGTCGACCCGGTCATGCTCGCGAGCTCGGGTGCGAAGCTGCTGCGAGATGACGCGGTTGAGACGCTCGTCGCGAAGCTGTTTCCGCTGGCGACGGTCGTGACGCCGAACCTGCTTGAGGCTGAGGCGCTCGCAGGCGGAGCGGCGCCGCGCCGCGAGCTGGCGGAGCGTCTCCATGATTTGGGTGCGCCGGCGGTGGTCGTCACCGGCGGCCACGGTGACGACGCCGTCGACCATCTCTTCGACGGGACGCGGCACGTCGAGATCGCGGTGGAGCGGTACGACCTCCCCGCGACGCATGGCGCGGGCTGTACGCATTCGGCCACGCTCGCGGCGGGCCTGGCCCGGGGTCTGCCCCTCGAGGACGCGGCGCGCGCAGCTGCGCAGGCGGCCGGCGAGGCCGTGCGTCACGGCCTCGTAGAGCTCGGGGCGGGAGATGGTCCCGTCGACGTGTTGCACCTGAGGGGAGCAGCGTGAGCGTATCGCCTGGTCAGACGCTGCGTGAGCTGCGCGAGCGCAAGCCGCTCGTCCACCAGATCACGAACTACGTGGTGATGAACGAGACCGCGAATGCGACGCTCGCGCTCGGCGCGTTGCCGGTGATGGCGCATGCACGCGAAGAAGTCGAGGAGATGGTCGGTCTCGCCGGTGCTCTCGTGATCAACATCGGGACGCTGTCCCCGCACTGGGTCGAGGCGATGCTCCTCGCCGGCAAGGCCGCGAACGCGGCCGGCATCCCGGTCGTGCTCGATCCCGTCGGAGCCGGTGCGACCCGCTACCGCACCGACACGGCGAAGCGACTTCTCGCGGAGGTGCAGATCACGGTCCTGCGCGGCAATCAGGGCGAGGTCGCGACTCTCGTCGGCGTGACGGCAGAGGTGCGCGGCGTCGAGTCGATCGAGGTCGGTGCGGCGCCGGCGGAGCTCGCGCGCGTCGCTGCGCACAACCTCGGCCTGGTCGCGTCCGTCACCGGCCCTGTCGACCACGTCTCGGACGGCGGGCGTGTGCTCGCGGTGGCGAACGGGCACGAGCTGCTCGCGAGCGTGACCGGTACCGGGTGCATGTCGAGCGCCGTCACCGGGTGCTTCCTGGCGATCAAGCGCGCAGAGCCGCTCGAGGCGGCCGCCGAGGCGCTCGCGGCGTTCGGCGTCGCCGGCGAGGAGGCCGCCCGCGAGGCGAAGGGGCCCGGCACGTTCCACGTCGGCCTGTACGACGCGCTGGCCGCGCTCGATCCCGCCGTGCTCGACGCGCGCGCGAAGATCTCTTGAAGCTGCACGCGCTCGTGGACGACCTGGAGACCGCACGGCTCGCGGTGGCGGGAGGCGCCACCGTCGTGCAGTGGCGGCTGAAGGACCTGCCGACCGTGGAGGTCGTCGAACGCGGCCGCTCGACGAGAAGCCTCTGTGCGAGACACGGCGTGACGTTCGTCGTCAACGACGACGTGGAGGCTGCGCTGATGCTCGGCGCGGACGGCGTCCACCTCGGTCGCGGCGACGAAGGGGCGGAGCGCGCTCGCGAGCACGGGCTGCTGCTGGGCCTCTCGGCGACGAACCTCGACGAGGCGCTCGAGGCACTGGACGCCGACTACCTCGGCGCAGGACCGGTATGGGAAACGCCGTCGAAGGCGGACGCAGCTCCGGCGATCGGCCTCGGCGGTCTGCGCGAGATCTGCGCCGCGGTGGACGTGCCGGTCGTCGCCATCGGTGGCGTCGACGCCTCGAACGCCGCCGACTGCATCCGCGCGGGTGCGCAGGGAGTCGCGGTCATCCGCGCGGCGCGCGACGCCGCGGCCGTGCTGCGGGCGGTCGATGAAGCTCTCTGAGCTCGGAGAGCTCGGCCTGCTCGCCGAGCTCGAGCGCCGCGGGCTGGCGCAGAGGATCGCCGACGACGCGGCCGTGCTTCGCGACGGCCTCGTCGTCACGCAGGACGCGCTCGTCGAGGGCGTCCACTTCCGGCTGGACTGGCTGACGTGGCGCGAGCTCGGCTGGCGGGCCGCTGCGGTGAACCTCAGCGACCTCGCCGCTTCGGGCGCCGAGCCCGAGGCGTTGCTCGTGACGCTGGCCGCGCCCGGGGAAACCGCGGTCGAGGACGTGCTCGAGCTGTACGAGGGCATCGGCGAGACCGGCGTGCCCGTCGTCGGTGGCGACACGTCCGACGCCGAGGGCGTCGTGCTCAGCGTGACCGCGCTCGGTAGCTCCTCGCGCGTCCCGGGCCGGTCGGGCGCACGTCCGGGCGACGAGCTCGTCGTGACGGGACCGCTCGGCGCGGCCGGCGCGGCCTTTGGCCGCCACGCCTACGTGCGCCCGCCGCTCAGGCTCGCCGAGGGAAAGGAGCTCGCCGCCCATGCGCACGCCCTGATCGACGTCTCGGACGGGCTCGCGATCGACGCGGCGCACATCGCGGAGAGGTCCCGCTGCCGCCTGGTCATCGACCTCGAGCGCGTTCCGCTCGCGGACGGGGCCGAGGTGGACGACCTCGGCTTCGGCGAGGACTACGAGCTGCTCGCGGCAGTCGAAGACGCGACGCACTTCGAGGTGATCGGGCGCTGCGAGGAAGGCGAGGGCGTGACGTTCACGCTGAACGGGCGGCCGTACGAGCTACGCGGCTGGGAGCACTTCCGCTAGCGCGCGCTCGTAATGCGATCGCGGGCGCGCGCCGATCAGCGTCGCCTTCGCAGTCCCGCCCTCGAAGAGGATCGCGGTCGGAATCGAGAGCACGTCGTAGCGAGCCGCGGTCAACGGGTTCTCGTCGATGTTCAGCTTCGCGAACTCGACGCGCCCGCCGGCATCCGCTTCCAGCTGCTCGAGGATCGGCTCGACGGCCTTGCACGGACCGCACCACGGTGCCCAGAAGTCGAGCACGATGGGTACGTCCGCCTGAAGCACGTCCCGCTCGAACGTCTCGTCCGTCACTTCGAACACGACTGCAGGCTACATCCGGCCGAGCAGGGCAGCGAGCCGGAGTGCCGGCACCTTCCAGACCGCCTCGACCACGATCGTCTTCGACATCTTCGAGCCGCCGACCTCGCGGTCCGCGAAGGTGATCGGCACCTCGACGACCTTGAAGCCCTTTCGTAGTGCCCGGTAGGTCGTCTCGATCTGGAACGCGTAGCCCTTCGAGTCGACTGCATCCAGATCGATTGCCTCGAGCACCTGGCGGCGGTAGCACTTGAAGCCACCGGTCAGGTCGCGGATGCCGACCCCCAGCAGGACGCGTGCATAGAGGGATCCGCCCGCCGAGATGAACCGACGCACGAGACCCCAGTTCCTGACGCCGCCGCCGGGCACGTAGCGCGAGCCGAGCGCGACGTCGGCGCCGTCCTCGACCGCTCCGATCAGGCGACGCACGTCGTTCGGGTCGTGGGAGAAGTCGCAGTCCATTTCCAGCACGAGCTCGGCACCTGTCTCGAGCGCCCGCCGAAACCCCGCGAGATAGGCCGGCCCGAGGCCTTCCTTCCGCTCGCGGTGGAGCACGTCCACGTAGTCGACCTCGGCGGCGAAACGGTCGGCGAGCTCTCCGGTTCCATCCGGCGAGCCGTCGTCGACGACCAGCACGTTCACGCCCTGGTCACCGAGCGCGCGCAGCATCGGCTCGAGGTTCTCGCGCTCGTTGTAGGTCGGGAGGCAGAGGACGGCTCTGGGCACCTGCACGTGCGTATATTCAAGCTGTGGTCGGCGCTCTGCCTCGCAACGTGGACGTGGCCGAGCAACTGGAGCTCCTCGCCGATCTGCTCGAGCTCGAGGGCGAGGCGTCGTTCCGGGTGCTCGCGTACCGTCGCGCAGCGACGCGGATCCGCGAGACGGCCGGCTCGGTGGCCGAGCTTGCCCTCGCGGGCCGGGCCAAAGAGCTCCAGGGGATCGGCAAGACGATCGAGGAGAAGATCGTCCAGGTCGTCGAGGACGGCGAGATGCACGCTCTCACGAAGCGGAAGAAGATCATCCCGCCCGAGGTCGTCAGCTTCATGCGCCTGCCGGGGCTCGGCCCGAAGACGGCTGCGCGCATCTGGCAGGAGCTCGGCGTGACGACGGTCGACGAGCTGAAGACGGCCGCTGAGCAGGAGCGGCTCCGGACGCTCTCCGGTCTCGGCGCGAAGACCGAGGAGCGAATCCTGAAGGCGCTCGCCGAGAAGAAGGAGGAGCCGTCGGACCGACGCTTGCTCGGTGACGGCCTCGGTCCCCTTCTTGCGGTCGTCTCGGTGCTGCAGGAGCATCCGTCGGCGGTGAAGGTGTCGGAGGCCGGCAGCGCGCGGCGGCGCAAGGAGACCTTCCGGGACCTCGACATTATCGCGACGGCCACGGATCCCGAGGGGCTGATCGACTACTTCACGAAGCTGAAGTGGGTGATCGAAGTCGTCGCGAAAGGGCCGACGAAGGCGACGGTGCTGTCCAACGAGGGTCTGCGCTTCGACCTGCGCGTCGTGCCGCCCGAGTCATACGGCAACCTGTTGCAGCACTTCACCGGCTCGAAGGACCACAACGTCGCACTGCGGGAGCGGGCCGTGAAGGACGGCCTCTCCGTGTCGGAGTACTCGATCTCCGTCGTCGAGACGGGCGAGGAGCTGAAGGCTGCAGACGAGGACCAGGTCTACGAGCGCCTCGGCTACCAGTTCATCCCACCCGAGCTGCGTGAGAACACGGGCGAGCTCGAAGCGGCACGCAAGGGCGAGCTGCCGAAGCTCGTCGAGCTCGGCCAGATCCGAGGCGATCTGCACACGCACAGCACGTGGTCGGACGGTCGCGACACGGTCGAGCGGATGGCGCTGGCGGCGCGAGCCCGCGGCTACGCGTATCTCGCCGTCACCGACCATCCGCGTGGCACGCTCGCGGAGCAGGACGCCGAGATCGACGCGCTCAACGAGCGGCTCGCTCCGTTCAAGATCCTGAAAGGGATCGAGGTGAACATCCGGATCGACGGCTCCCTCTCCCTGCCGGACGACGCGCTCGCGAAGCGCGACTGGGTCGTCGCATCGCTTCACGCCGGCTTCGACCGCAACCCCACGGAGCGGGTGCTGGCGGCGATGGAGAACCCGCATGTCGACATGATCGGCCATCTGACGGCGCGCAAGATCAACCTCAGGCCGCCGGCCGACGTGAACGTGGAGCGGGTCGTCGAGAAGGCGCTCGAGACCGGAACGTTCCTCGAGATCAACGCGCAGCCGAACCGTCTCGATCTTCGCGACACGCATGCGCGCCTGGCGGGCGAAGCCGGAGTGAAGGTCGCCGTGAACACCGACGCTCACCAGCTGAGCGCGCTCGAGCACATGGAGATGGGCGTGGCACAGGCGCGGCGGGCCTGGCTGACCAAGAACCAGGTGCTGAACACGCGCACCTGGCCGCAGATCGCGAAGCTGCGCAGGTGAGCCTGCGTGACGACGGCCCGGCGGCGCTCGAGTGGGCGGCGCGCTACCTGGAGCGTGTCGGCGACCTGCCGGTGCTGGCGCAGGTCGAACCCGGCGACATCCGCCGACGACTTCCGGCTTCTCCTCCCGAGCGCGGCGAGCCGTTCGCAAACGTCCTGCGGGACGTGGACGAGATCCTCCTGCCGGGCCTCACGCACTGGCAGAGCCCGCGCTTCTTCGCCTACTTCTCCAACAGCGTCTCGGCGCCGGGAATCCTGGCGGAGCTGCTCGCCGCGACGCTCAACTCCGTCTCGTTCATCTGGCGCACGTCGCCCGCGTCGACCGAGCTGGAGCTGCTCACACTCGACTGGGCGGGACAGCTGCTCGGCTTGCCCGCAGACTGGCACGGGCACATCGAGGACTCGGCGTCCGTCTCGACGGTCGCCGCGCTCGCGGCTGCGCGGGAGGCGACGGGCGGCAGCGTCGTCGTCTGCTCGGAGGAGGCGCACTCGTCGGTCGAGCGGGCTGCTCGCCTGCTCGGCCTCGAGACGCGCAGGGTGCCGGCCGACGACCAGTTGCGGATGTGCGCCGACGAGCTCGACCTGACGGATGCCGCCGCTCTCGTCGCAACCGTTGGCACGACCTCGACGGCAGCCGTCGACCCGGTTCCCGCGCTCGCGGATGCCTGTGAGCAGGCAGGCGTCTGGCTGCACGTCGACGCGGCGTATGCAGGCTCGGCCTGGGTCTGTCCGGAGACGAGGTGGTCCCAGGCCGGCGTCGATCGGGCCGACTCGCTGGTCGTCAACGCCCACAAGTGGCTCTTCACGCCGATGGACTGCTCGCTCCTCTGGACGCGAAAGCCGGAGGCGCTGCGAGCTGCGTTCAGCCTCGTCCCGGAGTACCTGCGCACGGGCGACGAGGCCGACAACCTCTCCGACTACGGTCCGGCGCTCGGGCGGCGGTTCCGGTCGCTCAAGCTCTGGGCGGTGCTGCGGTGCTACGGACGGGAAGGGCTGCAGGCACGGATCCGCGAGACGATCCGGCTGGCCGAGGTCTTCGAGCAGTGGGTGCGCGACGAGCCCGGCTGGGAGGTGTGCGCGCCGCGCCACTTCTCCCTCGTCTGCTTCCGCCGGTCGGGGTCGGACGACGAGAACGAAGAGCTGCTTGCGCGTGTCAATGAAAGCGGCGAGTTGTTCATCTCCCACACGCGGCTCGATGGCCGCTATGTCCTGCGGCTCGCGATCGGCGGCGAGCGAACGACGGAGGCCGACGTACGGCGAGCCTGGGCCGTTTTTAGGCGCGAATCCGGGGAGCGAAAGCCCGGTCTCTGAAGCACGCCCGGCCCGCTCCAGGCGGCGGTTTTCCTACTTGAAAACGTGTAGACTTGCGGTCTCACTCATGGCTGCTAGCGGCACGGGGAGGTGTCGCGCCATGACCCAGGGGCTCGAGGCCTGGAGATCACATTTACCACCATGTAGGGAGGGGACGTATGCGTAAACGACTCACGGTCGGGGTATCGCTCGCGGCCGTAGTGCTCTTGGCTGTGATCCTCGTATCGGGATCGCAGGCCATGGTCGGTGGCGCGGTACCGAACGCCGCCCAGAAGGCGACGGTCACCACTGTGACGCTCAACGGATGGGTCGGCGCCAAGGTCGAGGACGATCTGCTGAAGCAGGTCATCGCGGCCTTCGAGAAATCTCATCCGAACATCAAGGTCGACTACTCCGGCTTCAACAACTACCAGACCACGATGCTGGCGAAGTTCTCCGCTAGGAAGCCGCCGGATGTCTTCTACGTGGCAGCAGAAGATTTCGCAGATTGGGTTCGCCAGGGTGTCCTCGAACCCCTCGATCCGTACGCGAAGAAGACGAAGTTCTCGGCGAAGCCCTTCTACAAGGGCCTGCTGAACAGCTTCAAGTACAAGGGCAAGACGTACGGTTACCCGAAAGACTGGTCGTCTCTCGGGATGGAAGTCAATCCTGGCCTCATGGGCGGCCAGGCGATCCCGAAGACGTGGGCGCAGCTTCGGTCCGCCGCGCAGAAGATCAAGATTGCGGGCGGCAAGCCGATCTGCCTCAGTGCCGACTGGGCCCGGTTGATGGCGTTCGTCTACCAGGCGGGCGGAACAGGGCAGTTCAAGAATGCAAACTCGGCTCCGTTCCGGAACGCCGTGAACTTCTACGTCGGCCTGATCAAGGACGGTCTCGCCGCAACGCCGGACAACCTCGGTGCCGGCTGGTGCGGCGAAGCCTTCGGCAAGGAGAAGGTCGCAATCGCCTTCGAAGGCAACTGGATGCTCGGGTACTTGAAGGACACTTTCCCGAGCCTCCGCTACACGCTCGCGCCGATGCCCAAGGGCAAGACACGCGGGAACCTTGCCTTCACCGTTTCGTACTCGATGGCGAAGGACTCCAAGCACAAGGCGGCTGCCTGGACGCTGCTCAGCTACCTCACCGGTAAGGCGGGCGCGAAGAAGTGGACGTCACTCGGTTTCGCGCTGCCGGCGCGGAGCGACGTCAAAGCGGTCCCGGGGCGTGGCGCCTTCGTCAAGTACCCCCAGTTCACCCACGGCTGGGGGAATCAGGTCGACTTCCGCCATGTCTGGACCGAGATCGCGAACAACGAGCTCACGGCGGTCCTCCAGGGCAAGGAGACCGTGAACGAGATGCTCGCGAAGATCGCCGCGGCAGCGAAGTAGGACCGATCTAGTCCGTTTGCCTGTTCCCCCGCGCATCGTCGAAGATGCGCGGGGGAGCGGGCGAGACAGGAGAGAGACGGCGTGGCGGTGGCGGTCGTGAGGGAGAGGAAGGTGCGGGCGCTGGGCTCAGAGCGTCTTCGTGAAGCGCTCGTGGGCTACGGCTTCATCGGGCTCCCGATGGCGTTCTTCTTGCTTTTCTTCATCTTTCCGATCGGCTACGCGTTTTACATCAGCCGTTACGACTGGCAGATCTTCAAGGGCCCGTTCATCGGCTGGGACAACTATCGCGAGCTCTACCACGACGGCGTCTTCTGGCACCACGCGGTCCGGAACACGCTTGTCTATACGGCTGTGGTGGTGCCCCTGCAGATGGCGCTCGGGCTCGCTCTCGCGGTCGTCGTGAATCAGGCGATCAGGTTCCGGACGTTCTTCCGCGCAGCGTTCTACTTCCCGTCCCTCGCCTCCTCCGCCGCCATCGTGTCGATCGCGACGTACATCCTGGCGTCGGATGGATTGCTCAACTCGGCCCTCGGCCATCTGGGCTACGAGCATCACTATGCGTGGTTCGCGAGGCAGGACACCGCCCTTCCTTCGATCATGGGCCTTAACGCCTGGACGACGTCGGGGACGATGATGCTGTTCTACCTCGCTTCGCTGCAGGCGATCTCGAACGAGGTCTACGAGGCTGCTGCAATCGACGGCGCGGGCGCGTGGAGGACGTTTTGGAAGATCACGTTCCCGCTGCTGAAGCCGGGGCACTTCTTCGTCGCGGTGGTCTCGTTCATCGGCGCGTTGCAGATGTTCGACCAGTCCTTCATCGTCGGCGGTTCATCAGGCGGGCCGAATTACTCCACGATGACGATGGTTCTCTATCTCTACAACAGGGCGTTCACCGGCACGACTCGATTCGGTTACGCGGCAACAGTCGGTCTCGTCCTCTTCCTCTTCATCTTCACGATCACGCTCATCCAGCGCTTCCTCTTCGGCAAGGCCGAGGTGGCCTGATGGCCGACGAAAAGGTCCCGCGAACTCCGCCCGCGCTCGCGGTCGGCGAGCTAGCACTGGAAGGAGAGGCCGCCGTCGGCACGCCGCCCGCGGCCGAGGGGATTCCGGGCCGCGAACGTGCCGACCGGATCAGGACGGTCATCACGTACACCGTCATGTTCACGGTCGCCGCGCTGTTCTTCGTCCCGTTCCTCTGGAGCGTCTCAACCTCGTTCAGGACGATCGCTGACACCGTTCAGGGCTTCTCGCTCCTGCCCAAGCATTGGACGACCGTCGGCTATCACGAGGTCTTCTACAAGTACCACTTCGGCCGCTACACGATGAACAGCGCCATCATCGCCGGCGCGGTCACGGCGTCGAATCTCTTCCTCGCCTCGCTCGGGGGCTACGCCTTCGCCCGGCTCAAGTTTCCAGGTCGCGAGGTGCTCTTCATGCTCGTGCTCGGCACGTTGATGATTCCGGACCAGCTTCGTCTCGTACCGATCTACCAGATGCTCGTCAACATGATCCCGAAGTGGCTCGGCTACGTCGGCTGGCACAACGCGACCTTCGTCAACCGGAACGGCGTCATCCTGATCAGCCTGGTCTCCGCGTCGAGCCTGTTTCTGATGCGCCAGTACTTCCTGACGATTCCGCGTGACCTGGAGGAGGCCGCCAAGCTCGACGGTGCGGGCTACTTCAAGACGTACCGCCGCGTGATGCTGCCGCTTGCCGGCCCTGCGCTCGCTGCCGTTGGGATCCTGACCTTCCAGGGCTCGTGGAACGGCCTTTTCTGGCCGGCGGTCCTCCTGCAGGACGAGTCGCAACACACGATTCCGCTCGGCCTGGTCTACTTCCAGCAGGTCTACACGACTCTGTGGCCACAGTTGATGGCCGCGAGCGTCGCCGCGATCCTGCCGATCCTCATTCTCTTCGTCCTCTTCCAGCGCTATTTCGTCGCTGGTGTCGCGGCGTCGGGCGTCAAAGGATGAGCCTTCCGCGCGCACTCGGCGTCGCGGCAGCGGACCTCTATCACCAGTCCTGGCGTCTCCTCGTGCTGAATCTTCTCCTTGGCGCGGTTCTCGTCGCCGTCGTTCTTGCGAGTCTCGCCGTGCGTCCTGCGCTGCTCTTGATCCTGTTGCTGGGTCCGGCTGCTGCTGCGGTCATGCACTGCGCCGTGACTCTGGCGCAGACGGAGGAGCTCCGTCTGTCAGAGGTCGTGGTGGGGCTCAGGCGGCACTGGCGGCGCGGGCTCGCCCTGGGGGCGTCAGTTGCCGGCCCCACGACCCTCGGCGCCATAGCCATCCCTTTCTACGCCCGCGCCGGAACGTGGGCGTGGCCGCTCGCTGCGCTGGCCACCTACCTTCTGCTGATGTTCGCTCTGTTCCAGTTGGCCCTCTGGCCGCTGGCGGTGTTCGAAGCTGGACGTCCATTTCGAGGTGTCGTGCGTGATGCCGTCCTCATCGTCCTCCGGCGTCCGCTCGGATTCGCCGGGCTCGCCCTGGCGTTACTGATCGTCAACGCGGCCGGCATCGCGGCGGCGATCCTGCCGTTCCTGACTTTGACGATCGCTTACTCGTTTCTCGTCTCGGCGCACTTCGCACTGCCGAAGAATCCGGCCCGGGAGGTCTGAGCGCATGGCTAGCGTCACGTACGACCACGTCACGAAGACCTTCGGCGACGCTGCGGCAGTCAAGGACTTCGTGCTCGAAGTCCACGACGGCGAGTTCATGGTCCTCGTCGGCCCCTCCGGGTGTGGCAAGAGCACCGCTCTGCGGATGCTGGCAGGCCTGGAAAAGGTGTCGGACGGCCGCATCTTGATCGGCGATCGAGTCGTCAACAACGTCGCCCCGCAATCGCGAGACATCGCGATGGTGTTCCAATCCTATGCGCTGTATCCGCACATGACCGTCTACGACAATCTCGCGTTCGGCCTTCGCAATCAGAAAGTGCCGAAGAAGGACATCGATCGGCGCGTGCGTAGGGCGGCGGACATTCTCGATCTCGATCCGCTGATCAAGCGCAAGCCGAAGCAGCTGTCGGGAGGCCAGCGACAGCGAGTCGCGCTCGGTCGCGCGATCGTCCGCGAGCCGAAGGCGTTCCTCATGGACGAGCCGCTGTCGAACCTCGACGCGAAGCTGCGTGTCCAGACCCGTGCCGAGATTCTCAAGCTGCAGCAGGAGCTTGGCACGACCACCATCTACGTCACCCACGACCAGGTTGAGGCCATGACGATGGGCGACCGGATCGCCGTCATGAAGCTGGGCGTTCTACAACAGGTGGGGCGTCCCGAAGAGCTCTACCGCGAGCCGCAGAACCTGTTCGTCGCCGGCTTCATCGGTTCACCTGCGATGAACCTCGTGCCCGCAGAGATCCTGGACGGCCCCGGTGGCAGTGGTCGGATCGCCGGCTTCCGCCCCGAGCACATCGACCTGGCGAAAGGCCGCCCGGACGGGCTTGCCTTCGACGCGCGCGTCGAGGTCGTCGAGTATCTCGGCGACGAGCAGCTCGTTCATCTGACTCGCAAGAACACAGCGATTCAGGCGAAGCTTCCCGTCGAGGAGCAGATCGGTTCCGGCCAGGAGCTGAAGCTGACGGTCCCACGCGACAAGCTGCTGCTGTTCGACGCGGCGACGGAAGAACGGGTGCGCGACTAGAGCCTCTGCAGGACGGTCAGGAGCTCTTCCGGTCGGCCGACTATGAGGTCGGCAGCTTCGCGGAGCTCTGCGGGACCCTCCTCGGAGACCACCGCGATCCTGATGGATACGTCGAGGTCGTCGAGCGCCTGGAAGCCGTCGAGGTCGGTTGTGTCGTCGCCCGCGTAGAGGGCGCGGTCGAGCGCCTTCTCCGCGAGGAGCTTCCGGATCGCGGTGCCCTTGTTCGCCTCGATCGGCGGCACGAGCTCCAGCACCTTGCGGCCGAAGCGTGCGTTGAAGCCTGCCTCCCTGGCAGCGGTGGCAACCGCCTCGAGCGTCTCACGAGCTTGCGACTCGTCCTCGACGCCGCGGTAGTGCAGCGAAGCCGTGAGGCCCTTGTCCTCGAGCGCCGGCCAGTCGAGCTCTGCCAGGAAGTCGCGTAGCCGGGCCGTCCACGCCGAGGCGCCTGGCTCGAGCTCGAGCCCGTGGTTCCCGACATAGGTGAGCTCGGGAACGCCCACGATCGCGCGCGCGTCTTCGCCCGCCCGACCGGAGACGCACGCGACGAGCGCGTAGCGCCCGTGCAGCCGCCGCAGCTCTGCTCTCGTCTCGTCCGGCACGCGCGCATCCTCGGGCCGCGGGACGATCGGCGCCAGCACGCCGTCGACGTCGAGAAAGAGCGCCGCCCGCCCCGGATCCTCGGCGAGGCGGTCGAAGAGATCCACGCTGCAAGAATACGGCCCGTGCGGCTCGTCCTCATCGGCCTCGTTGCGGGCTTCTTCAGCGCGCTGTTCGGGGTCGGAGGCGGGCTCGTCATCGTGCCGCTCCTCCTGCTCTTCTGTCACTGGGACGCGCGCGCCGCGACCGCGACCTCACTCGCGGCGATCGGGATCACCGCCCTCTCCGGAGTCGCCGCGTACGCCATCCACGGCGACGTGCGCGTGGAATACGCAGCACTCGTCGGACTTCCCGCGGCCGTCTCCGTCGCAGGGGCGACGGCGTTACAGCAACGGCTGCAGACGCGAACGCTCGAGCTTGCCTTCGCCGCCTTCGTCCTGGCAGTCGCGATCTGGCTGTTCGTCAAGTGACGTACGTGCTGGCCGTCGCGCTCGGTCTCGTCGCCGGCGTGCTCGCCGGGATGTTCGGTGTGGGCGGCGGGATCCTCTTCGTGCCGACACTGATCGCACTGGGACTCGGCGAGCACGAGGCGCTCGGAACGTCGTTGCTCGCCGTCATCCCGACCGTCGCCGTCGGCACGTGGCGGCAGGCCCGCTACGGCAACGTGCGCTGGCGTGCTTCGGCCGTCGTCGGGATCACGGCGGCCGCGTCGGCGCAGGGTGGAGTTCTCCTCGCGGAGTCGCTCTCGGCCGCGACGCTTCGACGCCTCTTCGCGGCCATGCTGGTGCTCGTCGCCGCCCAGATCACCTTCCGAGCTCGGAGGGGAGCCTCGCGAGGCGGAGATTAGCCGGATGCGCGGGCAACGCCCGCCCGTCCTCCCGGGCGGCGGCGCAAGCGCTGCCGCTGGCAAGCGCGGCGGCGTGACTCCTGACCTATCCTGTGCGGATGGCGGGTGCCGAGGAAGTCTGGTTGCCCCTCGTCGACGAGCCGGTCGGCGACATCGTCGCCCGGCTTCAGGCTGAGGATCCCGAGATCGACAAGCTCGTCGGCTCGCCACACCGCGTGCTCGCCTTTCGGACGTTCGCGTACATCCGCGTCGGGATCCTCCTCGGCGAGCTGCTGTTCGAACAGGAGCTGACCCCTGCGGACGCGAACGAGACCTGGGTCGAGGCGCTGCTGCGTGACCCCAGGCACCACGAGGCGCTGCACCGTGAGGTGAAGGCGGTGGCGGAGGAGATCGCCGCCGATCCGAAGTACGCCGAGGAGGGACCGCTGGGGCCCGACGAGGCAGCCAGGGAACGTTTTCGCGAGTTCGCGCGGAAGCAGCTCGCCGGGGACTGAATTTCCTACCGGCGCCCGATTTGCCTGCATAATGAGGTGCTTGTGAAGAGGGCATCCGTCGCCTTCCTCGTCGCCCTGTTGCTTCTGACTGCTGCGGCCGCCGATGCGGGTTGGCAACACGTCGAGGCGTCGGGGGCGACAGCGCGTGCCTATGCGATCCGCGTCGTGGTGCCGAATCAGCCCGGTGCGGCCACGCCGACGGTGTCTGCGCCGGAGGACTCGGTCGCCTTCAGCGGCAGCTTCGACTACAACCACGTCGTCACCACGGGATCCGCGAACGCGAGCGCGTCGGCGCTCGCGGGGCCGGCGGCAACCGCGACGGCATCGGCCGAGGTGAACGATCTGAACCTGTTCGGGGGCGAAATCACGGCGACGAGCGTCGTCGCGCAGGCGCACGCCGAAGCGCGCGCGGGCGCGGCGAAAGGAGACATCGCCGGCTCGACGGTGACGGGACTCGTAGTGCTGGGGCAGCCGGTGACCGGGACGGCGCTGCAGCTCGCCGACTGGGGGTCGCTCACGACCGTGTCGGGCGGTGCGAGCGGCTCGCCCGCGACCGGCTACCGCGGCAGCGTGACTGCGCTCGAGATTCGGCTCACCGCCGATCACGGCGGCCTGCCTGCCGGCACGACGATCCTCGTCGGCTATGCGGAGGTTGCGGCGCAGGCCGCGCCGCCGGAGCCGGTCGAAGTGCCGAAGCCACCCAAGGGCAAGCTGGGTGGGACGAAGTCCTCGTCCAGCGCTCCCGAGCCGGCTCCCGGCTTCCCGCCGGTGCGACAACCACCCGACGTGACGCCGAAGCTCACCGCAGGGGGCTACGTCTTCCCGGTATACGGCCCGTCGTCGTTCGTCGACACCTTCGGCGCCGCTCGCGGTGACATCTCGAGCGGCTGGCACCACGGCGACGACATCTTCGCTCCGCTGGGCGCGCCGCTCCTCGCGGTTGCGTCGGGCACGGTGTTCTCCGTCGGCTGGAACAAGGTCGGCGGCAACCGGCTGTGGCTCCGCGACGGACAGGGGAATCTCTTCTACTACGCGCACCTGTCCGCGTTCTCACCGCTCGCGGTGAACGGCAACAAGGTCAACGCCGGCGACGTGCTCGGCTTCGTCGGCAACACGGGCGACGCCCTCGGCACGCCGTACCACCTGCACTTCGAGGTCCACCCCGTCGGTCTCTTGGGACTCGGCTACGACGGGGCCGTCAACCCGACGTCCTACCTCCTCGCCTGGAAGCATCTCCAGGACGTGAGCTTCGCCGGGGGCGACGCCTGGGCGCCGTTGAACACCGTCGGCAACGCGCCGAAGCCCGGCGCGATCCTGCTTGCTGCGACCGATATCTCGAGCGCCGACGGGCTCGTACCGGGTTCGTTGCAGCGCGCGATCAGGCCGCTCGTCGTGCGGCCCGACAACTTCAGCTCGGCGCAGCCCTAGGCCGCCCGGCCGTTCAACACACGATGTTGGAGAGTCCCGTCGGCGCTACGACCCCGCGCCGCCGTTTCCGCCGCCCTGGTAGGTGAAGTCGTCGCTCGGTCCGAAGACGCGATCGGACAGCCATTTGCGCGTCTGCGCGCCGGACACCGGGTTGAAGAGGATGCCGAGTGCGATCCCGGTGAGCAGCAGCATCGTGTTGCGCGCGCCGTGATCCTTCTTTCCCTGCACGCGGTCGGCCGCCTCGCGGAGCTCGTCGATCGCGTCCTTCAGGCGTTCCTGGATGTCCTTGTCGGTGGCCACCCGGGTCGCGACGGGGATCGCGCCACGCCCGCCGATCAGCTCGTTGTAGACCTCGCGGGCCGAGTCGAATGCGTTGCGGACGTTGGTTCGCAGCTCTTCGTCGTTCAGCGCGCGCTCGATGTACGGCCTCGCGTTGCCGGCCCGGTCCAATACCTTGTCTCTCGTCTTGGTCATGCTTCCTGCCTTTCGCTGGTTTGCCAGCCCGTTCGTACCCGCCGGGAATCCTCGCAAACAGTACGTGCTCGCTGCTCTCGTGGTGGTTGCAGCCGGCTGCGGCGACGGCGGCCGAACAAAGGAGCACCCGGTGCGAGGCCAGGGCTACAGCTTCGCCGCGCCCTCCGGATGGGCGGTTTCGCGGCAGTCGCGAGCGGTCCAGGTCGCGAGCGGGACCGCGCTCGTCTCGGTGACCCTCTACCCGCTCCAGCGCCGGTTCCGGCCTGAGCTCTGGGAGCAGGTCGTCCCGGAGCTCGACCGGGCGGCGGCGGGCGTGGCGCGGCAGCAGCAGGGCTCTGTCTCGACCTCGGCGACGGTCACCGTCGCCGGTCTGAAGGCTCGCCGCTACGACATCTGGTACGAGCGCGCCGGCAAGCAGCTCGTCGAACGGATCGCCTTCGTCCTGCGCGGCAAGACGGAGTACCTGTTGCTGTGCCGCTACGAAGCGGGGGGCGACACGGAGGCCTGCGACCGCCTGCTGACGTCCTTCAAGCTCGCCGCGGCCTGACGGTCGTTGACGGCTGACGGCTTGGGTCGCGCGGCACCCTTGCCATCGAAGGCGGCATCGAAGACCTGGTCAATCGAGTCGACGAGGACGAACTCGAGCTCTCTCTTCGTCTCCTTCGGCAGCTCTTCGAGGTCGGGCTCGTTCTCGCGCGGCAGGATCACGCGGCGCAGCCCGGCGCGCTGCGCGGCCAGTGTCTTCTCCCGGATCCCGCCGATCGGCAGCACCTGTCCGGTCAGCGTGATCTCTCCCGTCATCCCGACGTCTTCCGACACGGGCTGGTTGCGCACGAGGGAGGCGATCGCGGTCGCCATCGTGATGCCGGCCGAGGGGCCGTCTTTGGGAACGGCGCCTGCGGGGACGTGGAGGTGGATGTCGTGCTCGCGGAACCAGTCGGGGTCGAGCCCGAGCTGCTCCGTATGGGCACGCACCCACGACAGTGCGGCCTGTGCAGACTCTTGCATGACGTCGCCGAGCTGGCCCGTGATCGTGAGCCTGCCCTTGCCCGGGTACGCGGTGGCCTCGAAGAAGAGGACGTCCCCACCGACCGCGGTGAAGGCGAGCCCGGTCGCGACTCCCGGCTCGGCCGTACGCTTGCGCACCTCGCCCTCGAAGCGTCGTGGGCCGAGCCACGAGCGCACGCGCTTCTCGTCGATGCGCAGCGTCTTGCCACGCGCCTTGCCTTCCGCGATCTGCCGTGCAGCCTTGCGGAAGACGTCGGCGAGCCGGCGTTCCAGGTTGCGCACGCCCGCCTCGCGCGTGTACTCGCGGATGATGAGGCGGAGGGCGCGGTCGCTGACCGCGATCCGGTTCTTGTCGAGTCCGTGCGCCTCGAGCTGCTTCGGCACGAGGTAACGCTTCGCGATCCCGAACTTCTCGTCCTCGGTGTAGCCGGACAGAGAGATCACGTCCATGCGGTCGAGGAGCGGCGTCGGAATCGTGTCGAGCGTGTTCGCCGTGCAGATGAAGAGCGTCTTCGAGAGGTCGAACGGCAGGTCGAGGTAGTGGTCCCTGAAGTTCTTGTTCTGCTCCGGGTCGAGCACCTCGAGCATCGCGCTCGCGGGGTCGCCGCGGTAGTCGGCGCCCATCTTGTCGATCTCGTCGATGAGTACGACCGGATTCATCGACTCGGCGTCGCGGAGATGACGGATGATCGTGCCCGGCATGGCGCCGATGTAGGTACGCCGGTGACCGCGGATCTCGGCCTCGTCGCGCACGCCGCCGACGGACAGGCGCGCGAACTTCCTCCCCAGCGCGCGGGCGATCGACTGGCCGAGCGACGTCTTGCCGACGCCCGGCGGCCCGGCAAAGCACAGAATCGGCCCGGAGGTGTCGTTCCTCAGCTTCGAGACGGCAAGGTGCTCGAGGATTCGCTCCTTCACCTTCTCGAGGTCGAAGTGGTCCTCGTCGAGCACCTGCTTCGCGTTGTCGAGATCCAGGTTGTCGACGGTCGTCTTGTCCCACGGGAGCGAGGCGATCCAGTCGAGATAGGTGCGGATGACGCCGTACTCGGCCGCGGCGGTAGGGAGCTTCTCGAGCCGTCCGAGCTCGCGGTCGACCGCTTTTCGCACCTCTTCGGGGAGCTGCATCGAGTCGAACCTCGCCCGCAGCTCGGCGAGCTCGGCCGCTTCCGGGTCGCTTTCGCCGAGCTCGTCCTGAATCGCCTTCAGCTGCTGGCGCAGGAAGAACTCGCGCTGCCCCTTCTCCATCTCCTCCTGGACCTGGGACTGGATCTTCGAGCCGAGCTCGAAGACCTCCAGCTCGCGGTTCAAGATCGCCGAGATCTCGCGCAGGCGCTCCCCGACGTTCGTGAGCTCGAGCAGCCGTTGCTTCTCGTCGGTCTTCAGGCGGAGGGTCGAGGCGACGAGGTTGCAGAGAGCGCTCGGGTCGTCGACGTTCGCGGCTGCGAGCTGCAGCTCCTCGGGGAGGTAGGGCACGAGCCCGATCACACGGGCGAAGAGGTTCTGCACGTTGCGGGTCAGTGCTTCCACCTCCGGCGTGTCCGGGAGCTCGTCCGGTAGCTCGACGAACTCGCCGGCGAGGTATGGATCCTCTTGCACTGGATGGTCGAGCTTGATGCGTCTCAAGCCCTGCACGAGGATGCGCAGCGTCCCGTCCGGGACCTTGATCATCTTGTGGATCACCGCTGCGGTCCCGACGTCGTAGAGGTCGTCCCACCCGGGCTGATCGGCCTCGGGATTCTTCACCGTCACGAGCCCCAGCAGCCGCTCGCCTGACACCACGTCCTCGACGAGCCTGATCGAGCGCTCCTGCCCGATCGCGAGCGGGGTGACCGACTCCGGGAACACGACCGTGTCCTTCAGCGGCAGGACCGGCAGCGTCGCCGGGAAGCTCAGCTCCTCTTGGCCTTCGTCCGTCACCGCGACGGTTTCCGTGGCGAAGTCGCTCATCGTGAGGTCACCGCGATCGAGATGCGCTCGGCCGGCGCGGGGCTGGGAGCGATCGGAAGCCGGATGGTCAGAAACCCGCGTTCGTACGTCGCCGTCGCGTGCTCCGGGTCGACGTCCTCCGCCAGGGTCACCTGGCGCTGGAACGGGCCGTACTCGATCTCGAGCTGCTGGTACTGGCCGCAATCCTTCGGACGCCGGCGCTCACCGGCGACCAGGAGCGCCTGGGGCGACGCGATCACCTTCACCTCCGCCGGGTCGACTCCCGGCAGCTCGACGACGACGGTCAGCGAGGCCGGGGACTCGGTTCGGTAGACGTCGACCTCGGGTCGGTAGCCGCGACGTATGCCCCGTGAGAAGGGGAAGACCTGCCAGAGGTCGGCGAAGAGCTGCTCGATTTCTTCGGCAGCGTGCTCGAGCTCGCGTCGGCGTTTTTCCATCGTCTCAGGGTACCCGGGCGGACTAGGCTTCAGACGTGGCCCGCTGGACTCGCTTCGTACTGCGGCTCCGTTGGCCGATCCTCGCCGCCTGGATCGTCGCGCTCCTCGCAGGGGGCTTTGCCACGAGCAAGCTCACTCCGCTCCTTTCGAACACCTTCACCGTTCCGGGCACCGACTCCGAGCGGGCCCGAACGATCCTGCAGCAGCACTTCGGCGATCGCAGCGACGGCGAGTTCCTGGTCATCTACAGGATCCGTAACGGCACCGCCGGCGTCCGCCTGAAGCTCGAACGGAGCATTCGCGAGGGGGCCCGGGCCGTCCCCGGCGGCAAGGCCACGGCGCTCCGCGACGCCAAGGGCGGCGTCGTCTACGGGAGCATCCTCTCGAGTCTCAACCTGGCGAAGGCCAAGGGGTACGCGCACGAGGTCCTCGCGCGCCTCGATCCGCCGCCCGGCGTCGACGCCTACGTCTCCGGCCAGGCCGCGATCCAGGACGAGCTCGATCCGATCTTCAACGAGGACCTGAAGAAAGGGGAGTCGATCGCCATCCCGATCGCGCTGCTCGTCCTGCTCGCCGTCTTCGGCCTCTCGCCGGCGGCGACGATTCCGTTCGTCTTCGCGGCGGCGACGATCAGCGCGACGCTCGGCATTGTCTTCCTCTTCGCCCACACGATGACGATGGCGACGTACGTCACGAATCTCGTGCAGCTGATCGGGCTCGGGATCGCGGTCGACTACTCGCTTCTGATCGTCTATCGCTTCCGCGAGGAGCTCGCGCGCGGCGGCTCGAAGGACGACGCAATCGTGAGGACGATGTCGACTGCCGGCCGCGCGGTGATCTTCTCGGGTGCGACCGTCGCGATCGGGCTGGCGCTGCTCCTCTTCATGCCGCTGCCGTTCATGCGCTCGATGGGAGTGGGCGGATTCCTGATCCCGCTCGTCTCGATCGTCGCCGCGGCAACCCTGCAGCCGGTGCTGCTGTCGCTGTACGGCCGGCGAGGGACGAAGCGCGTCCGCGTTGCGGACTTCCTTCGTCGCCGGCTCCGTCTGCCGCTGCCGCACCTCGCCGGAGTGGACGTCGAGCACGGGTTCTGGGCGCGGCTCGCGCGCGCGATCATGAAGCGGCCGCTTGTGTTTCTCGCCGCCGGCGTGGCCGTTCTCCTCGCGGCCGCAGTTCCGGTCTTCGCCCTGCAGCTCACACCGGGATCCGCCCAGGGCATTCCGCAGACGCCGCAGTCCGTTCGCGGGCTGAACGTGCTGCGCGCGGCGGTCGGCCCGGGCGCGCTGTCGCCGACACAGATCGTGCTGGACGGACACGGCCGAAGCCTCCAAGGGGCAGCCCCGCAAGCTGCGGTGAAACGTCTCGTCACCGCCCTCGAACGCGACCCCGAAGTCGCGTTCGTCCAGACCGGAGCGTCGAGCCGTTACCACCGTGACGGCTACCAGGTGATCATCGTCGCCGGCAAGCACGAGTACGGTGACGAGCCCGCACAGTCGTTCGCCCACCGGCTTCGGAGCGACATCGTTCCCGCCGCGCACTTCCCGCAATTCGTGCGCGTGCTCGCGGGCGGCGGCCCGCCGCAGGGCGTCGACTTCCTCGACCGCTCGTACGGCGTCTTCCCCTGGCTCGTCGCGGCGGTGCTCGTGCTCACTTACCTGCTGCTGATGCGCGCCTTTCGCTCCATCGTCCTCCCGCTCAAGGCGGTGCTGCTCAACCTGCTCTCCGTCGCGGCGAGCTACGGCCTGCTCGTCGTCTTCTTCCGCTGGGGTGCAGGGAAGGAGCTGTTCGGCCTGTACCAGTTCCCGCAGGTGGAGGGCTGGATCCCGATCTTCCTCTTCGCGATGCTTTTCGGCCTCTCGATGGACTACGAGGTCTTCCTCGTCACGCGCATGCGCGAGACCTGGGACGAGGTGCGCGACAACGTGCGTGCCGTCTCGTACGGGCTCGAGCGGACGGGACTCATCGTCACCGCGGCCGCGATCGTCATGGTGGCCGCGTTCTCGGGCTTCGTGGCGGGTTCGGTGGTCGGGCTGCAGCAGTTCGGGCTGGGGCTCGCCGTTGCGATCCTCATCGACGCGACGATCGTGCGCGCGCTGCTCGTCCCCGCCCTGATGGCCCTGTTCGGCCGCTGGAACTGGTGGCTGCCGCCGGCTGCCGCGCGCCTCCTGCGCGTGCCGCCCTCGCCGCGCGAGGAGTCACCTCGCCCTGCGCTGCGGCCTGCCGGCCAATAGCATCGGCGTCCGTATGAAGGGTGTGATCCTGGCCGGCGGGACCGGCTCGCGACTCGATCCGCTGACGCGCATCACGAACAAGCACCTGCTGCCGGTGTACGACCGCCCGATGGTGTTCTGGGCGATCGACGCGTTGCGCGAGGCCGGGGTGGAGGAGCTGATGCTCGTCACGGGTGGTGAGCACGTCGGCGACTTCCGCCGCCTCCTCGGCGACGAGCTCGCCTATGGAAACCAGGAGCGCCCCGGCGGGATCGCGGAGGCTCTCGGGCTGGCGCGTGAGTTCAGTGGCGACGAGCGCGTTGCCGTCATGCTCGCCGACAACATCTTCGCGGGCTCGATCGCGGACACGGTGCGCAACTTCGAGGGTCAGCGAGAGGGAGCGCGCGTCCTGCTCGCCCACGTCCGGGAGACGGACCACCTCCGCCACCTCGGCGTGCCGCGGATCGAGAACGGGCGCATCGCCGAGATCGTCGAGAAGCCCGCAGACCCGCCTGGCCGCCTGGCCGTCACCGGCCTGTATTGCTACGAGCCCGATGTCTTCGACGTGATCGAGTCGCTCGAGCCGTCTGGACGCGGCGAGCTCGAGATCACCGACGTCAACAACCACTACGTGCGGGCGGGGACGCTCGAGTTCGACGTCTTCGACGGGTACTGGGGCGATGCGGGCGAGTCGATCGACGCGTACTACGAGGTGATCGAGCGCGTCCGCAGGCCGCACTTCGGCTCAGAGCGCCCTCGCCGGATCCCGCTGCAGCGCTTCGAGGACGACCGCGGCTGGCTGATGGAGATCGCCCGGACGGGCGCGCTGCCGAAGCCGATCCGGCAGACGAACGTCTCCTTCTCGAGGCAGGGCACGATCCGCGGGCTGCATTTCCACGAACGAGGCCAGGACGACCTCTTCGTGTGCCTGCAGGGGCGCGCGCGCGTCGTCGCGCTCGACCGCGACACGGGCGAGACCTTCAGCGAGGACATCGGTGACGGCAACGCCGCGGCCGTCTACGTCCCCGGCAATCTCGCGCACGGCTTCGAGGCGCTGACGGACGTGGTCATGCTCTACCACGTCACCGAGGAGTACGACGCAGCCGACCCGGACGAGCACCAGCTCCCGTGGAACGATCCACGGGTCGTCCAGCTCTGGAGCACGACATCGCCGATCCTGTCGGAACGGGACGCCCGCGAGTCCTGATCACGGGGGCGGGCGGCCAGCTCGGCCGCGCCCTCGCGGAGGAGTTTCCGGGCTCGGCCGGGCTGACGCACGCCGACTGGGACGTCAGCTTCCCGCCGCCCCCGCTCGAGGTGCCGGACCTCGTCTTGCACGCGGCCGCGTGGACCGACGTCGACGGCGCCGAGGACGACCCGCAGGAAGCCGCGGCTGTGAACGTCGGCGGCACGCGCCACGTCGCGGAGCTCGGCGCGCCGCTCGTCTACTACTCGACCGACTACGTCTTCGATGGAGACGCGACGGAGCCGTACGTCGAGTCGGCCGCGCCGAACCCGCTCTCCGCGTACGGTCGCACGAAGCTCCACGGCGAGGCGGCCGCCGGCGAGCGGGCGTGGATCGTTCGGAGCTCCGGGCTCTTCGGGGCAACGGGGGCGAACTTCGTGCGGGCGATGCTCGACCTCGCGCGTGAGCGCGACGAGGTCGCCGTCGTCGACGACCAGCGAACGTCGCCGACCTACGTCGCGCACCTCGCGCGGGCGACGCGCGAGCTGGTCGAGCGACCGTTCGGCATCTGGCATCTCGCGGCGGCAGGGGACGCGACCTGGGCCGAGTTCGCCGAGGCGATCTTCGAGGAGGCGGGGCTGAACACGCGCGTGCGGCGCATCTCGAGCGCCGAGCTCGGCCGGCCTGCGCCGCGGCCGGCCTATTCGGTGCTGCGCAGCGAGAAGGGCGCGCCGCGCTTGCCGCACTGGCGGGAAGGTCTGCGCGAGTGTCTCAGCCGCCGAGGGTCAGACCCCGGAGGGGTCTGACCCTCGAGCGTGCTTCTTGCTCTCGCGATTCAGCGCCACAGCTTCACGAACGAGGTTCTTCAGTGCAGCTTCGTTGATCTCTTCATCTTCTTTGATGTCGATGGCACGCCTGACCTTCCCGTCCAGGCTGGAGTTGAAAAGACCTGAGGGATCGTTCAGAGCAGCACCCTTGAAGAACGTCAGCTTGACGACGTTCTTGTAGGTCTCACCGGTACAGATACCTCCGTTGTGGGACCAGACCGGTGTTCCGGGGTTCGTGGGTTTCACCCACTTCCACTCCTCGACGATGTCGGGGTGGGCACCCTTGATGATTCCTCGCACTTTGCCGAGCGTCTCGCCGCGCCAGTCGCCCAGCTCCTCAATCCTCTCGTCTATCAGCTTGGACGCGTTCGTCTCGTTCTCTGCCATTGGGATCCCCCTTGGCGCTCTTGCTTAGCCGGACCTCTTCAGCTTCCCGTGCTTCTTCGCGTGCAATTCGCCCCTGCGGAAGACCCAGATCCCGAGCGGGACGGAGATGACACCGATGATGAGCATGGGCCAGATGTCGCCCCACACCGCGCCGATGCTCGCGCCGTCGAGGATCGCAGCGCGCTCGCCGCGCAGCGCGTAGGTCGCGGGCGAGATCTTGGCGATCCACTGCATGAACTCCGGCAGCACCGAGACCGGGTAGTACACGCCGGACACCACGAGCATGAGTCCTTGCGCGACGTAGCCGAACTGGGTTCCCTTCTCGGGTGAGATGAGCGGCAGGACGGCGGTCATCATCCCGATGCCCACGAAGGAGATCGACGCGACGGCGATCAGCACCAAGGCGGTCGCGAAGTTGGCGTTCGGCATGTGCAGGCCGAAGAACGCCGCGATCGCCGCAAAGACGATCGAGGCTCGGACGATGCCGTACCCGATGGCGAAGATGCCGGTGCCGAGCAGGTGCACGGCCCGCGTGAGCGGCGCCATGAACGTGTACTCGATCGTGCCTTCCCACCGCTCCCATGCGACCGTCTCGATCAGCAGCTCGAACACGATTCCGAGGTACGACCAGATCACCGCGCCGATGAGCAGGATCGTCGTCAGGCGGTCGAGGTTGACCGTGCCGCCCTCGGCGACGACGCCCTTCGCGATGAAGACGATCGTGAGCGTGTTCGCGGCCGTCCAGAAGAAGAACGCGATCTCCCACCAGGCATAGCGCTTGATCAGGTACCAGTTGCGCTCGACCATGCCGTACAGGCCGATGAACTCGTGCCTGAGGCCGCCTGCGGCTTCGGCTCTCACGCGAACACACCCCTCTCGTCGCTCAGCTTCGCTTCGCTCCCACGAGGGAAACCAGGTTTCCCTCGTGTGCTCCCTTCATGGATCGCCTCGGCACGCGCGCCGCTGAGCTCGCCGCGCGTGCCGAAGAGACCGAGCCGGGAAACCGCCCGGTTTCCCGGAGCCCTTCCCGGGAGAGGAGTGTGCCCGCTCACGCGAACACACCCCTCTCCGCGTCTTCATCCTTTTCGTCCTCGAAGGTGCGCCCGGTCGCAGCGAAGAACGCGTCCTCGAGCGTCTCCGCCTCGTACTGCTCCTTGAGCATGTCGGCCGGGTCGAGCGCGATCAGCCGACCACGGTCGAGGATGCCGACGCGGTCCGCGAGCACCTCGGCTTCGCGCAGGTCGTGCGTGCAGAGCAGGATTGTCGCATCGTGCGACGTCCAGACGTCACGGATGAAGCCCTGCACCTCGAGCTTCGAACGGGGATCGAGGCCAGTCGTCGGCTCGTCGAGGAGCAGGAGCACAGGCGAGGTCAGCAAGGCGCGCGCGAGCGCGACCTTCTGCTGCATGCCGCGTGACAGGTTCTCCATCGCCTCGTGCCGCCGGCCGACGGGGAAGCCGACCCGGTCGAGGATCTCGGGGATCGCGGTCTTCGTCGTCCTCGGCGTCAACCCGTAGAACCGGGCCGCATAGGCGAGGTTCTCCTCGGACGACATCTTCTTGAAGAACGAGGCCTCGACCGAGACCCGATTCACGAGCCGCTGAACGGGCCGCGACTCGACGACGACGTCGTGGCCGAAGATCTTCGCGTTGCCGCCGTCCGGCAGCAGCAGGGTGGACAGCAGCCGGACCAGCGTCGACTTGCCCGAACCGTTCTGGCCGAGGATGGCGACGCACTCGCCGCGCTCCATCGTGAAGGTCACGCCCTCGAGCGCCGCGACACGCCTCCGCCGCTTGCGCATGCGCGTTCGCGTCGCATCGCGGCGGAAGAACTCCTTGCGCAAGTTGTTGACTTCTACAGCGAACATCTGAGGCTCCTGCAAATTCGGCGGGACAACGGGTACGCGCAACACACCTGCCGACGCAGGCGGCGCACGGGACGTACCAGCTCAGCCGAAGAGGCGCATCGACTTAAGACCGTAGCAGCTGTGTCAAGCGAGAGCCTGTGCGAGCGCACGTTTTCCGGAACGCAGCACGGGTTCGCCGTGTGAGACGAGCACGCGCTGCACGGGCAAGTCGAGCAGCGGCCGGAGTGAACGTCGGAGCTCGTCGAGCGTCGACGTGCCGAGCCAGCGCTGCGGGCAGAGCCGCAGCCGATCCTCCGTGGGACGCGGCTTTGCGCCTGCGCCGAGCAGGACGTCTCCGACGACCACGGCTTTCTGCTCGGGGAGCCAGTAGACGAGCTCCGACTCGCGAGCCGTCGCAAATGCCCGGATACCGCCGGGGAGGACGGCGCCGTTCTCGACCGCGTCGGTCACCTCGACACCGCGGTTCTTCAGCCGCCGGGCGCCGCGCTTCGCCGCCCACACGCGCGGCGCGCCGAGCTCGCCTGTGCTGCGGCCGTGCCAGTACACGGTCAGCAGCACGTGGTCGGGCCTGGCCAGCCCTCGCGGCGGATCGATCGGATCGATCAGGACGAGCCCGTCGTCGGTGTCGACGGCGAGCGACGCCACCTCCTCCCGCCACTCCTCGTGCAACGCAGTCCAGCGCCTGAGCCCCGGCGCCACCTCGGCGACGCGCGTCATGTCTGCGGCTGCTCGCCGTCGAAGTAATCGACGGCGTCTCCGAGGCGATGAATCGACCAGAGCTGTGTCTCGCGTGCCATCGAGGCGATCTTGCCGCTGTCCGGATACTCGACGACCTCGGGCGAGACCTTTGCGTCGGCGATGACATACCGAGCGGGCTCATCCGTGCGGTTCAGCATCTGATGTGCCCCGTCCGGGCCTTTCGGGAAGAACGCGAAGTCACCGGGCCGAAGCTCCCGCTCTCCTTCCGGGGTTCGGAGCGTCGGCCTTCCTTGCAGCACGAGGACGAGCTCCTCGTTCCCGTGGTGGAAGTGGTAGGGGCTCTGCGTCTGCCCTGGCAGGAGCTCGATCACGCTCAGTCCGAGCGTGTGCCCGCGCGGGACGAGCCGCCGCTGGTTCGAGCGCCAGCCGTCCGTCGGCGGATAGATCTCCTCCCAGTCCTCGGTGAAGACGTTGGTCACGTCTGCAGGTCGTGGATCAGCCACAGCGCGTCTCCTGTCTGCGACTCCGTGCGCGCCTGCGCCGTGATCTTGCCGTGGTCCGGATACTCGGCGACCTCGGGCGAGACGCGGATGCCGGCCACGACGTAGCGCGCCGGCTCGTCCGTGTCGTTGCGCAGACCGTGGGCGCCGCCGGGGCCGGTGGGGAAGTGCACGACCTCTCCTTCCGCGAGCTGCCGCTCGCCTTCCGGTGTGCGCAGCGTCGGCCGGCCCCGCAGCACGATCAGCAGCTCTTCGGAGCCGTGGTGGTAGTGGTAGACGACCGAGTTCCCCGGCCCGAGCTCGTAGAGGCTGGCACCGAGGTCCGGGCCTCGGTCGACGAGACGCTTCGACTTCGCGCCCCCGCCGGACCAGTCGTCCGTCGCGTCCCAGGCGTCCCCGAAGACCGTGCGTGTGTCCGTCACGCGGCCCGAGGTCCGGGGTCGTCGTCCTCGAAGCGGTCGGCCGGGGGCCACAGCTGCGCGACCAGGCGGAGGCGCTCGAGGCGCCGCTCCTCGCGCTCCAGCTCGGGCACGGGTTGTTCGTGTGTCTGCGTCTCCTCGTCCATGCGGGGAGCCTACGGCATATACATGCCAGTTTCTGTCATGTATCTTCACGCTCGATGCGGGCGACGCGGCTGGTGTCCCTCCTCCTCTTCCTGCAGCTGCGGGGACAGCTCACGGCGGCCGAGCTCGCCGACCATTTCGAGGTCTCGATTCGCACCGTCCACCGGGACGTCGAGTCGCTCGCGGCGGCGGGCGTGCCGGTCGAGGCGGTGCGTGGGCCGGCCGGTGGCTATCGCCTGGCGGGCGGCTACCGGACCAAGCTGACCGGCCTCACGGCCGCCGAGGCGGAGGCGCTCTTCGTGGCCCCGACGCCGGCGGCCGAGCTCGGCCTCGGCGGTGTGCTCGCGAATGCCCGGCTCAAGGTGCTCGCAGCGCTGCCGCCCGAGCTGCAGGAGCGGGCGAGCCGGGCCGAGCGCACGTTTCACCTCGACACGCGCGGCTGGTTCCGGGCCGAGGACACCGTCCCCCACCTCCCGGCGATCGCGTCGGCGACGTGGCACGGGCGGCGGCTCCGCGCCCGGTACCGCGAAGGGGCCCGCGTCGTGCAGCGCACACTCGATCCGCTCGGACTCGTGTTGAAGGGAGGTGCGTGGTATCTCGTCGCGCACCGCAGCGCCGGCATGCGGGTCTACCGGGTCTCCCGCTTCGTCTCGGTGCGCGTTCGCGACGACGGCTTCGAGCGTCCGGAAGGGTTCGATCTCGCGGCGTACTGGGACGAATGGTCGCGGACCTTCGAAGCCTCACGTCCGCGGGTCGAGGTCAGGATCCGTGCGAGCGAGCTCGTTCGCCGGTTCCTTCCACGTGATCTCCGCGAGGAGGGCGGCGTCTACGTCGTCGGCTTCGAGAGCAACGAGGCCGCCTTGCGCGAGCTGCTTCGCTTCGGTCCCGACGCGGAGGTGCTCGAGCCGCTCGAGCTGCGCGAGCGGATCGCCGCGACGGCTCGCGAGGTTGCCGGCCTCTACGCTTGACGTCCGTCCGCCGCCGCCACTAAGGTCCCGGCCAGGTCGCCCGCCGCCGGAGGCGGGCGCCGAGGCAATGGAGCCTCAGGACTCGAGCCCGAGTCCTGGGCTCTTTTTTTGTGGTCCAGCGTCGGAAAGGAGCGGCATGGCAGCGGAAGAGGCAAGGCACTACCTGGCGAACGGACAGGAGACGGCCCCTGACGCACGTGAGGCCCTCGAGTGGGCGCGCGAGACGACGGCGCAGCTCGTCGACCTGAAGTTCTGCGACCTGCTCGGCACGTGGCAGCACATGACGCTGCCGATCCGCGCCTTCGACGAGTCCGCCTTCGACGAGGGGCTCGGCTTCGACGGCTCCTCCATTCGCGGCTGGCAGGGCATCTCGGAGTCGGACATGCTGCTGATGCCGGACGCGTCGTCGGCGATCATCGACCCGTTCACCGAGGCGCCGACGCTCTCGCTGATCTGCGAGATCGCCGACCCGATCACCCGCGAGCCGTACGGCAAGGACCCGCGCCGGATCGCCAAGCGTGCCGAGGAGTACCTGCGCTCGACCGGTATCGCCGACACGGCCTATATGGGGCCGGAGTGCGAGTTCTTCGTCTTCGACGAGGTCTCGTACGAGCTGGGGCCGAACCGGGCGCACTACGCGGTCGACTCGGGCGAGGGCCATTGGAACTCCGGCAAGCCCGGCCTCGGTTACACCGTGCGCGAGAAGGAGGGGTACTTCCCGCCCTCACCGCACGACACGCTCCACGATCTGCGCAGCCGGATGGTGTTGACGCTCGAGCGGCTCGGCATCCCATGCGAGTTCCACCACCACGAGGTGGCGTCCGGCGGCCAGTGCGAGATCGACCTCCGCTACCAGTCGCTGACGCGCATGGCCGACCAGGTGATGACGTACAAGTACGTCGTCAAGAACGTCGCGCGCGCGGCAGGAAAGTCGGTGACGTTCATGCCGAAGCCGATCTTCGGCGACAACGGCTCCGGCATGCACACGCACCAGTCCCTCTGGAAAGAGGGGACGCCGCTGATGGCGGACAAGTCCGGCTACGCGGGACTGTCGCAGCTCGCGCGCGCGTACATCGGCGGCCTGCTCGCGCACGCGCCTGCCCTGCTTGCGTTCTGCGCGCCGACGACGAACTCGTACCGGCGGCTCGTGCCGGGCTACGAGGCACCGGTCAACCTCGTCTATTCGATGCGCAACCGCAGTGCCTGCATCCGGATCCCGATGTACTCGGACTCCCCGAAGGCGAAGCGGGTCGAGTTCCGCTGTCCCGACTCGGCGGCGAACCCGTACCTCGCGTTCTCGGCGATGCTGATGGCCGGCATCGACGGGATCCAGAAGGGCCTGGACGCCGGCGAGCCTGCGGACTGGGATCTCTTCGAGGAGGACCGCGGCGTCGCCCAGGTGCCCGGCTCGCTCGCCGAGGCGCTGGACGCGCTCGAGCGCGACCACGAGTTCCTGACGGCGGGCGGCGTCTTCAGGGACGACCTGATCCACACCTGGATCGACTACAAGCGCGAGAACGAGGCCGACGTGGTGCGCCTCCGCCCGCATCCGGCCGAGTTCTCCCTCTACTACGACTGTTAGCCAGCCCATGCTGATCGCCGCGCCGCCGTCCGTCGAGCTTCGTGTCCTCACGAGGGACGACTGGGCGGCGGTCGCGGACATCTACTGGGAGGGGATGCGCGACGGCCTCGCGACCTTTGAGACCGAGGTGCCGGCCTGGGAGGCATGGGACGCCGGCCACCTGCCCGAGCATCGGCTGGTCGCGGAGAGCATCGACGAGGTGGTCGGGTGGGCGGCGCTTTCACCTGCGTCGTCACGGCGCTGCTACGCCGGCGTAGCGGAGAACAGCGTCTACGTTGCGCGCGCAGCACGACGGTGCGGCGTGGGGCGAATGCTGCTCGAAGCCCTGATCGCCGGCGCCGAGGCGGCGGGGATCTGGACGATCCAGACGTCGGTCTTCCCCGAGAACCGCGCTTCGCTCGCACTCCACGAGCGGTGCGGCTTTCGCGTCGTCGGCAAGCGCGAGCGGATCGGGAAGCGGGACGGGATCTGGCGCGACACGATCTTCCTGGAGCGGCGGAGCAGGACCCTTACGTGAGTTTGTGGCTCAGAGCCACTAGCGTCACGCGGCGGCCCTGGAGGGCTCGTCTCTCCCCGGATCGCGGCAGTCTTGAAGCGCTTGTGGCTCAGAGCCACAAGCGGGAGCCGAGATGATCAAGGTCGAGGCGGTCGTGATCCGCGAGCGCGTCGAGACCGTGATCGACGCCGTCGAGGCGGAGACCGGCCACGTCGGGGTGACGGTCGTCGAGGCGATCGGGCACGGCCGCCAGCGCGGCGTCACGCACGAGTACCGCGGCCGCGTGTTCGAGTCGCGCTTCCTGCCGAAGGCGCTGCTGACCTTCATCGTCGAGGACGGACTCGCACCGACGGTCGTGTCGGCGATCGCGGACGCGGCGCAGAGCGGTAACGATTCGGGCGACGGGCTCGTCTGGACGAGCCGGGTCGACAACGTGACGCACAACCGCACCGGCAGGCGACTGGAGCAGGTCGAAGTGTGAAGACGTCCGAGCTGTTGATCGCGGCGAACACCGTTTGGGTTGTCGTCGCCGCCGTCCTCGTCATGTTCATGCAGGCGGGTTTCGCCTTCCTGGAGGCCGGCCTGACCCGCATGAAGAACGCGGCGCACATCGCCGGAAAGAACGTGCTCATCTTCGGGATCTGCTCGCTCGTCTACTGGGCGGTCGGCTTCGGTCTCGCGTTCGGCGACGGCAATGCCGTCATCGGCACCAGCGGCTTCTTCCCGTCGGTCGACGGGCTGCTCGCGGTCGGACAGGCACCGTTCTCCTTCTTCTCCACGATCCCCGGCGCGGGCGCGTATCTCTTCGAGGTCGTCTTCGCGGGCGTGTCCCTCGCCATCGTCTGGGGCGCGATGGCGGAGCGGGCGAAGCTCTGGGTCTACTTTGCCTTCGGCGTCTGCTTCACGCTGATCTACTCCGTCACCTCGCACTGGATCTGGCACGCGGGCGGCTGGCTCTTCGGGCTCGGGATGCAGGACTTCGCCGGCTCGACCGTCGTGCACTACCAGGGAGCGCTGGCCGCCCTCGCCGGCGCGATCCTGCTCGGCCCGCGCATCGGCAAGTTCGGACACGACGGGCGCGCGAATCCGATCCCGGGACACAACATGCCGTATGCCGTGCTCGGCACGCTCATCCTCTGGTTCGGCTGGTTCGGGTTCAACCCCGGCTCGACGCTCGCGGTCGTGACCGGCGACCACCTCGGCTACTTCGCGTACGTTGCGTTGACGACGAACCTGGCCGCTGCGGCCGGGGCGCTCGGCGGCATCGCCACTGCGTGGATTGTCCTCCGGAAGCCGGACGTCTCCATGATGCTCAACGGCGTCATCGCCGCACTCGTCGCAGTCACCGCTGCCTCGGGCTTCGTCGCGCCGTGGGCCGCCGCCCTGATCGGCTTCGTCGCCGCGGCGATCGCCGTCGTCGCTGTGCCGCTCGTCGAGCGGCTCGGCATCGACGACCCGATCGGCGCCGTCGCGGTGCACGGCCTTGCGGGTGTCTGGGGCACGCTGGCGACCGGGCTCTTCGCCGTGCCGTCTCTCGCCGCGACGCTGGCGACCGGGACCGGCGGACTCGTCTACACCGGCTCGTTCCACCAGCTGGGCGTGCAGCTGCTCGGACTCGCAACGGTCGGCGCCTTCACCTTCTCGGCGTCGTTCGGCTGCCTCTGGGCGATGAAGCGGCTCTGGGGCATTCGCGTCGAGGAGCACGTCGAGACCGCAGGACTCGACGTCTCCGAGCACGGCATGTGGGGCTATCCCGAGTTCTACATCCCGGTTCCCGGGGGCTACGGCACGGAGAGCCACTCGCACCTGCTCGGCCCGGTGCACCGCCACCCCGCGGTCGAGCCCGAAGCGGCTTAGCCTTCTGACATGCCTGCGCTGATCTATTCGGCGATCGCGTCGCTCGACGGCTACGTCGCGGACAAGGACGGGGGGTGGGGCTGGTCCCGGCCCGACGAAGAGGTCCACACGTTCATCAATGATCTAGAGCGGCAACTTCCCATCCACCTTTACGGGCGCAGGATGTACGAGGTCCTGCGCGCCTGGGAAGACCTGGATCTCACCGACCAGCCGTCCTGCATGGCGGACTTCAAGGAGATCTGGCGCGGCGCTGACAAGATTGTCTTCTCGCGAACCCTCAGCGGCGTGTCGACCGCCAGGACACGACTCGAGCGACACTTCGACACGGACATGGTCCGGCAGCTGAAGGCGACGGCGAACGATGACATCCTCGTTGGTGGTCCCGAACTCGCCGCGCAGGCGATCGATGCCGGGTTGGTCGACGAGATTCACCTCTTCCTGGCACCCGTTGTCGTCGGTGGCGGCAAGAAGGCTCTGCCCGACGACCTGCGCCTCGACCTCGAGCTGCTAGACGAACGTCGTTTTGGCAACGGCACAGTGCATCTCCACTACCGCACGACGACGTAGCACCCAACCGCTCGCGGATGCCTGGGCCTGAGGCGTCGGCGAACAGGGCGCAGATTGCGACGCCGAGGCGCCGGACGGAGCGTCTCGTCGTCCTGTCACCTCCTGTCGTGGGCAGGAAGCGTGCCGTCAGCGGAGCCGTCTAGGACGGCGGCGCGTAGCCTCTCCCTTCGTGATCGGGAGTCCCCTCTGATGCGATACCAGTTCGTCGACTGCCGCTGGGAGCTCGGGCAGCCGGGCCGCGGCCGCGAGCTCTATCTCGCGGGACACATTCCGGGCGCGAGCTTCCTCGACGTCGACACTGACCTGGCCGCGCCGCCCGGCCTAGGTGGACGCCATCCCCTGCCCGAGGCCGGGGGCTTCGCAAGGGCGGCAGCGCGCGCCGGCATCGGCGACGGCGTGTTCGTGGTCGCCTACGGAAACACGGGCGGCGCGGAGCGGCTCTGGTGGCTGCTCCGCCACTTCGGCCACGATGCGTGCGCGGTGATCGACTTCGCCGGCTGGAGTGGCCCGCTCACGAGTGGCGAGGAGGAGATCGAGCCTGCCCTGTTCACGCCGCGCGAGCGGAGCGACGACACGATCGACGCGGCCCAGCTCGAGCAGCGCAGAGACCAGCTGGTCGTGGTCGATTGCCGGCTGCCCGCGCGCTGGCGCGGCGAGGCGAACCCGATCGACAAGATCCCGGGCCGCATTCCCGGCGCGCTCAACGCGCCCTGGAACGAGCCGGCGCCGCAGCTACCCGAGGGGGAGCTCGTCGCCTACTGCGGCTCGGGCGTCACCGCGACGGTGCTGCTGCACCGCCTGCAGGTCGCAGGACGCGACGGCAAGCTCTATCCCGGCTCGTGGAGTGAGTGGGAGCAGCTGGGCTTACCCGTCGAGCGTGGCTAGACCCTAGGCGGGCGCGGTTGCCGTTCCGCCGAACTGCCCGAGGTAGGGCTGCCAGCCGTTCGGGATCCTCGGCGCCGCGAGCCGGATGAAGAGCACGGGCGCCGGCGCCTTGGGCGGATGGATGAGTTCCATCCGCGCCTCCTCGAGCGTGCGGTTGCCCTTCTGGTGGTTGCACGGCGCGCACGCCGTCACGACGTTCTCCCAGACCGACTCGCCTCCGCGTGACCTCGGGATGACGTGGTCCAGCGTGAGCCGGCCGGCTGTCGTGCCGCAGTACACGCAACGCCAGCCGTCGCGGGCGAACAGCGCCCGGCGGGAGATCTTCCGCTGGACGGCCCGAGGCACGCGCACGTACGCGACGAGGCGGATCACGTGCGGCCAGGGATACGTGTCACTGGCGGAGTGGAGGGGCTGATCGAGCTCCTCGATCACCTCGGCCTTCCCCTTGAACACGAGCACGTGGGCACGCCGAACGGTCGTGACGTTCAGCGGCTCGTAGCTCGCATTCAGCACCAGAACCTGCTGCATGTGGCCGGAAATGTAGCTGAGCGGAGGGCTCCTAACGAGCGTGGTTGCTAGCGGTCAAGGGGTCGACCGGTCGGTTCAGACGGATGCGCGGCACAGCCGCGCATCCTGAAGCCGGCGTCGCAAGCGACGCCTATCCGGCCATCGCCCGCTCGACTGCCTGTTCCTCCTCGGGGGACAGGGCGACGGACGGACGGCCGTGGTCGAGCTCCTTCACGTAGATCCGGGCGTAGTCGCGGCCCTGGATCGCGGTGAGGACGACCCCGCTCCGCGCCGCGTCGAGGAGTGCGATCGAGGCGGACTGCTGGCCGCCCGCTCCCTCGTAGGCGTCGTAGCGAACGAGCGAGGTCTTCGAGACGGTTGTGTCGACGCGACGGTCGACGCGGGAGAGGCCGGCGGCGATCTCGTCCACCGCGCGGTGCAGATCGTCGATGCGGCCCTGGAGCGACACGGCGAAGTCCACCAGGTCGTCTCTGCCGCCGCCGAGCAGCACACGCTGTGCGGCGCGCACCGCCCGGAGCTTCCACCACGCGAGCCCTGCGACGACGAGCGCGGCTCCCGCCGCGACGCAGGCCCCGATCGCGATCCACCCCGCGGTCGAGAGGCTCATCGAGAACTAGCCGCCGAGGGAGAAGATGACCTTGTACTCGGCGGTGTTGTTCGTCACCGTCGTCTCGCCCGGGACCGGCTGGATATCGACCTTGACCGTCGTCGGCAGGCCGAAGAGGCCGTTGATGTCGATGTTGGTGAAGGTCACCGTCTTCGTTTCGCCCGCGTTGATCGTGTCGATCTTCTTGCGCAGGACGATCGCCTTCGGCGACTTCTGGATCGTCAGCGTTACGCCGACGTTGAACTCCTGGAAGTCACCGGAGTCCGTGACCGCGACCTGGAACGCGAGATCCGTCGAGGCCGTGATCTCGTTGTCGCTCGCGGCGCCGCCGGGGTTGAGCTTCTTGCCGTCGGGGAGCGCGGTCACCGATGCGAGCGCGCTGCCGTGCTTCCCGCCCGGGGTGCCGCCGGTCGCGGCGCCGTGGACGCGGCGCCAGACGAGTGTCATCGCCTGCGTGCTCGCGAGATCGGGGTTCGGGAAGATGTTCGAGTCGGGGACGCCTCCGATGTCGGTGATGTTCTGCTGCTGGAGCTCGAGCTGGGTCGGCTCCTTGAAGTAGAAGTCCCAGTTGACGTCGCTCGCGACGAGCAGGCGCGCCTGGTCGGCGATCAGCCGGCCGGAGGTGTTGGCGTCCTTCGCAGTCGCCGTCTGGCGGAAGGCGTCGGCCAGCCGGCTGAGTCCGCTCGCGCGGAGCTTGAGCACTTCGATCAGGTGGTCGTGCTCGACGCGAAGGGGGCCGGGCGCATCGAGCTGGCGAGCCTGGGCGACCTCCTGCTGCTGCTGTGCGGCGAGCCCGCTCAGCTTCGTCTCGAGGTCGGTCTCCTTGATGCCCGTCGCGGAGAGGGTGGAGTTCAGGTCCTTGCCGATGTCGGCGGAGCGCTGCGCGATGGTGCGGACGTCCTGGATGTACCCCTGGTACTTGTCGTGCTTGCTGCTCGACGCGCAACCGCGCGCGCCGACCACCAGGAGTACCGCTGCGAGGATCAGGAACGCGATCAGACCCGCGAGCCGCAGCATGGGGATCAAGCCCTGCGGCGGCCGGACCGGACGGCGCGGGCCGCCCGGCGGGGGGCGGCGCGGCGTTCTCACCCGTTCGGTCGCCTCCTCGGTTTCGGGCTCGTCGAAGAAGTCGAATTCGATGTCGGTGTCGCGCTCGGTCATCGGGGGGCCCGCCGGCTGGGCCGATCCCAGCCGAAGCGCCGTTCACTCTAACCCGTAGCCCAGCCGTTTCCGGCGGGTGAAGGACTTGTCGATGCCCCCGCCAACCCTGGAGAGCCGGTGCAAAGCGCAGCCTCAGCCGCCGTCCAGAGCGAGCTCGTCCTCGGGCGCTACCGACCCCTGAGGCCCCTCGGGAGCGGGGGATCGGGGTCGGTCTGGCTCGCCCGAGACGAGCAGAACGGCCTCGACGTGGCGCTCAAGATCGTGCCGAGGGAGGGCAAGGCGGCCTCCCGCGCCGAACGGGAGGCGGAAGCCGCTGCCCGGTTGCGCCACCCCTCCTGCCAGCGGGCGTACGGCTTCGGCCGCGACTCGCAGCACGTCTACATCGCCTACGAGTACGTCCCGGGACGCACGTTCCGCGAGGCGCTGCGCGGCGGCGAGCTCGACGACGCGTCGGCGATCGAGGCCTCGGCCCAGGTGCTCGAGGCGCTCGCGCACGCGCACGCGCGCGGGATCGTGCACCGCGACGTCAAGCCCTCGAACATCCTGCTCGCCGAAGGGAGGTCTGTCTCGGCCCGGGTCCTCGACTTCGGACTGGCCCAGATCCAGGAGGCGGAGACGCTCACCGCGCAGGGTGACGTCCCGGGCACGCTGGCCTACATCGCGCCGGAGCGCCTCGCGGGCGGGTCGACGACCGAGGCCGCCGACGTCTGGGCCGTCGGCGTGATGCTCTGGGAGGCCCTGGCCGGACGCCATCCTTTCTGGCGCAGCTCGCTGATCGAGACGGCGCGGGCGATCGAGGCCGGGGCGGCGCGGCTCGAGACGGTCCGCCCGGACCTGCCGAAGCCGCTTCTCGCGGCGGTGAACCGCGCCCTCGACCTCGACCCGGCCAGGCGGCCGAGCGCGGCGGCGCTCTCCACGGCGCTTCGGCTCGGCGGGCGGAAGCGCCGTGGCCCCAGGCGTGATCGGACCGTGGCCGTCCCCGCGGCCGTGCCGCGCTTGGCGCCCGCGCTGCTGGCCGCGCTCTTCGCCGGCTGGAGTGCGTGGACGCTGCCCTTCTACCCGGCGGGCTGGGCCGCGGGCCTCGGCCTCCTCGCAGCTGCGGCGACGCTCATCGACGCGCGCGCCGGCCTCGCCTTCGCCCTCGCAGTGCCGGTGCTGCCGCTCGGAAACCTCGCGCTCGGGGCCGCCGTCCTCTACGCCTGTCTGGCGATCGCCCTGCTCGGGCTGATGTGGCGGGAGCCGGATCGAGGCCTCCTCTTCGCCCTTGGCCCGCCGCTCGCGGCGATCTCCGCCCTGGCGCTCTTCCCGCTCGCCGCGATCGCACTCCGCTCGCCGCTTCGCCGGGGCGCGCAGGCCGTGGCGGCGGTCCTCGCCGCGGGACTCGTCGCCGGTCTGCGCGGAGCGCCGCTTCCCTTCGACGGCGCCGCACCCCCGAGCCTGGCCGTCGCCGCCGTCGCCGATCCCTTCGCCGTCGCCGGCGCCCTCTGGGGCGCGATGACCTCGAGCGGTGCGCTCGCCGTCGAGACCCTCGTGCTCGCCACGGTCGCCGTGCTGCTCCCCTTCGCCCGGGCGCGGGGTCCCTGGGGCATCGCCCTCCTCGGCTCCGCCTTCCTCGCCGCGGCGCTGCTCCTGGCCCCCGCAGTGGCCGTGGTGCCGCTTGCCGTGGCCGTTTGGGCCACCTGTCTGGCCGTAGCCGTGCGTTAGCATCGAGCGCCGGGGTCGAATCCGGCTGCCCATGGTTCTCCGCGCGATCGAACAGAAGCTAGAGGCGCTCTTCGAGGGCATCTTCGGCCGTGCCTTCAGAACGAACGTCCAGCCGGTCGAGCTCGCCCGGAAGCTCGCCAAGGAGATGGACGAGCACCGGACCGTCTCCGTCTCGCGGGTCTACGTCCCGAACGAGTACACGATCTACCTCTCCCCGGCCGACCGCGAGCAGTTCTCGAGCTACGAGGACAGCCTGACCGGCGAGCTGCAGGACTACCTCTCGGAGCACGCCCGCCGTGAGGAATACGCCCTGCTGTCGCCGGCCCGCGTCCTGATGGAGACCGATGCCGACCTCGATGTCGGCGAGTTCGGGATCGCCACACGGATGGTGCAGCCCGAACGCCGGCGCGGCGCTGCGGGCGAGCCCCCGGCGGACGTCGAGCCAGGCGCGACGATGGTCTACAAGGCGAAGGTGCCGGTCCCCACGCAGGCCGTCAGCGCGGAGGAGCTCGGCGTCGAGCCCGAGCTCGTGACCTTGCGGTTCGACGGCTCGCGCTACGAGGTCAAGCAGCGGCGCGTCGTGATCGGCCGCTCGCGGGACTGTGACATCCAGCTGTCGGACACGAATGTCTCCAGGCGTCACGCCGAGCTGCGCCAGGAAGGCGCGTCGTACTGGATCGTCGACCTCGGGTCGACCAACGGGCTCGAGGTGAACGGCAAGCGCGTCAAGCGCGCGAAGCTGAGCGACGGCGACACGATCACGCTCGGGTCAACCGACGTGAGCTTCAGCCGGGAACCGGGATGAGGCGATGATCTACGACTCGGTCGCGGTCGACGAGGTCCTGCTCGTCCTCAAGATCGCGTTCCTCGTCCTGCTCTATCTGTTCATCTGGCGGATCGTGCGGACGGCGAGCCGCGACCTTCGACTTCCGCAGGAGAGCTTCGTCCTCGCGCCGTCTGCGGCGTCGGGCATGCACGCTGCGCGGCCGGGTCCGCAGACCGGTCGCCTCGTCGTCGTGAAGAGCGCGGATCTCGCGGACGGCGAGGAGTTCGAGCTGAACTCGAGCCAGCTGACGATCGGCCGCGGCAGCCAGAACGACATCGCGATCACGACGGACGAGTACGCGTCGGCTCGCCACGCCCGGTTCGAGCCGCGCCAGGACGGCGTGTGGGTGCAGGACCTCGGCTCGACGAACGGAACCTTCCTCAACGGCACGCGGCTCGACCGGCCGCGGCGCCTGGCGCGCGGCGACGTCGTCCGCGTCGGTGAGACCGACCTGAGGTACGACGCATGATCGGTCGCGTCTCCGTGATCACCGACACCGGCCGGAGGCGCCGCCGCAACGAGGACGCCTACGTCTGCGAGCCGCCGCTCTTCGCCATCGCGGACGGCATGGGCGGCGCCCAGGCGGGCGAGGTCGCGTCGCGGCTCGCCGCTGCGGCGCTCCGTGAGAGCGGCGCCGATCGCGGCGGCGAGGACCGCATCGTCGACCTCGTCCAGGAGGCGAACCGCCGCGTCTACGACCGGTCGAGCAGCGACCCGAGCACGTCGGGCATGGGCACCACGATCACGGTCGCTCTCGTCGAGGAGGGCCAGGTCGCGTTCGGGCACGTCGGTGACTCCCGCGCGTACCTGATCCGCGACGGGCGGATGGAGCAGGTGACCGAGGACCACTCGCTCGTCAACGAGCTGCTCAAGAGCGGGAAGCTCTCGCGCGAGGAAGCGGAGACGCATCCGCAGCGGTCGGTGATCACGCGCGCGCTGGGAACGGATCCCGACGTCGACGTCGACACCTTCACGATCGCCGGCGAGGAGGGCGACCTCTTCCTGCTCTGCTCCGACGGCCTGACCGACATGGTCAGCGAGCGCGCGATCCTCGACCTGGTCGAGCGCTACCGCCACGACATCGACCGGGCTCTGCGCGCACTCGTGAACGCCGCGAACAAGGGAGGCGGCGAGGACAACATCACCGTTGTCGCCTTCGAGATCGCGGGTGGAGCTCCGCTCGCGCACGACGGCGACACGCGTGAGCACGTCCTCGAGGAGGAGCAGACGCTGACGGAGCTGGACGCGGTCCCCGCGGTCGACACGGCCGTCGTGTCCGCGGACGCGATCCAGGCCGAGGTCGCGGCGAAGGAACGCGACGAGCGTGCGATCAGGCGGCGCCACCTGCGCCGGCGGGTCCTTGCCTGGCTCGCGCTCCTGCTCATCGTCGCCGGCATCGCGATCGCCCTCTACGTGGGGTACGTCCGCTGAAGCTCGGGCCGCGAAACAGGGAGCTCGCCTTCCTGGTGGTCGTCGGCGTGCTGACGGCGGTCGGGTTCGCCAGCGTCTACATCGCACGTCAGGATGTCGTCTCGACGGCGTCGCTCACGTACGCCGGCTTCTTCTTCGCCCTCTATCTCGCAGCGCATGTCGTTGCGCGCTATGCGGTTCCGTTCGCCGACCCGTACCTGTTGCCGATCGCCGGACTCCTGACCGCGATCGGCCTGACGGAGATCTATCGCCTCGGCCCGGACGACGCCTTCAAGCAGGGCATCTGGATCGTCGTCGCCGTGGCCCTGTTCGCGGCGACGCTCTGGCTCCTGCGCCACGACTATCGCCGGCTCGAGTCCTACAAATACGTCTTCGGGATCACGGCGATCGGACTGCTCCTCCTACCGATCCTGCCGGCGCTCGGCCTGACCGTGAACGGCGCGCGGCTGTGGGTGCACGTCGGCGCGCTTCGCTTCCAGCCCGGCGAGCTCGCGAAGATCATGCTCATCGTCTTCCTCGCCGGCTACATGCGAGAGAAGCGCGAGGTGCTGGCACAGGGACGGCCGAAGGACTGGGGCCCGCTGCTCGTCATCTGGGCGCTCGCGATGCTCGTGCTGCTCGAGACCCGCGACCTCGGCGGCGGGCTGCTGTACTTCGGGATCTTCCTCGCGATGCTCTACGTCGCGACGGCGCGCATCGGTTACGTCGCCGCCGGCCTCGGGCTCTTTCTCGTCGGCGCCGTGGGCGTGTGGAAGGTGACGCCCCACGTCCAGGACCGGGTGACGATCTGGCTCCATCCGTGGACCGAGCAGAAGGTCTACTGCCCGCTGTCCGGCGAGGCGACCCTGCGGCAGAACTGCCAGAGCTTCCAGCTCGTGAAGTCGCTCTACTCGATCGGGAACGGCGAGTTCGCGGGCACGGGGCTCGGCAAGGGGACGTTCGTCAACCCGACGAGTGGCAAGCAGATCATCCCCGACCTGAAGACCGACTTCATCTACTCCGCGCTCGCGCAGGAGCTCGGCCTCATCGGCGCGGCCGCCCTGCTCCTCGTCTACATGATCTTCGTGCTGCGCGGCATGCGGATCGCGCTGCTCGCTCAGGACGGCTTCTCGAAGCTCGCCGCCGCGGGGCTGACGTTCGGCTTCGCGCTGCAGACGTTCATCATCGTCGGCGGGATCCTGCGCCTGATCCCGCTGACCGGGATCACGCTGCCGTTCGTCTCGTACGGAGGCTCGAGCGTCGTCGCCAACTTCTTGCTGCTGGCGGGGCTGCTGCTCGTCTCCAACCGTGCCAATCGGGATTTGATCCGGTGAACAAACAGGTCTCGCACGTCGGCGTCGCCGCGCTCGTCCTGCTCGCCGCGCTCATCGTCGGCACGACCTACTGGCAGACGTGGGCCAACGCCGGGCTCGCGGACAGGCAGGACAACGACATCCAGCTCGTGGCCCAGTTCACGATCAAGCGCGGCAAGATCTACGGGGCCGACGGGAACACCGTGCTGGCGGCCAACGTGACCAGGCGGCTCGGCGGGCAGACGCTCTACCTGCGCCGGTATCCGACCGGGCCGCTCTTCGCCGACGTCGTCGGCTACTCGACGCAGTCGCGAAACCGCACGGGCGTCGAGCAGTCCTACAACGACTACCTGACCGGCTCGAACGCGAATCTCGACACGGTCTTCCGGTCCGCCTTCGACAGGCTCAAAGGGACGACCGTCACCGGCAACGACCTCGTGCTCACGATCCGTCCGAGCGCGCAGGCTCTCGCCCTGCGCCTGCTACGCGGCAAGTGCGGCGCGGTCGTCGCGCTCGAGCCTGCGACCGGTCGGGTGCTCGTGATGGCGACGAACCCGACGTACAACCCGAACCTCGTCGAGCACCACTTCAACGTCGCCTCCCGCACGAACCTCCCGTGCGGAGCGCCGCTGCTGAACCGCGCGACCGCGGGGAAGTATCCACCGGGCTCGACGTTCAAGATGGTCACCGCAGCGGCGGCGCTCGACACCGGCCGCTTCACGCCGGCCTCGCCCTTCTACGACCCTGGTTATTGCGAGGAGTACGGGAAGCGCGTCCGCAACGCTGGCAATCCGGAAGCGCCCGAGACCTTCGGCAACGTCAACCTCTCGACGGGTTTCCAGCATTCGATCAACTCCGTCTTCTGCAACGTCGGCAAGGCACTCGGCGCCGGCACAGTGCTCGAGTACGCAAAGCGGTTCGGTTTCTACTCGCTGCCTCCGCTCGAGACACCCGAGAGCGAGCGGGTCGAGAGCGGCCTCTACGACCACGGGCGGCTATTCGACCCCAAGCATCCGGACACGCAGGTCGACCCCGGCCGCCTCGCGTTCGGCCAGGAGCGGCTCGCAGTGACGCCGTTGCAGATGGCGATGGTCGCGGCGGCGATCGGAAATCACGGCGCCGAGATGAGGCCGCAGATCGTCGAGCGGATCGTCTCGCCGAGCGGCAAGACGATCACGCACCTGAGACCGGACCGTCTGGGCCGTCCGATCAAGCGGCAGACCGCCGACGAGCTCACCCGCATGATGGAGCTCGCCGTGACGGGCGGCACCGGCACCGCGGCCCAGATCCCGGGCGTGCGCGTCGCCGGCAAGACCGGCACCGCCGAGACCGGGCGGCTGAACGTCCACACGACCTGGTTCGCGGCGTTCGCGCCGGCGGAAGCGCCGCGGGTCGCGATCGCGGTCGTCGTCGAGAACCAGCTGAACGGGTTCGGCGGGTCGGTCTCGGCGCCGATCGCGCGACAGGTGATGGAGGCGCTGCTCCGGTAGGGGCGAATCCCTACTCTGGAGTCACCCTCGATGGCCGTTTCCGACACCTTGATCAACACGCTCTTCGACGGGCGCTACCGCATCCTGCGGAAGCTCGGGACCGGTGGGATGGCGAACGTCTACCTCGCCGAGGACGAGGTGCTCGGCCGGCGCGTCGCGATCAAGATCTTGAACGACCGGCACGCGGGTGACGACCAGTTCGTCGAGCGCTTCCGCCGCGAGGCGAAGAACGCGGCCGGTCTCTCGCATCCGAACATCGTCTCCATCTACGACCGAGGCGAGGCCGAGGGGACGTACTACATCGCCATGGAGTACCTCGACGGCCGCTCCTTGAAGGAGCTGATCGTCGCGCGCGGCCCGGCGCCGATCCACCTCGCCGTCGATTACGCACGGCAGATCCTCGCCGCGATCCGCTTCGCGCACCGCCACGGCATCGTCCATCGCGACATCAAGCCGCACAACGTGCTCGTCGACGCCGAGGGCCGCCTGAAGGTGACCGACTTCGGCATCGCACGCGCCGGCGCGAGCCAGATGACGGAGGCAGGTTCGATCATCGGCACGGCCCAGTACCTCTCGCCCGAGCAGGCGAAGGGCGCGCCGGTCGACCAGACGTCGGATCTCTACTCCGTGGGGGTCGTGCTGTACGAGCTCCTGACGGGCGTCGTGCCGTTCAGCGGGGACACGCCGGTCGAGATCGCGATGAAGCACCTCTCGAGCGTGCCCGAGCCGCCCTCCGCGAAGCGCGCCGACATTCCGCGCGATCTCGACATGGTCGTGATGCGGGCGCTTGGCAAGGATCCGTCCGAGCGGTACCAGAGCGCCGAGGAGATGGATGCCGATCTCCGGCGCATCAACCGCGGCGTCGCCATCTCTCCGGTGACGGAGGAGGCGGCGACGGCGATCATCTCCCGCCCGCCGCCGGGCGTGACCGAGATCACGTCGCGTGTGCCTCAGCCGCCGGTTCCCTACGCACCGCCGGCTGCCTACTACGACTACGACGAGCCGCCGCACCGCGCGGTCTGGCCGTGGCTCGTCGCGCTCCTGTTCGTCGCCGCCGCCCTCGTCGGCGCGTACTTCCTCTACTCGCAGATCCAGGATCAGCTGAGCGGCTCGAAGACGGTCGCGGTCGGCAACTACGTCGGTCTGCGGGAGGCCGCCGTCGTACCGATGATCCGCGACATCGGCCTGCGGCCGAACGTCGTCCGTCAGCCGGACGCGAACGTCGACGAGACGTACGTGATCTCGCAGACGCCGAAGCCCGGCGAGCGGACGCCGAAGTCGAACTACGTGACGATCTACGTGTCCCTCGGCCCGCCGAAGACGGAGGTGCCGAACGTCGTCGGCGAACAGCTCGACCGGGCGCTCTCCGACCTGCAGGATGCGAAGCTGAAGGGCAAGCCGGTCCGGGTGGAGTCGGACAAGCCGGACGGCCAGGTGATCTCGCAGTCACCGACGGCAGGCGCGTCCGTCGACCAGGACTCGAGGGTCACGATCCGGGTCTCGAAAGGACCGAAGCCGATCGCCGTCCCGAACGTGATCGGCTCGAGTTTCGAGTCGGCGAACTCGACCCTGCTGGCGGCGGGGTTCGCCGTCTCGCGCACGGACGTGAAGTCGGACCAGCCGAAGGACACCGTGATCGGAATGAGCCCCGGCCCGGGCTCCTCTCAGGCGCCCGGCACGAAGATCAGCCTGACCGTCTCGAAGGGCCCGACGACCTCGACCGTGCCCGACGTCACGAGCCTCTCGCAGAGCGACGCGCAGGCGCAGCTGAAGGCATCGGGCTTCGGCGTGCACATCGTCTCCCAGCCCGTCACGGACCCGGACCAGGAGGGAATCGTCCAGACGCAGGATCCGCCCGGCGGGTCGCAGGCGCCGCCGGGCTCGGTCGTCACCATCGCCGTCGGCAAGTTCGGCGGAACGACGACGCCCGGCCCGCCATGAGCCTCGCTCGGCTTCGCCTGGCTCCCTTCTTCCGAGGTGGCCTCGGCCCCCGCGCCGCTCGGAGGCCGGCTGGCCCATGAGCCCTTCCCGGCTGAAGGTGGCGCTGCTCGCCGGGGGCCGCTCGTCCGAGCACGAGATCTCGCTGACGTCTGCACGGTCGGTGCTGGAGGCGCTCGATCCCGGCGAGTACGACGTGGTCACGGTCGCCATCGGGCGCGACGGACGCTGGGAGCTGGGTTCCGGAGACGGCTCGGTGGCGGAGACGCTGCCTGTGCCCGCGGCCAACGCGCCGGCGACGCTCGGCTCCGTGGACGTCGTTCTCCCGATCCTGCACGGGCCATTCGGCGAGGACGGCACGGTGCAGGGGCTGCTCGAGCTCGCCGGGGTCCCGTACGTCGGTGCGGGCGTCGCCGCCTCGGCGCTCTGCATGGACAAGGACCTGTTCAAGAAGGTCCTCCGCGACAGCGGCATTGCCGTCGCGCGCCACGTTGCGCTCCGCGAGGGCGATGCGGTGCACAATCCCTTCGGGTTTCCGTGCTTCGTCAAGCCTGCGCGGCTCGGCTCCTCCGTCGGCATCACGAAGGCGCACGACGAGGACGAGCTGCAACGAGCGGCCGAGCTCGCCTTTCGCCATGACGACAAGATCCTCGTGGAGGAGTTCATGGACGGGATCGAGGTCGAGGTGGGGGTGCTCGGCAACCGGGACCCGATCGCGTCGATCCCGGGCCAGATCGTCCCCCTCGGGCACGAGTGGTACGACTACGCCTCGAAGTACGACGAGGGCGGGATGGACCTGCTGGTCCCGCCGCCGGACCTGCCCGAGCACGTGCTGGAGCACGTGCAGCGCAGCGCGATCGAGGCGTTCCTCGTCACCGAGTGCGAAGGCATGGCACGGGCCGACTGCTTCGTCGTCGACGGCGACCGCGTCGTTGTCAACGAGCTCAACACGATCCCGGGCTTCACGTCCACGAGCGTCTACGCCAAGCTCTTCGAGGCATCCGGCATTGCCTACGGCGAACTGCTGCGCCGGCTGATCGAGCTCGCGCTGGAGCGGCACGAGCGGCGGTCGAAGCTTCAGTACTAGGAGGGTTTGGCGAACGCGCGCACCTCGTTCACGTGCGCGTAGTCGAGGCCGGGTGGGAGCTTCGTGATCCACACGACGTAAAAACGCTTCGGCGTCGTGTCGTTCAGGTCGAAGCGCGTGGTTCGCGATACGGGGCGCTCATCCGACACCGGTTGCGTGGGGCCGCCGCGGATGTTCGTCGCCCGGATCTGCGCCCTGAATCCGGGCGTGTCGGTCACGACGATGACCCGGGAGATCTGCGCGACCCCGCGCGCGTCGAGCACGAGCCCGACTCCCTCCTTTGCGAACGTGTTGTAGTGCTCGGTCGACCAGTACGTCTGCGTGCTCCCGTCCGTCGCGTTGATCGCCGCCGCGTCGTGTTCGGCGTTGTCTCCGAACGGGTCGTAGGCGCCGACTCCGGCCAGCGAGACCCGTGCTCCGGTCGCTGCCGTCTGGCCGCCGCGTCCCGTGAGCGTGAGGAGCCCGACGGCGATCGCGGCGATCGCCAGCGCGGCCAGGAGACCGATCGCGAGGGGCACACGCGACACGGGCTTGCGTTGCCGCTGCAGCCGCTGCGCTGCTGGGATCACAGCCGTCGCGTTCGCGTCGCCCCGGGCGAGCTCGGCCAAGGACGCCTCCAGCTCGGCGGCGAAGGCATCCATGGTGGGGAAGCGGTGGCTCGGATCCTTCTCGAGCGCGCGGTCGACCGCTGCCGCGACGCGCAGGGGCACGTCGCGGCGGACGTCCAGCACGTTCGGAGGCGGCTCGTGCACGTGCTTCATCGCAACGGCGACGAAGTTCTCGCCGGGGAACGGCAGCTCGCCCGTGAGCAGCTCGTACAGGACGACCCCGAGGGAGTAGACGTCCGTCTGCGCGTCGACGGGCTGGCCGCTCGCCTGTTCCGGCGCGATGTAGTTCGAGGTGCCGAGGACGGTGCCCGTCTGCGTCACGCCGTGCTCCACGTCGAGCGAGCGCGCGATGCCGAAGTCGGTCACCTTCGCCCGGCCGTCGCCGTTCAGCAGGACGTTCTGTGGCTTGACGTCGCGATGGACGAGGCCGTGCTGATGGGCGAACGCGAGACCGTGCGCGACCTCGAGCGCGACCTCGAGCGCCTCGGTCGGATCGAGCCGTCCCTTGCGGACGACGAGCTCCTTGAGGTTCTCGCCGTCGATGTACTCGAAGACGATGTACTGCCTTCCCTCCTCCTCGCCGCGGTCGATCACCGTGACGATGTTCGGATGCTGCAGTTGGGCGACCGAGCGCGCCTCGCGCTTGAACCGCTCGACGAACTCCTCGTCCTCGTTGTACTGCTCGTGCAGGACCTTGACCGCGACGTTTCGCTCGAGGAGCGAGTCGTGGGCCTTGTAGACGCTCGACATGCCGCCGTGCCCGACGAGCTCCTGCAGCTCGTACCTCCCGGCGATCTTCTCCCCGACCACGCTCGAACGCTACCCGCGGTCGGCGTCTTGCATGCCGGGGATCAGCCCGTTCGCGTGCGACGGAGCCGGCGGCCGAGCCACAGGCCTCCGCACCAGATCACGTACAGGAGGCCGGCCAGGCCGGCGAGGAACCAGACAGGCACGAGCGCCTGGCCGTTGCCGTTCTCGGCCCGGCTGGCCATCAGGCCCACCGTGGAGGCGAAGGCCAGCGCGCCGCCGACCAGGACGATCACCCGAGGGCGGCCGATGCCCGTCCAGCCGAGGACCAGCGGCAGCGCGAAGGCGAGGGCGGAGATGACGTACCCGGCCACCTCAGGCCTATCGGCCTCTTCGCGCCGGGCCGTGAATCAGCCGAGCGAAACGACGAGGGCGTCTTCCCAGACTGCCAGCGCCTCGTCGAGCTCGGCGTCCGTGATCACCAGCGGGACGAGGACCCGGATGCAGTTGGAGTAGATCCCCGACTTGAGCAGCAGCAGCCCGGCCGCTGAAGCGGCCTCGACGACCGCGGAGGCGAGCTCCGGCGCCGGATCCTTCGTGCCGCGGTCGTGCACGAGCTCGATCGCGAGCATCGCGCCGAGACCGCGGACGTCGCCGATCGCCTCCCAGCGCTCGCCCCACGTCTGCATGCGGCTCCGGATCGTCTCGCCGATCTGCGCCGCGCGCTCGACGAGGGACTCCTCCTCGAAGACGTCGAGCACGGCGAGGGCGGCAGCCTGTGCGACCGGGTTGCCGACGTACGTGCCGCCGATCGCCGAGTCGCCCGGCGCGTCCATGATCTCCGCCCGGCCGATCACGCCGGAGAGCGGCAGCCCGGCCGCGATCGACTTCGCGACCGTCATCAGGTCGGGCTCGACGTCGTAGTGCTCGATTCCCCACATCTTCCCGGTGCGTCCGTAGCCGGTCTGCACCTCGTCGACGACGAGGACGATGCCGTTGTCGTCGCAGATGCGGCGCACTCCCTCGAGGAACTCGGGCGGGGCGACGACGAAGCCGCCTTCGCCCTGCACCGGCTCGATCACGATCGCCGCGACGCTCTCGGCGGCGACGTTGGTCACCAGCGCGCGCTCGAGCGCTGCGAGCGCCTCGGCCGCGGTCGGCCCCCGGTACTCCTGCGCGAAGGGGAGACGGTAGACCTCGGGCGCGAACGGTCCAAGGCCCGCCTTGTACGGATGCGTCTTCGAGGTCAGCGTGAGTGACAGCAGCGTGCGTCCGTGGAAGCCGCCCTCGAAGCCGATCACGGCCGGGCGCTTCGTGTACGCGCGCGCGAACTTGATCGCGTTCTCGACCGCCTCCGTGCCCGCGTTGAAGAAGGCCGCCTTCGCCGGGCCGGAGATGGGCGCCGTCGCAACCAGGCGCTCCGCCAGCGTGACGTAGGTCTCGTACGGGACGATCGTGAAGTCGGTGTGGAAGAACCGCGTGGCCTGCTCGGTGACCGCTTCGACGACCTGTGGGTGCGCATGACCGACGTTGAGGCAGCCGACACCGCCCGTGAAGTCGATGAAGGTGTTCCCGTCGACGTCGGTGAGCGTCGCGCCGCGGCCGTGGTCGATGACGACCGGCAGGAAGATGGAGAGCGGATCCGCGACGACGCGATCCTTGCGCTCCAGGATCTCCCGGGAGCGCGGCCCCGGAATCCCCGTGCGTAGCTCGATTGCCTTCGTCGCCGCCATCAACATGACGATATCGAAGCGCCCGGTCGCGTTGCATACCTGTATAGCCGGGTCTCACAGCGGGGTCAGGTCTTGCATTCGGTCACGCCGGAACGGCCTGACCAACCCCGGCGAACGAAGACCCGACCCCGGGCCTCAGCGGAAGGGCGGCGTGGAGAGCGCCTTGACCGAGTAGACCCCTGCGGCGTTCCACAGCATGAACCCCTTGCTGTGCTCGAGGCGGGCCGCCTGGATCTGATCCTGGACGTCCGAGAGCGTGTACTGGCGGCCGAGGGAGAAGTCCTGGAGCCAGGGGATCAGGAGCGTCTTCCGGCCGCGCACGGCGCTGCGGAAGTCCCGCAGCGAGTAGGCGACGGTCGTCCCGGGCCGGGAGTCCGGGTCGACGATGTTGTACTCGCCGGAGACGTAGTGCGACGGGTACACCATCGGGTAGATCGCGTCGACGTGGGGCGCGATCCGCCGCGGGAACTGGCCGATGCCGAGGTTCCGGGTCGCCGACAGGCCGAAGACGTCGACGGACACGCGCACGCCGAGCGGCTTCAGCCGCGAGCTCGCGTACTTCACGAACGCCGGAATCGTCCAGCCCATCGGCTGTGCGTGTCTGCCGGGATACCGGATCTGGGAGATGTCGCCGTCGCTCGGGAAGCGCACGTAGTCGAACTGGATCTCGTCGAAGCCGAGCTTCGCCGCCTGCTCCGCGATGTCGACGTTGTACTTCCAGACGCGCCGGTCGTACGGGTTCGTCCAGCCGAGCCCGGCGCTGTTGAGCCAGCGCGAGCCGTCAGCGCGGCGGATCGCCAGCTGAGGCGCCCCGGCCGACAGGAGTGGGTCTTCGAAGGTGACGACGCGGCCGATCAGGTAGAGGCCGGCGGCGTGGATCTTGGCGACGACGCGCTCGGCGGGGTAGTAGCGCAATGCTGCGCCGACCTTGTGCGCGAGGGGCACCTTCGCGGGAAAGCCGAGCTCGCCGTTCTCGTCCTTCACGTCGAGCTCGATCGTGTTCAGGCCGGCCCGCTTCATCGCGATGTACTCGTCGAGCTTCCTGGGCAGTCCGGCGAGGGCCATCGTCACGTGGATCCCGCGCATCTCCCCGGGCAGGGGGCGCGGCTGGAGGATCCGTGGCGCCGGCGCGTCCTGCGCGCGCGCGGCGGCGCGTACCGTCTTGTGACCACCGACGTGCGTTGCGATCACACCGCCGACGACACCCGCGGCGACGAGCGCCAGCAGCGCCCCGGCGGCGACCAGCCTCCGCTTGTGCCGACGCTTTCGCGCCTCGGCCCGCCGGAGCTTCGAACGGGCATTCGGATCGACAGGCTGGAGGACATACCGCGTAGGCAAGGTGTGGAAAACTAACAGCCTCTCGCGCTTCTGGCCGTGCCGGCACCGCGGGGCGGAGCCCGCCCGGCCGGCCCTGACGACGCTCGCCGGCCCCATCCGAGGCCGGGCCGGCGCGAGGTCGTACGTCGAGTACTGCCGCGTTGGCGGCCGTAGAATCCGGCCCCATGGTCCTCGCCGACCGCACCATCGCCCGCCTCCTGGAGGAAGGCCGGATCGAGATCGATCCGTACGACGACTCGCTCCTGCAGCCCTCGAGCGTCGACGTCCGAGTCGACCGCTTCTTCCGGGTTTTCCACAACAACAGGTATCCGTTCATCGACGTTCGGGAGGAGCAGGAGGACCTGACCGAGCTCGTCGAGGTCGAGGACGGGACCCCCTTCGTCCTTCACCCCGGCGAGTTCGTCCTCGGCTCGACGCTCGAGCGCATCCGCCTTCCCGACGACCTCGTCGCCCGGCTCGAGGGCAAGTCGAGCCTCGGCCGTCTCGGCCTCCTGATCCACTCCACGGCCGGCTTCATCGATCCCGGCTGGGACGGGCACGTCACCCTCGAGCTCTCGAACGTCGCCAACCTGCCGGTGACGATCTACCCCGGGATGAAGATCGGGCAGATCTCCTTCGTGCAGCTGACCGAGCCCGCCGAGACGCCCTATGGCACCGGCACGATCGGCTCGAAGTACCAGGGCCAGCGCGGGCCGACGCCCTCCAGGTACTGGCAAAACTTCCAGAAGGAACCGGCGGGGTGATCCTCGTCACGGGGGGCACGGGCTTCGTGGGCGGGCACGTGGTCCACGAGCTCCGCGGCCGCGAGCTGCCGGTGCGCTGCCTCGTGCGAGACCCCCGCAGAGGCGCGAAGCTCGCGGCCTGGGGCTGCGAGCTGGCCGAGGGCGACCTCGCCGATCCAGGGAGTCTGAGCGCCGCCGTCGACGGGGTCGAGACGGTCGTCCATCTCGTCGCGATCCGGCAGGGGCCGCGCGAGCGCTTTCAGCGCGTCATGGTCGACGGCACGCGGAACCTGCTCACGGCGGCGAAGGAGGCCGGGGCCAGGCGCATCGTCCATATGAGCGCCCTCGGCGCGAGCGAGCAGACGAAGGACCTCGTCCCCTACTACTGGGCCAAGTGGGAGAACGAGCAGCAGGTCTCGAGCTCGGGCATTCCGTACGTGGTCTTCAGGCCGAGCTTCGTCTTCGGGCCCGACGGCGGCATCCTGCCCACGTTCGTCAAGCTCGCGAAGCTGACGCCGGTGACGCCGATCATCGGGAGCGGGCGGCAGCGCATCCAGCCGATCTGGGCCGACGACGTTGCGGCGTCTTTCGCGGCGGGAGTCGAGCGTGACGACGTCGTCGGCCGCGTCTTCGAGCTCGGCGGCCCCGACGTCGTCAGCTGGAACGAGTTCTGGGAGCGCCTCAAACGCGTGCTGGGCCTGCGGCGGCCGAGCATCCACGTCCCGGTCCGCTTGATGATGCTGAATGCGGTCGTGACCGAGCGGCTCCCCGGCGACATCCCGCTGACCCGCGATCTGCTGAAGATGCTCGAGGGCGGGGACAACGTCGCCTCGAACGAGGACGCCGTTCGCACCTTACGGCTGCCGTTGCTCCCGCTCGACGATCAGCTGCGCCGCGCGGCCTGAACGCCGTCTGACCCGTACGAGAAGCTTCTTGCGGCCCTCAACGACGGAAGGAGACGCATGAATCTCGGTCTGCGCGCGATCCTGATCATCGCGGCGGTCATCTGCTTCATCATCGCGATTTTCAGCGACATCCACTGGCCAGACTGGATCGCGATCGGCCTCGCTTGCTGGGCAGGCTCGATTCTCGTGGCCGACATGGGCTGGGATCGGCCGCTCGGTACGACACGACGCGCTCCGTAAGCCCGGAAAGAAAGGGGGCCGCGTGAGCGGCCCCCTGTTCCGGTTACCAGCGCTGGATTAGTAGAGGCGCTTCCTGCCTCGGCCCGAGAGTCATCTGGCCGGGCGGCGCGTTACGCGTCGTCCCCCACGCTGGCTAGGCGATTCCCCGTAGGTGCCGGGGACACGCCTCTACCCGCTGGTACCTCCACTGCCCGTACTGGAAATCTCCACTCTCGGACCACCTCCTTTCCGCGGTTAGCGCGCAGGGTATCAGTCGCCCTCGCTGGTCACGTCCCCCGCGAGGATCACCGACAGCTCGAGCCCGCGGTCGAGCGGGACGGTGACCGACTCGAGCGTCGGGTCGGCCTGTCGCGCCGCCACGTAGGCACCAAGGGTGTCGGCGTGCGAGAGCACGTTGTCCGCGACGACGAGCGCCCCGGGCTCGACCTTCCTGCGCGCGGCCTGGAAGAGCCGCTCGTAGTTCTCCTTCTCCGCGTCGAGGAAGACGATGTCGAACACGTCGTCGATGCCCGGGATCGTCTCCTCGGCGTCACCCTCGACCAGGTCGGCCCACTCCTCGAGGCCGGCCTCGGCGATGTTCGCGCGCCACGCCTCGATCTTGCGGGGATCGTGCTCCAGCGACGTGAGATGCCCGCCCAGGTACCGGACGCCCGCCCCGAGCCAGACACTCGAATAGCCGCGTGAGGCCCCGACCTCGAGCACCTCGCAATCCCACTGGGGTGCCACGAGGCCGAAGAGAAACTGGCCGGTCGAGCGGGCGACTGCACGCGAGCGCTCGACGGGGGGAAGGCCGCGTGCGCGCTCGTCCGCATCCTCCCGTTCGAGGCGCTCGAGCACGGCGCGGACACGGTCGTCCAGCATCGCTTCAGCCTATGTGACCAAGGTCCCCTGGTCGGCGCAGCCTGCCCTTAGCCGACGGCCGCGGAGATCGTCCGTTGCACGTCCGCGCGGACGAAGCAGTCGGCGACATGGTCGTTCACGACGCCGCACGCCTGCATGGCCGCATAGACGGTCGTCGGGCCGACGAAGCGGAAGCCTGCCTTCTTCAGCGCCTTCGAGAGCGCAGCGGACTCCGGTGTCGTCGACGGAAGGTCGGAGATGCTCGTGGGAGGCTCGCTCTGCTCCGGCCGATGCGCCCAGACGAGCTGCTCGAGCGGCGTCCCGGCCTCACGCAGGGCCAGGGTGCCGCGCGCATTGGCGATCGTCGCCTCGATCTTGCCGCGGTGGCGCACGATCGAGGCGTCCTGCAAGAGGCGCTTGACGTCTCGTTCACCGAAGCGTGCGACCTGCTCGGGGTCGAAGCCGGCGAACGCGCGGCGGAAGTTCTCCCGTTTTCGCAGGATCGTCAGCCACGACAGTCCCGACTGGAAGCCTTCGAGGCAGAGGCGTTCGAGCAGGCCGCGCTCGTCCAGCACGGGACGGCCCCACTCTTCGTCGTGATAGCCGTTGTAGAGCGGATCCGTCGACGTCCAGCAACGGACGGGCTCCGCGCCGTCAGACAATCTGCACCTTGATCCAGCCGTCCTTCACGTGGACGGGGAACGTCTGCACGGGCTCGACGGCCGGCAGGGTCAGCGCGCGGCCGCTGCGGATGTCGATGTTCGCCCCGTGGCGCGGGCAGATCGCGACGCCGTCGTCGCAGTCGAAGTCGCCCTCCGCCAGCGGGCCGTCGTCGTGCGAGCACCGGTCCTCGATCGCGTAGTACTCGCCGTGCAGGTTGTAGACGCCGATCGCGAGGTCGCCCGCGTAGACGATCTTCACCGAGCACGACGGCAGCTCCTCGACGGGACAGACGTCCAACTCGGCCATGGTTACTTCAAGTCGAGGTCGTTCGAGGCGCCCGCCCACTCCTCGGGGAGCGGCGTGCCCTTGGCCTTGTGCAGCGCGAGCTTGAGCGTCGAGAGGCCGAGCAGCGCGCACTTGAGCCTCACGGGCGTGAGCGGGATGCCGATCTCGTCGAGCAGCTCGTCGCGCGGGAGCGAAGCGACCTCCGCAGCACTGCGGCCGCGCACCATCTCGGTGAGCATCGACGTGGCCGCCTGCGAGATCGCGCAGCCCCGGCCCGAGAACTTCACCTCGTCGATCGTGTCGCCGTCCTCGCCGAACGCGACGTAGATCGAGACCTCGTCGCCGCAGAGCGGATTCTGGCCCTCGGCTTCGGCGTCGGGGTGGTCGAGCTCCCCGTGTCCGCGCGGGTTCTTGTAGTGGTCGAGGATGACCTCTCGATAGAGCTGGTCGAATTCGCCGCTCACAGGACTGACCGCCCCTCGCTCCCGCCCGGCCGCTCGGCAGTGTGCCCTTCGGCCTCGCACTGCCGGCGACGACTCAGTGAAGTGAGCGAAATCACGCCAACAGCTTATTGGCCTTGTGCAGCCCTTCGACGAGGCGGTCGATCTCCTCGGGCACGGTGTAGAGGTAGAAGCTCGCGCGGTTCGTCGCCGCCACGCCGAGCTTGGCCATCAGCGGCTGGCAGCAGTGGTGGCCGGCGCGGATCGCGACTCCCTCGAGGTCGAGGATCTGCGCCACGTCGTGTGGGTGGATCCCGTCGAGGTTGAAGGAGACGATGCCGGCGCGCCGTTCGGGTGCGGGTCCGTAACCGACGAATCCCGGCACGTCGGCCAGCTTCGCGAGCGCGTAGACGAGCAGCCCGCGCTCGTGCGCCTCGATCGCCTCGATGCCGACGTCGGTGACGTAGTCGACGGCGGCCCCGAAGCCGACCGCTTCCGCGATCGGCTGCGTGCCCGCCTCGAACTTGTACGGCAGCTGGCCCCAGGTCGTCTCCTCCAGCTTCACCGAGCGGATCATGTGGCCGCCGAGGTTGAAGGGCGACATTCGCTCGAGCAGCTCGGCGCGCCCCCAAAGTGCGCCGACGCTTGTCGGGCCGCACATCTTGTGGGAGGAGAACGCCAGGAAGTCGCACTGGAGCTGCTGGACGTCGATCGGATGGTGCGGTGCGGCCTGCGCCGCGTCCACCACCATGATCGCGCCCTGATCGTGCGCCCAGCCCGAGAGACGCTCGACGGGATTGATCGTGCCGAGCCCGTTCGAGACGAGGTTGTTCGCAACCACCTTGACGTTGCCGGAGCGTGCGAGCTCGTCCAGAGCGTCGAGCTGCAGTTCACCGTTCTCGTCGAGCGGGATCGCCTTGAACGCTGCGCCCGTGCGCTTCGCGATGTACTGCCACGGCACGAAGTTCGAGTGGTGCTCGAGCTCGGTCACGACGACGACGTCGCCGGGCCCGAGGTTGTCGAGCCCCCAGGCGTAGGCGACGAGGTTGATGCTCTCGGTCGCGCCGCGCGTGAAGATCACCTCGCGCGGGTTCGGCGCGTTGACGAAGCGGGCGACCTTCTCCCGCGCGCCTTCGTACTCGGCGGTCGCGACCTCCGAGAGCGCGTACACGCCTCGATGGACGTTCGCGTACGAGGTCTCGTAGAAGGTGCGGAGCTTGTCGAGAACCTGGCGCGGCTTGTGGGCGGTGACCGCGGAATCCAGGTAGGCGAGAGGCTTGCCGCGGATCTTCTGCTCGAAGATCGGGAAGTCGGCGCGGAGTGCGTGTGCGTCCAGCTTCTTCGGCTGGGCCGTTACGGCCATGCAGCCATCGTACTCAGCGCAGGCGGACTTGCGCCTGTGCCGCCCCGGCCCGGAGCAGCGTCACCCGGAACGAGCCGGGGAGGCGGTACGACTGGCCCTTCGCGATCCACGGCCGGCCGCGTTTGACCGGATCCATGACGAGGAGGCTCGGGGTCCCGAACGGGGCCGGCCTGGGCAGGTTGTCCACCCAGCGCACCACGAGGCCCCGGAAGGGCCGCGAGCGGTACTCGATCCACCAGTCTCCGTCCTCCGTCTCCACGACGAGCGCCTGGCGGAGCTTCGTCTGCAGCGTCGGCACGGCGACCGTGTACTTCCCCGGTGCGGTGACACGCGGCTGCGCGGGGATCCAGCCGAGTGTGACCTTCTCGTAGACGCTGAAGTCCACCGCGCCCTCGCCCATCGGGCTGAGCGGGTCGCCCGTGCCGTCGCGCGCACAGCCCAGGGGGTTCGCCGAACAGGTCGAGGCCTGGGCGTGCCCGAGGCCGAACGTGTGGCCGAGCTCGTGCGCAGCGAGCTGCAGGTTCGGCTGCGTCGTGAGCATCACTTCCCGGCCCCAGGTCTCGCCGTGGAACGCGCAGCGGACGTTCGCGATCGCGTAGATGGCGTCGTCGTAGCGGGCCATGTGGTACCCGGCCCGATCCGCGGCGACGCGGGCCGGGGCCACCACCGCCTCGAAGCTCTCGTTCGTCAGGCCGCCGCAGCCGGGGCTCGTGGTGAACGCCGAGAGCCACGGCGTCACGTCCACGTGGAGCTTCATCTGGCCGAACGACGACACCTGGAAGAAGGTCTCGATCTCTCGGGCCGTCTGCTGCACCTCGGCGACCGTGTAGGGCCGCGGCCCGTTCGTCGCGAGGACGACCAGCACGCGCTCCTCGCCCTTCGCTACGGCCCCGGCGGACGGGAGCCCGACGGCTGCTGCGAGCAGGACCACCACCGCCAGGAGCGGCGTTCGGCGCACCGACGCAGTATGCGCCTTCCGCCCGCAGGAGGAAAGGCGCTCTCAGGCGGTTCTCAGGCCTGCGGGATGCGGGCCTCGAGCGCCGCCGCGAGCGACTCGCGCACGGCCTCGAACTCGATGCGGTCGAGGATGTCCTGGAAGAAGCCCCGGACGATCAGCCGTTCGGCCTCTCCGCGGGAGAGCCCGCGGGCCATCGCGTAAAAGAGCTCCTCGCGGTCGACGCGGCTCACCGTCGCACCGTGGGTGCAGCGCACGTCGTTGGCGAGGATCTCGAGACCCGGGATCGGCACGGCGTGCGTCGTCGGCGAGAGCATCAGGTTGCGGTTCTCCTGGTACGCGTTCGTCTTCTGGGCGTCGGGCTCGACGCGGATCATTCCCCGCCAGACCGCCGTCGACGTGTCTCGGAGCGCCCCCTTGAACGCGAAGTCCGAGGTCGTGTTCGGCGCGATGTGCTCCTGGAAGGTGTCGTAGTCGAGGTGCTGCTCGCCGTCCGTGAAGTAGGCGCCGGTCACCCGCGACGTCGCTCCTTCGCCGGCGAGGTCGTTCTGGATCCTGGTCTTGCCCTTCTTCGAGCCGAAGCCGCCCGCGACCCAGTCGAGCTCGGCGTCGCGCCCCACGCGTGCGTGGTGCGTGGCGAAGTGCCAGGTTTCCCGCGACAGGTTCTGGATCGAGACGAACTCGAACTTCGAGTTCTGGCCGAGGAAGAACTCCTGCGCGGTGTTCGTGTAGGAGCGCAGCTCGGGGGTCGCCGACACGGCCTCCTCCACGAGCGTGAAGCGCGCGCCCTCCTCGGCCACGACGAGCAGGCGCCAGTGCAGCGAGCCGCCGTCGACCGAGTTCGTGACGCGCACGTACAGCGGCTTGTCGAGCACCACGCCCTTCGGCACGACGACGAGCAGTCCGTGCTCCCACACGGCGGCGTTGTGTGCGGCGAACTTCTCCTCCCAGCCGACGAGCGAGTAGAGGCGTTCGTGCTCCTCGGAGAGGGGGGCGAAGGTGATTCCGTCGGGAGCGCGCTCGATCTGCACGCCGCGCTCGTCGATCCGGGCCAGCCCGGCCACGTCCAGCTCCAGCATCGTCCCGCCGGTACCTGTCTGAGGGACTGTCCCCTGGACATGTCCGTACGCGTCGGGATCGAAGTCCTTCAGGTCCGTGAAGCGCCAGTGCTCCTCCGTCGTGTCAGGAAGCGGGAGAGCGTTGTACGCGTCGAAGGCCTCAGCGCGCGACACGCGGCGCATACCTCCGGTGCAGGATGACGGTGTTGCCGTCGGGGTCCTTGAAGAAGCCCATCAGGCACACGCTCGAGTCATACGTCTCGCCGATGAACTCGACGCCCTTCGTCTCGAGCTCCCGCCGCGCCGCCTCGACATCGGCGACGCGAACGGCAAATCCCGCGGCATTCGGATGGAACGCGATTCTCTCTGCTTCGGGATTCCAGAACGAGAGCGTCACGTTCGGAGCCTCGACCTCGCCTTCGGTGTAAGGGCTCTCCGGCAGGCCGAGAACGTCGCGGTAGAAGGCGACGGCGCCGGTCACGTCGCGCGTGGGAACCGTGATGAAGTCGACCTGCTCGACCTGCACGTGCTAGCCGACGGAGCCTTCCATCTGCAGCTGGATCAGGCGGTTCATCTCGACCGCGTACTCGAGCGGCAGCTCTTTCGTGATCGGCTCCACGAAGCCCGACACGATCAGTGCGGAAGCCTCCGTCTCGGACAGGCCGCGCGACATCAGATAGAAGAGCTGCTCCTCGCCGATCTTCGAGACGGTCGCCTCGTGGCCGATGTCGACCTCGTTCTCGTCGATCTTCATGTACGGGTAGGTGTCGGAGCGCGACTCCTCGTCGAGGATCAGCGCGTCGCAGACGACCTTCGACTTCGAGCCGGTGGCGCCCTTGGCCACCTCGAGCAGCCCGCGATAGCCGGCACGGCCGCCGTTCTTGGAGATCGACTTGGAAGTGATCACCGAGGTTGTGTTCGGCGCGACGTGGACGGCCTTGCCGCCCGCGTCCTGGTGCTGGCCCTTGCCGGCGAACGCGATCGACAGCACCTCGCCGTGCGCGCGCTCGCCGAGCAGCCAGATCGCCGGGTACTTCATCGTCAGCTTGGAGCCGAGGTTTCCGTCGACCCACTCCATCGTCGCACCCTCGTAGGCGACGGCCCGCTTCGTGACGAGGTTGTAGACGTTGTTCGACCAGTTCTGGATCGTCGTGTAGCGGCAGCGCGCGTCCTTCTTGACGACGATCTCGACGACCGCGCTGTGCAACGAGTCGCTCGAGTACACCGGCGCGGTGCAGCCCTCGACGTAGTGCACGTACGCGCCCTCGTCGACGATGATCAGCGTGCGCTCGAACTGGCCCATGTTCTCCGCGTTGATGCGGAAGTAGGCCTGGAGCGGCATCTCGATCGAGACGCCCGGCGGCACGTAGATGAACGAACCGCCCGACCAGACCGCCGAGTTGAGCGCGGCGAACTTGTTGTCGTTCTGCGGGATGATCGTCGAGAAGTACTGCCTGACGAGCTCCTCGTGCTCGCGGAGCCCGGAGTCCATGTCGAGGAAGATCACGCCCTTGCGCTCGAGGTCCTCCTGGAGCTTGTGGTAGACGACCTCCGACTCGTACTGCGCCCCGACGCCGGCGAGGTACTTCTTCTCGGCCTCCGGGATCCCGAGGCGGTCCCAGGTGTCGAGGATCTCCGCGGGGAGGTCCTCCCACTTGTCCGCCTGCTTCTCGGTGGGCTTGACGTAGTAGTGGATGTTGTCGAAGTCGATCCCCGACAGGTCCGCGCCCCAGCCGGGCATCGGCCGGGCGAGGAAGTAGTCGAGGCTCTGGTGGCGGAACTTCCGCATCCAGTCGGGCTCGCTCTTGTGGTCGGAGATGACGTCGATCAGCTCGTGCGAGAGCCCCTTCGGCGCCTTGTAGATCGTCGACTTGTCGTCGACGTGCCACCCGTAGCCGTAGTCGGCCCGGATGTCGCGGATGACGTCGGTCTCGCTCTGGCTCATGAGGCCTCCCCTCCGACGCCGGCCGGCATGAAGGCCTCGTAGCCCTCCGCCTCGAGCCTGTGCGCCAGCTCGGCGCCGCCCGAGGCGACGATCCGGCCGTCCACGAAGACGTGGACGTGGTCCGGCGTCACGTAGTTGAGGATCCGCTGGTAGTGCGTGATCACGAGCGCGCCCATCTCGGGGCCGACGAGCGTGTTGACGCCCTCGGCGACGATGCGCAGCGCGTCGATGTCGAGCCCGGAGTCGGTCTCGTCGAGGATCGCGATACGCGGCTTCAGCATCGCCATCTGGAGGATCTCGACCCGCTTCTTCTCGCCTCCCGAGAACCCGTCGTTCAGATACCGCTGCGCGAGCTCGCGCGGCACCTTCAGGTGCTCCATCGCCGCGAGCAGCTCGGTGCGGAACTCCTTCACCGGGACCGGGTTCTCCTCGCCGCCGTTCGCCGCCTTCCGCTTCGCGTTGATCGCGCTGCGGAGGAAGCTCGTGACGGTCACGCCCGGGATCGCGTGGGGATACTGGAACGCGAGGAAGAGCCCCCGCTGCGCCCGCTCGTCGGCCCCCATCTCGAGGATCGACTCGCCGTCGAAGCGGATGTCGCCCTCCGTGATCTCGTACGCCGGGTGCCCCATCAGCGCGTACGCGAAGGTCGACTTCCCGGAGCCGTTCGGTCCCATGATCGCGTGCTTCGCGTTCGTGTCGACGGTCAGGTCGACGCCCTTGACGATCTCGGTCCCGTCCTCCAGGGCGACGTGCAGGTTCGTGATCTCGAGCAGTGCCACGGATGTCCTTCGGTTGCAGGTCTCGAAGAGAATGTCGCGCACAGGACCTCCCCTGCGCGCACACACCGATGGTACCCACCCGGGTCGTGTCCGGGTATCCGGTCGCTCGGCGCTCCTTAACCGGATCCACGCGGGCGAAGTCTCTCCAGCCGCTACGCTCTGCGCATGCCCTTCGGTATCGGCATCTGGGAGCTCCTCATCCTCCTGCTCGTGCTGCTCCTCGTCTTCGGCCCCAAGCGGCTGCCGGAGATGGGGCGCCAGCTCGGCAAGGGCATGCGCGAGTTCAAGGAATCGGTGTCCGGCAAGGACGACGACGGGTACGACGACGACGTGGCGGAGCTGCCGCCCGCGCAGCCCGCCGAGACGTCGACGACCGCGACCGCGCGCGAGCGCGACACCGTCTCCTAACAGCTCCCGCGAGCGATGGCCCGCCGGATCGTGCCGCGGCGCCTGAGCCACGACGAGGAAGCGACCCTCGTCGAGCACCTGACCGAGCTTCGGCATCGGCTGCTGATCTGCATCTTCGCGATCGTCCCTGCGTTCGCGATCGCGTACGCGTTCCACTCCGAGCTGATCCGCCGCCTGATGGACCTCGTCCCCGAGGGAACGCCGATCGTCACGCTCGGCGTCACGGAGCCGTTCACGACCTCGCTCAAGGTCAGCTTCTACGCGGCGGTCGCGATGGTGCTGCCGATCATCCTCTGGCAGGTCTGGGCCTTCCTCGCCCCCGCCGTGGGGCACGAGACACAGCGCGTGCTCGGCGTGTTCGTCGTGCTCGCCACGGGCCTCTTCGCCGCGGGGGTGGTGTTCTGCTACTCGATCGTGCTGCCGAGGGCGCTCTCGTTCCTGGTCGACTACGACT
>DASTZS010000004.1:0-80594 GCA_035764165.1 Gaiellaceae bacterium | reverse complement strand
CGCCACATGCGATGTTGTTGGACGGCGCGAAGGCGAGGCCATGTCCTGGCACGGATTTGGAGGGCGCCAGTGCAACGATCTCGGCCGCGAGAGCGATGGGACTTGCTGCGTTGGCAGGCACGGTCCGTCCCGCGACAACGTCGGCACCGCCGACAAGTGCTTCTAGGAGCTTCTCTGCCCACTCCGGACGCGCCACGCAATCGTCGTCGGTAAAACAGACAAATCGTCCGGTCGCATGTCGGAACCCTGCATTTCGCGCCGCGGCAGGACCGCGGTGAGATTGAGAGACGAGCCTGACGAAGCTGTGCGCGGACACGGCCTCCGCCACACTGTCTGGTGCGACGGATCCATCATCTACAACCACGACCTCGAGATCGTCGGCGATTGTCTGACTAGCCAACGCTGCCAGGCATGCCGTCAATTTGCCTGGTCGATCTCGGGTGGGAATGACGACCGAGACCAGCGGTCGCGACGGCATGCTAGGCGACGCGCTCGACCGGCCCGGCATCTGCCGCGCTGAACTCAAGCAATGCCTCCACAAGCTCGCCCTCCTCGAGGTAATCGGCCTCGGTGTTGACGCTCCAGACGTCGTGCGAAGCCCCGTCGAGGATGTTCAGCGTCGCGAGAATCGCGGTCCACATCGAGTGGTCCTGGTTGTTGTATCGATGGAGGCCGTTGCGCCCGCAGGTCTCGAGGTTCTCGAATCGCTCCAGATACTCCCGGATCGTCTGCACGGCCTCCTCGTAGGCCGAGTCGTACATCGGGTAGGCCTTCGGGACGAGGACCTTGACGCCGTCGATGACCTTGCTCGGATCGATCAGGCCGATGCGTGCGAGCTCGTTCTTCGCGAGCTCGACCGCCTGCTCGTCGGTCATCTCCCAGATGTCGTCGCCCTCGAAGCAGAAGTACTCCACCCCGAGGCAGTTCATCCCCGGCTGCACCATGCCCTCGCTCCAGACGCCGTAGTTCTGCACGCGCCCTGCCCTGGTCCCCGGGTCGTGCAGATAGATCCAGTTGTCCGGGAAAGGCTCTGGCTCGGACGTCATGAGCGCCACCAGCACGAGATCGCGGTAGCGCAGCGCACGTGCGGCCGCCTGCACCGGCGCCGGGGCCGGAGGATCGAGGTTCAGGATCAGCTCGCTCAGCGGGATGCTCGAGACGACAGAGTCGACGGCGTGCTCGAACGTATCCCCGTTCTGTCCCACGAGGATGCTGTTCACGCGGCTGTCTGCGTGCCTGATCCCGACGACACGCTGTTTGAGATGCACCGGAATCGACCTGTCGACGGCATTCGCCGCAAAGGCTTCCCACATCTGTCCGGGGCCGAGCCGCGGATAGCGGAACTGCTCGATCAGCGTCGTGACGTGCTCGCGCCGCAGCCCGAGTATGGTCATGATCGCCCGGCCAAGCGAGAAGTTCTTGATCCGCTGGGCCGCCCACAGCGAGCGAATCTGTGAGCCGGGGATTCCCCACACCTTTTCGGTGTACGAGCGGAAGAAGGCGTCGTAGAGGCGACGCCCAAAACGTGTCGTCACCCACTCCTCGAAAGTGTGCGCCTCGCTGTTGCGAAGTCGCGCCGACCGGAGGTAGGACAGTGCACAACGGGTCGACTCCCACAGGCCGAGCCGGCCAACGACGTCCTTAGCTGTGATGGGATAGTCGAAGTATTTCCCCTTGTAGTAGATACGTGACAGCCGCGGGCGCGTGAGGAACTCCTCGCCGAGCATCTCCTCCCACAGCCTCTCGACCGGCTTCAGCTTGGTGAAGAACCTGTGGCCGCCAAGATCGAAGCGGAAGCCGTTGAACTCGATCGTCTTCGCAATGCCGCCGACCGTCCCGTCGGCTTCGAAGACGGCGCCCGGACGTCCGCGCCGGCCGAGGATGTAAGCCGCCGTCAGCCCTGCAGGACCCGCCCCGAGGATCGCGGTGCCGAGTCCCTCGCCGCCGGCCGGCGTGGACATGGGTACGACGGGCTCCTCGAGCTTGAAGATCTCGAGTCTGCCCTGGAGTTCGTCGTCCAGCTGCGAGGCCGCGACGTCTCTGAGCACGGTGGGCATGCCACCTTCCGCGAGCGAACGGTCGACCGCCTCGATCGTCCGGACGACGTCGAGACCGATCTCGATCGAGGACAGGGGCAACGTCCCGTTGACGATCGCCTTGCCGAAGTCCGCAAGCTCGAGGGCGAGCGGCTCGGTCGCTTCGATTCTCGGCGACACGATGTCGCCCGTCCTGTAGCTCAACTGGTACTCGCCGAACGTCTCCGGATCGGGAATCCGCGCTCCGGAGTCGAAGATGCGGACAGGCTCGTTCGAGGTGTCGTCGTAGACGACCATCTTTTCGGAGCCCACGATCGCCGTTCTGCGCAACTTGCTCGGTGCGAGCCAGGACAGCTCGACGTGCGCGACGGTGCCCGAGGGATACCGCAGATTGATGAACGAGACATCCGGCACGTCGGGCAACAGGCAGCTCCGGCTGACGGCCGAGACCTCGGAGGGCAGATCTCCCAACCAGTAGCGCAGGATCGAGAAATCGTGTGGACCCAGATCCCAGACAACGCTCACGTCAGGCTGGTGGAGTCCGAGATTCACGCGGCTCGACGAGATGAAGTAGATCTCGCCCAGCTCGTTCGAGTCGATCAGGTCCTTGATCGCTTTGACGGGGGGGCTGTAGAGAAACGTGTGCCCGGGCATGAGTACGAGCCCTCTGGACGAAGCGGCCTCCGCCAGTTCGATGACGTGCTCGGATGACGCGGCCAGCGGCTTCTCGACGAAGACGTGCTTGCCCGACTCGAGCGCCGACATGGCGAGGGAGAAGTGCGTGGACACGGGAGTCGCAATCGCGACGGCGTCCACCGTGCCGTCACGAAGCAGCTCCTCGAAGCGAGTCGTGCACGGAATCCCCGGATATCGCCGCGACATCCCTTCCAGCGCGTGCTCGCGGAGGTCGCAGAGATGGGCGACCTCGAACAGCTGCGATTCCACCAGGTTCCGGAGAAGGTTCGGCCCCCAGTAGCCGAGTCCGACGATGCCGATGCGCAAACGACGATCCATCAGTGCGTCTCCCGCCTTCGGAACAGCACCAGGGGCGTCCTCAGCAAGAGCCGGAGGTCGAGGCCGAGTGACCAGCCACGGGCGTAGGCGACGTCGAGATCGAGCGCCTCGCCGAACGTCGAATGAGCTCGTGCCTCGACCTGCCAGAGGCCCGTGAGACCCGCGGGGACTAGGAACCGCTCGAAGTGGTGCGGCGAGAAGAGCTCGAGCTCGTAGGGGATGAGGGGACGCGGCCCCACGAGCGACATGTCGCCGCGCAGCACGTTGATCAACTGAGGCAGCTCGTCGAGGCTCCTCTTTCGGAGCCAGTGGCCGACCGACGTGACCGAGTCGTGCCGTTCGAGCTTGTACAGGTTGTTCGAGCCCGGGAGCGCGTCCGAGCGAATGATCTGCTTGACGTATTCGCGATGCGGAGCCTCGTCGGTTCCCTCGTACATCGTGCGGAATTTGAGCAGGGTGAACTCGCGCAGATCCATGCCCAACCGCGTCTGCCGGAAGAAGACAGGCCCGGGTGAATCCCTCCGGATCAGCACCGCGATCAACAGCATCGTCGGGGCCACGAGAACGAGCAGTGCGGCCGAGGCGATCACGTCGAGGCTGCGCTTGAGGAGTCTGGACGACCTGGAGATCCGACCCGCGGGAAGGCCGACGAGGGGCAGGCCCTCGATCGTGTGAATACCGACGTTGGCGCCGACGGCTTCGAAGAGCCGCGGCACGAGATCGACGTGCAGGTTGTGCTTCCGAAGCGCCCGTACGAGCTCGAGCATCTGCTCGTGGCCGTCACGAGAGAAGGCCACGATCACCCGGTCGACACGCTCCCTCCGGACGATCTCCTCGATGTCGTCGGGCGAGCCGAGGACCGTGAGATCGCCGAGGTCGCGGCGCCGCTCCTTCGGCTGGTCGTCGATGAAGCCGAGCAGGTTGATGCGGTACTCGGGATGCTGGAGAAGCTTCCGGCCGATCAGCTGGCCGACGTCCCCCGCCCCGATGATCAGCGCGTTCTGAACGTAGGAGGAGTGGCGACGTGCAAGCGACCTGGCCGCGGCGCGGGCACCGGCGATCGCCAGGAGGCCGAGCAACCAGAACGTCGCCAGCTTGGCCTGGTTCGGGTCCGTGAGCCCGAAGATCCACGAGGTTGCGACGAAGAGCCAGACCGCGACGGTGAAGAGATGGAAGACGCTGACGACCTCGTCTGCCGTCGAATGTGTCGCATTCTCCTCGTCGCGGTCGTAGAGGCCATACAGCTTGGCCGCGAGAACCCAGACCGGGAGCAGACAGAGGAAGATGAGCGTCTGGATGCCGACGCTGAGCGACCCGACGAGATGACTGTCGAAGAGCACCTCCACGACCGCGAAGGCGACCGCAAGCGCGAGGAGGTCCGCGGCCAGCAGCATGCGGCGGACGAGCCAGCCGCGGCCGAGACGGCGCTCCTGCACCTCCCGAACCTCGCTCGTGCCCAAGGGGCGCTTCCCGATGCCGGGAGCTTCGGGCGTTGCAGCGCCCGGGGTCGCCCTGAACGTCAGGGTATCCCCACTATCGCGGGGACTCACAACTTCAAACCAGGTGACGGGGCTCTCGCCACCGTCGCCACGATCGTGTCCGAGGTCAGCCGAACACGACCGCTCGCCGCAGGTACCACAGAAGTCCCCTCCCCTTTTTCTAGGACCCTTCGCCCATCACTTTAGGCCAGGAGTCGTGGGGCCGCAAATACCCCAGAGGGGGGATTGGGTAAACGTTTGGCTAGGCCCAGCCGGAGGCCCTTTCGTGCTTCGAGCGGGGGTCCACCGGCTCCTCGCGGATGCTCTCGAGCTCCGGCCGTAGGCGGGCGAGCGTGCGGTGCAAGGCAACCTCCACCGCATTCGTCTTCAGGCCGAGGATCTCGCCGATCTGGCGCGCCGACAGATCCGCGCCGAACCGCAGCGCGACGAGGTCGCGCGAACGCTCGTCGAGCCTCGCCACCGCGGCCGTGACGGCCAGACGCTGTACGGCATCGCCTTCCAGATCCTCGGCCGAGCTCGTGTCGGGCTGGTTGCCGAACTCCACCTCGGGCCTGGACACGGCGTCGTAGATGCAGCGGCGGGCGATGCCGATCAGCCAGGTCATCGGCTCCCCACGCGCGGCGTCGTACGACTTGCGGTAGCGCAAGGCTCGTTCGAATACCTCACTTGTCACGTCCTCGGCGTCCGGCCCGTCGCCGAGGTGGTACGCGACATATGCGTAGACCCGGCGAATCAGGTCGGCCGCGTTCGCAAGCGGATCTCGACGCGCCACAGTCACCTCACTCTAGGTGCGTGCAGGCAAACCGTCGAGAGCGTCATGGGCCTCTCCCCTCTCCGCCGGCTTGGCGCAAGAGATCCGCGCGAGGGATCAGCTGCGCTGCCCGGCGGAGTGCCTGTTGCCTCGCCTTCCCCCTGCTCGCGCTCGCGAGGCGATACCAGAGCTCCCAGTCGCCGCTGTCCATGGAGATGGCTTTACGGAAGCTCGTCCTCGCAACGGCCGGGAAGCCGGCGCCGAGTTGTGCGCGGCCGAGCGCCTCCCACGGTTTCGGCGACCACGGCATCCACGTTCGCGCTCGGCGAGCCTCGAGGGCCGCGTGGCTCCAGTCGTGACTACCACGAGCGGTGTTGCTGCGACTAAGGGCGGTGTTGCCGACGAGACCGACGGCGGCGAAGCCGGCCGCGACGACCAGAGCGGCGACGCCGCCCCAGCGCACCCGGGCGGGAAGGGGCCGCGGCCGGACTGCCCGCCGGCTGGCGATGAGGATGGCAGAGCCGCAGAGGAGTCCCGTGAGGGTGACGGCAGAGAGCTCCCAGTCCCAGTCGACGCCCGTGTGGACGAGGTAGGCCACGTATGCGCCCGCTGCGGCCGGGACGAGCCGATGCTTGCGCGCGGCCCCGAGCGCCGCCAGTGGGAGAACGAGCGCTCCCACTAGCAGGAGCAGCCCCACCGGCCCGAGCTCGGCCAGCGTCTCGACGTAGAGGCCGTGCGCATCGCGAACCCGACCCACGTCCCGCGGCTGGTGCGCGAGGAAGTACCGCTCGTAGGTTCCCGCGCCGGCGCCGAGCACCGAGTGCTCCTTCGCGTCGTCCCACGCCAGCCTCCAGAAGTCGGCCCGGCCGTTACCCGAGAAGCTGAGGAGACGCCTGTTCAGATTGACTTCCACGTGCGGCGGCGGTCCGGTGAATGCGTCATACCCGCGTCTGGCCAGCGTGGCAGGCCCCCCGTAGCGCACGAAGACACCCGCGAGCCCGGCAACGAGAGCGGCCGCCAGGACCAGCGCAAAGGCCCGGCGCACCCAAATGGGCGGCTCGACCCGCCGCTCCACGAACGCGAACGCCGTCGCCGCTACTGCATTCGCCGCGACGAGCAGCAGCAGCGTGAGGGCGACCCGATGGCCGTCGTGGACTGCACTGCTGAAGGGTGTCCCGGAATGCGTCAGGCCGGGCTCGCGCGACGCTGCCCAGATCCCGAGGACGGGCGCCGGGGCCACCACCAGGAGGGCCGCGAGAAGCTGCAGGCGCCGCGGGTCGACCGCGAGCGCAGCGACCAGCCCGACCCCGAGAGCAATCCACGCTCCCCTGCCGAACGTGAAGTACAGCGTCGGGAGGAGCAGGACGAGCGCGGCGGCGCCACTGGCCCGAACGAGCGCCGAGCGGCCGCGCGCGGCGAAGCCGAGGGCGACGAGAGAGCCCATCCCGGCGAAGAGCGCGAGCCCGTTCCAGTAGCCGATCGGCTGGGCCAGCCGATACACCGACGTCGCGTCGTACACGCCGACGCGGTCGGGCAGGAGGCGGGTGGCGAGGCTGAAGGCACAGATACCGGAGATCGCGGCCAGCAGTCCCCCGAGCAGCTGCGGAACGTGCCGGCTGCGCGCAACGAGCAGGGCCGCCGCCACACCGGCCACGTAGAGCAGGCCGCGCTGCGACTCGAGGATGCTCGGAGCCGCGGCGACGGACCAGGCCGCGGAAGCGAGGATCCAGAGCGTGAGCGCGAGCAGCAGCCCGAGGAACGCGCGCTCCCCGGCGCTCAGCCGGACCCGCTCCCTCAGAGCGAGCGCGAGCACGGCGACCCAAAGCAGGGGGACCGTGGCCCAGCCCCAGGCGCTCGGGAAGTATCCGCCCTGGGCGCCGGCAAGGCCGACCACCGGCGCGAAGACGACGGCGGCGGCCGCCGCTCCGTCCGGGACTCTCAGGGCGAGTCTCCCGCCCGCGGTCTTTGTCGGCCGCGCCACGTCGAGCGTCACGTCAGCCTTCTCTGCAGAAACCGTTCAGGCGGTCGCCAAGTGCCCCTAGACCGGTTCTTTCGAGCTCGGCGTCGAGCGCGCGTAGTACTCGTACGCGTCGTACATGTAGCGATAGCTCTCGCTGTGCTCGACCCCCGTCAGGACGTAGCCGAGCAGGGACGCCTGACACTTCCGGAGCTGGCGGGCGAACTCGTGCAGGATGGGTCGTTGGACTCGGCCGAGTCGTGTGATCGCGAATACCGCGTCGACGCGGGTGCTCAAGGCCATCGTATCCCCGAATGCAAGCAACGGAGGAGCGTCGATCAGGACGACGTCGAACCGTTCGGCAAGCTGATCGAGCACGGCCAGCAGCCGCTCGTCCTGAAGACTTTCGCCGATCGCGGGCGGGATGGTTCCTGCGGGCAGAAGCTGCAAGACACCGGGAGAGGGGGCGCCCCCGTTGGAGCGCCCGTTCATGTTCGGCAGATCCTGGATCCCGGTCGCAAGGCCGATCGGACGCAATGCCTCCGGCAAGGCGGCGCTCTTCACCGCGACATCGGTGATTCCAGGCCGTCCACCGACGTGGAAGAGCCGGCTGAGGTAAGGGCGACGCAGGTCGAGATCGACCAGGGCGACGCGCCGGCCGCCCCGTGCCAAGGCAACGGCGAGATTCGCGATCGTCGTGGACTTCCCCTCCTGCTCCACGGCCGACGTGACCATGATCGTCCGCGCAGCGCCTTCGGGGTTGACGAACTCCAGGCTGGTGCGCAGCTTGCGAAACGTCTCGGCGTGAACGCTCGAAGGCTCGCGGATCATCACGAGGTCGTTCGCCTTCTCCAGTTCGCGCGGGGGCTTCGGCACACGCGCGAGCAACGGAATCCCGAGCGCCTCGTCGATCTCGTGCTCGTCGCGCACGCGCCGGTCGAGCGCTTCTGCGAGAAACGCCAGTGCCAACCCGAGCACAGCGCCGAAGAGGAAACCGAGAATGGCGTTCCGCTTGGGGCGGGGACGGATCTTGGCTGCGTCCTCCGCAGGTTGCAGCACGCTGAAATTGCCCGCGATGAGCTTGCCGACGGTGGACAGCTGCCCCGCCTGCTGGATGAGCGTGTCGTACTCGGGCGTCTCTCTCTGCCCGTGGGCGGCCAGCGACTTGATCCTGACCTGGAGAGAGGCGACGGCTTCATCGATGTAGTTGGTGGCACGCTCCTTGCTGAACTCCGTGAACTGCAGCGCGTACGTGTTGGCGAGACGTGCTGCAGCGTTTCGATCGCCGTCCTCCACCGAGATCGACACGATGTCCGAATCGGTCGACGGCGTGACGGAAGATTCCGACAGAACCCGGCCGGGCGTCATGCCCGGGATCCCCGAGCGGGCCGAAACACGTGCCGCCAGGTCGTGCGAGCGGGCGATGCTCGCCTGTGTGGTCAGGAAGCGATTCGGGTCGCCTGCCGAGGGGTCGACGCCGGTGATGGCGCTGACGACGGAGGCTCGGTTGACCAGCACGTCAGCGGTTGCGCGGTAGACGGGTGATTGGCTCGTCGACAGGAAATAGGCCGCAATTGCCGCGACGAGCGGCGGCAGGACGACGATCCACTTGCGGCGCCGGAGGATCGCCAGGTAGTCAGCGACCGTCGTGGGTCGATTGAAGACTGCTTGTGTCATCCTCTTGTCCGAATCTCCCCGCTCGCCCATTGCACCCCAGTGAACCTCGTCGGCTTGATCTGGGCTCGGACGAGGAGTCTCTTCGAGCGTAGCAGCGGATTTTGGGGTTTTCCAACCCAGGAGTAAGGTTTTGCCCCCCTAAAGCGGTATATGAAGGTGAACCGCTCATTTCCACCACTCAGGGGGAGTAATCGTTCATGTGGAGCTCTAGAAGGTCCGACCGGCACGGGTTCGATCCGGAAGAGGTGCTCAGAAGCCATCGACCGGACGCCCGTGAGGAGTTCGTCGAGAGCCTCGCCCAGCGCGTCGCGGCAGAGCGCTCGGCCCGGCCTCGTGTCGCCTGGTCACGGCTTGCTTTCGCCGGAGCTGCCTCGACCATGATTCTCGGCATGTTCGCCTCGTTCGGAGGGCTCGGCTATGCCGCCTCCGGAGCGAGCTCGACCTACTCCGTCGTGAAGTCGGCCGTCGTCCAGCACAAGCTCAGCGTGGACGTGCGGAAGTCTTCCGCGTCGGCCCAGTACGACACGACCCCGACACCGCCCGCAGAGAACGTCGGCGGCGAGACCAACACGCAGGGCGGGAACGTGGCAGGCGTCGAGTCGGCACAGACGCTGCCTTTCACGGGCATCTCACTCCTCGTGACCGTTCTGCTGGGATTGATCCTGCTCATGACGGGGCTGATTCTGCGCCGCCGCGAGCGGAGCGATTCCTAAGCGACCAGCGTAGACGAGCTGAAAAAAGAAGGCCCGCGCCGACCGGCGCGGGCCTTCTTTTCTCGCGTCCTTCGGTGCTACAGTCGTGCAGGGGAGAGCAATCGATGTTGCGTGATCACGTGGGAGCGACAGCGCTCGCGCCTGACGTCCGCTGGGCGGACGAGTCACCGCGAGCAATCGTGGCTGCGTGCTGAGTGTTCGAGTCGACCGAAGCATTCGCGTTCTTCGACTACTTCCGGGTCCCCTATAGCCGGATTGACGGTGCGCACTTGCCCTCCGGCCTGGCGGCGCTCACCTCGACCGGGAGCTCCACAAGCCTCTACTGGCCCCTCGGCGCTGCACTCCTGACCGAGGGCGGGGCCCTCCGCAACTACTTCCTCGATTCAACTCCGTTGTTCGCCCGCTTGATTCCAGACGGCACCGTCCGGACCTGGCTGCGGCGCCTTGGCGGCACCTGGCACCCCGCCGAAGAGCTCCATGACGAACGCGGCACGCTGATCGGGGCGGTGTGGCGACGGGAGGACGGATCGATCGTCCTGCCGTTCGATCCCGGGGAGGTGATGCGCAACTTCTGGGAGGAGCGTTACGTCGACTATGCCCGACCGGCCGTGCTCAGTCGCCTCGCGGCATTGGCAAGGCGCGGGTACTACCGCGCACGCCCGCTGTTGCCCCGCAGCGTGCAGATGAGCATGCGACGCTCCTTCAGCCGTGTCCAGTCGAAGGCCCGCTTTCCGCGGTGGCCGGTGGAGACGGCCCTGCACGACTTCTACGACTTCCTCTTCAACCTCGTCGGCCGACTCGCCGATCGGCCGGTGCCGTTCATCGGCCTCTGGCCCGGGAGCTTCGACTGGGCGTTCGTCCTCACTCACGACGTCGAGGCGCAGATCGGGTACGAGAAGCTGCCCGAGCTCCTTCGCGTCGAGGTGGAAGCCGGCTACCGCTCGTCCTGGAACCTCGTGCCGCAGAACCGCTACGTGGTGGACAACCACCTCGTCGACACTCTGCGCGAGCAAGGCTTCGAGGTCGGGGTCCACGGCCACAGCCACGACGGGCGCGACCTCTCCTCCCTTGCGAACCTGCGGCGCCGTCTGCCGGACATTCGAGCGTACGCCGAGCGCTGGCAGGCAAAAGGCTTCAGGTCTCCGGGGACGCTCCGCTCCGCCGAGCTGATGCCCTTGCTCGGCTTCGACTACGACTCGTCCTACACCGACACCGCGCCCTTCGAGCCGCAGCCGGGCGGTTGCTGCACATGGCTGCCGTACATGATCAAAGAGCTGGTCGAGCTCCCGATCACCCTCACCCAGGACCACACCCTGTTCGACCTGCTCGGCCACCGCGACGGGAGTGTCTGGCTCGAGAAGGCGCGTTTCCTGCGCGAACGCGGCGGCATGGCACTGGTCCTCACGCATTCGGACTACGTCTCGAACCCGTATCTCCTCGAGTCGTACCGAGGTCTGCTGCAGGAGTTCGCCGACGACTCGACCGCCTGGAAGCCGCTGCCCCGCGAGGTCAGCGACTGGTGGCGGCGCCGCTCGCAGACGAGCCTCGAAGAGGTCGACGGGCATTGGCGCCCGGTCGGCCCCGCCGCAAGGGAAGCGAGCCTCGAATTCTCGTCCCCGCAGGTGCTCGCAGTCTGAGCGCACGGCTGTACGCCCGGCGAGGTTGGTGCTACATCTAGATCATGGGGAGGGGAACCTGACTGCGGTCGGAGCGATGGTCGAGCTCTTCTCAACCTGCCCGCAATCCAAGGATCTGCCCGCGTCCGCTTTTCGGGAACGCGTGGCCGACGTCGCGAAGTGGAGCGACCGCGCCGGTTACCGTGGAATCCTCGTCTACACGGACAACCAGCTGGTCGATCCCTGGCTGGTGGCCCAGCAGGTGATCGAAGCAACGAATCGACTTTGCCCGCTGGTTGCCGTTCAACCTGTCTACATGCATCCGTACACCGTCGCGAAAATGGTGTCTTCCTTGGCGCACATCTACGGGCGACGAGTGTTCCTGAACATGGTCGCCGGCGGCTTCCGCAACGACCTGCTCGCGCTCGGCGATCCGACCGACCACGACGAGCGCTATGCGCGCCTCGTCGAGTACACGATGCTCGTCAAGCGCCTACTGCGCGGGGAGCGTGTCTCGTTCAGCGGGCGCTATTACACGGTCGAGAACCTCTCGCTCAAACCTGCGCTCGACCCAGACCTCTTCCCCGGCATCTTCGTCTCCGGATCCTCCGACGCCGGAGTCGCCGCCGCCCGCGCGATCGGCGCAACGGCCGTCAAGTACCCGAAACCACCGCATGAGGAGGTCTCGACCACCGCGGACGGTGCAGGCATCGGGATGCGCGTCGGCGTCATCGCGCGCGACCACGACTCGCAGGCGTGGAAGGTCGCACGTGCACGGTTCCCGGAGGACCGCAAGGGGCAGGTGACCCATGCCCTCGCGATGAAGATCTCGGACTCGCACTGGCACCAACAGCTGTCGAAGCTCGGCGCCGAACCGCCGTCGTCCGAGAACCCCTACTGGTTGGGCCCCTTCGAGAACTACAAGACCTTCTGCCCGTATCTCGTCGGGAGCTACTCGACCGTCGCAGTCGAGCTCGCCCGGTACATCGACCTTGGCTTCGAGACCTTCATCCTCGACATTCCTCCCGACGAAGAGGAGCTCCAGCACACCGCAGTCGCGTTTGAGCAGGCGTCCCGACGTGTGCGAGCGACAGACGGGGCAGGCGGGCGTTTGCCGGGTTGATCGCGGCTGAGCCACACGGGCCGCTCTGTTCACGCTTCCTCCGCGCCGCAGAGACGTTCTCCGACCGCCCTGCAGTCGAGGCGGCGGGGCGAACGCTGACGTACGGCGAGCTGCGCCGGCGCGCTCTCGCCATCGCCGCGCGGCTCCTCGCCGAGGATCCCGAACGGGAGGCCATTCCCCTGACGGGGGTTTACGCAACGAGGACCGTGGACTCCTTCGCCGCCGTCCTCGGGATCCTGCTGCGCGGTCACGGCTACGTTCCGCTGAATCCACGCTTCCCAGCTCTGCGCAACCGCGAGATCCTCGAACGTGCAGGCTGTCGCGCGGTGGTCGTGGATCCGGACCACCTCGATGCCGCGGTGGAGGTGACGTCGGGCCTCGCGAAGCCACCGACCCTCGTGGTCCCGACGGGGCTACAGAACGCGAGGGACTTCGAGCTTCCACCCTCGGGACCTGCGACCCCCGCCTATCTCTTGTTCACCTCCGGCAGCACGGGTCGCCCAAAGGGTGTTCTGGTGCGTCAGGCGAACGTGGCCGCCTTCCTCGGCGCAGTCGCGGATCGCTACGACCTGAACGAGACCGACCGGCTCTCTCAGCTGTTCGATCTCACCTTCGACCTCTCCGCCTTCGACATGTTCGGTGCCTGGCACCATGGCGCGTGCGTGTGCTGTCCGGCCGCGGGCGAGCTCCTCAGGCCCGCGGACTTCGTCCGCGAAGCGTCTCTCAGCGTGTGGTTCTCGGTGCCATCTTCTGCGATGTTCCTCGACCGTCTCGGAGGCCTGAAGCCGGACACCTTCCCGAGCCTTCGGCTCAGCCTGTTCTGTGGCGAGGCGCTGCCCGCGGAGCTCGCGAACACGTGGGCCGCCGCTGCGCCGAACTCGATCGTGGAGAACCTGTACGGACCCACCGAGGCGACGATCGCCTGCACGGCCCATCGTTGGGAGCCCGGCGCTCCGGCCGGAGCGAACGGCTTCGTCCCCATCGGCGAGCCGATCGGCGCCACGAAGGCATGGGTCGTCGACGAGGAGCTGCACGAGGTCCGCCCGGGCGAGGTGGGGCAGCTCCTGCTCGGAGGGCCGCAGGTCGTCGAGGGCTACTGGGACGACCGCGAGGCAACAGACCGCTCATTCGTGACGACACCCGCCGGGAACCGCGGCTATCTCACCGGTGACCGCGTCACCCGCCCCACGGAAGCTGCGCCGCTCGAGTACGTGGGGCGGATCGACGGCCAGATCAAGGTCCTCGGTCATCGGGTCGAGCTCGAAGAGATCGAATCCGTCCTCCGCGAGGAGGCGGGCGCGGAAGCGGCCGCGGTCGGCTGGCCCCGCACTTCGTCCGGCGCGGCTGGAATCGTCGCGTTCATCGCCAGCACGTCAGTCGACACCGTCGAGCTGCGCCGGGCCGTCTCGGCCCGTCTGCCGGACTACATGGTCCCGCGCGAGCTGCGTCTCGTCGGCGAGCTTCCGCTCAACGCCAACGGCAAGCGCGATCGCAAGGCACTGCTCTCGATCCTCGAGGCCGGGTGATGCAACCGGCGACCGCCGCTCTCGTGCGCGAGCTGATCCTCGAGCGGCTCGCCGAGCAGCTGGCGGCGCGCTCGCTGACGCCGTCGGACGTCCCGCCGGAGTTCGATCTCCTGTTGGAGGGGCTGATCGACTCGTTCGGCGTGGTAGAGATCATCCTGATGCTCGAGCAGCGCTTCGCGATCGAGTTCGACTTCGACGAGCTCCCTGCGGACGATCTCACGCGGATCGGCCCTCTCGCGGAATACGTCGAACGGAAGAGCGCCGCGTCATGAAGAAGCTCGCCGGCGTCCGCAACCGCCTCTTGCAGGTGATCGCGCTCTATGCCCCGGGCGGAGACAGCACGAGGGTGCGGCTGCACAGACTCCGCGGCGTTGAGATCGGGGAGGACACATGGATCGGCTTCGACACGCTGATCGAGCCCTCGTACCCGCACCGCGTCGTGATCGGACGTCGCGTCGCGGTCGGAATGCGCGTGCTCATCCTCGCGCACTTCGCCCATCACGGACGAAATCGAGAGTCGAGCGCAGGCGAGATGGACGAGCGCGTCTCCGTCCGAATCGAGGACGACGCCTTCATTGGCCCAGGGGTGATGATCATGCCCAACGTCACCATCGGGGCGGGCGCGGTGGTCGCGGCCGGAAGCGTCGTCACGCGATCGGTCGCCCCGTTGACGATGGTGCAGGGCAACCCAGCGAAGCCCATCGCCAGGTGCGGCATCCCGCTCGGTCTCGACACGCCGGTCAAGGAGTTCTACCGCCGGCTGACGCCGATCGAGACGCCCGCCGACTGAGCGGTGGCCCGGCGCCGCCTGAGAGTCGTCGTCGTCGCGGAGGAAGCGGCCGGCGTCCAGGCGCTCCAGGGGCTCTCCAGGCTGGAGACGGATCCCGAAGTGGTCGCCGTCCTGACCCGGGCGGAGGCCGACCGAGCCGAGCGGGCGGTCGTGCACGAGGCGGCGAAGCGACTCGGGTTGGACGTCTGGCCTGCGCACTCGGTCAGGACGCCGGAGCTCGCGACGCGCTTGCGCAGCCTCGACGTCGATCTCCTCCTCAACCTCCACTCCCTGTTCCTGATCCATCCGGAGGTGCTCGCGGCCCCTTCGATCGGCAGCTTCAACCTTCACCCCGGGCCGCTTCCGGACTACGCGGGTCTGAACGTCCCGAGCTGGGCGATCTACGAGGGCGAGCACTCGCACGGCGTGACGTTGCACTGGATGGACGAGGGGATCGACACCGGCCCGATTGCCTGGCTGGAGCGATTTCGGATCGACGACACCGACACGGGTTTGTCCGTCAGCGCCAAGTGCGTTCGCGCGGGACTGCCGCTGGTCTTCAGGCTCCTGACCGTCGCGGCAGAAGAGCCGGCCGCGATTCCCCGCGAGCCCCAGGATCCGAGCCGGCGGCGCTATTTCTCGCCCGGGCCCCCCGCAGGAGGATCGGTGGAGTGGACCCAGCCTGCCGCGGCGATCCTGCGGTTCATCCGGGCGGCCGACTACGCGCCGTTCCGGTCCCCGTGGGGGCATCCGCAGGCGACGCTCCTCGGCAAACGAGTCGGCCTTGCGAAGGCGGCCGAGACCGGCCTAGCTGCGTCGCAGCCCCCGGGGACGATCGTCGAGGTGAGCTCCGACGGCGCGCTCGTCGCGACCGGCGACGAGCTGATCCTGATCGGGCGGGTCTCGCTGGACGGGCGGTCGTACAAGCCGCTGGAACTGCCCACTGACTAAGGTGGGGCGTCTCTGGACAGCTTCTCGATCACATTCGTCTGCACGGGCAACCGGTTCCGCAGCGCGCTGGCGGAGGCGTTCGTCCACCAGTTGACGCGCGGCCTTCCAGTCCGCACGGAGTCGTACGGCACGCTTCCCGTCGAGGGCGCGTCCGCGCTGCCCGAAGCGGTCGAGCTCGCCGTGTGGTGCGGGGTCTCGCTCTCGGAGCACCGGACGCGGTACCTCAACAACGCGTCGCTCGAGGACGTCGACCTGGTCCTCGGCTTCGAGCCTGCACATGTCCGCCAGGCGGTCGTGGACGCGCACGCCTCACGTGAGCGAACGTTCCTGATGCCCGAGTTCGTCGAGCTCCTCCCGACCGCCCTGCCCGGTGCGAAAAGCGAAGACGTCGTTCGCCGCGCGCGCGACCTTGTCGCTGAAGCGGCCGCGGGGTCGCCTGCGTCTTCTGCCCGGATGAAGGGAGGCATGCGTGATCCGTTCGGGGGGTCGTGGAAGACGTACCGAAGCACCGCGTCCGAGATCCGCGATCTCTCTGTCGCGCTCGTGGAGGGACTCTTCGGCGTCTCCGTTTCGGCCGTGCTGCCGCCGGTGCCGGGAAGGCTGATCCGGAGCCGGAAGCCGCTCTGGCGCTAGGCCTGCCTCGCGACCTCCGCCGGATCTTCCGCCGTTTCGAGCAGACTGCGCTTGCGCACCTTGCCGCTTTCGGTGTGGGGCAGCTCGTCGAGAATGACGACCTCGCGCGGAACCATGTAGTTCTCGAGCCTGGAAGCCGCGTAGCGCAGCAGATCCTCCTTCGTCAGCTCAGCGCCCTTTTCGAGCACGACATAGGCTCGGATCGCCTCGCCGAGCAGCTCGTCGGGAACGCCGACGACAGCTGCCTGGCGAACGCCGGCCAGGCCGTGCAGCAGATTCTCGATCTCTGCCGTGCTGACCTTCTCGCCGCGGGTCTTGATGATGTCGTCGCTGCGCCCGACGAAGTAGAGAAGGCCATCTTCGTCGACGGTGAAGTGGTCGTGCGTGCGCAGGATCCGCTCGCCTGGAAACGCAGCGCTCGTCAGCTTCTCCTCCGTCAAGTGCGGATCACCCCAGTAGCCCATCATCAGGTGAGGGCCGCGAACGTGGAGCTCGCCGGTCTCGCCAGGTGCAACCTGTTTGCCGTCGTCGTTCAGGACGAACACTTCGGTACCCGGTATCGCGGACCCGACAGAGGTCGGCCTACTCGTGATCAGCTCCGGCTCGAGGTAGCTGATCCTCACACACTCGGTCTGACCGTACATGCGGAAGAGCTTGGCGTTCGGGAAGATCCTCTGGATGCGGTCGTGGAATGCCGGCGGCAAGGCGGCCGCCGCGTTCGTCAAGCATCGGATCGAGTCATAGCTGCGAACGTGCTGCATGCCGATGAGCGTGGCGTAGACAGTGGGAACGGCACCGAAGACCGTCGCCTGCTCTGCGTGCATGCGCTCGAGCGTCCGGCTCGGAAACGCGAATGTTCGCTCGAGCAACAGCGTTGCACCCAGCCGGACAGCCAGCAGGAGCTGGCTCAGACCGTATGTGTATGCGAGCGGGAGGATGTTGAGGATTCGGTCGCCGGCATCGAGTCGCAGGTACTGGGCGATGCTTCCGACGACGAATACCAGCGCGTCATGACTCAGCATCACGCCCTTTCTGCGCCCGGTCGTCCCCGACGTGTACACCAGCGCCGCAAGGTCGGAAGGAGCCGATCGCGATCCCGCGGGCCGGGCTTCGGTCGCGAGCAGCGCCTGCTCGAGCTGCGGAAAGGAGTACTCCACCGCCGCGGCCCGCGTCCCGAAGACGCGCACGTCGCGCCGGAGGAGCCGTACTGCCTCGGCCGCGACGTGCATGGAGTGCCCTTCCGAGATGAGGAAGGTCGCGCCGCTGTCATCCAGGATGAATGCGAGCTTCTCCGCTTTCGTCTGCGGATTCACGATGACGAAGACGCCGCCCGCGAGCAGCGTCCCGAAGATCGCCGCGGCGCACTGCGCGGTGTTGTCGAGGTAGAGGGCAACTCGGTCGCCTCGCTCGAGTCCCTCGTCCTGGAGGAGCCTCGCCACTCTCATGGCGTCGTCTGCCAGCTCCTCGTAGGTCCGCCGGCCGAACTCGTCGGCGAGAGCGTGGCGAGGGAAAGCGACAGCCGAATCGAGCAGGCTGTCCTGCACGAGCATTTGCGGGCGCGCTGGCATCAGACGGTCTCGGCCACTTGCGTCGTGGTGGACGCGACTTCGCCGTCGACGACGACACGGCTCGGCTCGAGTGGACTCGGGCGCTTCGGCGTGGCGACGAAGCGCTCGTGCAGCAGCATCAACGAGGCGGCGCCGACCAGAGCCATCTCGTCCGTCTCGCTGACGGGCCGACCCGGCTCGAACTTGCGCACGAGCCGTTCGACGGCGGACGGGTCGAGCAGGCCGGCCGCCTTCACCGGACGCTCGGCGAGCAGCCCGCGAACCTCCTCGGCGGCGGCCGGGCCGATGAGGACTTCGCCGATCGGGGCCCGGTACGGCTGCTTCGGACGGGCGCAGATCTCCGGCGGCAGATAACGAGACACGGCTGCCCGCAACGCGTGCTTCTCCTCGAGGCCTCGCAGCCTCAGGCGGTCCGGAAGGCGCGCAGCGAGCTCGGCGACCCGGTGATCCAGGTACGGGAAGCGGCCCTCGACAGAGTTGCCCATCAACATGCGGTCGCCCTGCGCGTGCAGCAGATACCCCTGCAGGAAGGTGACGATCTCGAGGTATTGCGCCCTGCCGAGCGGTGACATCTCGACGAAGCGCGCAGGGAGGAGCCCGGCCAGACGTTCGGCCGGCTCGCTCGTCTCCGCCGCGCTCCGCAGGAGGTCTGGGTGTAAAACGCGCAGACACCGGGCCGAGTTCGCGAAACGAAGCCTGTGACTGTAGAGCGGGTCGTCGAGCTCGAGCAGACCACGGCGATAGAAGCCTGCGAGGAACTCGGGCGCTCTGCTCAGGTCCGCGGCGAGAAAGCGATTGAGCCGTTGGAAGAGCAAGGGCCGGAGGCGTGACGTGGGATCACGAGCCCAGAATCGACGCACCTTGTCCTCACGAAAGATGTCGTAGCCCGCGAACAGCTCATCGGCGCCCTCGCCCGTCAACACGACGTGCAGTCCCGCAGCACGCACGGCCGCGGAGAGACCGAGGAGCGGTGCCGGCGCGGTCCGGAGCAGCGGGGTCTCTGCCAACTCGACGGCATCCGGCAGGAACCTGCCGATCGTCCGTGCGTCGACGAGAGTGCGGTGGAATTCGACTCCCAGCGTCGAGACGATTCGCTCTTGCGAAGCAGTCTCGTCGAAGCGCTCGTCGGCAAAGCCAAGTCCGAAGGCCAAGAGCTCCGCTTCCACCTCTCTCGCAGCGATCGCCGCGACGGCCGACGAATCGAGGCCCCCGCTCAGGTAGGCGCCGACCGGGACGTCGGCGCGCAGCCGCAGACGGGTGGCGTCGACGAGGAGCGCCTCCAACTCGTCGAGGACGTCGCTCCCGGCCGCCTGCGGCACGAACTCGATGTCCCACCAGCGCTGCTGGACGACGACCCCCTCGGGTCCGATCAAGGCGTAGTGGGCCGGCGGCAGCTGGCGGATCCCGGCGAAGCTCGAGCGGTCGGGAAGGGTCGACCAGAGGGTGAAGGCGTCGACCACGCCCACCGGGTCGAGCTCGCGGATCGCGGCAGGATGGCGGAGCAGCGCCTTGGCCTCGGAGGCGAAGCAGAGGTCGCCGCCGTACTCGGCCAGGAAGAGCGGGCGGACGCCGAACCGGTCGCGCGCGAGGAAAAGCTCGCCCCGGTCGCGATCCCAGACCGCGATGGCGAAGTCACCGTTGAAGCGCCGAAGGCAGTCCACCCCCCACTCGTCGTAGGCATGGGCAATGACCTCCGTGTCCGAGGTGGTGGCGAACCGATGACCCAGCGCACGGAGCTCGGCTCGCAGCTCGACGTAGTTGTAGATCTCACCGTTCTGCATCGCCCAGAAACGACCGCGCTCGTCGGAGAGCGGCTGGTCGCCGCCTTCCAGGTCGACGGTCGCAAGCCGGGCGCTCGCGACAACGGCTCCGCCGTCGACCAGGAGACCGGTCCCGTCCGGGCCCCGATGTCGTAGTTCGCCGACCATCTCAAGGACCAGCGAAGGCGGCGGCCGCCGGCCGTCTCCGGCGTAGATCCCTGCGAGACCGCACATGTCAGTCACGCTAGCGGGTTTTTCCGGGCCGCAACCGCGCTTCGAACTGTCCCTAGAATCGGACGCATGGAGGCAGAGCTTCGATCGTTCCTCGCGGAGAACTTCTTGCTCGGCGAGGAGCTCCGCACGCTGCCGGCGTCGGCGTCGTTGATCGAGGCGGGCATCATCGACTCGACCGGCGTGCTCGAGCTCGTCGGATACCTCGAGGAGGCCCACGCCATCGTGATCACCGACGCTGAGCTCGTCCCGGAGAACCTCGATTCGATCGAGAACATCCTCCGGTTCCTGGAGACGAAGCGGAACTCGGGGCCGGCAGCGTGACCGCAGTGTCCGGGAGTGCTGAGCCGCTGACGCCGGCCGTCCTGGAGATCGACTGCGAACGTGTGGCGGCGGACATCGTCGCGGCGCTCGAGCGGATCGTCACGCGCGAGCTCAGACGCCGCGGGGCGGTGGTCGGGCTCTCCGGCGGCGTCGACAGCTCCGTCAGCGCTGCCCTCTGCGTGCAAGCATTCGGGCCGAGCCACACCCTGGCTCTGCTGATGCCTGAGACGGACTCGGCCGACGAGACCCTCCGGGTCAGCCGTGTGGTTGCCGACGCTCTCGGACTCGACACTGTCCAGCACGACATCACGCCGATCCTCGAGGCCGCGGGCTGTTACAGGGAACGCGACGCGGCCGTCCGCGAGCTCATACCCGAGCTGACGGACGCATGGAGATGGAAGATCGCGCTGCCCAGCGTCCTCGGCACGGACTCGTACCGGCTCTTTTCGCTCGTCGCCGAGGCCCCCGATGGGAAGACGGTGGAGGTCCGGCTCCCGGCGAAGAACTATCTCGCGATTGTCGCCGCAACGAACTTCAAGCAGCGCGTTCGCAAGATGATCGAGTACTACCACGCTGACCGCCTCGGATATGCCGTGGTCGGAACGCCCAATCGCCTGGAGTACGACCAAGGGTTCTTCGTCAAGAACGGCGACGGCGCTGCCGACGTGAAGCCGCTGGCCCATCTCTACAAGACGCAGGTCTACCGCTTGGCGGAGCACCTCGGCCTGCCCGCCGACGTGCTCGAGCAGGAGCCGACCACCGATACCTACTCCTTGCCGCAGAGCCAGGAAGAGTTCTACTTCTCGCTCCCCTACGACAAGCTGGACATCTGCCTGTACGCCTACAACCGCGGCCTGGCGCCGGCGTCCGTAGGCCCCGCCGTCGGCCTGAGCGAGGACGACGTCGCACGAGTCTTCCGGGACATCGAACAGAAGCGCCGCGCCACGCGGTACCTCCACCTTCCCGCGCAGCTCGTCGAGCAGATACCGGAGATCCCCGGCTCCGCAGACCCGGCCGCCGACCGCTAGCGAAGCGCTTCCGGCTGCGCCTCGCGCCGCTGAGGCCGGATCGGCTTGAGCTGCCGGTAATACTCGTGCAGGGGCGTGTGGAGGCCCAGCGGCACCGAGCTCCTTGCCACCGGCTTGGCCGGATTGCCTTGCACCATCGTCAGCGGCGGCACTGAGCGGGAGACGACGCTGCCGGCCGTCACGACTGCGCCCTCGCCGATGGTCACGTCGGGAAGGATGACGACAGCCGGACCGATAAAGGCGTCGTCGCCGATGCGTACCGAGACCTCGTCGGAGAGGAACGGCTCACCCGTTCTACGGTCGATCCCCTTGTATTCGAAGTGCGCGATGATCGTCACTCGAATTCCAATCGCGACACGCTTTCCGATCACGACTCGCCGCGGGAAGCCCGGCTCGATGATGGTGCCGAGCCCGATCCAGGTGCCTTCACCGATCTCTACACCGCGCTGGCGATGGAGCCAGGCGCGCATGCTGTCGCCGCCCGGCGCATAGAGCGCAGTGGCCTGGAACAGCCGATTTCGGGCCGCGTCGAGCAACGAGCGCACCTGACGAAAGCTAGCGCAGCTCGCGCCGCCGGCAAACCGTCAGGGAAGCGCATCTCCGAAGACGTCCTCGATCAGGCCTTCAAAGTTGCGGGGCAGCCGGCCGTCTGCGGTTGCGTGCCCGCGGAGGAAGAAGAGGTATGTCCGCCACGTTTCGATCTGCTCCGGGGTCGCACCGATCTGGGAGTCCACAGCTCTCTGCAGATCCTCGATGTTTCGGCTTGCCGGGACGACCGGCTGAGGTATGGGTTCCGGTGCCGGTACGGGCTCCGGCTCAGGCGCGGGCTCCGGCTCAGGCGCGGGAGGAGGCGGGGGCGGTGGCTGCTCGAACTCCTCCAGCGCACGCTCGCGCGCTGCGAGCTGGCCGGCGCGCGAGGCGAGCGCGCGCTCGCGGTCGGTGACGTTCTTCAGCCGCTCCTCGACCAGATGCTCGCGCCGCGTCAGGTCGCGGTCGTCGACGCCCACGCCCGCGGGCGCGCGCTTCTGCTCTCCCGCCAGGAGGAAGAACGCGGCCGAGCCGACCAGCAGCCCGGCCAGCGCCCCGATCAACCCGTTACGCACCAAATGCCGGTCCGGTCCGGCGAGCACGTGCGCGGAGTCGAGCACCGCCGCCTGCAGCGCAGGCTTCGCAGCTCCGAAGCGCGCGCCGACGAGCTGGGCGAAGACGACTGCCGCCTCCTGCGCCACCTGGCGTGCCGTCTCGGCCTGACCGTCGGTCGCGGCGATGACGATCACCTCGGACTGCGGCTGGATCTTGGCGTGCAGGTGGCGGCGAAGCTCTTCCGTCGACTCCGGCAGCCGCAGGGTGCTCTTGACGTTTCCGGCCACCACTCCACTCGTGGCGAGCTCACGCAGGTTCGGCAGGAACGGCCGGATTGCACTTCCGCCTGCCGGTGAGGAGATCAGGACCTTCGCCTCGGCCTTGCGCGTGCCCGGCCCGGCAAGCGCGACGAGCACGCCGACGAGCACTCCGAGCACGACGCCGGCCGCGACCGGCCACCAGCGACGGGCGGCGCTCTGATCCATCGGCCTCAGCTGCGCTCGCGCAGGGCCGGGAAGAGGATCACGTCGCGAATGGTGTCGCGGCCGGTGAGGACCATCGCGAGGCGGTCCATGCCGATGCCGCAACCACCCGTCGGCGGCATGCCGTATGACAGCGCCTCGACGTAGTCGGGGTCTCCCTCTTCCGCAGTTGCGTCCCCCGCGGCCTTCTCGGCCGCCTGCATCTCGAAGCGCTGCGCCTGCTCCTCGCTGTCGTTGAGCTCGCTGAAGGCATTGGCGAACTCCATCCCGGCGACGACGGCCTCGAAGCGCTCCACGAGCCCAGGGTCGTCGTCGGTCGATCGGGCGAACGGCGACATCTCGATCGGCCAGTCGATCACAAAGGTCGGCTGGATCAGCTCGGGCTCGGCGAAGTGCGAGTACGCGTGATCGACGAGCTGCGCCCACGTCTTGTCGTGGGTCGTGTCGACGCCCGCGGCGTCGAGCTTCGCGCGCAGCTCGTCGGGGTCGCGCGACCAGGCACCCTTCTCCTCCAGCGCCTCGACGAACTTCACGCGACGCCACGGCCGTGCGAGGTCGAGCTCGTGGCCGCGAAAGGTCACCTTGGTCGTACCGATCGCTTCCTGCGCGGCTCGCTCCACCAGCGTCTCGGTGCGCTCCATCGTGTCGTTGTAGTCGGCGTAGGCCTCGTACCACTCGAGCTGCGTGAACTCCGGCGAGTGCTTGTACGACACGCTCTCGTTGCGGAAGTCCTTCGAGATCTCGTAGACCTTCTCGAGACCGCCGACGATCAAGCGCTTGAGGTAGAGCTCGTCGGCGATTCGCAGGAACACGTCCTGGTCGAGGTAGTTCGAGTGGGTCACGAACGGCTCGGCGAACGCGCCGCCGTACTGGGGCTGCAGGATCGGCGTCTCGACCTCGACGAAGCCTTCGGAGTCGAGGTACGCGCGAATCGCCGCGATCATGCGCGAGCGCACGAGCGCGTCCTGCCGTGCCTCCTCGTTCATCAGCAGATCGAGGTAGCGCCGGCGGTAGCGGGCCTCGGTGTCGGTCAGCCCATGGAAGGTGTCCGGCAGAGGTGTGCGGATCTTGCCCAGCAGCACGAGCTCGCGGACTGCGAGCGAGGGCTCGCCGCGCTTGGTCTTGGTCGCGACGCCGCCGACGCCGACGATGTCGCCGACGTCGAGGTCGACGCCGCCCAGCTCGTCGGGCCGCACGAGCAGCTGGATGCGGCCGCTCCGGTCGACGAGATCGAGGAACATCAGCTTGCCCATGTCGCGGCGGGCGAGCACGCGGCCGGCGAGCCGGTGCTGCTGATCGCCCTCCGACCCGGGCTCGAGCTCCGCCGCCTCGGCCCGGACCGCAGCAACCTCGTTTCGGTCCGTAAAACGTTTCGGCAGCACGCGCGAGAGCCTAACCGCCGCGCAGGCGACCCAAGAGGCCCCGCCGTCTCGTCGGCGTCGGCCGTGACGGCAGCGGCTCGTCGCGCACGATCGCCGCCGGAACCGACTCCGTCAGCCAGGCCGCAAGCGGCTCGTCGCGAATCGCCGTGCGCGCTCCCGACAACCCGACCTCGCGGATCCCGGGCGTATGCGCGTCGCTGCCGACCATGTGCACGAGGCCCCCGTCGACGAGCTTCCGCGCACAAGCGCGCGTGCGCGAGCCGAGCCGGCCGTCGAGGGACGCGGCGGTCACCTGGATCAGGGCACCCGCGTGGGCAAGATCCGCCACCTTCGCCGGGTCGGCCTGCACGGCGCCGTTTCGCTCTGGGTGCGCGATCACCGGCGTCATGCCGAGTGCGCGCAGCCGGGACACGAGCTCGCCGAACGGCAGCGGCCAGTCCAGGTACGGGGTCTCGATCAAGAGGTACTTCGGATTCCCGCCGAGGCCGAAACGGCGCAGCTCGTCGGGCGAGAGCCGGTCGAGCTGCTCGAGGGAGACCTCGCCGCCGGGCAGGAGCTCGAGGTCGATGTTTTCGCGCTCGAGCGCGGTACGCAATTGCCTGACGCCGATCTCCATCGCGTCCGCCGTCGTCGGGTAGTCCTCGCGAACGTGCGGCGTCGCCGCGATGGCCGTGATGCCGTCGGCGACGGCGGCTCGGGCGATCTCGAGCGCGTCGTCGAAGTCGCGGGCACCGTCGTCGAGCCCGGGGAGGATGTGCGAATGCAGGTCGATCACGTCGTCACCGCGCGCAGAAGCGCACGGGTAACTGTATGCCTGCGATAGAGGTCCACCCTGGGCCACGCCCAGGCATCGCCTTTGCGACCACGAAGCGCGTAGGCACGGTCGTACCCGGCGGCGCGCGCGGCGGCGCGGACGCGCTCGTCGTGTTCACCGTAGGGGTAGGCGAGGTCATGGCAGGAGCGGTCGAGCTCGACTTCGAGCTCGACCTTCGACTCCTCCAGCTCTCGCCGCAGCTCGGTGTCCGAGAGGCGCGTCAGATGTGCGTGCGAGACCGAATGCGACCCGATCGTGACGCCGCGGTCGGCATGCTCACGCAGCTCGTCCCAGGACATGGTCGCGAGCCGGCCGGGATCGTCGCCGGCGAGCTCGGGAATCGCGAGTGGCGCTCCGGCGCGCGCGTACTTGGTACAGACGAAGATCTGGATCGTCGCACCAAGTCGCTCGAGCGCGGGAAAGACGCTCGCGGCGCTGCGAAAGGCGTCGTCGAACGTGGCGTGGATCTGCCAGAAGCGGGACAGAGCTCCGACCTGGCGCAGCAGCAGGTCCGGCGGGATCGAGAGCCGGTGCGACCAGGTCGTCGAGACGGCGTGGTAACAGAGGACGAGCGACCGACGCGCCGGCCGCGCGATTATGCGGCCTTGATCTCGAGGATCTTGAACTTCATCTTGCCGCGCGGTGCAGCGACCTCGACCGTCTCGCCCTTCTTCTTCCCGATGATCGCCTTGCCGACCGGCGACTCGTTCGAGAGCTTGTTCTCGGCGGGGTTCGCCTCGGCGGAGCCGACGATGTGGTACTCGACCGTCTCCTTCGCGTCGACGTCGCGCAGCCGCACCTTCGAGCCGATCGAGACGACGTCCTTGGCGATGTCCTTCTTCGAGATGACGCGGGCGTCGCGCAGCCGCTCCTCGAGGGTCGCGATGCGATGCTCGAGCAGCATCTGCTCGTTCTTGGCGTCGTCGTATTCCGCGTTCTCCGCGATGTCGCCGAACTCACGCGCGATGCGGATGCGCTCGGCCACCTCGCGGCGGCGAGTGGTCGACAGCTCTTCGATCTCGCGCCTGAGCTTCTCGTACCCCTCGGGTGTGAGGATCACTTCCTTCACTGCTTCCTGCAGCCCCCTTCAGATGAAAAAAGCGCGGCGCAGAGGCGCCGTCGCGGGCGGGAATAGTAGCCACTTCGACGGAAGCCGTCAACAGGGGATCGAGGTACTATTTCGCGCTCTGTGCAGGTGAATCTCCGGGAATCCTGGTGGATCGAGGGGGTCGAGATCCCGACCCGGCTCGTGCTCGCGCCCATGGCGGGGGTGAGCGTGCAGGCCTTCCGCCGCCAGGGGAGGCGCTACGGGGCGGGCCTCGTCTGCTCGGAGATGGTCAGCTGCGCCGGGCTCGAGCATCGAAACGAGCGCACTTTGGGCTATTTGCGGGTCGCCCGGGACGAGCGTCCGCTCGCGATCCAGATCTTCGGCTCCGAGCCGTCGGTGATGGCCGAGGCAGGCCGGATGGTCGCGGCCGCGGGTGCCGACATCGTGGACATCAACTTCGGCTGCCCCGTCAGGAAGGTCACGAAGACGGGCGCCGGCGCGACCCTGCTCGAAGATCCGGAGCGCGCCTGCGCGATCGTCGCGGCCGTGGCCGACGCGGTCGACGTGCCCGTCTCGGTGAAGATGCGCCGAGGCCTCGAGAACGGCTCGCGCGCCTGCCTGGAGATCGGGCCGAGGCTCGTCGAGGCCGGCGCGGCGACGCTGACTCTGCACCCCCGCTCGGCGCGGCAGATGTACACCGGCGAAGCCGACCACGCGCTGACCGCGGAGTTCGTCGAGCGCGTGCAAGTGCCTGTGATCGCTTCCGGCGACATCACCTCGCGCGCCCGTGCGCAGACCGTGCTCGCGACGACCGGCGCGGCGGCCGTGATGGTCGGCCGCGGCGCGCAGGGCAATCCGTGGGCGCTGCGCGAGATCGTCGACGGCGACGCGGCCGCGCCCTCGCGTGAGGAGGTCGCCGCTGAGCTGATCCTCTTCATCCGCGAGACCGTGCGCGAGCTCGGCGAGCATCGCGCCGCCGGCTTCCTGAAGAAGTTCTACGGGTGGTATCTCGGCCGCGGCCGGTTCCCGAAGCCGTTCAAGCAGGAGCTCGTCCAGCTCGACACGACGGACGACGTGGTCACACGGTTGTACGCCGCCGCGCCCGGCGCGGCCGAGATCGTGGAGCGGCTGGAGGCAGAGCTGCCCGATCCGGTGGACGAGATCTTGTTGGACTCGATGCCGATCTCGATCTACGGCGGCGGCTAGACATGGAGCACATCCAGCTTCGCGCGGCCAGCAGCGTGTGCACGCTGCCCGGGCGAGACGTCTAGCGGTTCCGCTCCCACACGAGCCGGAGCCCCTCGAGCGTGAGGAACGGATCGACCTGCTCGATCGTGCTCGAGTGCGGATAGATCAGCTCGGCCAGACCGCCGGTCGCGATCGCGCGCGCGTCGGTGCCGAGCTCCTCGCGGATCGCCCGGACGATCCCGTCCACCTGGCCGGCGAAGCCGTAGACCACGCCTGACTGCAGCGCCCCCACGGTCGTCTTGCCGATCACGCTCGGCGGCTCGACGAAGTCGACCTTGCGCAGACGGGCTGCGCGCTCGAAAAGAGCGTCCATCGAGATCTCGATGCCCGGCGCGAGCACGCCGCCGACGTATTCGGCGTCCTCGGAGACGACGTCGAAGTTCGTCGAGGTGCCGAAGTCGACGACGATGCACGGTGGGCCGTACCGTTCTGCGGCGGCGATCGCGTTCGCAATTCGATCCGGGCCGACCTCGCGCGGATCGTCGTAGCGCACCGGAATGCCGGTCTTCACCCCCGGGCCGAGCTCCAACAGCTCGGCGTCCGTGTACCGCGAGGCGAACTCCTGGTAGGCGCGGCTCAGCTGGGGAACGGTCGACGAGAGGGTGATGCCGGCGACGCGGTCGAGGTCGAGGAAGCTCTTGTACAGCGCACCGAGCTCGTCGCCGCTGCGGTTGCGCTCGGTGGCGATGCGCCAGTGCTCGGCCAGCTCGGCGCCGTCGAAGAGACCGAACACCGTCTGGGTGTTCCCCACGTCGACTGCGAGCAGCATGTCCGGCTAGAGGTCTTCGTCCGTCGACAAGGACTCGCCGATCTTCTCGGCGAGCGCCTCGGCGGTGAGGCTCGGCTCGTCGCCTTCGCCCCGGAGCTCCTCCACGGTCACGTCACTCGACGTCCACACCTCGGCGCGCGGAATGATCCGGGTCGGACGGTTCTTGTCCCAGACCCAGACGTCCTCCATCTTCAGGTGGAAGAACGGGTAGTTGGGCTGCGAGACCTGGGCGAGGTCGAGCTTGTTGCAGAGGTAGGTGGCGTCCTGCGTGAGGACGCAGTAGCCGAAGAGGCCGAAGACGGCGGTGTACTCCTTCTTGAGCCGAAGCTCGAGCTCCGCCTCGAATTCGTCCAGTTCGTCCAGGTGGCTCATGGTTCCGAGTGTAGTCGCGCCAGGAGGGTCTGGACCTGTCCCCTTCCAGGCACCTCGAGCTCCGGGTCCAGCTCTGCAAGCGGCTCCAGGACGAAGCGCCGTTCGTGCAGCCGCGGGTGTGGCACCTCGAGCAGCGGCTCGTCGATCGTCTCGTCCCCGTAGAGGAGGAGGTCGAGATCGAGGGTCCGCGGCCCCATCGGCGAGCCGCCGCTGCGGTCTCTGCCGAAGGCCCGCTCCAGCTCGAGCAGGGCACCGAGGAGAGCCCTCGCGCTCAGGCCGGTCTCGAGCTCCACTGCCGCGTTCAGGAACCGGGGCTGGTCGACGTAGCCGACCGGCTCGGTGTCTCGAAAAGACGAGACGCTGCGCACCTCGGTCTCCGGCAGGACGCGCAGGCGCTTGACGGCGGCGCGCAGGGTGACCTCCCGCTCCCCCAGGTTCGACCCCAGGCCGACAAAGGCTCTGACCACCCCCGGAGCCTAATCGCGAGTACTCTGCGGGGCACGTGGCGCCCAGGCTCCTGATCGCCGTGGCCGTCTTCTTCGTGGCAGCCGGCCAGGCCCGCGCCGACCTCGTCCAGCTCAACCGGGCACCGGGCGGGGAGCGGCTCGCACGCGCCGCCGGAGGCACCGAGCTGGCGCCGGCGCTGCGGATCTGGCGTGTCCCGTCGTACGCGGTTGCCGACCTCAGGCAGGCCGGCGTCGTCCGCCTCAGCCGGCCTGAGCGCTCGCTTCCGACCACAGCGACCGCGTTGGCGAAGGCCACCGACCCGCTCGTGCCGACGCAGTGGTGGCGAGCCGCGATCGGGGCCGACCAGCTTGACTCGCCAGGACCCGGCAAGCCGGTGACGGTCGTCGACTCCGGGGTCGACCTCACCCATCCGGAGTTCGCGTCACGGCCGAATACGACTGCGCTCAACGCGCAGACGACGACCGAGCAGGACGAGGATCACGGTACGGAGGTCTCCTCCGTCCTTGCCGCGCCGAACAACGGCGTCGGCATCGTCGGTGTCTATCCCGACGTCGTGTTGCGCATCTGGGACGCGAGCCCGTTCGGCTTCCTGAGCGAGGGTGCCGCGATCGAGGGGATCTACGAAGCCGCACGCCATGGCCCCGGCGTCATCAACCTCAGCTTCGGGGGCGAGGAGGACGACCCGATGCTCGACGACGCGATCCGCTTCGCGTATCGCTCCGGCTCGCTCGTGGTCGCGGCGGCCGGGAACGAAGGCTTGCAGGGGAGCCCGCCCAACTACCCCGCGTTCTACCCCCACGTGCTCACGGTCGGTGCGACGAACGAGAACAACCGCGTCGCCGCGTTCTCGTCGCTCTCGCCGATGGTCGACCTGGCCGCGCCGGGCGTCCGCTTCACGGTCGCAGAGCCGCTCGCCGAGGACCCGTCCGGCTACATCGGCGGGGTGGCCGGGACGAGCTTCTCGTCGCCGCTCGTATCCGGCGCTGCGGCCTGGATCTGGACTCTCAGGCCCGAGCTCGACAACACGCAGCTCTTCGACGTGATGCGGCAGTCCGCGACCGACATCGCCGCGAGCGGGATCGACCAGGCGTCGGGCTACGGCCTGCTGAGCATTCCTGCTGCGCTCGCCTACAAGGCGCCGATCCGCGACCCCCAGGAGCCGAACGAGAAGCCGCGCGAGATCGAGCCGCACGGGCTCTTTCTCGCCGGCACGCCACCGTTGACCGTTGCTGCACGCACGTCGGGGTCGATCACCGCCCGGCTCGACCGCTACGAAGATCCGATCGACCTGTACCGCGTCTGGGCGCCGAAGGGCCGAGTGCTGCGCGCACGCGTGACGGGCACCGTGCTCGTCCGCCTCCTGCGCCGGGCGAACCAGCCGCGCGCACTCGCGACCGGAAAGAGCGGCGTCGCCTCGTACCGCAACCGTGGCCAGGGCAGCTACGTCTACGTCGAGGTGCGTCCGGCGACACGCATCGCCGAGTACCGGCTCAGCGTCACGGCCGCTCGCAGGTAACTCCCGTCCACTCCGCCCAGGCGACGCCCGGCTTGCGCACGCGAACGCGCACCCTCTCGAGCTGCAGCTCTTCGACCAGCGCGTCGGCGACCGCCGCGACGAGCGTCTCGAGCAGGACGTAGCTCTTGGCGTCGCTGACGGCGGCGATGACGTCGCGCACGCGCCGGTAGTCGACCGTCGCGTCGATCCTGTCCTTGCGCGGCTCGTCCACCTCGAGCGTGACGTCGAAGAGAAACGTCTGGCCGTCGCGGCGCTCGTCCTCGTTGACGCCGTGCCGCCCGAACAGCTCGAGCCCGTGAACCTCGAGGATCAGTGCGTCACCGCCGCTGCGAACGTGAGCGCCTCGACGTGCTCGCGCACGTCGTGGGCGCGCAGGATCGTCGCACCGCGCTCGTACGCGGCCACCGCGGCCGCCAGGCTTGCCGCCAGCGAGCCCGTCGTCGCCTCCGGGTCGCCGAGGATGCGGCCGAGCGAGCTCTTGCGCGAGAAACCGACCAGCACCGGCCGCCCGAGCGCGGTGAGGACGTCGAGCCTCCGCACGAGCTCGAGGTTGTGCTCCACCGTCTTGCCGAAGCCGATGCCGGGATCGAGCACGACGCGCTCCTCCGAAATACCCGCGTCGATCGCGAACCGCAGCCGCTCCTCCAGGAACGCGGCCACCTCGGAGGCGACGTCGCCGTAGGTCGGGTTGCGCTGCATCGTGCGCGGCTCGCCCTGCATGTGCATCAGGCAGAGATAGACGCCGGACTCGGCGACCACCTCGGCGAGCTCCGGGTCGGCGCGCAACGCGGTGACGTCGTTGACGAGCTCCGCCCCGAGCTCCACCGCGCGCCTGGCGACCTCTGCCTTCGCCGTGTCGATCGAGAGTGGTGCTCCGTGCAGCGCCTCCAGCACCGGCACGACGCGGCGCAGCTCCTCCGCGGCCGACACCCCCTCGGACCCGGGCCTCGTCGACTCGCCGCCGACGTCGACGATCGCCGCGCCCTCGTCCAGCATCCGCCAGCCGGCTGCGGCCGCGGCCGCCGGCTGCAGGTGGACGCCGCCGTCGGAGAACGAGTCGGGGGTCACGTTCACGACTCCCATCACCGACGGGCGCGGGAAGCGTTCTTCGACCGGCGGGCGCTGGTTTGACACCACTGGATACTTTGACCGATGGGGGATCACGACGTGCGTCGGCGCGCGGCGTGGAGCTTCGTACGCGCCGTCATTCGCTCTCAGGCCAGCGGGGTCGTCGGCGCCGCTCTCTCCGGCCTGCTCTGGCAAGTCGGCGCGGTCGCCGCGCCGCTGATGGTCAAGCAGGCGATCGACCACGGCATCCTCACCAAGGATCGCCACACGCTGCTGCTCTGGCTCGCCGCGCTGCTCGGCGTCGGACTGCTGGAGATGAGCGCCGGCGCCGTTCGACACGTGTACGCGATTCGCAACCGCGCCCGCTCCGACGCGCGCGTGCGGGACGCGATCTTTGCGCACGCGCTGCGGCTCGACGCGAGCTACCACGACCGGGTCGGGCCGGGCGAGCTGATGTCGCGTGCATCCTCCGACTCCGAGCACGTGGCGCGGATGATGGACTCGATCGGGCACACGATCGGCTACGTCCTCACCGTCTTCGCGGTCGCGATCGTGCTGCTCGTGCTCGACTGGAGGCTCGCGCTCGTCGTCCTGATCCCACTGCCGCTGATCTTCTTCGCCGGCTGGATCTACTCACGCCGCTACCACCGGCGCACCGAGCAGCTGCAGGAGAGCTGGGGCGAGGCCGCAACGCTCGTCGAAGAGACCATCGCCGGCGTGCGGGTCGTCAAGGGCCTCGGCGCCGGCGAGCCGCTGGCCACCCGCTTTCGCGAGCGCAGCCGCGCGATCGTCGACCGCGCGCTCGCCATCGCCAGGCTCGACGCGGTCTTCATGCCGGTGCTCGAGCTCCTTCCCTCGCTCGGTCTGCTCGCCGTGCTGTGGCTCGGCGGCAAGCGGGTGATCGACGGCGATCTCACCCTCGGCTCGTTCGTCGCCTTCAACGCGTACGTGGCGATGCTCGTCTGGCCGCTGCGCGTGCTCGGGCAGCGGGTGACGACATTGCAGAAGGCGGTCGGCGCGAGCGCGCGCATCTCGGAAGTGCTCGAGGCGGAGCCGCAGCTGCGGGAGCCGCGCCATCCGCAAACGCTCGCTGAGCCGGTGCGCGGCGACGTGCGCCTCGAGGATGTCCAGTTCGGACACGAGGGCGACCGCCCCGTCCTCGACGGGCTCGACCTCCGCCTGGCACCGGGGGAGTCGCTCGCCCTCGTCGGCGCGACGGGGTCGGGCAAGAGCACCGTGGCCGGGCTGCTCGCGCGCCTCTACGACCCCGACGCCGGCCGTGTCCTCCTCGACGGGCACGACGTGCGCGAGCTGCGGCTCGCCGACGTGCGCAGCGCGGTCGCGCTCGTGTTCGAGGAGACGTTCCTCTTCACCGACACGGTGCGCGAGAACATCCGCTTCGCGCGTCCCGATGCGCGCGACGAGGACGTCGAGCAGGCCGCGCTGCTCGCGGGGGCGGCGGAGTTCATCGCCGCGCTCCCCGAGGGCTACGACACCGTGCTCGGGGAGAGGGGTTTCTCGCTCTCCGGCGGCCAGCGGCAGCGGATCGCGATCGCCCGGGCGATCCTGGCCGATCCGGCCGTGCTCGTCCTCGACGACGCCACCTCCGCCGTCGACGCCACGAAGGAGCACGAGATCCGCGCGGCCCTGTCGAAGGTGATGTCCGGACGCACCACCCTGGTGATCGCCCACCGCCCGGCCACGATCGCGCTGGCCGACCGCGTCGCCCTGCTCGAGGACGGACGCATCCTCGAGCAGGGGACGCACGGGGAGCTCCTGCGCCGCTCGCCTCGCTACCGCGCGTTGCTCGCGCTGGAGGCGGCCGCATGATGGAACGTGCCTCGGCGAAGGCGGTCTGGCGGCACGTCAAACCACTGCTGCGGCCGGTGCGGGGCCTGTATCTCGGCGCCGCCGCCGCCGTGATCGTCTCGACGCTGATCACCCTGGCCGGGCCGGCGCTCGTCCGCTACGCCGTCGACGCGGGCATCCGCAAGCACGATCCGCACGCCCTCGACATCGCGGCGCTCGTCTTCCTCGGCCTCGCGCTGGCAAAGCCCTTCGTCGCGCGCATTCAGGTCCTGCTCGCGGCGAAGGCGGGCGAGCGCTTCCTCGACAGCCTGCGCGTGGCCGCGTTCGACAAGCTGCAGGCGCTGCCGCTCGGCTTCTTCGAGCGCGAGCGTACCGGCGTGCTCGTGTCGCGACTGACCTCGGACGTCCAGTCCCTCAACGAGCTCGTCCGCGAGGCGTTGATCGAGATCACCGGCAGCGCGCTCCAGATCGTCCTGACCGTCGTCGCGCTCGCGTTCCTGTCGCTGCGGCTCGCCCTCATCTCACTCGTCGCGCTGCCGATCCTGGTCGCCTCGAGCTGGAGCTTCCACCACGGCGCCGGACGCGCGTATCACGCGATCCGCGATCGCGTGGCCGAGACGCTGACCGCGCTGCAGGAGGGCCTCGCCGGCGTGCGCGTCGTGCAGGCATTCCGGCGCGAGGCGCGGACGCTCGACCGCTACAAGCCGCGCAGCCAGGCACAGGTGAGCGCCTGGCGCCGCGCATCGTTCGTGAACATCCGCCTCTTCGCGTTCCTGCCGCTGGCGCAGGCGGCGGCCCTGCTCGTCGTGCTGCTCGCGGCCGCGGGCATGTATCGCCGCGGCGAGATCACGATCGGCACGATCACCGCCTTCGTGCTCTACCTGATCCAGCTCTTCGACCCGATCGGCCGGTTCACGGAGTGGCTGGGTGAGTTCCGTCAGGGGCTCGCGGCGCTGGCGAAGATCGTCGGGCTCCTGCAGGTGCCGAGCCCGATCGCCGAGAAGCCCGGCGCAGCCGAGTTGCCCCGCGACGGCGTGCTTGCGCTGCGTGACGTGACCTTCTCGTACACCGGCAAGCGTCCCGTCGTCCGCAAGGTGACGCTCGAGCTGCGTCCCGGCGAGCACGTGGCGCTCGTCGGGGCCACCGGCGCCGGCAAGTCGACGGTCGCGAAGCTGCTGACGCGGCAGTACGACCCGCAGAAGGGAAGCATCGAGCTCGGCGGTGTCGACCTGCGCGACGCGACGCTCGAGTCGCTGCACCGCAGGATCGTGCTGCTGCCGCAGGAAGGGCATCTCTTCTCCGGCACGATCGCGGACAACGTGGGGCTCGCGCACCCCGACGCGAGCGACGAGCAGGTGCGTGAGGCGTTGCGAAGCATCGGCGCGCTCGAGCGCTTCGAGACGCTGCCGCGCGGGCTGGCGACGGAGGTGCAGACGCGCGGCCTGCGGCTGTCGGCCGGGGAGCGCCAGCTGGTGGGGATCGCACGGGTCGCGCTCGCCGATCCTGCGGTGATCGTGTTGGACGAGGCGACGTCGAGCCTGGACCCCGCGACGGAGGCTGCGGTCGAGCGCGCCCTCGCCGCGGTCGCCGAGGGACGGACGGTGGTCACGATCGCGCACCGGCTCTCGACTGCGGAGCGGGCCGACCGTGTCGCCGTGATGGAGCACGGACGGCTGGTCGAGGTGGCGACCCACGACGAGCTCGTCGAGCAGGGCGAGCGCTACGCCCGCCTCTGGGCCTCGTGGCAGGCCGGCCTGGCCGCCCCGGCGTAGGGGGTGGTCAGCCCCCGAGAGGGGTCTGACCCCGGCCGCCGCTTCAGTGGTGGTACCGGTGCGCGACCGCGTGCCCCTGGCCACGCGCGATCAGCCACCGGTTCGCAGCCCACGCGGGGCCGAACGCGATCACGAAGCCGAGCGCGATGCTCCACCAGAACTTCGCGTCCCCGAGACCGGCGTCGAGCGCGCCGGGCACGACCGCGACGAAGCCGTTGTCGACGGCCTCCATGATCGCGATCGAAACCGTGTCCGCCGCGAGCGCGACGCCCGTCGCCTGACGGAACGACAGACCCGCGCGCAGCACCGGCAACAGCGTCAGCGCGTACCCGAAGACGAAGGCGAGCGCGACAGCCAGCACGATGTTCGCGAGGTTCCTCCAGCCGAGCGCGGTCGAGACCGCCATCCCGACGACCTCGCCCAGCGCGCAACCCGTAAGGCAGTGCGTCGTGGCGGAGAAGGCGGCGCGATTGAGATCGGGCTCAGCGTGTGCGTGCAAAACGCTGCACTGCCTCGAGGAGCTCCTTGCTCTTCTCCGTGGCGACCTTCTTGTCGCCGGAGGAGATCGCGTCCGCGACACAGTGGTTCACGTGGTCGTCCAGCACCTTGAAGGCGAGGCTCTCGAGCGCCGTGTTGACCGCAGAGATCTGCGTGAGGATGTCGATGCAGTAGCGGTCGTCCTCGACCATCCGCTCGATGCCGCGCACCTGCCCTTCGATGCGGTGCAGGCGCTTCGCGAGCGCCTGTTTGTCGTAACCGTGCCTCACGTCGCCGCCCTTCGGCTGTGGAAGCGGCGCAGGCGCAGGCTGTTCGTGACGACGAACAGCGAGGAGGCGGCCATCGCCGCCGCGGCGATGATCGGATTGAGCAGGCCTGCCACCGCGAGCGGAATCGCGGCGACATTGTAGGCGAAGGCCCAGAAGAGGTTGCCCTTGATCGTGCGCAGCGTCCGTCGCGCGAGCCGGATCGCGTCGCCCGCCGCACGAAGGTCGCCGGAGACGAGCGTCAGGTCGCTCGCCTCGATTGCGATGTCTGTGCCGGTCCCGATCGCGAGCCCGAGGTCCGCCTGCGCGAGTGCGGGCGCGTCGTTGATGCCGTCGCCGACCATTGCGACGACTCCGCCGGCGTTCTGCAGGCGCTTGACCTCGGCGACCTTGTCGCCGGGGTAGACCTCCGCGAGCACGCGCTCGATCCCGACCTCCGCGGCGACGCGCTCCGCGATCTCCTGCGCATCGCCCGTGAGCAGCACAGGTGTCAGCCCGAGGCCCTTCAGCTCCGCGACCGCCTGCGCGCTCGTCGGCTTGACCGTGTCGCGGACGGCAAGGGTCGCGTGCGGGACGCCGTCCCAGGCGACCTCGATGCGTCCGTTGCCGCGCCCCACCTGCACCTCGTGCCCCTCGACGACGCCGGTGACGCCGACGCCGGGCACGTTCCTGAAGCCCTCGACCGCAGGCAGCGAGCCGGTTTCGGCCCGCGCCGCGCGCGCGATCGCCTCGGCGATCGGATGCTCGCTCGCCGCCTCGACCGCGCCCGCGAGCCGGAGGATCTCGGCGCGGGTGCCGCCGTTCAGCGGCACGACTTCGGCGAGCTCCATCTTCCCCTCGGTGACGGTGCCGGTCTTGTCGAGGACGATCGTGTCGATGCGGCGCGTCTGCTCGAGGATTTCCGGGCCGCGGATGAGGATGCCGAGCTGCGCGCCGCGGCCGGTGCCGACCATCAGGGCGGTCGGGGTCGCCAGTCCGAGCGCGCACGGGCAGGCGATGATCAGCACGGCGACGGCGGCCGTGAACGCAGCGGAAACGGACGCGCCGAATGCGAGCCAGCCGACGAGCGTCGCAAGGGCGATCGCGATCACGACCGGGACGAACACCGCGGAGACGCGGTCGGCGAGACGCTGGATCGGCGCCTTGCCCGTCTGCGCCTGGTCGACGAGCCGCGCGATCTGCGCCAGCGCTGTCTCCGAGCCGACCCTCGTCGCGCGCACGACGAGCCGACCGTAGGTGTTGATCGTCGCGCCGGCGACCTCGCTCCCCGCGCCGACCTCGACGGGGACCGACTCGCCGGTGAGTAGCGACTGGTCGACAGCGGACTCGCCTTCGATCACGACGCCGTCGGTGGCGATCTTCTCTCCCGGCCGGACGACGAAGACATCGCCGACCTTGACGTCCATGGCGGTCTGGCCGAGCTCGAGCAGCTTGCGGATCGCCTCGCCCGACCGTCCCTTGGCACGGGCCTCGAGGTAGCGGCCGAGCAGGATCAGGGTGGTGATCACCGCCGCGACCTCGAAGTAGGTGTCGGCGTCGAGCCCCCCGACGAGGACGATCGTAGACCACAGCCAGGCAGCGAGCGTGCCGATCGAGATGAGGGTGTCCATCGACGCGGCGAGATGGCGGGCGGTACGGAGCGCGGCCCGGTGGAAGCCGAGCCCGCTCCAGAAGACGACGGGCGTCGAGAGCGCGAGCGCAAGCCACTCCCAGCCGGAGAACTGCAGCGGCGAGACCATCGCGAGGAGTGCGACGGGCACGGTGAGCACGATCGCGGCGGCGAGGCGCCGCCGGAGAATCTGCGCGGACTCGTCGTGGTGGTGCTCGTGTGCCGGTGCGGCCTCGCGAGCCGAATAGCCTGCCGACTCGACCGCACCGACCAGCGTCTCGAGGGGGACGGCGGGATCGCAATGGGCGGTCGCCTGCTCGGTGGCGAAGTTGACCGTCGCCTCGACCCCTTCGAGGTTGTTGAGCTTCTTCTCGATCCGTGCCGCGCACGAGGCGCACGTCATGCCTTCGAGGTCGAGCCTGACCTCCTTCGTCGCGGCCATGCCTACGCCGCCTCGTAGCCGGCTTCGGCGATCGCCGCGCGGAGTTGCGCGTCCTCGAGGTCGTCGCCGCCGACGGTGACGAGCTTCGCCTCGAGGTCGACGGCGACGTGCTCGACTCCGGGCACGCGCCCGAGCTCCTCGGCGACGGCGCGCTCGCAGTGGCCGCAGTGCATGCCCGGCACGGTGTAGGTGATCTCGCTCATCTCTCTCCCTTTGACCAGGTCCTTCGTCAGTATACCCTACCTGGGTATTCAGGAACTCACAGCGACGCCTAGCCTCGCGGCCGTCGCAGTGCGAGCTGGTCGCGGCGCCGCCCGCCGCGAGCGCATCCCCGCCGACCCTGACACCCGGTGGGGGTAAGTCCCGGATCCGCGCTTGCACGGACGCACTCGTGCGGCAAAACCCCGATGCGAAGCCGTAGTTCAGACCGATTTGGGCCGCGTCGGCAGCGATCAGATTCCGGGTAGCAGCGCATACCGAAGGAGGTGAGCACCATGCGCAAGCTCGTAATCGCACTTACGGGATTCCTCGTTGGCGGCGTCCTCGCGGGCGCGGCGTTCGCCGTGCCGCCGTCAGGCGGAAGCTCAGCCGCTGCGCCGGCCCACCGCACGCTGACGATCCAGCACGTCTACAGAGGCTGTCACACCTGGTCGAACGGGAAGACGAGGTCGCCGCTGATGCGGCTCACGCTTGCACCAGGCGGCAGGCTCACGATCCGTAACGCGGACTTCGACGCACATCAGCTGGTCGAGCTCTCAGGCCCCGCCAAGCTCCGCCTCGGCGGGCCGATGATGATGAGCCACGGCAGGACCGTGGCCTTCACGCGAAACGGCGCCTATCGGCTCCGGACGAGAACAGTGGACATGCCGGGAATGATGGAGGTCGAGACCAAAGGCCCCGACAACATCCTGCGTCTCGTGGTGACCGTCGGGTGAGGCGGTCGGCAGGTTTCGTTCGCCTCCTAGCGGTGGGAGTCCTGGTGGCCACGGTCGCCAGGGCTCCCGACCCGGCGGATGGAGGTCGTCCGACGGTGCGCACGCTCCACGTCGTGAAGAACTGGCGCTCGGCTCCGAAGACACAGTTTGTACGGGCGCGAGACTGCGTGCAGCGGCCACGCTCCTGCGTCAACGGGATCGGCGGGCAGGAGCTCGTCTACCTGCTGAAGGGGAAGATGCCGACGCGGTCGACGACGACGGCGCTCGTCCTCACCGACACGAACTGCGCCGCCGACCCGAACGGGATCTCGCACTGCCACAACGTGCTGCGGCTCGCCTCGGGCAGCATGATGACGGTACGGCACGACCACAGCATGGGAAACGATCCGTGCCTCGTGCCAGGCGAACGTGTCCGTGTACGCCCACTGCGCTGACGCAACGGACATGTCCAAGGGACAGTCCCTGGGACATGGCTCGCTGCGACGGGTCCGAGGGTCTGACCCCCGGGGCGTAGCCCCATGCGCGGCACCACTCCAGGGAGCAACGGACGCGACTCGTCCAGCACTAACCGAGACGCCGTGGTCGGACAGACACGCGCTCGAACAACGCTGAGCTCTCGGTGCCCGGAGCTCGAGCTAGTGGAGGTCGGGCCTGCAGGGGTCTCGCTCGACCGCTAGCCCTTCGCGCCTTCGGGCGGCGGGGGCTGCATGGTCGCTCCCGGGATCGGGAACGGCCGGGCCTTCGGCTCCGGCTTGCGCTTCTTCTCGCCCCCGGGCTCGGGCGAAGGCTCCGGCGCCGGCTTCTCGTCGGCGAAGACCTGCCCCTCGGACTCGCCCGCGAGGAGGCGCTCGAACTGCTCCTTGTCGATCGTCTCGCGCTCGATGAGGATCAGCGAGATCCGGTGGAGGTCGTCGATGTTGTCCTTCAAGACCTGCGTCGCCGTCTCGTGCGCCTCTTCGATCACACGGCGGATCTCGTCGTCGATCTCACGCGCGATCTCCTCCGAGTAGTCCGGCTCCGCGCCCATCTCGCGGCCGAGGAACGGCATGTCGTGGTTACGGCCGAGGACGCGCGGGCCGAGCTTCTCGCTCATTCCGAAGCGCATGATCATCTGCTTCGCCGTGTGCGTGACCTTCTCGAGATCGTTGGCGGCGCCGGTCGTAACCTCGTTGAAGACGATCTCCTCCGCGGCGCGACCGCCGAGTGTCATGGCGAGCTGGTTCATCAGGGTCTGCTTCGTCGTCAGATAGCGGTCCTCACGCGGCAGCGAGATCGTGTACCCGAGTGCCTGGCCGCGGCCGATGATCGAGATCTTGTGCACCTCGGACTCCTGGTCGAGGTAGTGCCCGACGATCGCGTGACCGAGCTCGTGGTAGGCGGTGATCTTGCGCTCCTGCTCGGAGAAGAGGCGCGTCTTCTTCTCCGGGCCGGCGATCACGCGCATGATCCCCTCCTCGAGCTCCTCCTGCTCGATCACCTTCTTGCCGCGGCGCGCTGCCAGCAGCGCGGCCTCGTTGACGAGGTTGGCCAGGTCGGCGCCCGTGAAGCCGGGCGTGCCGGCGGCCAGGGTGTCGAGGTCGATCTCGGACGCGAGCGGCTTGCCCTTCGAGTGCACCTCGAGGATCTTGCGGCGCCCGTTGCGATCGGGCCGATCGACGACGATCTGACGGTCGAAGCGGCCGGGGCGCAGCAGCGCCGGGTCGAGGATGTCCGGCCTGTTCGTCGCGGCGATGAGGATGATGTTGTCCTTCAGCTCGAACCCGTCCATCTCGACGAGGAGCTGGTTCAGCGTCTGCTCGCGCTCGTCGTGACCGCCGCCGAGGCCGGCTCCGCGATGGCGGCCGACGGCGTCGATCTCGTCCATGAACACGATGCACGGCGATGCCTGCTTGGCCTGTTCGAAGAGGTCACGCACGCGCGAGGCGCCCACGCCGACGAACATCTCGACGAAGTCCGAACCCGAGATGGAGAAGAACGGGACGCCTGCCTCGCCTGCGACGGCCCGCGCCAGCAGCGTCTTACCCGTACCAGGCGGGCCGTACAGCAGCACGCCCTTCGGGATGCGCGCGCCGAGCGCCTGGAACTTCTTCGGGTTCTCGAGAAACTCCTTGATCTCCTGCAGCTCCTCGACCGCCTCGTCCACGCCGGCGACGTCCTTGAAGCCGATCTTCGGCGAGTCGGGGGTCATCCGCTTGGCGCGCGACTTGCCGAAGGACATCACCTTCGAGCCGCCGCCCTGCACCTGGTTCATGAGGAAGATCCAGAAGCCGAAGAGGAGGACGAAGGGCAGCAGCGAGGTGAGGATCGACCACCAGGGCGACGAGCCCGTCCCCTTCGAGTCGAACCTGACGCTGTTGTCCGCCATCAGCTTCTGGAGATCGGCGGCCGACTGGTCGCTCGGGTAGTGCACGTAGGCCTTCTTGCCGCCGTCGTAGAGGACCTTCAGCTCCTGCTTGTTCGGGCTGAAGATCACTTCCTGCAGCAGACAGTTGTCAGGGCAGGCCGTGATCTGGGCCTGCACCTCCGAGAGGGTCACCTTCTCGCTCTTCTGGCTGCTCCCGCCCAGGGTCTGCAGCGCTAGCCAGACGAGCGCCGCGATGATGACGAGCGGGAAGAGCGCGCTGCGGAAGAATCGGTTCACGAGACGTCTTTCGGCAGGGTACCAGCCATCCTTTGAGCTACAGCCCCCCGGACGAGGGCTCTAGGCGCCTTCTGGAAGGAGCTCCTCGTCTAGTACGCCCACGTAGGGCAGGTTCCTGTAGCGCTCGGCGAAATCGAGCCCGTACCCCACCACGAAGCGGTTCGGGATCTCGAAGCCGATGTAGCGCACCGGCACATCGATCTCCCGCCGCTCCGGCTTGGTCATCAGGGAGCAGACCTCGAGGCTGGCCGGCTCCCGCGATTCCAGGTTCCGCATCAGGTAGGAGAGGGTCAGGCCCGAGTCGATGATGTCCTCGACGACGAGGACATCTCTCCCCTCGATGTTGATGTCGAGGTCCTTGAGGATCCGGACGACGCCCGAAGAGTCGGTCTGGGCGCCGTAGGAGGAGATCGCCATGAAGTCGATCTCGCAGGGGATCGTCAGCGTCCGCATCAGATCGGCCATGAAGAAGACGGCGCCCTTGAGGACGCCGATCAGGAGCAGGTCGCGGCCGCCGTAGTCGGCCGAGATCTCCTCACCGAGCTCGACCACGCGCGCCCGCAGCCGGTCCTCGTCGATCAGGACCTCGCTGACATGGCGCTCCAGCTCAGTCTGCGACATCACGTCCTCGCCGCTGGCACAAGCGTTCCGCCCGGACTCCTTCCGCGTCCACGATTCCCGGCACCGCGACAACATCGTCCCCCCGCACCACCAGCGGCCACGACTCGCGGGCCGAGCGGGGGATCTTCGCGTCGACGAATACGTCCTGGATCTTCTTCGACCTCCCTGCGAGCCGGTCGCCGGCACGCCAGGCCCGTACCTTAAGGCCTGGGAGCTGCGACGCAATCCGCCACTCGCCCCAACGCACCTCGCCGTCGAGCGCGACGGGCGTGCGCTCGAGCCAGACCCGGTCGTACTCACGCACGGCGGTCAGGCCGCTGCCGAGGTCGAGGCGCTTCGAGCCCGCCGTCGAGGCGAGCAGCTCGTCGAGCGCCGATGGCTGTCCTTCGGCGAGCCGGAGGAGGTTGCGCTCCGCGGCGGGATGCAGCTCGCGCAGCCGCGGCAGGATCTCGTCGCGGATCAGGCCGCGCTTCGTGTCGCGGTTCGACTCGTCGGTCCGGAAGTCGAGTCCCTCCGCGCGGCAGTACGACTCCGTCTCGCCGCGCCAGACGGTCAGCAGCGGGCGCACGACGCCGTCCTCGCGCCGTACCTTGATGCCCTTCGCCGCCCCGCTCGCGACCAGTCGGTAGAGCACCGTCTCGACCTGGTCCGAGGCGGTGTGACCCGTCGCGCGGAGGCAGTCGGTGGCGAAGGAGTAGCGCTGCTCGCGCCAGTCGTCCTCCGTCAGCCCGCCCGGTGCCTCGACGACTGTGGCATCGAACTGCTCCGCGCAGAAGCGCGCGTCCTCGTCGGAGGCCGATCCGCGCAGCTTGTGGTTGACGTGCAGGGCGGAGACGCGGTACCGAAGCTCGCGCAGGACGTGCCAGAGGCAGGTGGAGTCCGCACCGCCCGAGACGAGGCAGGTGACCTCGCCTCCGGGCGGAATCAGCTCGTGCCGCCGGATCAGCTCCTCGACGCGCACGCGCAACAATTCCGTGTCCACCCGAACAGGGTAGACAGCGGCGCGCGCGAGAGGCCGATGCATCCTCGATGGCCGAGTTCTTCCAGGCCTGGCGCCGCCGCCAAGCGGAACAGCAGGCGGCTGAGTGGAGCCAGGACCGAGAGGAGGCGCGGGAGGCCGTGCAGGATTTGCCTGATGTCCTGCGCGAGCAGGTTCGGCGAGCGATCGACACGCTCATCGAAGGCCCCGACGCCGAGGTCGAGGGCGCGCTCGGCCACCTCGACGAGCTCCTCCAGCCGCACCCTCAGCTCCGAGCCCGCTTCTTCAAGCTCCGCGTCGTCGACGACGCGGTCGAGTTTATGGGGTCAGGTCTTGCATTCGGTCAGGCCGAGCCACGGCCTGACCGAAATGACGAAATGCAAGACCCGACCCCGGACTAGAGGAGCGGCGAGACGTCGCAGCCGCGCTTCGCGAGCGCCGGCTGTGCCTGCGAGAGGACGTCGTGCGCGAAGTTCGCCAGCCCGTAGGCGCGGTAGATGTACTTGCCGGGATCGTGGTGGTGCTTGTCCGCCTGGATCGCACGCCCGTACTCCAGGAACATCGCGCGCAGGATCGAGCGGGTCTTCGAGAGCGACGGGTCGCTCGGATTCGTGTTCAGCAGGCTGGTGACCGCGGCCTGCGTCTGCTGGATGACGTCGTCGGCCTCGGCATCGCCCTGGAGGTAGTCCTCGGAGAGCGTTCCGAGCGCCGCCATGTTCAGCTGCGCGGCACCGAGAAACTGCCGGTCGGTGGCCGAGCACGTGTGGATCACGGCAGCCTTGCCGTTTCCACCGAGGAGGAGCACGAGCGACCCCATGGCGAAGATCGCCACAGCGAGTCCCGCGGCCGCAGTGATGCGGGGCTTCACGCTTCCTCTTGTCGGCTCGGGTCTCGCGTCGGCTCCATCACCCATTCGGGGGCCCCGGTGCCAGGCACTGAAACGTCTCCCGCACGGGACCGTGTCAGAAGATGAGCGAGCGGTACGTCCCGTGGCGCTGCATCCCGATCGCCTCGTAGACACGGATCGCCGGCGCGTTCTCCGGCCGGACGAACAGGCAGACGGTCGGAACCTGGTCGAGCAGGAGACGGCAGAGGTCACGCATGCCGCGCTGGGCATAGCCCTGGTTGCGCGCTTCGGGATCGACCCAGACCTGCTGCACCTGCACGGCCGACGGCGTCCACGCCGAGGCCTCCGCCTTGAAGAGGATCGCGCCGTTCTCCTCCCAGAGCCAGGAGCGGCCCTCCTCGATCTGTGAGCGGGTCCGCCAGCGGAAGCCCTCCGCGTCGCGGGCCATCGGATCGACTCCGATCTCCTCCTCGTGCGCCGCGGCGCACGCGGGGAGCAGCACGCTGAAGTCGGACGCGCGCGCCGCGTGCAGCCCCGTCCCGCCCGGGGACGGCGGCTCGGCGATCGCGTAGACCGGTTGCCCCGGCCGGTCGTCCCGTGGCTGTGGCATCAGCGGCCGGAGGTCGCGCCAGAGCTCCTCGACCGCCTGCTCGTCACCGATGATCATGCGCGCGCGCCCGCGGGCCGCAACCTGGGCGAAGCGCCCACAGTCCTCGCCCGAGGGGACGACGTTCGCGCCGACGTGGCAGAGGGCAGTCAGGCGCCCGTTCTCCTCGAAGGCGGTGAAGCGCCCGAGCCGGCGCCGCGCGACGTCCTCGAGGAACACCCGCTCGACGGGATCCTCGCCGCAGAAGTCGAGGATCTGAGCCAGCCGCGGCTCGATCGCCTTGCTCACGATTCGCATAGTCGCACAGAGATTTCGTGGTCAAGACAACCGGCGGCACGTGAACCAGAGCGCAGTTCAACGGACGACTGGCAAGAGCCCGGCTTCCTCCTATTGGGCATCGCAAGCGATGCCCAAGGGTTAGGGTTGCGCACTCATGCCGATCCACATCCGAGCCGAGCCGGGCGACTACGCGGAGGCCTGCCTCCTTCCCGGCGATCCGCTGCGCGCGAAGTACATCGCCGAGACGTACTTCGAGGACGCACAGGAGATGAACTCGGAGCGCGGGCTGCTCGGGTACACGGGCACCTTCGAAGGCAAGCGCGTGTCAGTGCAGGGCACCGGCATGGGGTGCCCGGGCGCGACGATCGTGTTCGAGGAGCTGATCCAGCTCGGCGTGAGGAAGCTGGTGCGGGTCGGGACCTGCGGCGGCCTGCAGGCGCACCACGGGCTCGGCGACCTGATCGTCGCGTTGTCGGCCGTCGCCGACGACCGTACCGCCGACCATTTGGTGGGCTACGAGCCGCACTGCCCGACCGCGAGCTGGGAGCTCATCCACGGCGCCGTGCACACGGCCAAGGAGATGGACCAGCCGATGCACGTCGGCCCGATCGTCTCGAGCGACGTGTTCTACAACCCGGACGAGAACCAGTACCAGCGCTGGTCGAAGCGCGGCGTGCTCGCCGTCGAGATGGAGGCGTCGGCGCTCTTCACGGTCGCCGCCCTGCGCGGCGTGCTCGCCGGTTGCCTGCTGACCGTCAGCGACATCGTCGTCGAGGGAGAGTTCAAGCGCATCACCGACGACGAGTTGCAAGCCGCGGTCGACCGGATGACCCGCGTCGCGCTCGCGACCGTCACGGCCGGCGAGAAGCACTGACGGCGACGAAGACCGTCTTCCTCGTCAACCCGGCATCGGCGAACGGGTCGACGGGACGGCGTTGGCCGGAGATCGCGCACCGGGCCACCGCGGCCGGACTGCACGGCGACGCGCTCTTCTCACACGCGCCCGGCGAGCTCACCGAGCTCGCCCACGAGGCGGCCGACGGCGGTGCCGAGTTGCTCGTCGTCGTCGGCGGAGACGGCTCGGTGCACGAGGTCGTCAACGGGATCGCGGCGCGGCACGACGTCGAGATCGCCGTCATCGCACGCGGCACGGGGTGGGACTTCGCGCGCTCGCTCGGGCTGCCGCGAAACCTCGACCGGGCGGTCGACATCGCCCTGAACGGACACGCGCGCACGATCGACCTCGGCCGCGCGACCTACCGCTTGTGGGCCGGCGGCGAAGGGCAAGCATGGTTCGCGAACGTCGCGAGCGCCGGCATGAGCGGTGCGATCGCCCAGCGCGCGAACGACACGACGAAGGCGTTCGGCGGCAAGGCGTCCTACGTCTGGGCGACCCTCGGGGTCTTCGCGGGCTGGAGCAACAGCGAGGTGGAGGTGACAGTCGACGACGAGTCGCGGCGCGCGCGCATGCACGACGTGATCGTCGCCAACGGCGCCTACCTGGGGGGCGGAATGAAGATCTGCCCCGACGCCGAGCCTGGCGACGGCCTTTTCGACGTGCTTCTCATCGGCGACCTGACGAAGCGCGATCTCCTGCTGACGCTCCCGAAGACGTTCCGCGGTGCGCACCTCCCCCACCCCAAGGCCGAGCTGCTGCGCGGCGCGAGCGTGACGGTCGACGCGCCGGAGCCCCTACCGATCGAGCTCGACGGCGAGCAGCCCGGAACCACCCCGGCCCGGTTCGAGCTCGTCCCGCAGGCCCTGCGAGTTCGAGTCCCCTAGGTCTTGCGGGTGCGACTCGCGGTCGAACGCTTCGACGCCGACGAGGAGGTCTTGCGGCTGCGGGAGGCGCCCTTGCCCTCGAGCTTGTCGAGCCGCCGCTCGATCGCCGTCAGCCGGCGCTCGAGCTTGTCGATCGTGCGCACGCTCTTCTGCAGCTCGTCGACTCGCTCGCGCAGGGTGCCGAGCGCGCCCAACACCTTGTCTGCGCCAGGGGCATTGCCGAGCCGCTGAATCGCCTCCTCGCCTGCTCCGGCGAGCCGTACCACGATGTTCTTCTGTCTTGGCCTGGCCATGGTCCTATCCTATGGGCGGATCAGCACCGGCGTGCCGTTGAGCGCGCGGTGGAAGAGCTTCCTCAGCAGTGGGTTGCGGATCCTGATGCAGCCGTTCGAGACGGCCCGGCCGATCGACCAGGGCGCATTGGTGCCGTGGATCGCGATCGGACCGCCCTGCGTCCAGCCGGTGAGCACCTCCGAGAACGCCGAGATGCCGACGGCGCCCGGCCCGAACGGGCCGTTCCGGTCGAGCGGGATCAGGCGCTGGTTCACGTAGAAGCTCCCGGTCGGTGTCGGGGTGGCCGGCGAGCCGACCGCCGCCCGCGCGGTCAAGACCTTCCGGCCGCGGTCGTAGAGCGTGACGCGCTTCTCCGACAGGTCGACGAGGATCCGTGTGGTCACCGGCTCGACGTCCACTGCTGCCGCCGGCACCCAGGCGGTCGCACCGTTTGGCCGCCTCGGGATCTGCACGAAGAACTGGCGCGGCTTGCAGGCGGCGTCGACCCGTGCGCCCCGGATCGAGAAGATGGTCGGCACGCGATTGACGTTCAGCCTGTGGAAGCTCGCCAGGGCGCCGCCTCCGGGCCGGCGGTAGACGGTCGCGCGGGAGCGGACAACCGCCGCATAGGCGAGCCGGCGTGAGCCCAGCTTGCGGAAAGAGCCGTCGACGCACTTGGCGGGCTGCGTCAGGACTGCGACGTCGGCGGCGGGTTCCTTCCCCTTGCTGCCGCACCCGGCCAGGAGTGTGAGACCGAGTACCGGGATCACGACCAGCCGGCGCACCCGGCCAGCGTAGCGGTGTCAAAAGGGTGTGCAGATTTGGTGACGTTCTGCCGACAACAACGGCGACGACCGAACGTCTCAGTACTGTGAGGACATTCCAGTGACGCTCATGCGCAGGCACAAGCACACCGCCGTCACGGTTCATGCCATCCGGCAGCGGGCCGGCGTCCCGTATCACGTCGAGCGCAAGGTCTGCTCGGACTGCAAGCGCCTTCTCGACGAGAAGACGATCAAGCGGGCAGCGGCCTAGGTCTAGGCGAGCTCGTCGGCGAGCGCTGACAGCGCCTCGCCGGCCCCGCCGTCGACCGTAACCGTCGCGAGGCGGTCGAACGGCGTCGGCCCACGGTTGACGATCGCAAGCGCGCCCCCCGCCGCGAGGGTCTCCTCCGGCAAGCCGGCCACCGGATAGACCTCGAGCGAGGAGCCGACGACGAGCAGCAGGCCGGCCCGGCGGGCGAGCTCGGTCGCCCGGTCGATCGCCTCGACGGGCAGCAGCTCGCCGAACATGACCACGTCCGGCTTGAGCACGGCGCCGCAGCGCGGGCACGGCGGGGCAGGGTGTTCGGCGAGGGAGGCGACCACCTCCGCCAGCGGGACGCGCTCGCCGCATTCGAGGCAGCTCGCCGTCCGAATCGACCCGTGCACATCGATGACCTCCTGCGAGCCTGCCCGCTCGTGCAGCCCGTCGATGTTCTGCGTCACGACCGCTTCGACGAGACCGCGCCGCTCGAGCTCCGCGAGGGCGACGTGGCCCGCGTTCGGCTCCGCATTCGCGAGCACGGCGAAGCGGAGCGCGTAGAACTCCCACACCTTGACGGGATCGCGACGGAAGGCCGAGATCGTGGCGTACTCCATCGGGTCGTACCGGGCCCAGATGCCCGTCGGGGAACGGAAGTCCGGGATGCCGCTCTCGGTGGAGATCCCGGCCCCGGTGAGGACGACGCACGGCTGCCGCTCCCGCAGGAGCGCCGCCAGTTCGAGAACGAAGGCCGCCACGGTCGTAGAGTGCCGCGCGTGGAGGGCTTCCGCTTCAGCACCGACTTCAGGGTCCGGTTCGCCGAGACCGACGCGCAGGGCGTGGCCCACAACTCGAACTACCTCGTCTGGTTCGAGGTCGCCCGGATCGCGTATCTCGCGGAGTATGCCGGCGGCTACTCGTCGATCCGAGACCAGGGCATCGAGTCGCTCGTGCTGGAGTCGCATGTCCGTTACCGGCAGCCGGCCCGCTTCGACGACCGCCTCACGATCCACGCCCGCGTCGGCGAGCTGCGCGGCGCACGCTTTCGCTTCGACTATCGGATCACCCGCGCTGACGAGCTGATCGCAGACGGCTGGACCTCGCACGCCTGCGTCGATGCGGAGACGATGAGGCCGACGCGCATTCCGGCCGACCTGGCGGCGGCGATCGCTACGGCCGAGGCGTCGTCGTCGTCGTCGTTGTCGTAGTCGTCTTCTTCGGTGTCGTGGTCGTCGTGCCCGTGGTCGTCGTGTCGGTCTGGTCGGTCGGGCGCTTCTTCGTCCCGACGCGGATGATCCGTAGCTCGCCGCGATAGGAGGAGTAGAAGGTCGTGTCGTACATCAGCTTGCCGTTCGCGTCGTAGACCTTGCGCTCGACGCTCGTCTTGCGGGACGGCGTGCCGCTCTCCTCGACGGCGCCCTGACCGACGAAAAGCGACGGATCCTTCACCTTGCGCACGGGCGGCGGGCCGGTGACGACGAGCGGCGCCGTCTCGCTGACGACCCGCCGGTGGACGGGAGTCCCGTACAGCGCGACCGTCAGCGACGAGGGGCCGACCCAGGTGCGGAGGAGCAGCCAGTGGCCGGTGTCGTTCGTGAACTTCAGGTCGGTGTCCGGATAGTTGACGGTCGCGTCGCGGCCCTGCGGGTAGTGGCTGATGTAGAGGGCGTGGTTCGTACGCGAGACGATCGGCAGGCCGGCCTCGTACGCGGCGTTGAAGACGGTGGTCGAGACCTGGCAGACCCCGCCGCCCAGGCCGGTCTTGAGCTCGCCGTTGATGATCACGGGCGCTTCCTTGAATCCCTTGTCCTCGGTGCGGGCGCCGGTCGTCGCGTTGAACGAGAAGGTCTCGCCCGGCGCGATGACGTGCTTGTCGACGAGGTGCGAGACCAGCTGGACGTTGTGAATGCGGTTGGGGTCGCCGCCGTAGAAGGTCTGGTAGCTCGCGACGAGGCCCTTGATGCTCATCGCCTTGGCCTCGGCGGCCGAGCGGTCCGCCTGCACCGACTCGACAACGATGGTGGCGGAGCGAAGAGCCGGCTCGGGCACGAGCGCCGCATGCAGCAGCGCCTTCGCGCTCCGGGGCACGTCGAGCACATGCCCGTGCTGATCGGGAATCACGCGGATGCCGCTCGAGCTGATCGCCCAGTCCGCGTCGACCGGCTTGCGGTCGACGCGCTTCGCGAGCGCGGTGAACCACGAGCTCGCCCCCGCACCTGCGATCCGGAGGGTGCGGCGCCCGTCGGCGGGCAACTGCAGCAGACGGGCGATCTTGGGCGGGCGAAGGTTCCAGCGCGTCCCGCCGAGCGTCAGCTTCACGTCCGCGGAGAGCGCAGTCCGCACCTGCGCCTGCGCCACCTGGAGGTCTGCCGCCTTCACCTTCGGGTGGTCGACGTCGATCGGCAGCCCGACGGGCTCGCGCGTGAGGCTCGCCAGTGCGCGCACGATCGTCGCCGCGGCGGCGTGGCGATCGAGTAGGTGCCCGGTGCGGCTCGGGACGATCTCGGGGATGCGCCCGTGCAGGACGACGGCGGCCTCACGGGCGGGCGTGTTCACCTCGGCGGCGATCTCGTTCAGCTTCTGCTCGAGCGCTGCGTCGTAGACCTGGGTCGGCGGGGCGACGTCCGCCCCGAAGAAGCGCAGGTCGAGGCGGCGGAAGCCGCGCAGGGGCCCGAAGCCGTTCCCCTGCCGGCGCACGGCGTCGACCGCCGCGCCCCAGTCGACCGTGATGCCGAGCCGGCGCGGCTCGAGCTGCCAGGTGCGCGAACCGGCACGGAAGGTGACGGGCACGGCGGCGAAAGCCCGCGAGCGGCGCTCGAGCATCGAGCGGGCCTCCCGCGGAGTCTTCCCGCCGACGTCGACGCCGGCGATGCGGACGCCGCTCGCGAGCCGCGAAGGCGACCCGGCGAACGCGAGTCCGAGCACGATCGCGGCCAGGGCGCAGATCGAGACGGCGATCACCGTGCGCTGCAGGAACGCACGCTGCTGGGCTGCCGTCCTGCGGCGGCGCTTCCTTGGACCAAAGATGGGTGAACGGCGCAGCCTCGGCACGGCGACCAAGTCTAGCCTCGGCTCTGGAGGGTTCCTCCTGCCCTGAGGTACGTCGTAACGATCTGGCGCTGGATCTCTGATGTTCCTTCAACGATCTGGAAGACCTTTGCGTCGCGCATCCACTTCTCCACCGGCTGGTCGCGCATGACCCCTGCCCCGCCGAGCACCTGGACCGCGTCGGTCGTGACGCTCATCGCCGCGTCGGCGGCGAACGCCTTGGCGTAGGAGCCGAGGAGCCCCGCGTCCTCGCCGGCGTCGAGTGCCGCACAGGCCCGCCAGACGAGCAGGCGCGCCGCCTCGAGGAGCATCGCCATGTCGGCGAGCTTGAAGCCGACGCCCTGCCGGTCGAGGATCGGACGGCCGAATGCCTCCCGCTCGCGGGCGTACCCGGCAGCGTGCTCGAAGGCGGCGCGGGCGACTCCAACCGCGCCGGCGGCGACCTGCGGTCGCGACGCCTGGAAGAAGTCGAGTGCGATCTCGAAGCCCTGGCCTTCCACGCCGACGAGCCGCCCCTTCGGGATACGCGCGTCTTCGAGCAGCACCGAGCCGGTGTGGGAGGCACGGAGGCCGACCTTCCGCTCGGTGCGGCCGGCCGCGACGCCGGGGTCGCCGCGCTCGACGAGGAAGGCGGTGATCTCGCCGTCGAGCTTCGCGAAGACGAGCGTCACGTCGGCGACACCGCCGTTCGTGACGTAGACCTTCTCGCCGTTCAGAACGTAGTCGTCGCCCTCGCGGCGCGCCTCGGCCTTGATCGCGGACAGGTCCGAGCCTGCGTGCGCCTCGGTGAACGCGATCGCGGCCAGCGTTCCTTGTTCACGCGCGAGGAGGGGAAGGTAGTGGCGCCGCTGTTCCTCGGTTCCGAAGCGGAGCAGCGGCCGCACCGGGAACATCGTCGCCTGGATCGTCGACGCGAGCCCGGCGCAGCCCCAGGAGAGCTCCTCCGAGATGAGCGCGCTCGTGACCGCGTCGGCGCCGCCGCCGCCGTACTCCGCCGGAACCGCGTACGAGGTCAGGCCGACACGCGCGGCCCGTGCAAGCAGGTCCGAGGGGTACGCCTCGCGCTCGTCCCATTCAGCCGCGATGGGACGCAGCTCCCGCGCGGCGAACTCGTGCGCGGTCTGCTGCAGCAGCCGCTGCTCGTCGGTGAGCTCGAACGAGATGCCTGTGGATTGTTCGTTACACATTTGGTTCAGTGCCTGGCACCGCCTCCAAGGTGTGCCTGATGCCTGTGGATTGTTCGTTACACATTTGGTTCAGTGCCTGGCACCGTCTCCAAGGTGTGCCTAAAAAGTGAAGAGTTCGATACCGCCGCTGACGTTGAGCCCGACGCCGGTGATGTAGGAGGCGAGGTCTGAGCAGAGGAAGGCGATCGCGTTCGCGACGTCCTGCGGCTCCCCCACACGGCGGAGTGCCGTCCGCTTCACCATCCGCTCGTTCATGTCGGGATTGCCGAAGTTGAACGCCTCGGTGCCGATGATGCCGGGCACGATGGCGTTGCAGGTGATGCCGTGGCGCGCGCCTTCGAGCGCGAGCGTGCGCGTCAGGCCGAGCAGCCCCGCCTTCGTGGCCGAGTAGCTCGCCTGCCCGAAGCCGCCGAGGGTGCCGGCAACCGAGGCCATGTTCACGATCCGTCCCCAGCCTCGCTCCTGCATGTGCGGCCACACCGCCTGCGCACAGTTGAACGAGCCGGTCAGGTTCACGCGCAGGTCGCGCTCCCACAGCTCCGGAACCTGATCCGGCAGCTGCCCGAGGTGGTCGAGCGTGCCGGCGTTGTTGACGAGGATGTCGACCGAGCCGAACTCCTCCGCGACGCCCTGCACCGTCTCGGCGACCTGGGTCCGGTCGGAGACGTCGCACTTGACCGCTGCCGAGCGGCGGCCCAGGCCGGCGATCTCCTGCGCGGTCGCCTCCGAGTAGACAAAGCCCTGCGCCCGCGCCGCCTGCGCGAGCGGCCCATACCCCTCCGCCTCGTCGCCCGAGTCCGATTCGATCTGGATGTCGGCGATCACGACGTCGGCGCCCGCGCGCGCAAGTGTCAGCGCATCGGCGCGCCCAAGCCCGCGTGAACCTCCTGTGACGAGTGCGACGCGCCCGGAGAGATCGATCTCGAGCGCCACGCTAGTCGCGCGGCATGAGCAACTCGCGGGCGATCACGAGCCGCTGGATCTGCGACGTGCCCTCGTAGATCTGGAAGAGCTTCGCGTCGCGCATCAGCTTCTCGACCGGGTACTCCTTCATGTACCCGTAGCCGCCGAAGACCTGCACCGCGTCGGTCGTGACCTCCATGCAGATGTCGGCCGCAAACCGCTTCGCGTACGAGGACTGCAGCGTCGCGCGCATACCGTTGTCGATCATCCAGGCCGCCTGCCAGCAGAGCAGCCGCGCCGCCTCGATCTTCGTCGCCATGTCCGCGATCAGGAAGTTGATGCCCTGGTTCATCGCGATCGGCATCCCGAACTGGACGCGCTCCTTCGAGTACGCGGAGGCGTACTCGAATGCCGCCCGCGCGACGCCGACCGCTCCGATTGCCGTGCCGGGCCGCGTGAAGTCGAGCGTCTTCATCGCGATCTTGAACCCTTCGCCTTCCTCACCGAGCCTGTTCTTCGCCGGGACGTGCGCGTCGGTGAACGAGAGCGATGACGTGTCGGTCGAACGCTGGCCCATCTTGTCCAGGTGCTTGTCGACAACGACGCCGTCGAGATCGGCCGGCACGACGAAGGCCGTCAGGCCGCGGTGGCCTTTCGACTTGTCCGTCGACGCGAACACCGTGAACCAGGCTGCATGCCCGGCGTTCGTGATGAACATCTTCGAGCCGTTGAGGACGTAGTCGTCGCCGTCGCGCACCGCAGTGGTCTGAATCCCGGAGACGTCGGAGCCCGCATTCGGTTCCGTCAGCGCGAACGACGTCAGCAGCACTTCGTCGACGAGCGGCGGCAGCCACTCGCGCTTCTGCTCCTCCGTGCCCGCGATGATCACAGGACCGTGCCCGAGACCGTTCGCGGCGATCGCAGTGCCGATTCCCGAGCAGCCCCAGCAGAGCTCCTCCCCGATGAGCATCCCCTCGAAGGCGCCGAGTTGCAGCCCCCCGTAGGCCTCGGGGATGTGGACGTTCATCAGGCCGAGCTCGTGCGCCTTCGCGATCACGTCGGCCGGGTGGGTCGAGTGCTCGTCGTACTCCCGCTCCTTCGGCCGGATCTCGCGCTCGGCGAAGTCGTGGGCGAGCTCGCGCAGGGCCTTCTGCTCGTCCGTCAGGCCGAACGAGACGCCGCCCGCCGTCCGTTCCTCGATCGTCGCCATCTCTCCTAGGGTAGCTTGATTGACTGGTCAGTCAAAGCCTGACCGGAACCTCAGGACGCGGGCCACGTGGGCATCGAGCTCGCCCCGCTGCGCCAGCGGCGTCAGCGCCCGGATCGCCTGCCCGGCGTACACGCCGCTCGTGAACAGCAGGAGGTCGGCGCCCGCGCGCGCAGCCGCCACCGCCCACTCGGCAGCGTGCCCGCGCACGACGTTGAGTGAATCGGTGATCGCCACTCCATCGAAGCCGAGGTCCCGCAGCAATCGGTAGGCGCCCGGCTCGAGCGTCGCCCGGCGCGGCCCGAGCTGCGGGTAGACGCCGTGACCGACCATCACGCACGGCACCCCCGCCTCGACCGCGGCGCGGTACGGCGCGAGGTCGGCGTCGCGCACGCGGCCGACGACGTAGGGACGGTCGTCGGTGGAGTGCGCGAGGGTACCGAGACCAGGGAAGTGCTTGGCGCAGGCCGCCGCGTGGCCGGCGGCGAGCCCGCGCGCGAACGCGACACCGAAGAAGGGCGAACGGAACTGTCGCGCTCCGAGTGGGCCGTCCGGAAGGTCGAGCACGGGCGCGAGGTCGACGTGGACACCGATGCGGTGCAGGGCGTGAGCGGTCGCGCGGCCCGAGGCGAACGCCGCCGCCTTGCTGCTCAGCGCGCGTGCGGCCCGGCGCGGCGGCAGCTGCGGGAACGCCCTGATCTTGCCGCCCTCCTGGTCGACGTAGACGAGGGCCCCCGCAGGTCGCGGCAGCTCGCGCGTGTGGCCCTGCACGAGCACGCCGCCGACACCCGGCGGCGCCGGCAAGCCGGAGACGACGACGAGGGCCGCCTTCTGCTGCGGGGTCAGCCCGAGCACCATGGCCATGGTGATGAGCGCGGTAACGCCCAAGGCGTCCGTAGACTAGGCCGTCATGGACTTCGAGCTCAGCGACGAGCAGCGCCTGCTCCAGGACACCGTCCGCCGTTTCGTGGACGAGCGGATCCTGCCGAACGCGGTCGAGAACGACATCAACCACCACCTCGACCTGCAGGCGATCGAGGGCATGGCGGAGCTCGGCATCCTCGGCATCGTCATTCCGGAGGAGTACGGCGGCGCCGGACTCGACTTCATCTCGGAGGCGCTCGCGTGCGAGGAGATCGAGCGCGGCGAGGCGGCCTTCCGCACGCTGATCTCGGTTCACGTCGGGCTCAACTCGCTCTCGCTCCTGAAGTATGCGTCGGAGGAGCAGAAGCAGCGCTGGCTCGTGCCGCAGGCGAGCGGCGACAAGCTCGCGTGCTTCGGCCTGACCGAGCCGGCAGCCGGCTCCGACGTGGCCGCGATGAAGACGACGGCGCGCCGCGAAGGCGACGTCTACGTCCTCAACGGCTCGAAGAACTGGATCTCGTACGCCAACGTCGCCGACCACGCGCTCGTCTTCGCGAAGACCGACCCGTCCGCGAAGCACAAGGGCATCTCGGCGTTCGTCGTGGAACGCGGCACGCCCGGGTTCACGTCCGCGGAGACCGAGCACAAGCTCGGCGTGTGGGCCGGCTCGACCGGCGAGCTCTTCTTCCAGAACGTCGAGGTGCCGGCCGAGAACCTGGTCGGCGAGGAAGGCCAGGGCTTCGAGATCGCGATGTACGGGCTCGACCAGGGACGCTTCACGGTCGCGGCCGGCGCGGTCGGCGTGATCCGCGCCTGCCTCGAGCACTCGGTGGAGTACGCGCGCGAGCGTGAGACCTTCGGACAGCCGATCGGCAAGTACCAGTTCGTCCAGGACATGATCGCCGAGATGGTCGTCGGCTACGAGACGTCGAAGCTGCTCGTGATGCAGGCGGCCTGGATGAAGGACCAGGGGCTGCGGAACACGCGCGAGACGTCGCTCGCGAAGTGGCACGCGACAGAGGCCGCCTTCCGCGCGGCGCATCTGGCGATCCAGGTGCACGGCGCGTACGGCTACTCGGCCGAGTACGGGATCGAGCGTTACTTCCGCAATGCGCGCGCGCCGATCATCTACGAAGGCACGACGCAGATTCACAAGATGATGCAAGCCGAGCATGCACTCGGCTTCCGGCACCTGAACGGCCGCGGCGGCGACGTCTCGCCGCTGTGCTCGTGGGCCCCGGCACTGTCGCCCGTGCAGCGCGGCGCGGTCCCGACGGGCGCCTAGTTCCTGGGAGACACGTCTAAGGGACTGTCCCTGGGACATGTCTGAGGGACAGTCCCTCGGACATGTCCGAATCGAACCGGCTCGCCGCCCACGGCCAGTCCACCGAGCGGGTGCAGAGGCCGGCATCGACCGGATTGCTCGCCACATAGGCGATCGCGTTCGCAAAGTGCTCCTCGTCGTCGATGACCGACGACCAAAACCGATTCTGGAACACATGCCCAACGCGGTCATGTCGACGGTTGAATCGCTGCGCGTAGAGACCGTTGAGCCGTTGCATCCCGGCAGAGAGTCGTCCCAGCTCGGTCGCGACGACGAGGTGAAAGTGGTTCGGCATCAGGCAATACGCGAAGACGTCCCAGCTGAAGCGTCGAGCGACTTCGTCGAGTTGCCTCTGCAACGCTCGGAAGTCGACCGCGTCTCTGCAGATCGCAGTGCGGGCCACACCTCGAACGGTGATGTGGAAGACGCCTTCGGGCGGCAGCAAGCTCCGGGCGACGCGAGGCACTGCGAGACCGTAGCCTCAGTGCGGTGACCGCACCAGGCGTCAGAGCGAGACACGTCCCAGGGACAGTCCCTGGGACACGTGGCGTTTTGACATGTCCGAGCTGCTAGAAGCCGTCCGCCTCCGGTGCAGGCAGCGGGCTCGGCGGCAGCCCCGCACGCGGCCCGCCGGCGTTGTACTCGCTCGGCGCGACGTCGTTGGGGCCGTCGGGATAGAAGAGCGACGCCAGTACCTGGATGTGGCGCCGCCCGACGCCGAGCTCGAACTGGCCGCCGCCGTACATGCGAATGGCCGCCGCGTCGCAGTGCTCGATGCACTCGAGCAACCGCGCCACCGTTCCGAACCGCGACGGCTTGATGTTGAGCCAGCCCGGCTCGACGGGCAGCGCCCGCAGGTCGGCGACGGAGTGGATCGGTGCGTCGAAGCTCAGCCGCCCTTCCTCACCGCGCAGGACCTCGCCGCATTCGCCTTCGAGGGACGCGTCCTCGATCACAGCGTCGGGGAAAAGCTCCGCGACGGCCGCGTAGAGCTTCGGGTCGGGCGGAAGGTCGACCACGGTGCCGCGGTAGTAGGCCTTCAGGTCGAGCACCCGCACCCGCCCGGTCGCCGCCAGCCGCTCCATGAAGGGCCGGTCCCACTCGGCCTCCGGATCGAGCTTCAGCTCGAGCTGCGAATTGTGGCCGAGCCACGCGAAGGCGTCGTCGCGCGTCGAGACGACGAACCGGACGGGACGGTACTCGCGCTCGAGCGCGGCGCCGAGTGAGAGGCCGTTCTGACGCAGCGCCAGATCGAGCGCGGCGCTCTCGAAGGCCCAGCGCCTGTACTCGCGCGAGGCAGTCATGCCCGGCTCGCCTTCGAACAGCTGCAGCGCGTCGAGCTGCCGGGAGAGCTCGCCGAGCGTCGTCTCCCCGGGGGGCTCGAGTCGCGGGAACCAGTCGTGGTCCTCGGCGGTGTACGTGACATCCTCGCCGCGGCCCTCCTCGTCGGCGCCACTCAGCACCACGGTCGTCGAGACGCGGGTGAACTCCGAAGAGACGGGAACGGACTTCCGTTCGGTGGTGACGTCCTCGACGTTCAGCTCGAGGGCGCGCAGCCGGTTCCAGAGTGACATCAGCCGGGTGTGGGCTCGACCCTGCCGGTCGGCTCGATCCGCATCAGGTGGTAGACGATGGGAATTGCCGCGAGGATCGGGATCCCGCAGACGGGCCACAGGATCTGGTACCCGTTCGTCGCGTGGAGGAACGGGCGCGCGAGGTCGATCGCGGCTCCCGCGACCGGCGCCCCGAGCAGCAGGCCGAGACCCTTCGTGGTCGTCGCGAGCCCGGAGACCGCACCGCGATGTTGCGCCGGCATCAGCTTGAAGAGCAGTCCCCAGGCGAGCGTCATGACGAGTCCGCCCGAAACGGCGACGGGCACGATCAGCGCGAAGTACCAGTTGTGCCACGTCGTCGCGAACCCCGCAACCAAGAAGCCCCCGCCATAGACGAACGAGGACCAGAAGATGACGCGCGCGATGCCGAAGCGGTCGCCGAGCCGGCTGGCAAGAAGTGCCGCGATGACGTAACCGGTCGCGACCGCGCCGAGCAGCGCGGACGAGATGGCCTTTGTCTCATGCAGGCCGTCGAGCACGTAGAGCACCACGAACGTCCGCGCTGCCGCAAAGGTCCCTTCCCACGCCGCATTGGCGAGCAGGAACCGTCTGACCTCGACCTCCTCGCGGAGGATGCTCCAGCTGCGGTTGAAGTACGCACGCACGCCTTCGAACACGCGGCCGTGTCCGCCGTCTTCGCGGACGAAGAGGATCGGAACCGCACACGCTGCCGTGGTAATGAACGCGGCGAGCACGAACGGCGCTGCATGCCAGGCCTTCAGCAGGAAGCCGCCGCCGACGAGGGCCGAACCGAGCGCGACCCCCCGGAGCACGTGCTGCACGCCCTGCGCCCGCCCGTACGTCGACGGCGGCAGCAGGTCGGGATAGAGACCGCGGTAGGGCGGCTCGTAGACGTAGTAGGCGAAGAAGAACGCGAGGACGATCAGCGTCGTCGTCCAGAGGTTCGGCATGAACGGCATCAGCAGCAGGCAGAAGCCCATCGGAGGAAGTGCCGCGAGCATGAACGGGCGCCGGCGCCCCATCGGCGTGTGGAACGTGTCGCTCCAGGGTCCGATGACGGGCGACAGGAGCAGGGCGAACACGCCCTCGGCGCCGAGGATGAGGCCGATCAGGGTGCCGGAGTCCGTGAAGCGGTTCAGGAGCGGCGGCAGGTAGGCCGCGGTCGTCGTGATCGAGAACGCGAGCCCGAACGCACCCATCCCGAGAATCCAGAACAGGCTCCGCCTGACTGCCTGCGACCGCGCCGCAGCTTCGGCGGTGACCTGGGTCAAACCGTCGCGGCTGTTCGGTCGGGCGCGAGACCCCCGCAGATCACCTCGACGACAGTGGTCTCGGCCCGCGTCACCGCGGCGTCGTCCTCCTCGAGCTGCCCGAGGACCCAGCCGGTGAGGATCTCCTCGAGCGCTCCGTAGAAGACGTAGCTCACCATGCGTGGATCGAGATCGGCGCGGAACTCGCCGTCGGCCTGCCCGCGCGCGATGATGCGCTCCAGCCCGGCGAACGCGGCGTCGATCTCCTCGATCCGGCGTTGCAGGTGCGAGCTGCGCGTGACCTCGCGAACGAGGACGCGCACGAGGTCAGGGTCGCGCCGCCAGGCTCGCAGCAAGATCTTGGCGATCCCCGCGAGGCGCTCGCGCCCTGTCTCGTCCGTCTCCTCGACCGACTGCACCGCGTCGAGCACGTCACGCCAGGTCTCGCGGAAGATCGTCTCGAGCAGCTCCTCCTTCGAGCGGAAGTAGTGGTAGAGCAGCCCGTGGGCGACCCCCGCTTCCTCGGCGATGTCGCCGACGCGGCACGTGTGGTAACCCTTGCGCGCGAAGACCCGCACGGCCGCGTCGAGGATGAGCCGACGCTTGTCCTCTGTTGAACGCTCGGCCACCGGTCGGAGCATAGTGCCCGTGCCGGAACGGGCACAGGTGTTACGGTCGGCCTCGTGGTGCTGCGCGGGGTGCTGGTGGTCGATTTCACGCGCTACCTGCCCGGCCCCTTCGCGAGCCGCGAGCTCTTGCGGCTCGGTGCGCGGGTGGTGCGGGTGGAGACGCCCGAGGGGGATCCGCTTCGCTCCGTCGCCCCGGGCTGGGACGACGCCCTCAACGCCGGCAAGGAGTCGGTCGTCTGGGACCTCGACCGTGACCCGCTCCTCGGACCTGCACTGTGTGCGCGCGCCGACGTCGTCCTCGAAGGCTTCCGGCCCGGAGTCGCGGAGCGGCTCGGGATCGGCTCGGCCGACGTGCCGGACCCCGTCGTGTACTGCTCGATCACGGGCTTCGGCGCGGAGAACCCACTCGCGGGGCACGACCTCAACTACGTCGGCTGGGCGGGACTGCTCGCCGACACGGCGCCGGCGCTCCCGCCCGTCCAGGTAGGCGACCTCGCAGGCGGCTCGCTCTCGGCGGTGATCGAGATCCTCGCGGCGCTGCTCGAACGCAGGGACACCGGGAGGGGACGACGCATCACGGTGTCGATGACGGAGAACGCGCACAAGCTCGCCGAGCACCGCCTCCACGGCGAGCCGGAGCGGACGCTTACCGGCGATCTCGCCTGCTATCGCATCTACGAGGCGGCCGACGGCCGCTTTCTCACGGTCGCCGCCCTCGAGTCCAAGTTCTGGCGGCGCCTCTGCGAGGTGATCGAGCGCGCCGACCTCGTCGAACGGCACTACGACTCGGACCAGGCGGCGCTCGCCGACGAGCTCGCCACCGTCTTCCGCACGCGAACGCTCGCCGAGTGGCTCGAGCTGTTCGACGGCGAGGACGTGATGGCCGGACCCGTGGCGACGCTCGCCGAGGCAGCCCAACGTCTGTCCGCGCGGACTGACCCGCGACGCGCCCCCGCACTCGGCCAGCACACCGAGCAGTGGCGGGCCGCCCTCGCCCGTTCGGGGGATACGACCCCCGACGGCTGAGGACGATTCGAAACCGGATGACCCTGCGCCGCGTCCTCTCGTTGCTCTGTCTCGCCCTCTGCGCCACGGCCCTCGTGGGCTGCGGGGGCGACGCGCTCGCCCTCGACCCGGTTGCGCGGGCCGCGGACACGACGGCGAAGACGCAGTCGTCGCGCTTCGAGTTCAGGGCGTCGATCGATGCCGGCAGCGTCGGCTCGTTCTCGTTCAACGGAGACGGGATCTACGACGGCAAGGACGAGTCCGGCTGGATGAACATGCACTTCCAGCTTCCCCCCGCAGCGCAAGCCCAGCTCGGTTCGGCCGACCCGAGCATGGAGATGATCTTCGACGGCAGCGACGGGCTCGTGATGTACATGCGCTCGCCGCTCTTCTCGAGGCTCGTCCCCACCGGCAAGTGGGTGAAGATGGATCTGGAGAAGCTCGCGAAGAAGCAAGGGATGGATCTCGGTGCGCTGATGAACGCGAACCAGGCGGATCCGTCTCAGTCGCTCCGCATCCTGATGGCGTCGAGCGGCGCACACGTCACCGGGGCGGAGACGGTCCGCGGTGTGGCGACGACACGGTACGGATTCACCGTCGACTTCAAGAAGCTCGCCGGCGCGAACAAGGCCTACAAGCAGCTGGTCGAGGCAGCGGGCACGGCCACCGCGCCCGCAGAGGCCTGGATCGACAGGAAGGGCCGGGTGCGCAAGCTGTCACTGACGCTCTCGATGGGCGCGCAAATCGGCTCCCCGATGACGATGTCGATCACCGAAGAGCTGTACGACTTCGGCGTGCACGCCGACGTGACCGCGCCCGCGGACGACGTCGTCGTCGATCTCTCCTCGCTCGGCGGCTCCGGCGCCTAGGGGCGGGCGAGCCCGAGCGCGGCCGGCAGCCCGAAGAGGTCGGTAAGCCGCTCCTCCACCTCGGGATGACGCTCTTCGCGGTCGATCAGGATTGCACGCATGCCGAGGGCGCGCGCGCCTTCGATGTCCTCCTCGAGCGAGTCGCCGACCATGACGGCGTCTCTCGCCGGCACCCCGAGCGTGTCGAGCGCGGCCTGGAAGATCGTCGGGTGTGGCTTGACGCGGCCGTGCGAGCGTGAATCCACGATCGCGTCGACGTCGAGCCGGTGGTGCGCAACGAATGCCGTCAGGTCGCGGATGCCGTTCGAGACGACGGCGATCGCGAGCCGTGCCGCCCGCAGCTCCTCGAGCACGGGGAAGACGTCCTCGAAGAGCTCGAAGTTCTCCGATACCCCCCACCCCTTCTCGATCTCCGTCGCACACTCGCTGGCGAGCGCCTCCGGCCCGCCCATCCCGACGAAGATCTCCTCGGTGAAGCGGTGCCAGATCGTCTCGTCGTGCAGCAACTCGGGATGCCGCTTGAGATTGAGCACGGCAGCCTCACGAGCGTCGTCGTACCGGCGCGGGTCCAGCGTGACGCCGTGCCGTGCAGCGATGCGCGCGTAGCGCTCGGCCGAGAGCTCAGGCCCGGGCCGGCAGAGCGTGAAGTCGACGTCGAAGAGCACCGCGCGCAGGGACATCACCGAGACTCCAGCAGCCAGCGCACGGTCTGGACGTGCGCATCGCTGTAGCTCGTGTCGAACGACCAGGCGATCGTCTGCCCGATCGTCCAGCCTCGCGCGCGCTCGCGGTCGAGCCCGAGCTCGGAGGTGAGCAGGTCGAGGCGGTGGAGGACCTCCCGTCTGCTGTGGCCGAGCTCCGGGTCGCGCACGATCGGCGCCACTGCGAACTCACGCTCGCCGACGAGCGGCTTGGGATCGATCACGAGCCACGGCTCTCGCTCTGCGGCGAGGACGTTGTCGCCGTGCAGGTCCTGATGAAGGAGCACACGCTCTCCTTGCGTGTCGGCGAGCCCGGCCAGGCTGTCGAGCGCCGCGTCGAGCACCTCCCGCTCGAACGGCCGCCCGGCGCGCTCCCACTCGTCCGGCAGGACGTCGATCCAGCCCTTCGCCTCCGCGGCCAGGGGCCGAAAGGGTGCGTCGACCTGCCGCCAGAGCCGAGGCAGCAGCCCCACGAAGACGTCGAGCGCGACGTCGGGCTCGCTGCGCGCGAGCAGCGTGCCGGGCTCGCAGCGCTCGAGCAGCATCGCCCAGCGCAGCTCGTCGTGGGCGAGCAGGCGGACGGCGCCGTCGCCGTCCCAGACGCGCAGCGCCTCCGCCTCGTGCTCCGCCTCGGGGTGGGGGAAGATCAGCTTCAGCACCGCCGGCGTGCCGTCGGCCAGGGCGGCGCGCACCGTGAAGCCCGCCGCACCCTGGTCGTACGGCGCGCCGAGCTCGAGCTTCCACTCGTCGACGCATTCCGCAAGCAGACCGGGGACGCGCTCGAGCCAGACGCCGTGCGTCAGACCCGCGTCGGCCACCGGTACGCGCTCGGCTGCCGGTTTGCGAGCGACGGCAGCTTCGCGCGGATGGTCTGCAGGTGCGCACGGTCGAGCTCGGCCGCGATCACGGTCTCCTCGTCCGGCGCCTGCGCCACCACGACTCCCCACGGATCGGCGATCAGCGAGCGGCCGTAGGCCGGCTTGCCCGGCAGCGTCTCCCCGATCTGCGCCGCCGCCGCGACGTAGAGCTGGTTCTCGATCGCGCGTGCGCGCATCAACACGTGCCAGTGGTCCTTGCCTGTCGGCGTCGTGAAGTGCGCCGGCACGGACACGAGCTGCGCGCCCTCGAGCGCGAGGATGCGATAGAGCTCGGGAAAGCGGATGTCGTAACAGACCGAGAGGCCGAGCTTCCAGTCCTCCGCATCCACGACGACCGGCTCGTCTCCCGGCTCCTCCGCCTCCGACTCGCGGTAGACGACACCGCCGACCTCGACGTCGAAGAGGTGGATCTTCCGGTACGTGGCGACGAGCTGACCCTCGGGATCGAAGACGAGGCTCGTGTTCGACAGCTTTTCGCGTCCCTCCCGGCGCTCGGCGATCGAGCCGCCGACGAGCGTGATGCCGTGTCGACGGGCCCACTCGGACATGGCGGCGACCGACTCGCCGCCCTCGAGCGGCTCGGCCGTCGCGTGGTAGAGAGCGGCGTCCCCGATCGCGTTCCACTTCTCCGGCAGGACAACCACGTCGGCACCGGTACCGGCGGCCTGGGTCACGAGCCGCTCGGCCTTCTCGAGGTTCGCCGCCTTGTCCGCACGACTCGTCATCTGGACGCACGCGACGCGTATCCGGTCGGGCATAGGCGCAGGATAGCCTCGCCCGCGTGCAGACCGTGCCCGCCGGCCGCCGCTTGCGCGTCCTCGACGCGTTGCAGCACCGTGATTTCCGCCTGCTCTTCGCCGGGCAGACGATCTCGCAGGTAGGCGACGCGGCGTTCGTGGTTGCGCTCGGCTGGCGTGCATTCACCCTGACAGGCAAGGCGAGCTCGCTCGGAATCGTCCTCATGGTCGAGGCGTTCGGGCTGATCACGACGCTCTTGGTCGGCGGCGTGCTCGCGGACCGCTATTCGCGGCGCCTGCTCCTGATCGGCTCCGACGTCGCTCGCGCCGTGCTCGTGGCAGGTCTCGCGGTCGTCGACGCAACGGGACACGTCAGCTTCGGCGTGCTGATCGTGTTCGTCGCCTGCCACGGCCTCGGCAGTGGTCTCTTCCAGCCCGCCTTCGGCGGCATCCTCCCGCTGCTCGTCGAGGAGTCGACTCTTGGCTCCGCGAACGCGCTGATCGGTGTGTCGCGCCAGGCGGCGCTCGTGCTCGGGCCTGCGTTCGCCGGCTCGATCTACGGCTCGGCCGGCTCGAGCACCGTGTTCGCGGCCGACGCGTTGTCCTTTCTCGTGTCGGCGGCGCTGCTCGCGCCGGCGCGGCCACGTGTCATCGAGGTCGGCCCGACCGAAGGGTTGCGCCGAGAGCTCACGAGCGGCTTCCGCTACGTGCTGCGCGTGCCATGGCTGTGGCGGACGATCGGCACGTTCACGCTCGTCCTGATGATCGGCTACGCCGCGCTGCAGGTGCTGCTGCCGAAGCTCGTCGAGACGCAGTGGCACGGAGGCGTCGGCTCGTACGGCCTGCTCTTCACCTTGCAGGGGATCGGCATGGTGCTCGGCTCGATCGTGCTCGGACAGACGGCGCCGACACGCCGCCGCGGCGTGCTCATCTACGGACTGCTGGCGATCAACAACGTGCTCGCGATCCTGCTCGCGCTCTCACCGTGGTTCTGGGCTGCCTCGCTCGTCCAGGTCGGCCGCGGCTTCTGCGTCGGGTTCGCGATCACGCTCTGGGACACGATGGTGATGCAGCGCGTCCCAGAGCACATGCTGTCGCGCGTGATCAGCATGGACTGGTTCGGCTCGCTCGGACTGCTGCCCGCAGGGCTGGGTCTCTGGGCCGTCCTCTCCGGACTCGGCCCACCGGGGACGCTGATCGCGGCGTCGGCTGCGTTCTGCGCGCTGCTCTTCTGCCTCGGTCTCTTCGACCTCCGCATCCGGGACCTGGACTGACGCAGGGGAAACGAGTTCTCCCCGCCTAGAGTCGGGGTGCCCGCCTCTCGAAGCGAGGCCCTCTTATCGGGGTGCCTCACACGCCTCCCGAACAAGCAGGGCCTCGCGAAGCGAGGCCCTCTTATCGGGGTGCCCAGATTTGAACTGGGGACCTCTCCGACCCGAACGGAGCGCGCTACCAGGCTGCGCCACACCCCGAAACGGCACACAGGGTACCCGCTCTCGACACGGTCCGGACACACTTCTCCCGCTACGTTGCCTTCATCGACAACGAGGAGGAGCGAAGAGTGAACAGCGTGAGCGTGACCGGCAACCTCGCGACCGAGGTAGAGCTACGCGAGGTGGGCGAGAAGCACGTCGCGAAGTTCCTGCTGGCCGTCGACCGGCCCTCGAAGGACGGCGGGGCGGACTTCGTCGGCGTTTCGGCGTGGGAGCGGCAGGGCGAGCTCTGCGCGCAGTACCTGAACAAGGGACGGCAGGTCGGTGTCGAGGGATACCTGCGCAGCCACTCGTGGGAGGACGAGCAGGGCAAGCGGCGGCGAGACGTCGAGATCGTCGCGCGCAGGGTCGACTTCCTCTCGAGCCCGCGCGACGGTGCTTCAGGCGGGGAGGTGGTGCCGTTCGAGGCGGCCGTCGCCTAGAACCGTCTCGCGGCGCCGCAGAGAGTCCGTACGGGCTTCGCCCGTTCGGCCGTCGTCATTCCAGATCTCGGTCAGGAACACTCTGCCCGCCCGGTCCGTCACGCCCGAGAAACTCGGCCAGGGCGCGGTCGCATGCATCCGGCCGCTCGCCGATCAGCAGGTGTCCGCAGCCCGGAATGACGCGCAGCCGCGCGCGGAGCCTGCGCGTGTACTCGAAGGCGTCGTCCAGCGGCAGCTGCACGTCCTCTGCTCCCCAAAGCACGAGGACCGGGCAGCGCACGGCTTCGAGCTCCTGACGCGGATCGTCCGACCGCAGCGCGCGCCACGCGCTGCCGATGTCGGTGTGCAGCAACTGCGCCGCGAGGAAGCCCTCGACCGCCTCCTCCGTGAGTCCCTGCGGATCGGAGACGGACACGAAGCCGAACACGAGACGCCGGAGGACACCGGAGCGCGAGACTCGGCCGCGATACCGCGCGGCAAGCCGGCCGGGACGCACCGCGCTGAACACGGACAGGAGATTCCGCCCCCAGACGTTGCCGACGCTCAGTCCGGCAGCCGCGGCGAGCACGACCGCGGACACCGACTCCGGATGCCGGAGCGCGAGCCGCAACACCACCATGCCGCCGAGGGAGTGGCCGACGACGGGCGCGGGCACCATGCCTTCGCGCTCGGCGAGCTGCGCCACGCGATCGGCGAACGGCTCGAGCCCGGAGACCGCGGGCAGCGCCGTCGACCCGCCGTGGCCGGGCAGGTCGGGGACGAGCAGCCGATGCCGGCTGAGGAGCCGGGGCACGAGCTCGGTCCAGTTGGCGGCCGCCCCGCCGAGGCCGTGAACGAGGACGAGCGGCGACCCCTCGCCACCGGTGAAGTACCGCATCCGGACGCCCTTCAGCTCGGCGAATCGCTCCTGCAGTCCGGGCAGTTTTGCGTCCGTCACCAAGGCCGATTATCCTTGGATCCAATGAGTGATTTGGGAGGGCCGGCCCGTTGAATCCGGCACTGACATCTGGAGGCTCGATCTAGCCCGCTGAGCGCATTCGCGCCGGCGGGTTTTTTCGTGCGACAACGAGAGGAGCGTCGATGGCGAACCACCTCACGCCAGAAGAGCTGTCCAAGGAGCTCGGAATCGACCGCCAAGAGGTCATCCGCGTCTGCGTCGAAGAGGGCGTGCCGATCTACCAAGGCAAGATCGACAAGACCCTGTTCGCCGCGCAGCTCGAGGCGCTAGGGGTTCTACAGAAGCACTAGCCGGCTATGCAGACTTGCGCGCCGGCGCACGCCGGCTTCGAGAGCCGCTCTTCGGGGCGGCTTTCGCCTTCGAGGAGGCAGCAGGCTTCTTCTTCGCTTCGGCGACGCTCCGCTTGAGCGCCTCCATCAGGTCGACGACGGGCGCCTCCGGAACCGGCTCCGGCTTGGCGATCTCCTGCCCATCGAGCTTCGCCTCGAGCATCTGGCGCAGGTCGCTGCGGTACTGGCTGTGCAGGTCGGCCGGGTCGAACTCGCCCACGAGACTCTGCATCACCTGCTGCGCGAGGTCGAGCTCGGCCTTCTTGACCTCGGTGCCTGCGACTGCCTCGTCGATCTCCGCCTGCGAGCGCACGTCCTCGGCGAGGAAGAGCGTCTCGAGCACGAGCGCGTCGCCCTTCGGCCGGATGAGGGCGAAGTACTCTGCGCCGCGCAGGACGAACCGGCCGATCGCCCCCATGCCGGCTTCCTTCATCGCCTCGAGCAGCAGCACGTAGGGCCGCCGCTGAGCGGGCGCCTGGGCGGGAGCGAGGTAGTACGTGCGATCGAGGTAGACCGGGTCGACCTCGTCCAGGGGAACGAACCGCATGATGTCGATCGAGCGCGAGTCGTCGTGCTGCTGGATCGCCTCGAGGTCCGCGTCCTCGACGACGACGAACTCGCCCTTGGCGACCTCCCAGCCCTTGACGATCTCGTCCGGCCCGACTTCACGCTCGTGCGTCGGGCACCAGCGCTTCTGGCGGATCGGCGTCTTGCACTCCCGGTGAAGCGTGCGGAAGCTGACGTCCGACTGCTTCGCCTTGGGCGTCGTCGCGAGGGCCAGGCCGACGGGGATGTTGACCAGGCCGAATGAGATGGATCCGTTCCAGATAGTCCTCATGTCGATCCGGTGCCAGACTTCGGTCTGGCTTCGGCGTTCCTTTCTCTAGCCGCTTCGGGAATTGTAGAGGGACCAGGCTGTTTCGCCTTCGGCCCCGGCTTTCCTTCGCACTACGATTGCGGGGATGGCGACCACGACGACGGCCACGGGGACGCGGACGATCGCCCGTCTCTGGCAGGACGCCGTCGCCAGGGACCGGCCCGGCCCGGCCTACCTCGTTCAGGACGGGGACGCCTGGCGTGAGGTCTCGTGGCGGGAGGCGGCCCGGATCGTGGACGAGCTGGCTCATGGGCTGCTCGCCCTCGGCGTCCGCAAGGGCGACGCCTTCGCGATCCTCGCCTCGACACGGCTCGAGTGGGCGCTCTTCGACTTCGCGCTCGGCTTGATCGGCGCGGTCGGTGCGCCGATCTACATGAACAGCTCGCCCAGGGACGCTCACCACGTGCTGACGCATTCGGAGGCGGTCGGCATCCTCTGCGAGGACGAGGTGCAGCGGGCGAAGGTCGACGGCGTCGAGCTCGAGCACGTGCTCACGTTCGCCGACCTCGACGGTCTTCGCGAGCGGGGGCGCGAGCATGCGAAAGCGAACCCCGACGCGGTCGCGCAAGCCGCCGCCGCGCTCGACGAGGACGATCTCTTCACCTACATCTACACGTCCGGAACGACCGGTCCGCCGAAGGCCTGCATGATCACGCACCGCAACTACTACGAGATGGCGGACAAGGTGAGGCAGATCGAGGACTTCACCGTGACCGAGGACACGATGCTGCTCTACCTCCCACTCGCCCACAACTTCGGCCGCCTCATGCATCTGCACAGCCCGCACGTCGGCTACACCCTGGCGTTCTGCCCAGATCCGTACGCCGTCGCCGAGGCGTTGCCCGCGGTGCGACCGACGGTGTTCCCGAGCGTCCCGCGCGTCTACGAAAAGATCTACACGGGCGTGCTGGCGAAGTTCGCCGAAGAGACGGGCGTAAAGCGAACACTGATCGACTGGGCCATGCGCGTCGGCCGGCAGGTGAGCGAGCTTCGCCAGTCGGATCAGCCCGTTCCGGCCCTGCTGCTGTTGCGGCACAGGCTGGCGGAGCGACTCGTCTACAGCAAGGTCAAGGAGAGGCTCGGCGGCCGCATCCGGATCTGCGTCTCGGGCGGCGCGCCGCTCGCGAAGGAGATCATCCAGTTCTTCCACGCATTGGACATCCTCATCCTCGAGGGCTACGGGCTCACCGAGTGCACGACCGCCGCGACCGTGAACCGGCCGACGCGCTACCGCTTCGGGAGTGTCGGCCCGGCGATGCCCGGCGTCGAGCTCCGCCTCGCCGACGACGGCGAGGTCTTGATCAAGACCGACACGATCTTCGGCGGCTACTTCAAGGACGAGGAGGCGACGCGCGAGGTGCTGCCGGGAGACGGCTGGCTGCGCTCTGGCGACCTCGGGCAGATCGACGACGACGGCTTCCTCACGATCACCGACCGGAAGAAGGACATCCTCGTCACGGCAGGCGGGAAGAACGTCGCGCCGCAAAACCTCGAGAACGCGCTCAAGACGCATGCGGTCGTCTCCCAGGCGCTCGTCGTCGGCGACCGGCGGCCGTACGTCGCGGCGCTGATCACGCTCAGCGACGACGCCGACGTCGAATCGGCCGAGACGCTCGTCCGCGAGGCGGTCGACGAGGTCAACCGCGAGCTCTCGCGCTTCGAGCAGATCAAGCGCTACACGATCCTGCCGCGCGACTTCACGCCCGAAGCGGGCGAGGTCACGCCGACGCTCAAGCTGAAGCGCCGGATCTGCCAGGAGCATTTTGCGGCCGAGATCGAGGCGCTTTACTCCTGAGGGACGTCTTCCTGATCCTCTCCGCGTTCCTGGCGAGCGCGGTCGAGACGGTCGAGGCGCTCACCATCGTGCTGGCGATGGGGCTGACCCGCGGCTGGCGCTCGGCGCTCGTCGGCACGACGGCGGCAGTCCTGGCGCTTGCGGCGATCGTCTCGGCGCTTGGACCTGCGCTCACGGTCGTGCCGATCGAGGCGCTGCGGCTCGTCGTCGGGGCGCTGCTGCTCGTCTTCGGCCTGCAATGGCTGCGCAAGGCGATTCTGCGGGCGAGCGGGTGGCGGGCCATCCGCGACGAGGACGCGGTGTTCGCGCGTGAGCGCGCCCAGGCTGAAGGCGCGCCGCACGAGGAACACGCCGGCCTCGACTGGTACGCCTTCACGATCTCGTTCAAGGGCGTGCTGCTGGAAGGGCTGGAGGTCGCCTTCATCGTCCTCACCTTCGGCAGCGCGCAGGGGAGCATTCCGCTTGCCGCGGCCGGCGCCGGCGCCGCCGTCCTGCTCGTGGTGCTGGCGGGCGTCGCGGTCCGGGAGCCCCTCGCCCGCGTGCCGGAGAACACGCTCGCCTTCGCGGTCGGCGTGATGCTGACGACCTTCGGCATCTTCTGGGGAGCAGAGGGTGCAGGCGTCGAGTGGCCGGGCGGCGACGCGTCGCTCGTCGGCGTGCTCGCCTTCGTGCTGCTCGTCTCGCTCGGCTTCGTCACCGCCCTGCGCCGCAGGAAGCTCGCCCTCGCATGAAGCGGTTCGCCTCGTTCTGGTGGAGCTTCGTCGTCGGCGACGACTGGCGCGTCGCGGCCGGAATCGTCGTCGCCCTTGGCCTGACGGCGCTTCTGGCGGCAATCTCGGTTCCGGCGTGGTGGGTCCTCCCGCTGGCCGTCGCCGCCGTCCTGTGGGCGTCTCTCCGCCGCATGGCCGGCTGACGTCGCCATTACCTCCGTTGCTTTCGCCGTCGAAGCCTCCGACTGCCCGCGCGAGCGGGTAGTGCGGGCTCTCCTCCAAATCGGACTGACCTGAATCGGCGGGGGAGGCGCCACAGGGCAGCGCCTCCCACCCCGTGCTACCGGTCGGTTCGTCTGAGGATCCAGAGCCCCGAGTTCATGTCGCTTGCGTAGACGAGCCCGGTTGCGGAGTCGACGACGACGCCCCAGATCTGCGTCGTATTGGTCAGGACGCTCCGCTGGGACGGCTTGACCGGATTCTCGGTCGCAGGCGGGACGAAATAGGCGACCCGCTGCGGACTACGGGCGTTCGACATGTCCCATACCTGCACGCCGTCGGTGTACCACGACGAGTACACGGTGTTCCCGACGAGAAAGTTGTTGTGGATCACGAAGTCGCCGGCACCCTGGTCGTCCGTCCCGAGCGACCGCGGCGTGCGGAACGAGGCGATCTGCACCGGCGGGTTCTTCGAGAAATCCCACACCCGTCCGTAGCCGAAACCCTTCTCGGTCGTCGAGCCGGAGGCCTTGCAGAAGTCCTCGTCTGCCGAGAACAGCAGTTGCCGCTGCTCGTCGTACTGGGACGAATGGGCGTCTCCGTCTGCGTTGGCGGGATAGGCGGCACGTTTCACGAACGTCGGGCTCGACGGGTTCGTGAGATCCAGCTCGACGAAGCCGCTGTCCCAGTACGACAGGAAGACGCTCTTGCCGTCGGCGGACGGCTCGGCCCCGTGGCCGTAGTTGCCGTCAGGGTCGCACCCCTGTGCCGCGAACGGACCACCGGCCTGCTGGATCTTCCACGTCGACACCTCGAACGGGCTGGCCGGATTCGTGATGTCGATCAACCGGAAGTCCCCCTTGCCGGCGGCGTCGCGAAGACCATTTGCGTTGAGCGGGTCGGGGTAGCTGCCGGCCGGGACGGTTGCGTACGCGAACGTTCGGTGGAGATCGGTGCGACTTTCCACCTCGAACTCGTGGACGCCGCGGGTGCAGCAGCCCGTATCGAAGAATCCGAGCTCCTGTGGATGCCTCGCGTCTGTCACGTCCCAGAGCATCAACCCGTGGATCGCGTCGGCATCGTGCCTGCCGCCGCCGCACCACTGGATGCCCGACACGGCGACGTCGTGTCCTGCATAGGGACCGTATTCGACCGTGTAGACGACGACGTCTTCGGCCGACGTCCCCACTGGGTTCTGCAATGTCGTGACCCGGTCGGGATGAGCTGGGTCGGAGACGTCGACGACGGCTATGCCGCTGTCCGGCGGCGAGGGGCAGAAGCGGCTGTTGCCCGTCGCCCAGTCTGCAAAGCCCCAATGTCCGACGTAGGCGAAGTCGCCGTGCTTCCAGACGTCCGCGTTGAAGCCCCGAATGTCGAGGTTGTCGTGGCCGACGACCTCCATGTTCCACGCGGAGCCGGCCTTGGAGCCACCGTCGAAGGTCTTCTGCGATTCCGAGTAGAAGTGCTTCTCGTCCTTCAGGAGGTCGTCGCTCGACGACGACGTCGCCGCACCTCCCACGAAGACGAGTGCGCACAGGACGAGTCCGGCGATGGTCAGCTTGCGCATGCTCCCCCCTTGTCCGTTGCTCACCTGGCGGGCGGCCACGACCCGAGGAGCTTCTACCACACGGTGGCGCTCTGAACAGACCCCCGGCTGTCCCGCGATTGTGAGCTACAACCGCTCGCCCTGGCAATCAGGGCACGGACACCGATCGCAACCGCAGCCGGTACATGCACTCCGCACGGTCACCTAGACGCGGCGCGCGCCCATGTAAGCGGACGAGTAGTAGCCGCTCATGCTCGAGATCTTGACGACGTCCCCGGTGTGCGGCGCGTGGATGAACTGGCCACCGCCAATGTAGATCCCCATGTGGCCGAGGCCATTGAAGAAGACGAGGTCACCCGGTTGTAGCTGGTCGCGCGAGACAGGCGTGCCGACGTTCCAGAGCGCATAGGTGCTGTGCGGCAGCGAGATGCCGATCTGCGCGAAGACGTAGACGACGAGGCCTGAGCAGTCGAACCCGCGCGGCGTCGATCCGCCCCAGACGTACGGCACGCCGAGGTAGCGCATCGCGATGCCGACGACACCACCGTGGACGTTGGGCGCGACGACGGTCGAGCCCTCGGGCGTCGACGCGGACACGCCGACCGCGGCCGTCGAGACGGGGACCCCGCTGGCGAGCCGCGCGCGCGCCGCCGCCGCGAGCTGGCGTTGCTGTGCAGCCTCCGCGGCCTTGATCCGCTGGATCTCGCCCTTGATCGAGGAGAGGAGCTGCCGCCGAGAAGCGAGCTGCGACTCGATTCGCTGCTTTTGCGCGGCTTTCTGCGAGACGATCGTCTGCTGGGCAGAGTGAGCCTTCTGCAGCTCCGCCCTGTGTTGGGAGATCGCCACCTTGAAGGAAGCGACCTGGTTGACGATGCTCGCATCCTGCTGGGAGGTCGAGTTGATCGCCTCGACGCGGTTGAGGAGGTCCTCGAAGCTGGTCGAGCCGAGCAGGACCGAGAGTGTCGAGTTGTCCTCGGTCGAGGTGTACGCACTGACCAGCCGGGCCGCAAGCGAGTCCTGCGCGATCTTCAGGTTCGCTCGGGTCAGCTTCAGCTGCTTGCGGTTCTCGCGCTGGTCCGCCTCGATCTTTTCCAGCTGGACGTTGGCGAGGTTGTACTGCTCGACCGCCGCGCCGAGGCTCTGGTCGATCTGTTGAATCTGCGCGAGCACACGCTGGGCCTGCGCCTGCTTCGCGGCGACCGTTCCCGGCGTCGCACTCGCCGCTGCTGACGCGCACAGCGCCGCTATGCAAAGGATGAACGCCTGCGCCTGTCGCCTTCTGCCGCTAAGCACCAGCACGGAAGATCGGAGACGACGAGCGCACCGGAGGGGGCCGGTACGTCACAAGTTCGGCACCCTAGCAACGACTTCGGATGTCTGCAACCGCTTTCCGAGCCTAAAAGTGGCGAAATCTCCCATGTGAGCCGACCGCACAAAGTCCGGGTTGGTAGTGTCCCGGGCCTGTGCGTGGGCGCCGGGAGAGCCACCTCGCGCTCGGGCTTGTGCTGGGAGTCGCGATCCTGTTGGCCGCGTCCCTGCCGGGGGCCGAGGGCGCGAGTCCGAAGAAGCTGCGCGAGCGGCAGACGGGGCTTGCAGTGCGTTCCCATTCGGCCCTGCTGAGCCTCTATGCGCTCGATTCCCGCCTGGAAAGCGCCAGAGGGGAGCTGGGGGCCCTCCGGCGCCGCAGCACGGCGCTTCGCGACGAGCAGGAGCGGGTTCGCCGCGCGATCGCGGTCGTCGCGGGCAATCTCAAGGTCTCGCAGCAGCTCCTGGGCGATCAGCTCCGCAGCCTCTACGAGGAGGGCGAGCCGGACGCGATCGCCGTGCTACTTGGGGCAACCTCCCTCGACGACGCGGTCACGAGGTTGGACGAGCTCGAGCGGAGCGCCCAGCAAGGGGCGAGAGCCGCCCAGGAGGCGAAGGACGGGCGCTCGAAGCTGCGTGGGCTCGCGCTCGAGCTGGCGGCGCGGATTCGCGAGGTCGAGGCCCTCGAGGCGAGAGCCGAGCGAACCGCGGCAGCTCTCGCGAGCGTGCGCGCGAGCCGTGTCGCCTACCTGGCCTCGCTGGCGCGGGAGCGCCGCCTGACCGCCCGTCAGATCCGTGCGCTCGACTCGAAGGCGCGGCATGCCGTGGCGAAAGCCCAGACATTCCAGGAGCAGCGCTCGTCCGCCGGGACGACGCCCACGATCGCAGACGGTGTCCGTACGGTCACGGTGACGGCCACCGGCTACTCCCTCCAGGGTCGCACGTCGAGTGGCCTGCCGGTCGGACTCGGAATCGTGGCCGTCGACCCCTCGGTCATCCCGCTCGGGACACGGATGACGATCCCCGGCTACGGCGAAGGCGTGGCGGCCGACACTGGGAGCGCCGTGCAGGGATCGACGATCGACCTCTGGTTCCCGACACTGGCGGATGCCCTTGCGTGGGGCCGGCGCACGGTTACGATCACCCTTCACTAGACTCTTCCCCGCCGGGGCCGGGGAGGGAAACGCCCAGTATGAGTGAGTCCGTCATAGCCGACGAGCAGACGCTGGCGGAAGTCCGCGTCCTCATCGTCGACGACCACGACCTGTTTCGGACCGGCTTGCGCAACCTGCTCGAAGACGAGGGCGTGCAGATCGTCGGCGAGGCCTCGGCGGGCCAAGAGGCGCTGCAGATCGTCCGCGAGGTCGCCCCCGACGTGGTCGTGATGGATCTGAACATGCCGGGAATGGGCGGCGTCGAGGCGACTCGGCACATCTCGACGATCGCCCCGCTCACGCGCGTCGTGATGCTGACCATCTCGGATCAGGACAACGACGTCATCGACGCCATCCTGGCCGGGGCGTGCGGCTATCTGCTCAAGGACTCGTCGATTCAGGAGTTGATCGCCGGGATCCGCGCAGCGTCCCACGGGGAGTCGCTGATCTCACCGACGATCGCCTCCAAGGTGTTGCAGCGGCTTCGTGCTTCCAGCACGCAGCCGGAGATCGAGAACACGATCCGCGCAGAGCTGTCCGAGCGGGAGATCGAGGTGCTGAAGCTGATCGCGAACGGCAAGGACAACGCGATGATCGCCGCCGAGCTGCACATCAGCCCGAAGACGGTGAAGAACCACATCTCGAACATCCTGATGAAGCTGCAGATCGACAACCGCATCCAGGCGGCCGTCTACGCCGTTCGCAGCGGGATCGTCTAGGCGCTAGGGAGTGGAGCGAACCTCGTCCGCGCGCGAGCGCAGCGAGGTCAGCAACCCTCGAAGGTGCGCGAGGCTGCCGTTGGCCGCCGAGAGCCTTCGTCCGAGCTTCGCGAGCTCCGAATGCTGGGGCTCACTCGACCCGTCGCCGAGCCTCGCCGCGACCTCCGCGATCCGCCGCTCGAGCCGCCAGCGCTCGGCCTCGAGCGCGAGCGCCCGCGCATAACCTGCCGTCAGCTTGTCCTCGATGTCGTGCAGGGTCGGCGCATCCTCGCCGGCAGGCGGCGCCTCGAGCAGGCTCTTGATCTCTTCCTGGATCATGAGCGGTTCGACCAGTATCGAGGCCCACGTGGGGTGGCGCATGGGCCGCCCGGACTATCTTCCGCCGGACGGGGGCCTACCTTCTTGACTCCGTCGGTTCACTCTCGAAAAATGGAAACGGCGTGAGCCGCCGTCTCCTCGCCTTCCTGGCCACTCTCGTCGCGCTCGCCGCGCCTTCGGCGACCGCCGCGGAGCCGGCCCAGGACGCGACGCTGCAGCGACAGCTGGCGCGCGCGTTACGGGTCCCGCACGTGGCCCCGGCACGCTCGGGAGCGATCGCGCTCGACCTCGCCGCGGGGACGGTGGTCTTCTCGCAGAACGAGGAGCGGGCACTCGCACCCGCCTCGAACGAGAAGCTCCCGCTGACCTACGCCGCACTCGTTCGCCTCGGCCCGGCCTACCGGATCGACACGGACGTGCTCGGCCAGGGCGGCCTCGACGGCACCGTCTGGAGTGGCTCGCTCGTCCTGCAGGGGAACGGCGACCCGACGTTGTCGAGCGCGGACCTGCGGGACCTCGCCCTCCAGGTGAAGGCGGCCGGTGTCCGCAGCGTGGCCGGCGGGGTCATCGGCGACGAGAGCGCGTACGACGCGCGCCGCACCGTCGCCGGCTGGAAGCCGAGCTTCTACCTCGACGAGTCACCTCCGCTCTCGGCACTCGTGGTGGATCGAGCCCGCGTCGGACCTGGGCTCACCCGGTCGCCGGCGCTCGCGGCGGCTACTGCGTTCCGCGCTGCACTGCGAGACGTCGGCATCGCCGTCAGCGGCCCCGTGCGCACCGGCAGCGTCGACGACTGGGCCGAGCCGCTCGCAAGCGTCTCCTCGCCGACCCTCGCGACGATGATCCGCTTCATGGACCGCCAGAGCGACAACTTCACCGCCGAGATGCTGCTGAAGCAGCTGGGGCTCCACGAGCTAGACCGGGGGACGAGCGCGGCGGGAGCGCAGGTCGTGACCCAGGCGCTCGCCGAGGCCGGCGTACCGATGGCCGGCGTGCGCATCGTCGACGGCTCCGGCCTCTCCCGGCTCGACCGGCTGACCGCGAAGGCGCTCGGCAGCTTGCTCGAGATCTCGTGGGCCGATCCGACGGTGCGACCCTCACTGCTCGCCGCGCTGCCCGTCGCGGGTCTCAACGGCACATTGCAGGACCGCCTGCGCTCACCGCCGGCGCGCGGACGGGTCGTCGCGAAGACGGGCACGACGAGCAACGCCTCCTCGCTCTCCGGCTACGTCGCCGACCGCTACGCGTTCGCGATCGTCCAGAACGGCCACCCGCTGCCGTCCCGGTGGGCGCGGCGTGCGCAGGACCGCTTCGCGCTCGTCCTAGCGGCCCAGTAGCCCGAGCAGCTGCTGCTCGTCGAGCAGCGGCACCTCGAGCTTCTTCGCCTTCGTGAGCTTGGAGTTGCCCGGCTCCTCGCCGACGATCAGCCCCGTCGTCTTGCCGGAGACCGAGTTCACGACCTTCGCGCCCTTCGCTTCGAGCTCGGCTGCAGCCTGGTCGCGGCTGAACGCTTCGAGCGTCCCGGTGATGACGTACGTCTGACCTGTCAGAGGACCTTCGACCGGCTTCAGCTCGTCGCCGATCTCGAAGCGCAGCCCGAGCGAGCGCAATTCCTCGACGAGCCGCCGGTTGTCGGCGTCGGAGAACCACTCCGCAATCGCCTCTGCGCGCTCGGGGCCGATGCCCTCGACTTCGATGATGTCCTCCTGGCCCGCGGCCATCAGGCGGTCGACGTTCTCGAAGTGCCGAGCGAGGTTCTGCGCCGTGACCCACCCGACGTCGGGGATGTTCAGCCCGAACAGGACGCGATGGAAGGGAACGCTCTTCGAAGCCTCGATCGACGCGATCGCATTCGTCGCCGAGATCTCCCCGTAGCCCTCCACCTCCATCAGTTGCTCCTTCGTCAGCCGGTAGAGGTCGGGCAGCGAACGGACGAGCCCGAGCTCCCAGAGCCGCCTCACCGACTGCTCCCCCACGCCCTCGATGTCGGCCGCGGCCTGCACCCAGTTGATCAGCGACTCGAGCCCGCGTGAAGGGCACGCGCGATTGGGACAGCGGTGCATCGCCTCGCCCTCGGGCTTGACGACGTCGGCGCCGCAGAGCGGGCACTTCTTCGGCATGCGGAACGGCTTCGTGCCCGGCCGGTGGGGCAGCACCGGCCCGACGACCTGCGGAATGACGTCGCCAGCGCGCTGCACGATCACGGCGTCGCCCTCGCGGATGTCCTTGCGGTTGATGTCGTCCTCGTTGTGCAGCGTCGCCTGCGACACGGTGACGCCGCCCACCTCGACGGGCTCGAGCTGCGCCCACGGGTTCAGCGCACCGGTGCGGCCGACGCGAATGTGAATCTTGTTCAGCTTCGTCTGCGCGGTCATCGGCGCCCACTTGTAGGCGCGCGCCCAGCGCGGGCGCTCGTGCAGGGCCCCGAGCCGCTGCTGCTGGTCGAAGGAGTCGACCTTGATCACGATTCCGTCGATTTCGTAGTCGAGCTCGATCCGTCGCTTCTCCCACTCGCGGCACGCGGCGGCCACCGACTCGACTGACTCGTGCTGCTCGGCGTAGGGATTCGTGCGGAACCCGTGCTCGCGCAGCCACTCCAGCGCGTCCCAGTGGCCCTCAGCCGGGAGGTCTTCGCGCCGACCGAGCCCGTGGATCCAGATCGACAGCGGGCGTGACGCCGTGATCGTCGAGTCCTTCTGGCGGAGGGACCCCGCGGCGGCGTTGCGCGGGTTCGGAGTCGGCTTCTTTCCTTCGGCGACGAGCCGCTCGTTGAGCGCGTTGAAGCCGCTGAGCGGCAGGTAGACCTCGCCCCGCACTTCGAGGAGGGGCGGCGGCGTCTTCCCGTCCGCGAGCTGCATGCGCATCGGGATCGCCTTGATCGTGCGCAGGTTCGGGGTCACGTCCTCGCCCTGGCGGCCGTCTCCTCGCGTCGCTCCACGCAGGAAGGCGCCGTCCGCGTAGATGAGGTTGATCGAGAGCCCGTCGATCTTCGGCTCGGTCACGTACACGACGTCGCTCGTGCCGAGCCGCTTGCACACGTCGGCGTGCCACTTCTCGAGCGCTTCGTCAGTCGTCACCTTCTCGAGCGATCCCATCGGCGACGGGTGCTCGACCTTCTGGAACCTCTCCGAGGGTGGCGCGCCGACACGCTGCGTCGGCGACTCCGAGGTGACGAGGTCCGGGTTCGCCTGCTCGAGGGTGACGAGCTCGTCGTAGAGGATGTCGTACTCCGAGTCCGAGATCTCGGGGTCGTCGAGAACGTGGTAGCGGTAGAGGTGGTAGTCGAGGACGTCGCGCAGCTCGGCGGCGCGCTTCTCGGCCTCAGACGTAGCCAAGAATCTCCTCCGGCCTGTCGACGAGCGCATCCGGCTGCTCGGCTTCCAACCGCTCACGCGCGTGGATTCCGCCCCACGTGACGCCGATCGCGTAGACGCCCGCCGCTTTCGCCGCCCTGACGTCGAAGGGCGCGTCGCCGACGTAGACAGCCTCGGCGGGGCTCGCTCCCAGGCGGTCGAGCGCGAGCTGGAGCGGCTCCGGATCAGGCTTGTGGCGCTCGGTCTCGTCACCGCCGACCACGGTCTCGAAGAGGTGCTCGATGGGCAGGCGCGCGAACGCGAGCTCGACCGTCGCGCGGCGCTTCGCCGTGACGATCCCGAGCCGGTGGCCTTCGTCCCTCAGCCGCACGAGCACGTCCTCCATGCCGGCGCAGCAGGCGAGCTCGTCGTGGAGCGGCTCGTTGTGCGCGCGGTACACGCTCACGAGCTCGTCCACGCGGTCCGGGGCGAGTGCGCGCATCTGAGCCTCGAGGCCGGGGCCGCCGACGGCGGCCATCAGCTCCTCGTCGGGCACCTCGGTGCCGAGCACCTCCTTGGCGGCGTGCCGCATCGAGGCGAGGATGATCGCGCCGGAGTCGATCACCGTGCCGTCGAGGTCGAAGAGAACGACGGGGAAGCGCATGAAGCTCGATGCTAGCCGCGTGGCGCGCGGAGCCAGACCGACCAGGGCTCGATGCTCTCGGTCAGCAGCATGTCCTCGCTCCACGGGTCGTCGGCGAGACGAGCGCGGATCTCGGCCTCGTCCTTCGCGTCCATGACCTGTAACGCGTAGTTGCCGTCGCCCTCGCCGACCGGGCCGCCGAGCACGACGACTCCTTCCTCGGTGAGCGCATCCATGAACGCAGCATGCTCGCCCCAGCCGTCCTGCTCGCGCCTCAGTCGTCCGTGGTCCCACGCAGGACCCGGCACACGCTTGACGAGGTAGTAATCGGCCATCCGTCAGTACTCGACCCGTTCGAGGTAGAGGCCCCAGGGCGGCGCGGTCGAGCCTGCGGCGCTGCGCGCGCTTCCCTCGAGCAGCGGTGCGATGCGCTCCGGCGGCATTTCCAGCATTGTGCCGACGAGTGTGCGAACCATGTGGCGCAGGAAGCCGTCGGCGGTGATCTCGAACTCGAGCGCGTCGCCCCGCCGATGCCACTCTGCCCGCAGGACGTTGCGCACGAAGACGTCGTGCTGCGTCTCCGTCGGTGTGAACGCGCGGAAGTCGTGCTCTCCGCACAGGAGATCTGCCGCCTCTGCGAGACGCTCCTCGTCGAGCGGACGTGGAAACCACCAAGAGCGGCGCTGTTCGAACGGCGACGGGGCGCGCCGGCGCCAGATGCGATAGCGGTAGCTGCGCGAGCGCGCGGAGTGGCGTGCGTGGAAGTCCGTCGCGGCCTCCGCGGCGTCGACCACTGCAACGTCGTCCGGCAGCGACGCATTGAGCGCC
>DASTZS010000003.1:0-7514 GCA_035764165.1 Gaiellaceae bacterium | reverse complement strand
ATCGACTACCTCTCCTTCCAGGCCAACGAGCTCGTGTTCGTGATGGCGATCGAGAAGCTGCTCGGTCTCGAGACGCCCGAGAAGGCGACCTGGATGCGCATGTGCCTGTCGGAGCTGAACCGGATCCACTCGCACCTCGTCTGGCTCGGCACCTCGGCGCTCGAGATCGGTGCGATCTCGATGTTCTGGTACGCGTTCCGCGAGCGGGACATGGTCCTCGACCTGTTCGAGATGGTGGCGGGCGTGCGGATGCACACCCGCTACTTCCAGGTCGGCGGGCTCGCCGAGGACATCCCGGAGGGCTTTTACACACAGGCGCGCGAGTTCGCCCGACGCATGCCCCACGCAGTCGACGACTACGAGGGGCTGCTCGACAGGAACGCGATCTGGCTGCAGCGGACGAAGGGAATCGGTGTCCTCTCGGCAGAGGATGCGCTCGCGCTCGGCCAGTCCGGGCCGATGCTGCGCGCCTCGGGCGTCGACTGGGACCTGCGGAGGAACATGTCGTATCTCTTCTACGACCAGGTCGACTTCGACGTCCCGGTTTACCCGAACGGCGACGTCTACGACCGTTACAAGGTTCACATGGACGAGATGCGCACCTCGGCGCGCATCGTCAACCAGTGCATCACGCGCCTCGAGGAGCTTCGCGGCGCGCCCTGGATCGCGGACGACCGCAAGGTCGTGCTCCCGCCGCGCGAGGAGCTCCACACGTCGATGGAGTCGCTGATCCACCACTTCAAGATCGTCACCGAGGGCTATCGCGTGCCCGAGGGCGAGGTGTACGTCGCGATCGAGTCCGCGCGCGGAGAGTGCGGCTGCTACCTCGTCTCCGACGGCGGGCCCAAGCCGTGGCGGGTCAAGTTCCGCGCGCCGAGCTTCGCTGCGCTCCAGGCAACCGCCACCTGCGTGCGCGGGACCGCCGTCGCGGACCTCGTCGCCGTCGCCGCGTCACTGGACCCCGTGATGGGAGACGTCGACCGGTGAGCTCCGGCACCTCGCTCTACGACCAGATCGCCGAGCTGCGGGCGCGCTATCCCGATCCCCGCTCGGCGATCCTGCCCGCGCTCCAGCTCGCACAGGCCGAGCACGGCGGCTGGCTCCCCGAGGAGGCGCTCCGCGGGGTCGCCGACGCGATGGACGTGACGCCCGCCTACTGCCTCTCGATCGCGTCCTTCTACGACATGTTCCACACGGAGCCCGTCGGGCGGCACGTGGTCGAGGTCTGCACGAACGTCTCCTGCGCCCTCTCCGGCGCGCAGGGCGTCGTCGAGGCATTCGAGCGCGAGCTCGGGATCCACGCCGGCGAGACGACAGGCGACGGCAACGTGACGCTTCGCACCGTCGAATGCCTCGGTGGGTGCGGCTGGGCGACGGTCGTCGCGCTGAACAACCGCCACCGGCTGCATGTCCGCGCGGGTGACGTCTACGGGATCGTCAAGGAGCTGGGCGAGTGAGCACAGCAACGGAAATCGTCTTTGGCGGCACGCACGGCGGCGCCCTCACCGAGCTCGCCGACTACGAGGCCGTCGGCGGCATGACCGCGCTCCGGCGCGCGCGAGAGATGACGCCGAACGAGATCATCGAGGAGCTCAACGCGTCGAACCTGCGCGGCCGCGGCGGCGCGTTCTTCCCGACGGGTCGCAAATGGAGCTTCGTCCCCACCCCGGAGCAGAACCCGAGGCCCCACTACCTCGTCGTCAACGCGGACGAGTCCGAGCCCGGGACGTTCAAGGATCGCGAGATCCTGCTGCGTGTCCCCCTGCGGTTCCTCGAGGGCTGCCTGATCGCGGCGCGTGCGATCCAGTCGCAGCACGTCGTCGTCTACATCCGCGGCGAGTACGAGCGCGAGTGGGAAGTGCTCGTGTCCGCGCTCGAGCAGATGCGAAAGGCGAAGCTGCTCGGCGACGTGACGATCGTCGTGCACCGCGGCGCCGGGGCGTACATCTGCGGTGAGGAGACGGCATTGCTGGAGTCGCTGGAAGGGAAGCGCGGCCAGCCGCGCACCAAGCCGCCGTTCCCCGCGATCGCCGGCCTCTACGCGTCGCCGACGGCGGTGAACAACGTCGAGTCGATCGCTACCGTGCCACCGATCATCGAGATGGGCGGCGCCGAGTATGCGAAGCTCGGGCGGCCCGACGCCTCGACTGGGACACGTGTCTTCTCGTTGTCCGGCAACGTTGCCCATCCCGGCAACTACGAGCTGCCGCACGGCTTTCCGCTCAAGGACCTGATCTTCGAGGTCGGCGGCGGGATTCCGGGCGGGCGCACGCTCAAGGCCGTGATTCCCGGCGGGTCGTCGACGGCGATCCTCACGGCTGCCGAGGCGGAGAAGGTCACGCTCGACTACGACACGCTGGCTGCGGCCGGCACGGCGATCGGGAGCGCCGCCGTGATCGCGATCGACGACCGTTGCTGCATCGTGCAGCTCGGGGTCCGGATCTCGCAGTTCTACGAGCACGAGTCGTGCGGCAAGTGCACGCCGTGTCGTGTCGGGACGCGTTGGACGACACAGATCCTGAAGCGGATCGAGTCAGGGGAGGGAACGCACGCCGACCTCGACCTGCTGATCGACGTCGGCGAGAAGGTCAACGGGACGTGCCTCTGCCCGCTCGGCGACACGGCGATGATTGCGATCGCGAGCTACGTCGCGAAGTTCCGTGACGAGTTCGTCGCGCACGTCGAGGAGGGCGGCTGCCCGTTCCACGGGACCTCGTCACTCGAGGGAATCCTCGCCCCGACCGACGTCCACGCGGCTCACGTCGGGCCCGCGGAGATCACACGGCCGCTCGAGGTGGTCGCGTGACACCCGGGGGAGATGCAGGAGCCGGTGTCCGTCATACGGCGGACACCGTGACGGTCACGATCGACGACCGCGAGATCGAGGTCGCGAAGGGGACGGGGCTCGTCGAGACCGCGGCCGAGGCGGGAATCGAGATTCCGGTGTTCTGCTACGAGCCCCGGCTGGGACCGCCGGTCGGCGCCTGCCGCATGTGCCTCGTCGAGATCGAAGGCCTGCCGAAGCTCCAGGCGGGCTGTACGCTCACGGCGCAGGAAGGGATGGTCGTACGAACGGCGGCCACCTCGGAGCGCGCCGCGCACGGGCAGCAGGGGACGCTCGAGTTCATCCTCGTCAACCACCCACTCGACTGCCCGGTCTGCGACAAGGGCGGCGAGTGCCCGTTGCAGGATCTCACCTTCCGCTACGGGCCCGGCTCGACGCGCATGCGCTTCCCGAAGCTGACGTTCGACAAGCCGATCCCGGTCTCGCCGCTGATCGCCCTCGACCGCGAGCGCTGCATCCTCTGCTACCGCTGCACGCGGTTCTCGAGCGACGTTGCGGAGGACGGCCAGCTGATCGCGCGGAACCGCGGCGCGTACTCCGAGATCGCGACGTTCGGCGAGGACCCTTATCGCGCACCGTTCTCCGGCAACGTGATCGAGCTCTGCCCGGTCGGCGCGCTGACCTCGACGCAGTACCGCTTCGAGGCGCGGCCGTGGGAGATCACGGACGTGCCCACGGTCTGCGGGCTCTGTCCCGCCGGCTGCAACATCCGCGCGACGACGCGCGAGGGCGCCATCAAGCGGGTTCAGTCACGGAACCACCCCGAGGTCGACGGTGGCTGGATCTGCGACAAGGGCCGCTTCACCTTCCCGGCCGTCCGCGCCGACGACCGCGTGCGCGAGCCACTGGCGCGCGGCGAGCTCGGGCTGGCGCCCGTCAGCTGGGATGCTGCGCTCGATCGAGCCGAAGAGCTGCTGCGCGGCGCGCGCGGGCGCATCGTGACCGCACTCTCAGGCTCGGAGACGACCGAGATCGCGTACGGGCTCGGGGTGCTCGTCCGCCGCGGTCTGCATGCGCATTCCGCCGTGCTGCACGAGTCGACGTCGTCCGCGCTCGACGCATTCCGCACACCGCTGTCGACGATCGGCGCGGCGGAGCTCGTCGTCGTCGTCGGTGACGACGAGATCCTCGACCGCGCTCCCGCGGTCGATCTGTGGATCAGGCGCGCGCGGCGCAACGGCGCGGAGATCATCACGATCGGCGCGCGCGGCACGATGCGGACTGCGCCTGGCGGTGCCGCCGAGGCCCTCCAGGAGCTCCTCGCGTCACGCAGCGCGCTCGGCAAGCGGCTGCGGGCGTCGGAGCATGCGGTGCTGATCTGGTCGGGCGCGGGCGGAGGCGGCGGTGCGCGGCTGGCGGAGGTCGCCGACGCACTCGGGTTCGCCGCGAAGCCCGGTTGCGGGGCGTTCCATCTCCCCGCAACGCCGAACGCGCGCGGCGTCGCCGAGGCCTGGGCGGCGGCCGCGGACGAGGACGAGGTCGAGGTCGAGGGCATCGGCCTGCTGGTCGTCTCGGGCGACGAGGCGGCCTCCGACCCTGCGGTGCGCGCGCTCGCCGAGAAGGCGGACGCCGTGCTCGCGATCACGATGTTCCACTCACTCGTCGTCGGCTGGGCCGACCTCGTGCTGCCCGCGACGGCGGCGCTCGAGCGGGAAGGAACCTCGATGAACCTCGAGGGCCGCGTGCAACGCCTCCGCCGCGCCGTGACGCCGCCGGTCCCCGACGAGCTGGCCTGGCTGGCGAAGCTCGCCGGCCGCTTCGACGTCGCGCTGTCGCCGTATCCCGCCGTCGTGTTCGAACAGCTCTCGGAGCGGCTCTACGGCGGGCTCGAGCTCGGGCAGCTCGGCGAACAGGCACCGCTCCCGGCCCGTGCCCCGTACATCGCCCCGGCGCCGGCGCACACGGACGCACAGACGGCCCACCTGGACGCGGTCGAAGGGCATTTCGTCGGCACGCTGCGCCTCCTCAGATACACGCCGCTCTTCTCCGGCCCCGAGGTGGAGCGTGTCGCCGAGCTGCAGTTCCAGAGGCCCGAGCGCGAGGTCGCGCTCGCGGCAGGCGACGCCGACCGGCGGGGGATCGCGACGGGCGACATGGTCACGCTGCGCTCGAACGGGACGTCGGTCGAGCTTCGTGCCCGCGTCGACCGGAAGCTCGTCGAGGGCGTCGCCCGGATCGCGGAGGAGCATGCCGCCGACCTCCACCTCGACGTCGAGGTCGTCCGCGTATGACGCATTTCCTCGCAGCCGCCGGGGACGCCGGCGAGCCCTGGTGGATCGCACTGATCAAGGCCGCGATCGTCATCAACGTCGTGCTCTTCGGCTTCGCGTACCTGACCCTGCTCGAGCGCAAGGTGATGGGCCGCATGCAACTCCGCTACGGGCCGAACCGCGCAGGCCCGTACGGGTTGCTCCAGCCGATCGCCGACCTCATGAAGCTGATCCGCAAGGAGAGCTTCTTCCCCGCGGCGGCGATCGACATGCTCTACATCATCGCGCCGTTCCTCGCCGCGTTCACGGCGCTGACGACGTTCTCGGTGATCCCCTGGGGCCCTGGTTGGGAGATCGCCGGCTACCAGGTGAACGGCTACATCGCCGACCTGCCGATCGCCCTCCTGCTGATCTTCGCCGTCGGCTCGATCGGGATCTACGGCTTCATCATCGGCGGCTGGGCGTCCGACTCGAAGTTCGCGCTGCTCGGCTCGATGCGCACGTGCGCCCAGCTCGTCTCGTACGAGGTCTCGCTGGCGCTCTCCGTGCTCGGTGTGATCCTGATGGCCGGCTCGTTGTCGCTCGTCGAGATCGTCGCCGCCCAGGACGCCGAGATCTGGTACGTGATCCCGCAGATCGTCGGCTTTGTCGTCTTCATCCTCGCCGGCACCGCCGAGACGTCACGCGCGCCCTTCGACCTGCCGGAAGCCGAGCAGGAGCTCGTCGCCGGGTACCACACCGAGTTCGGCGGGATGCGGTTCGGCCTGTTCTCGATGGCGGAGTACATCAACCTGATCACACTCTCGGGTCTCGCGGTGACGCTCTTCCTCGGCGGTTGGCACGGGCCTTGGCTACCCGGCCCGGTGTGGTTCCTGCTCAAGGTCTTCGTGCTGCTCTTCTTCTTCATCTGGATGCGGACGACGCTCCCTCGTCTGCGCTACGACCAGCTGATGCGCTTCGGCTGGAAGGTGCTGCTCCCCGTCGCGACGGTCAACGCCGTCGTCACCGCGCTGCTGGTGGTGTGGATTTAGTGCTCCTCCAGGCAATGCCCTCCTGGTTCCTCGTGCAACATCACCTGGAGAAGCACTAGTCATGCAGCCGTTCGGGACACTCAAAGGCTTCGGCGTCACGTTCAAGCACATCTTCAAGAAGCCGATCACACAGCAGTACCCGGAGTACAAGCGTCCGGTCTACCCGCGCTTCCGCGGCCGCCACCGGCTGCACAGGCACGCGAACGGGCTCGAGAAGTGCGTCGGCTGCTCGCTCTGCGCGGCGGCGTGCCCCTCCGACTGCATCCGGGTGGTTGCAGCCGAGAACACGCCCGACCACCGAGTCTCCGCCGGCGAGCGGTATGCGCGGATCTACGAGATCAACCTGTCGCGCTGCATCTTCTGCGGCTACTGCGAGCTCGCGTGCCCGTTCGACGCGATCACCCTCGGCAACGAGTTCGAGCTGTCCGAGTACTCGCGCGACGACCTGATCTACACGAAGGAGATGCTGCTCGCGGAGCCGATCAAGCGCGTCCCGATCCAGGATCCCGACCTCTACGACACGCCGATCCCCGCCTACAAGTCCTCGTCGTGACCGACGAGGACTAACTGATGATTGACGCTCATCCCAACCCAATTAGCCTGGATCGCCGAAGGCGAGCCAGGCCGCGCACCGGCTGACCGTGGGGAACTTCTTGGTCTGGATCATCTGGTTCGCCGCTGCCGGGGCCTGCCTCGGCACCGGCCTCCGGGTCGTGATGGCGTCGAACCCGTTCTCCTCGGCGCTGTCGCTGATCGGCAACCTCGCGTCGCTCGCGGTGCTGTACCTGCTCGCCTCGGGTGAGTTCGTCGCAGCCGCGCAGGTGCTCGTCTACGCCGGCGCCGTGATGGTGATGTTCCTGTTCGTGATCGCCTACCTCGGGGGACGGGCGGATGCACCCTGGGCGGGCGGGACCCGCTTCATCCAGACCGCCTCGGTCGTCGCCGCCGTGTCACTCCTTGCGGTCACGTTCGTCGCCCTGATGCTGGACGCCGACGACCGGCTCTCCGGGGAGGCGGACGTGTCGCGTGCCTTCGGCTCGCCGGCGGAGATGGGACGCCTGTTCCTCACCGATCACCTGCTCGCGTTCGAGATCACGTCGATCGTGCTCCTGGTCGCGGCGGTCGGCGGCGTCGTGCTCGGGATGCGCTCCGAGGCCGAGGCGCTGGCCGACGCGGAGGAGGTCCACTAGTGCTCGGGCCCGGAGTCCCCTGGTACCTCGCAATCGCCGCCATGCTGTTCGCGATCGGCGTCGCGGGCGTCCTCCTGCGCCGGAGCCCGCTGATCGTGCTGCTCTCGCTGGAGATCATGCTCAACTCGGCGAACCTCGCCTTCGTCGGGTTCTCGCGCCTGTTCGGCGAGATGGACGGTCAGGTGTTCGCGCTGGCGGTGATGGCCGTCGCCGCGTCCGAGGTGTGCGTCGGCCTCGG
>DASTZS010000002.1:0-2689 GCA_035764165.1 Gaiellaceae bacterium | reverse complement strand
CCTTGCCGGAGCCCTGCGGCCCCAGCACCAGCAAGTTCACCGGAGGAAGCCCTCGTAGCTCCGCATCATCATCTGCGACTCCATCTGGCGCATCGTGTCGAGCGCGACGCCGACCGCGATCAGGACGGAGGTGCCGCCCAGGGCGCCGGCGGAGGCCTGCGAGAACCCGCCGTAGCGGATGAAGAGGCTCGGTGCGACCGCGACGACCGCGAGGAAGAGCGACCCGGGGAGCGTCAGGCGCGTGAGGACGCGGTCGAGGTACTGGGCGGTCGGCGGCCCGGGCCGGATGCCCGGGATGTAGCCGCCGTGCTTGCGCAGGTTGTCGGCCTGGTCGACCGGGTTGAACTGGACCGCCGTGTAGAAGAACGTGAACACGATGATCATCCCGCCCTCGATCAACAGGTAGAGCCAGTCGCCGGGCTGGAAGTACGTGTTGACGAACTCCTGCGTCGCCGGGATGTACTGCGCCATCGTCGGCGGGAACGCGAGCACCGCCGCGGCGAAGATCACCGGGATGACGCCGGCCATGTTGACGCGCAGCGGCAGGTACGTCGAGCCGCCGGACGTCATGCGCCGCCCGACCATGCGCTTTGCGTACTGGATCGGGATCCGGCGCTGCCCCTCCTGCACGAAGACGACGGAGGCGACGATCGCCAGCGCGATCAGCGGGAAGAAGATGCGCTCCATCGGGCCGCCGTTCCACCAGGCGGTGACGCCGAGCGGGAGGCCCGTGAGGATGGACGCGAAGATGAGGATCGAGATCCCGTTCCCGATCCCGCGCTTCGTGATCTGCTCACCCATCCACATGAGCAGGATGCTCCCGGTGGTGAGGGTCACGATGATCAGCACCATCCGGCCCGCGTTCGTCTGGAGGACGCCCTGGTTCCGGAACAGGAACGCGTAGCCGAGCGCCTGCCCGGCCGAGAGGGCGACCGTCAGGTAGCGGGTGTACTGGTTGATCTTCGCGTAGCCGGACTCGCCCTCCTTCTGCAGCTCCGAGAGCCGTGGGATGACCACGGTCATCAGCTGCACGATGATCGAGGCGGTGACGTACGGCATGATGCCGAGCGCGAACAGCGAGAACTGCGAGAGCGCGCCGCCGGAGAAGAGGTTCAGCAGGTCGAAGATCCCGCCGGTGCGGGAGAGGTACTGGTCGATCGCCTCCGCGTCGACCCCGGGCGCCGGGATCCACGACCCGAGCCGGTAGAGGGCGAGGACGAGCGCCGTGAAGAGCAGCCTGCGGCGAAGCTCCGGAACCCGCCAGGCGTTCGCGAGCCAGCTGAACATGGCGAGGTCTCCGCGCTGAGCGCGGAGCTAGGCCTCCTCCGCGGCCTCGTCCGCCGCGGGCTCGGTCGCAGCCTCGGCGGGTGCCTCGTCCTCGGGCTCCTCCACCGACGACTTGGCCCTGTGCGTCTTCTGCTTCCTCGGCACGGGCTCGCCGCGCAGCCAGGTGACGCTGCCCCCGGCCGCCTCGATCTTCTCCCTCGCCGTCTTCGAGAAGCCGTGTGCGGAGACCGAGAGCGCCTTCGTCAGCTCGCCGACGCCGAGCACCTTGACGTCGACCGACACCTTGCGGATCAACCGCTTGCCCTTGAGGGTCTCGGGCGTCACCTCGGCACCTGCCTCGAAGCGCTCCTCGAGGTCGCGGAGGTTGACCGGCTGGCTGTAGGTCCGGAACGGGCCGATCGGCATCGCGTCTGCGGACGTGTTGCCGCGGAGCTTGCCGAGCCGCATGTCGATCGGCATCTGGCCGCCCTCGAACCCGGCCGGCATCTTGTGCGACCCCGAGCGGGACTTCTGCCCCTTGAGGCCGCGGCCCGAGTACCGGCCCTTGCCCGAGCCGAGGCCGCGCCCGATGCGCTTGCGATCCTGCCGGGGCTGAGCCGGCTTCAGCGAATGGAGGTTGAGCTCGTCTGCCATGCCGTGCCTACGCGTCCTTCCCGTCGAGCGGCGTGACCGTCACGAGATGGGCGACGTGCCGCAACTTTCCCTCGAGCTCGGGCGAGACGGCGTGCTCTGCGGTCTTGCCGATCCTCCCGAGGCCGAGGGAGCGAAGCGTCCCGCGATGCTTCTCCGTCTGCCCGATGACGCTCCGCGTCTGGGTGATGCGGACAGTGCTCACGCGGAGGCCTCCTCGGCGGACGCCGCCGGCGGCGCTGCTGCGGCCGGCTCGGCGGGCGGCTCGACGGCAACGGACGCTGCGACCGTCGGCTCGGACGGCCGCGGATCGAGCTGCTCGGCCCGGAACGGAAGCACGTCCTTGATCGACTTGCCGCGCGACCGCGCGACGTCCTCGGGGCGGCGCAGGCGCTTCAGCCCGTCGACCGTCGCCTTCGCCATGTTGATCGGGTTCGTCGTGCCGAGGCTCTTCGCGAGCACGTCACGGATCCCCGCCAGCTCGAGCACGGCACGCACGCCGCCGCCGGCGATGACGCCGGTTCCCTCGCTCGCCGGCCGCAGGACGACTCGCGCCGCGTCGAACTGGCCCGTGATCTCGTGGGTGATCGTCGCCCCGTGCTTCGGCACGGTGAAGATGTTCTTCTTCGCGTCGTCGACGGCTTTCGAGATGGCGAGCGGGACCTCACGCGCCTTCCCGTAGCCGACGCCGACCCGGTCGACCTCGTCGCCGATCACCACGAGCGCCGTGAACGAGAACCGGCGGCCTCCCTTGACGACCTTGGCGACCCGG
>DASTZS010000001.1:0-23686 GCA_035764165.1 Gaiellaceae bacterium | reverse complement strand
AGTAACGGAGGCGCCCAAAGGTTCCCTCAGCACGGTCGGAAATCGTGCGCAGAGTGTAAACGCACAAGGGAGCTTGACTGCGAGACCGACAGGTCGAGCAGGGACGAAAGTCGGGGTTAGTGATCCGGCGGTAACGAGTGGAAGTGCCGTCGCTCAACGGATAAAAGGTACTCCGGGGATAACAGGCTTATAGCCGCCAAGAGTTCACATCGACGCGGCTGTTTGGCACCTCGATGTCGGCTCGTCGCATCCTGGGGCTGGAGTAGGTCCCAAGGGTTGGGCTGTTCGCCCATTAAAGCGGTACGCGAGCTGGGTTCAGAACGTCGTGAGACAGTTCGGTCCCTATCCGCTGCAAGCGCTGGGAGCTTGAGAGGAGTCGTCTCTAGTACGAGAGGACCGAGACGAACGGACCTCTGGTGTATCAGTCGTCCTGCCAAGGGCGCTGCTGATTAGCCACGTCTGGATGGGATAACCGCTGAAAGCATCTAAGCGGGAAGCCCACCTCGAGATGAGGCTTCCCATCCCCTTGAGGGAGTAAGAGCCGTGGGAGACCACCACGTTGATAGGCGGGACGTGCAAGCGCGGCAACGCGTTCAGCGGACCCGTACTAATTGCTCGAGGTCTTGATTTTGAACACTGAGTGTGGAGCTATGGAGTTTTGAGGGTGCGCACACCGTTGCGCGGCGCGGGAGAACCTCGACATTTCGGCGGTCATAGCGGCAGGGAAACACCTCTTCCCATTCCGAACAGAGAAGTTAAGCCTGCTTGCGCCGATGGTACTCGGAGGGCAACCTCCCGGGAGAGTAGGCAGCCGCCGATTATCTTTCTGCGAGGGCCGCGCGAGCGGCCCTCATTTCGTGGGGCGTTACGCTCATCTCATGGAGCTTCGCAGCGCGCGGCTTCGGTTACGTCCGCCGTCGGAGTCGGACGCCGCCGCAGTGACCGCCGCCTGTCAGGATCCGGAGATCTCACGGTGGATCCCGCTCGTGCCGTGCCCGTATGGCCTCGACGATGCGACGACCTTTCTCCGGAGCGTGGAGCGGCGCTGGTCGGAAGACGATCCGGAGCGGACGTTCGCGATCGACGAGCTCGAGACCGGCGTATTTCTCGGCGTCGTCACGGTTCATCTGCGGGAGGGTGGCGCCGTCGGTTACTGGCTCAGCCGGCAGGCGCGCGGACGCGGGCTCATGACCGAAGCGGTGCGAGCCGTCGTCGAGTGGGCACAGGGGCAGGGCGTGCGCCGGCTGTCCTTGATGACGCACCCGGACAACATCGCGTCACAGCGAGTTGCCGAAAAGGCGGGCTTCCGTTACGTCGGCCTAACGCACGGGCCCGCGTTCGAGGACGGAACGGATCAAGCCCGCTTGTACGAGCTCGACCTCGCTAAGCCGGCAGCGTCAGGCTCTCGAGATCACGCGGGTAGTACGTGAGGAAGTCGATGCCATCCTCTGTCACGGCAACCGTATCCGAGTGGCGGAAACCGCCGAGCCCGGCCGCGTAGAGGCCGGGCTCGACGGTGAACACCATTCCGGGCTTGATCTCGGTGTCGTCACCGATGTCGAGGAACGGGCCCTCGTGATAGCGCAGGCCGATCGCGTGGCCGACGTGGTGCTTCCAGTAGTCCCACAGATCGTGCTCGTCGTAGTACTTGCGGACGGCGCGGTCGACGTCCGAGCAGTGCGCGCCGGGCTTGATCGCCTCGAAGGCGGTGTCCTGAAGCGCGACCATGTGCTCGAACATCCGACGTTGCTCGTCTGACGGCGGACCGATCACCATCGTCCGCTCGAGCTCCGACAGATAGCCCCACACCGGCGCACCCGCTCCGGTGACGAGCACGTCACCGACCTGAAAGGTGATGTTGTTCGCCAGCGCATGTGGGATCGCCGCATTGCGGCCGATCTGGCCGCGGTAACCGGCCGCCGCGCCGTCGAAGAAGAAGCTCTGCGCCCGGTAGATCGGGCCGATCGCATCGAGCATGGCGAGGGTGGCCTCCGTCGTCGCTCGACGCTCGACCTCGCTCTCGGTGAGCCCGGGACGGGTGTATCGCTGCAGCAGCGTGTGCGCGAGGTTGCCCCATTTCGAGCTCTCGCGGATCAGCGCGATCTCGGCGGCGCTCTTGACCGCCATCTGGTCCTCGACGAAGGCCGTGATCTTCACAGGGGTCGTCCCGGTCAGCTCCGTCAGCGACGGACCTCGGTAGCCGAGGATCCAGGGATACCCGTCCTGGTCGGCGCCGATCGATCCCTGCATGCCCATCTCCGCGAGCAGACCGCGTAGCGACTCCATTGGATGCGTCTCGGACGGGTACTCCGGGTAGTCGGCGACGTGGTCGACGCTCGCGTTCGCCTGCGCATGCTCGCGCTCGAGACGCGGGACGAGCATGCCGCCTTTGCCTTCGGCGCTGAGCACGAACGCGACCGGGCGCTCGGTTGGCGCGAATGCGAACCCCGCGTAGTAGAGCACGTAGTACGGGTCGAAGAGAACTGCGCCGGTCAGGTCCTGTTCCAGCAGGTGCGCTGCGAGCGCAGCGAGTCGTTGCTCGTACTCGGACTGCGTTATGGCCAGGCTCATGCCGCGCGGAGCTTCTCACGCCAGTCCGGATCGAGCTCGCGCAGCCGGCGCACGCGCTCTCCCACGGGCGGGTGTGTCACGAACAGCGCGGCGAGGCCCTCCTCGAGGAACGGGTTGATCGTGTAGAGCGGCTCGGTCGCAGGGCTGCCCGCGAACGAGACGAGCTCGGCTGCCTGGTCGAGCCGCACGAGCGCATCGGCGAGCGGGTGCGGCGAACGGCAGATCTCCGCGGCGCCCACGTCTGCGAGGAACTCTCGCTTCGGGGACAGCATCAAGTGGACGAAGGCCGCCGCGACCGGTCCGAGCACGAAGAGAAGTGCGCGGGAGAACCAGCCGCCGATCCGCGTCAGCTCGAGCAGTGTCGCGGCGAGCACGACGACGGACGTCTGGACGACGACGTCGCGATGCCGCACATGGGCGAGCTCATGGGCAAGAACCGCTTCGAGCTCGGCAGGCGAGGCCGCCGAGAGCAGCCCCGTACTGAGGGCGATCGCCGAGCCACCGACGCCGCGCCCCGCGGCGAACGCACGCGGCAGCCCGTCGTCGATCAGGTAGAGCCGCGGCTTCGCGACCCCGGCGAGCGCCGCTAGACGCTCCAGCGTGGAGTGGAGTGCGGGAGCTTCACCGACCGGCAGCTCTCGGGCGCCGACGAGACCGACTGCGACGCGGTCGGCATACCAGTAGAGCGCGCCGGCGAGGAGCACGCCGCAGAAGACGAAGATCGACAGCAACCGGTAGCCGCCGAGCGCCCAGCCCAGCAACCCCAGCACGGTGCAGGCGCCGACCAGCAGCGCCCACGCCTTCAGGACGTTGCGGACGACGAGGAGGCGACGAGCACTAATTGCCGTCCTCTTGCTCGAGCCCGCGCGGAGGCCAGTCGTCGTCGGGCGCGTCGCAGCGGCTCGAGCAGTGGAGCGAAGCGATGTTCTGCAACGGGACGAGGATGTGCCCGTTCAGCTCGATGTGGGCCACGTCCTCCACGTAGCAGTAGGCGGTGAGTACCCCCTCCTGGTACTCGCCGCCGAACAGGGCAACCTCGACCTGCTCGCCCTTGTACTTATTCGTGTAGTCCTCGATGGGTCGGAGCCTAACCAAAGCCGGCTTTCCTTCCCAGCCGTCCCTGCCGTACAGGCCGCCAAATGCGGGTGTGGGTGGGCCCGCCGGCCCCGAATTGAAGTCGGGGCCGGCGGGGTTGTCTCAACGAGGAGTTATCCGCCGTTACCTCGGCAGAGACCAAGCGTTCCTGGCGAGCCCTTGGGCAGGCCGTAGTACTTCCAAGAGTCCGCCGCCGTCTGAACCTGCGACGCGTTCTGTCCCTCGAGCGTGTCGAAGTCGTTCAGCCCGCTGGCGGCGCAGGCCGACTGTGCGTGGTCCAAAGCGCCCGTTTCGTTGGGATTACCACCCGGCTGTGCCGTGGCAAGGCTCCCAGGCGGGCCCTTGACCTCACCCGCGAGAGCGGCACTGACACCGCCACCCGCAAAGACGGCTGAACAAAGCACAGCCGCAACCAAGCTCTTCTTGGCCATTACTTACCTCCCCTTGTAAGTGGATCGCCGCTTGACGCCAGGGTTGGCGCCGCCTCGAAACTAGTAGAGCGAAGAAGCGCCGTCAACCGCGGTCTGCAAGCGGTGCCAGTTTTCCGTCCCTCGCGGCGTAGCGCGCCACCTCGCAATTCGGCACGCTCGGAATGAGCTTGTGATCGCGGACGTAGTCGAGCCCTGTGGCGAGCGCATGGACGACCCGGATCGAGCCCCCGTGAGAGACCACGAGCACCTGTTCACCGGGATGCCGGCGGAGCACGTCCGCGAGAAAGTCGTTCACGCGTGCCGAGAAGTCCACGAAGTCTTCGGCGTCGTCCGCACCGGGGCCCTCTCCTGCCTGCCAGCGCCGGTGACCCTCGGCGAACCTCGCTTCGATTTCCGTCATGGTGAGGCCTTCCCAGGCGCCGAACCCTCGCTCGCGGAGCCTCGGATCGAGCGTCACCTCGAGCCCTAACTTCGCTGCCAGGATCTCAGCGGTTTCCCGTGCCCGGGCCAGATCGCTCGAATACACCACGTCGACGTCGCCGTCGAGCTGCTCTGCGAGTGCGCGAGCCTGCTCGCGACCGGCGTCGTTCAGGGGCGTGTCGGATCCACCCTGCCAGCGTCCTTCGCGGTTCCAGTCGGTCTCGCCGTGGCGAACGAGGAGCAAGGTCGTCATCTCCGACTACGGCTCCGCTTGCGGTGTCGTCTTCAGGAGGCATGGGCTGTGCCCTTGCCTCCGTCTGACACGACCGATCGATCCGATGTCATTCATCCCCGACGCTTTAGGCTACCCAGCCCGTGGACCTTGGCCTCAAGGATCGAATCTGCGTCGTCACCGGCTCCACGGCTGGAATCGGGCTGGAGACCGCCCGGATGCTCGTTGCCGAAGGGGCACGCGTCGTCGTGAACGGCCGCGACGTGGAACGCGTGGAGCGGGCGCGCGAGGAAACCGGGGCTGCGCTCGGCCTGGCCTGCGATCTCTCCGAGCCCGACGCACCCGCGCGGCTCGTCGCCGAGACGGCCGAGGCTCTCGGGGCGGTGGAGTGCCTCGTCAACAACGTCGGCGAGGCGTATCAGGTCGGCTTCGAGGAACTCAGGGACGAGCAGTGGAACGCGATGTGGCAGCTCAACGTCATGAGCTACGTGCGCTGCATCCGGGCTGTCCTGCCCGGAATGAAGGACGCGGGGGCGGGAACGATCGTGAACGTCGCCTCCACTGCGGGGAAGCGCCCCTCCACGGGAATGCCGAACTACTCCGTGACGAAGGCGGCTGTGCTCTCTCTGTCCCGTCTCGTCGCCGATCTCTACGCGAAGCACGGCATTCGCTGCAATGCGGTTGCGCCGGGGCCGACCGCCACGCCCGCATGGCTCGCCGAAGGAGGTCTGGCAGACCAGCAGGCAGCCGCCTCTATTAAGACGCGTGTAGAAGTATTGGAAGCGGTCGGATCGGGCCGTCCGCTCGGCCGGCTCGCCGAGCCCGAGGAAATCGCCGCCGTGATCACGTTTCTCTGCTCGGAGCGGACTTCCTACGTCACGGGCGCCGCGTGGAGTGCCGACGGAGGCACTGTCCCGATCATCATCTAGCCTGGACTGATGCCGGAAGTTGCTGGAACAGTCGCCGACGCATTCGAGGCGCACGTGCGCGAGCACGAGGAGCGCTCGCTCTCGCCGCTCGCCGTGCGCTCGTACGAGACGCGGGGCCGTCTCCGCGACGAGGACGAATGCCGCCTGCGAACGCCATTTCAGCGCGACCGCGACCGGATCCTGCACTCGAAGCCGTTCCGGCGGCTCAAAGGCAAGACCCAGGTCTTCATCGATCCCGCGGGAGACCACTACCGCACGCGCATGACGCACACGCTCGAGACGAGCGGCATCGCCCGCGGCGTGGCGCGGGCCCTGCGGCTGAACGAAGACCTCGTGGAGGCGGTGGGGCTCGGCCACGACATGGGCCATCCGCCCTTCGGCCATGCCGGCGAGGAAGCGCTCGACACGGCGCTGCAGGAGCGGTTCGGCCTCCGCTTCCGCCACAACGAGCAGTCGCTGCGCATCGCCGAGGCGCTCAACCTCACGAATGAGGTTCGAGACGGCATCCTCACGCACACCGGCGAGCGGGAGCCGGCGACGCTCGAGGGCAAGATCGTCCGGATCGTCGACAGGGTCGCCTATATCAATCACGACATCGACGACGCCGTGAGGTTCGGAATCCTCGATCCCGCCGAGTTGCCGCGCGACGAAGTCGCCATGCTGGGCGACCGCGGCTCGCGGCGGATCGACACCCTCGTCCACGACCTCGTCGAGAGCTCGGAGCGCGCAGGGGACATCGTCCAGAGCGAGGAGGTCGGCAAGGCAATGTCGAGGCTGCGGACCTTCATGTTCGAGCGGGTCTACCTCGGCCCGCATGCACGCCTCGAGCAGGAGCGCGCGAGGGTAGCGGTGCGACGGATCTTCGACTACCACGCCGAGCGTGGGGAGGAGCCGGAGGAGATCGTCGAGTTCATCGCCGGGATGACGGACCGCTTCGCTCTGAGCTACGTTGCCGAGCTAAGTTCCTGATTTGGCGAGGATCAAGGACTCATCGGTCGAGGAGGTCAAAGCCGCCGCGGACATGGTGGCGGTCGTTTCCGCGCGCACGCCGCTGCGAAAGGCCGGCGCGCGTTACGTCGGGCGCTGTCCGTTCCACGAGGAGCGGACGCCGAGCTTCTCCGTGAACGCCGTGGACAAGCTCTACTACTGCTTCGGCTGCGGCGCGAAAGGCGACCTGATCACCTTCGTCCGGGAGACGGAGCAGCTCGACTTCGCCGGGGCGATCGAGTGGCTGGCCGACCGGTTCAACGTCCGGATCGAGTACGAGGAGACATCGCCACAGCAGGACGCGCGTCGGCGCCGTCGTGAGCGCCTGCTCGAGCTGCTCGACGCGGCGGCGACGTTCTACGAGCGCTACCTCTGGGACTCGCAGGCCGGCTCGGCCGCCCGCGACTATCTCGTCGGCCGTGGGCTGGGCGAGGAGGTGTGTCGTGAGTACCGGCTCGGGCTCGCGCTCGGAGGAACGACGCTCGCACGCAGGGCGGTCGAGCGCGGCTTCACCAGAGAGGAACTGCTCGCGGCCGGGCTGACGAACAGGCGCGGCAACGACTACTTCTCCATGCGCCTGCTCTTCCCGCTCACGAATGCCCGCGGGCGGGTGCTCGGTTTCCAGGCGCGCAAGCTGCGCGAGGACGATCCCCTGAAGGCGAAATACGTGAACTCGCCCGAAGGCGAGCTGTTTCGCAAGGGCGATCTGCTCTACGGCCTCGACCGCGCCCGCGCCGCGATTGCGAAGCAGGAGCGTGCAGTCGTGGTCGAAGGGAACACCGATGTGCTGGCGCTGCGGCAGGCGGGAATCGAGCCCGTCGTCGCCTCGATGGGCACGGCGTTGACGGAGCGCCAGCTGAAGGAGCTCGGGCGGCTCACGAACCGCGTGTGGCTCTGCTTCGACGGCGACGCCGCCGGTGAGGCCGCGACGTTGCGCGGCATGGAGCTCGCCGCCGCACAAGGTCTCGACGTACGCGTCGTGGCGCTGCCCGCCGGGTTCGACCCGGCCGACCTCGCGGACGGATTCGATCAACGGCTCGGCCGTGCCGAGAGCTATCTCGGCTACCGCGTGCGGCTCGAGATCGAGCGCGCCGCCGATCGTCAGGAGGCGTTCGTGCGCGTGCGCGAGGTTCTGGCTCGATTCGAAGACTCGCCGGAGCGGCAGGATGCGATCCGGTTCGCAGCGGACAAGCTCGATCTGCCGAAGGAGACGCAGGCCGGTTTCGCGCCGCGTCTGGCCGCCTCGTCGACGGGGCGGGTCTCGGCCAGGCTGCTCGACGCGGGCGAGCGACTCGAGCTCGACGCACTCGCCGGCGTCGTGGCTCATCAGACGCTCGTACCGATCCTGGCAGAGCTCGGGCCAGAGCACTTCGACCGGGAAGAGCATCGGCGCCTCCGCCAGGTCCTCGTCGCCGGAGGTGAGCCGAAGGACGACCTCGTCGGGCTCGTCGCGGAACTCGACGCGCGCGCCGCGTCCGGAGGAATCGACGCCCGTACGGCCGAGCAGTTGCTGCTGCGTCTCCGGGAGCGGCGGATTCGGCGCGAGCTGGTCGATGCCGGTCCGGCGCGAACGCTCGAGCTCCAGGCCTCGCTCGCCCGAATCCTCGCCACGGTCGAGGAATTGGCCGCCGCGCAGGCGTTTTCACGCTAGTGCTCCATCCGGGACGTATTGCCGGATGGAGCACAAGGTTACGCTCGTAACTGGTCGCCTAGGGTTACGATCGTCGCCCATGCGCGCCGAATCCGAGGTCTGGCAGGCGCTGCTACGCCGCAAGGGGCTGTCGGTCACGGACCTGGCCGGCCAGCTCGGCGTGACTCGGCAGCACGCGCATCGTCTGCTGACGGGCCGCCGTCCGGCCGAGTCGCAGCGAGACGAGCTCGAGCAGGCGCTCGCGCTCGGCACCCCCACACGTGGGCGGCCGCTGTACGCGATCGGGGAGCTCGACGACAAGGGCGAGCTCGAGATCGTGCCGGCGGGCGACGCCCAGCCCCTCTTCGCCGGCAGAGACGTGGCGACAGATGTCGCCCTGTCGCTCGAACCCGCTTCGTACCACGTTTGCGTGCTTCCGGTCTGGCCGGAGTACGCCTGGCGGAACCTCGTCGCCTTCCACGCCGCCTGGGGTGCGCAGCCCGAGCCGCGCAAGCTCTTCGTGGTCGACAACGGCGAGGTGGAACTGCCCGTCGAGTCGATCATCGAGGAGGTCCGCGCGGGCCTCGACGCAACCCTCAGGAGCCGCGCACAGGCGCACGATCCCGCCTATCTGAGCGAAGTTGAATCCCGGCTTCAACGGCTAAACTAGCGCGCGCTGCGTTCCCCGGTAGCTCAATTGGCAGAGCATCCGGCTGTTAACCGGAGGGTTGTTGGTTCGAGTCCAACCCGGGGAGCTTTCACTGCGCCTCGTATTTCGCAAGCTCGGCCCGCGGCCGGCGCCTTCCCGTGGCAAAAGGCACAGACTCGGCGCCTGCAGCAGATCGTCGACACAGCCCACACGCTCGCGGCGGCTCTGTCCACATCCTGCTCGCCTACCAGCCGAACGTGCCAGCGAGCAGCAGCGACTGCAGAACGAGCTCGGCTGAGGACATGTCCGAGGGACTGTCCCTGGGACATGTCCAGTGCGCGGTAGTTTCTTGACCTGAGCAGGGCTTTCTGCACTGAATAGCGCATGCTCCTGCGGGAGGTCGAGTACGCTCGCCCAGCGAGCGTTCAGGATGCGCTGCGCCTTCTCGGCGAGAACGAGGGTGCGCGCGCACTGGCGGGTGGACAGACGCTGATCAACGTCATGAAGGCCCGTGCCGCGTCGCCCGACGTTCTCGTCGACCTCGCAGATCTCGGGGAGCTGCGCGGCATCGAGCTCGGCTCGGACGGCACGCTCGAGCTCGGCGCTATGACGACCTACACCGACATCATCGAGTCGGCGGAGGCACGTGCGCGATCCATTCTCGCCGAGGTCTGCGGCCAGATCGCCGACGTGCAGGTTCGCAATCGCGGCACGATCGGCGGCAACGTGTGCTCGAACGACCCGACCAACCACCTGCCGCCCCTGCTCGTGGCGGTGGGCGCAACGATGACGATCGTCGGCCAGGGTGGCGAGCGCACCGTGCCCGCCGAGGAGTTCTTCCTGGGCGTGTACATGACCGCCGCGGGGCCCGGGGAGCTCCTGACGAAGATCTCGGTGCCGCCTGGGAAGAGCGACGGCTTCGCCTCGGTGCCGATCGGCAGGGACGGAACATGCATCGTGAACGCGGCGGCGTCGATCGACGGCGGTGCCCGCGTGACGATTGGGTGCGTGGACGCAGTACCGGTGCTGCTGCAGACGGACTCGACCGACGACGGCGCTGTTGTGGCGGCGGTTCGCAACGCAAACCTCGATCCGCCCTCGGACGTGCACGCTTCGGCCGAGTACCGCCGGCATCTGGCGGAGGTTGTCGCAGTGCGTGCGGTCGCCCACGCCAAGGCAGGGAGCTGATGGACATCAAGGTCACGGTCAACGGCGAGACGTACGAACGGGACGTGGAGCCGCGGAAGCTTTTGATCCACCTGCTCCGCGACGACCTCGACCTCACCGGGAGTCACATCGGATGTGACACCGGCAACTGCGGCGCCTGCTCCGTCATCGTCGACGGCACGCTCGTGAAGAGCTGCATGATGCTCGCCGTCCAGGCCGACGGCGCCGAGATCGAGACCGTCGAAGGGCTCGCACAAGACGGTGAGCTCAACGCGTTGCAGCAGGCGTTCTCCGACCACCACGCGCTCCAGTGCGGCTACTGCACGCCGGGCATGTTGATGAGCGCCACCGCCTTGCTCCGCGCAAACGCGTCACCGTCCGAGGAGGAGATCCGCAAGGGCATCCAGGGCAACATCTGCCGCTGCACGGGCTACGTGAACATCGTCGAGGCGATCAAAGCGGCCGGCGCGTGAACCGGAGTTCGGGCACACAGTCAAGGAGGGGGCCCGTGGGGGAACCATGGGTTCCCCCACGTAGGGTCAAAGCGGCCGGCGCATGAACCGGAGTTCGGGCACACAGTCAAGGAGGAGGCCCGTGGGGGAACCATGGGTTCCCCCACGTAGGGTCAAAGTGGCCGGCGCGTGACGGAGACGACGGTCACCCCGGAGCGCCCGCTCATCGTCGAGGAAGGCGAGTCGAAGGCCGGCTTCATCGGCCAGAACGTCCCGCGCAAGGAGGACAAACGGCTCGTCCAGGGCGAAGGCGTGTTCTTCGACGACGTCAAGCGCCATGAGATGGGCTACGTCCACTTCGTCCGTTCCCCCTACGCGCACGCGCGCATCAAGTCGGTCGACGTCTCGAAGGCGCTCGAGCTCGCCGGCGTCTTCGGGACGCTCACGGGCGACGAGGTCGCAATCCTCACCGATCCGTTCTTCGAGCTCTCCACGCCCCCGGGAGCGAACATCAAGGACTACGCTCTCGCGGTCGGCCGCGTCCGCCACGTCGGCGACCCGGTCGCCGCCGTGGTCGCTCGGACTCGAGACCTGGCTCGTGACGCGTCCGAGCTCGTAGAGGTGGAGTACGAGCCGCTCGCGCACGTGCTCGACGGCGAGGAGGCTCTGAAGGACGAGGTCGTGCTGCACGAGGACGCCGGCTCGAACACCGTCTGGTCGGGCGTCTTCGACTGGGGTGACTTCGAGGGCGCCGTGGCGGAGGCCGACCACATCGTCCACATCGACAGGCTGCACTTCGACCGCTTCTCGTCCACGCCGCTCGAGTGCTCCGGCTGTCTCGTCGAGTACAACCGCGGCACGGGGCAGTGGACGATCCACGGCAACCATCAGATGCCGGGAGTGGGGGCGATCTGGATGGCGCCCGCGCTCCGGGTGGGGATCGACAAGCTCCGCTTCGTCAGCCAGGACATCGGCGGCGGCTTCGGGAACAAGATCACGCTCCACCCCCAGTACACGGCCTGCTGCCTCCTCGCCCGGAAGCTCAACCGCCCGGTGCAGTGGACGGAATGGCGGACGGACCAGCATACGGCGAACACCCACGGGAACGAGCGCACCTTCCTCGACGTGACCGTCCCCGTGAAGGCGGACGGAACCATGCTCGGCTTCTCCGTGCGGGCGATCGACGACTGTGGCGCGTTCCCGCGCTACGAGCCGCTCGGCTGCATCATCTGGGCGCAGGTGACGCCGGGGTGCTACCGCTGGCGCAACGTCCGCGTCGACTTCACCCAGGTCACCACGAACAAGTCGCCGGTCGCGCCGAACCGCGGGTACTCGCGCATGCAGCATCTGTGGCTGACCGAGCGCATCGTGGACATCGTCGCGCAGGAGCTCGGGCTCGATCCGATCGAGGTGCGGAAGAAGAACTACATCAAGCACGAGGAGTTCCCCTACGAGACGCCCAACGGCTGCATCTACGACTCCGGCGACTACGCGCGCTGCCTCGACATCGCCCTCGACCTGATCGGCTACGACTCACTCGAGGCGAAGCGCCGCGACGCCGAGTCGCGCGGCAAGCTCTTCGGCATCGGCATCGGCTCGACGCTCGATTCCGGCACGAACAACTTCGGCCAGTCGATGATCCTGAACCCCGACCTGCAGTTCTCCGGCAACAACGAGGTCGCGACGGTGAAGCTCGACATCTTCGGCGAGATCGTCGTCACGCTCGGCACCGTGCCGCAGGGACAGGGGCACGAGACGACGACGTCACAGGTCGTCGCCGAGGTCCTGGGCTGTACGCCCGACGATGTCAACGTCCGCGCCGGTCACGACACGTACTGGAACTCGACGGCGGGATTCTCGGGCACGTACGCCTCGCAGTTCGCCGTCACCGGCCTCGGCGCGGTGAAGGGTGCTGCCGAGAAGCTCGCCGGCGAGATGAAGCAACTGGCGGCCGCGGTCTTCGGTTGCACTCCGGACGACATCGAGCTCGTGGAGAGTCAGGCGCGCATCAAGGGCAACCCCGAGGCCGCGCTGCCCTTCATGGCCCTTGGCGCGATCCTCAACGCGAACAACGCGGGACTCCCGCCGGATCTCGACATCACGCTGAATGTGCGCTACGTCTACCGGCCGCCGTTCGAGAAGCCGGACCTCGAGCGGAAATACGGGAATCTCACCCTCACCTACGCGACGCAGATCCACGCCTGCGCGGTCGAGATCGACCCGGAGACAGGCGTCTACGAGATCGTCGACTATGCGGCGGTGGACGACTGCGGCAACCGCATCCACCCGCAGATCGTCGAAGGGCAGGTGCACGGCGCGACCGCACAGGCGCTCGGCGCCGCCACGCACGAGATCTTCACGTATGACGAGGAGGGGAACCTGCTCACGCCCAATTTCTACGACTACCACGTGCCGCACGCGCTTGACATGCCGCCGGTGAAGACCGGCTTCATCGAGTCGGAGTCGCCGTTCTCGCCGCTCGGTGCGAAGGGCATGGGGGAGGGCGGCGGCGCCGGTATCCACGCGGTCTGCGCCGCGCTGCAGAACGCGCTCGGCAAGCAGGGCGAGGGGCCGATCGTCTGGCGGAGCTGCAACCCCTACCACCGCGTGTGGGAGCTGATGCAGGAGCCGGCCGAGACGCGCAAGCTCGTGCGGGTGGAGAGCCGATGAAGGTCAGCGGAGAGCGTGAGTTCCAGGCGCCGCGGGAGACGGTGTGGGAGGTCCTCAACGACCCGGCTCAGATGGCGAAGACGATGCCGGGCGTGGAGTCGTTCGATATCCAGGACGACAAGCATTGGCGGGCGCACGTGAAGATCCCGCTCGGGCTCGGCGGGCTGCGCATGTCGATCGACTTCGAGAAGACCGAGGAGCGCGAGCCCGAGTTCGCGAAGCTGCATGCGCAGGGGAACGGCGTCGGCGCCGTCATGAACATGGATACGTCGTTTCACCTCAGCGAAGCGGGCGACGCGACGAACATGAAATGGGAGGCGGAGGTGCACCTGCTCGGGCCGGTCGCGTCGATGGGTCAGCGCGTCCTGCAACCGATCGTGAACCAGCAGGTGTCACAGGTCCTCGGTGCGCTCGAGAAGCAAGTGCAAGAGGCCAAGCGATGAGCGACGAGCTGGGCGACGCCGGGACCCCCGAGCCGACGACCGACCGCGACCCGCCGGAGACCGACCCCGAGGTGAAGGACGCAGGCGAGCCCGCCGACGGGCCTGCCGACCCGGAAGGCTCGAGCGGCGCCGAGGAAGGCGTCAGCCCCTGGTCGCCGGAGGCATACGACGCCGAGCCCGAGGGGCCCACGACGTCCACCGAAGACCCGTAGGCGAGCCGGTCCGCTTTCGCCGCGTCGAGCCCTCGGAGGCCGCGGAGCTCTCGGCAACGCTCGCGCGGATCCATCTCGACGCCCTCGCGTCGGGCATGGCACTCGGCGCGCTCGCCGCGCTGGGGGAAGCGGCGCTCGAACGCTCGTATCGGAAGACCCTGGCGGCGCTCGACGACCGGGACCGTCTCGTCCTCGTCGCGGAGCAGGGGGACGAGATCGTCGGGATGGCCCAACTCGCATTGAGCGGGGCGACGAACGCCGACCACCGGGCCGAGGTTCAGCGCGTCGGGGTCGCCGCCGCGGCGCGGCGCCGCGGCGTGGGGAGGGGCCTCATGGCCGCGGTCGAGAACGCCGCACGGGGCCACGGCATCACGCTGTTGTGGCTGACGACACATGACGGCACCGACGCGTGCGCGTTCTACGAGGCGATCGGCTACACGAAGCTCGGCGTGATGCCGAACTACTCGCGTCGGCCCGACGGGACGCTCTGGCCCGGTGCCTTCTACTTCAAGGAGCTGCCCGCGTGAGAAGATCGCGCTGATGGCCCAGCCCTTCCGGATCGGTGTCATGCAGCTGACGATGGAGCCGCTCGAGGAGATGCTCGAGTCCGCCCGCGTCATGGACCGCGCCGGCCTGGACACCATCTGGCTTGCCGAGGCGTACCCGTGGTGGCGCAAGCACGGGATGGAGGCCCGGTCGTCGACGGTCGCCTCGGCGCTGATCGCGAAGGAGACCGAGCGTCTCACCGTCGGCTGGGGGATCATTTCGCCCTTCACGCGGCACCCCGTCCAGGCCGCGATGGATGCGCGGGTGGTGCAGGAAGCGGCAGGCCCGGGACGGTTCATCCTCGGCTTCGGCACTTCGAAGATCTTCCTCAACAACGCCCGGCTGAACGGCAAGCGCACCCTCGGGCCGATGCGAGACGCCGTCGAGATCGTCCGCGGCGTCCTCTCGGGCGAACCCTTCACCTACGAGGGCGACACCTGGAGCGCCGACGTGCCGGGCCTCCGGTCGGAGGCGGAGACACCACGCGAGGTACCGCCGGTCTACGTCGCCGCGACGGCTCCGAAGATGCAGGCGCTGGCCGGCGAGATCGCCGACGGCTGCTTGACGCCTTCCATCACGACGCCTGCTTTCGTCCGGTACACGCGCGAGAACGTCGACGCCGACATCGACATCGGTTGCACGATCGTCGCCTCGATCCACGAGTCCGACCGCGACAGGGGCCGGGAGGGCGCACGCGAGATCGCCGGCATGTACCTCGCCAACAAGGTGCAGAACATCAAGGGAGCGGCAGACACGCTGCTCGACCTGGCCGGGTTGACGCAGGAGGAGGTCCGCCCCGTCGCAGAGGCGATGGAGCAGGGCGGGCGCCTCGCGGCCAAGGCGAAGGTGACGGACGAGATCCTCGACAAGTGCAAGCCGATCGCCGGCACGCCGGCGGACTGCATCGCGGCGATCGAGGAGTATCGCGACGCGGGCTGCACGCATGTGATGCTCGAGCTCTGGGGCGACGGCCGGCACGAACAGATCGAGCTCTTCGGCAGGGAGGTGCTGCCGCATTTCCGTTGAGATCGACGCCGACCGGCTCGTCGCACTGGCACTGGAGCTCGTCGCCGTTCCGAGCCCCACGGGCAGCGAGCACGCGATGGGCGAGCGCATCCGTGCGGAGCTCGAGGACATGGATCTGCAGGTCCAGTGGCAGGAGGTCGAGGAGGGACGTGCGAACGTCGTCGGGCTCTGGGAAGGCGCCGGCGGCGGCAAGTCGCTGATGTTCAACGGGCACATGGACACCTCGTACTCCGGTGCGGAGCCCTGGCTGAAGGGAATCCCGGGCTTCCAGCCGTCGGGCTTCGTCCAGGACGGGCGCATCTACGGGCTCGGCATCTCGAACATGAAAGGCGCACTTGCCTGCTACCTCGAGGCAGTGCGCGCGTTGCGCGACGCCGGCGTGCGTCTGCATGGCGACGTCATGATCGCGTGCGTCGCCGGCGAGATCGAGAAGACCCAGTGGCACCCGGACTTCGTCGGGCGGGAGTACAGGGGGTACGCGGCGGGCTCGCGCTTCCTGCCGACGCACGGCGGCGTCACCGACATGTGCATCCTCGGCGAGCCGACGGAGCAGAAGATCGTGCTCGGGCACTACGGTGCCGTCTGGATGCGGATCTCGACGAGCGGCCCCTTCATCCACACGGCCTTCAGCGAAGGACGCCGCGGCGAGACGTCGATCGTGCGCATGCGCGACGTCCTCGACGCGGTGCTCGAGTTCGCGCCCGAGTGGGAGGAGCGAACGGCCTACGGCGGCAAGAACGGGATCGTCAACGTCGGTGCGATCAACGGCGGCTTTGCCTGGCGCGCGTCACGCACGCCGCACCGCACCGACCTGTTCGTCGACTTCCGCGTTCCGCCCACGATGCCGATGGCCGAGGCGCGCCGCCGGCTGGGCGACTTCGTCCGCGGCCTGCGCGAGCGGTTCCCCGAGCACGGGATCGAGTGGGAGGTGTACGTCACCGCCCCGGGCTCGGAGATTGCAGCCGATCACCCGCTGATCAGCGCCATCGACGAGTCGCACGCGGAGGTATTCGGAGAGAAGCCCGAGCGCGACACCGTGCGCTGGTTCTCGGACGCATCGGCACTCACGCGCTACGGGATCGACAGCGTGAACTACGGCACCTCGAGCGGCCTGCCGGATCCCGTGCTGGGCGAGAATCTCGACATCGAGGGGCTCGTAAAGATCGCGGACGTCTATGCCCGCGTGGCCCAGCGGGTCTGCGAGGTCGCGTGAAGCTCGTCACCTTCGACGACGGGCGGGTCGGGGAGGTCCGGGGCGACACGGTCGTCGAGCTCGACGTTCCGACGATGCGCAAGTACTTCGAGCGTGGCGGCGCAGAGCCCACGGGAGCGGAGCACGCACTCACCGACGTGACCTTGCGTGCGCCGATCATTCCGAAGAAGTTTCTTCACACGGCCGGGAACTTCCGCGAGCACGAGGAGGAGTCGAAGCGCGTCGGCTGGTCGCACGAGATCGCGCAATGGATCGTCTTCTTCCAGAACGTCGACGCGATCGTCGGCCCCGACGAGCCGGTCGTCTACCCGGAGCACCTGACCGAGGAGCTCGACTACGAGCTTGAGCTCGCGGTCGTGATCTCGAAGCCCGGCAAGTGGTTCGGTCCGCAGGAGGCGGCCGCGCACATCGGCGGCTATGTCATCTTCAACGACATCACGGCGCGCGACATCCAGCGCCGGGAGATGCGGTCAGGGGTGTTCTCGTTCTGCAAGGGCATCGACACGTTCTGCCCGCTCGGTCCCTGGATCGTGACGCCCGACGAGATCGGAGATCCGCACGACCTGAAGATGGAGCTGCGCGTGAACGGCGAGCGCCGTCAGGAGTCCTACAGCGGGAACATGTCGGTGACGATCCCGGAGATCCTCTCTCACTACTCTGCGCTCGGTTACTCGGCCGGGGACGTCGTCTCGACCGGCACCGTCAGCGGCGTGGCGGGCTTCAGCGAGGACGCGGCATCGCTGTACCTGAAGCCCGGGGACGTGATCGAGGCGGAGATCGAGAAGATCGGCGTCCTGCGCAATCCCGTCGTGTCGTGGCAGGAGGCGCACGGGCAGCCTGCGCCGCCCCGCGTGACGTGGTGACCTGGCCTCGCGACGACGCGAAGCTGAACCGGGTCCAGGCGCTGATGGCCGAGGAGGACCTGGACGCACTTGTCGTCCGCGCGCCCGACAACGTCCTCTACCTGACGAACTTCTGGGGGATGAAGGGCTACGACGCCGCCGTGTTTCCGCGCGAGGGCCCACCCACCCTGGTCACGATCGAGCCCTCCGCCGAAGATGCGGCCGACACCGCGTGGACGACCGCCGTCGTACTGATTCCTGGCTACGACCCCGGAGATCCGCGCCCGCCGCTCGCACGCACGCTGGAGGCGGCGGTCGAGGCGGCGAAGCCCCACGCGCGGGTGGGCTTGGAGCTCTCGCTCGGGACGCAGGCCTCGGACCGCATGGTCGGCGAGCCGACGACGTTCACGAGGGCGTGGTTCGACGCGTTCCCCGGCGCAGCCGACGCGACGCCGCTCCTTGCACGCGCCCGCGCCGTGAAGACGGAGCAGGAGATCGAGCGGATGCGGCTCGCGAACGAGATCGCGGCGACGGCGATGGAGCGCGTCGCCCGTGAGCTGCGGCCCGGCATGAAGGAGAGCGAGGCCGCCGCGCTCTGGGAGGGCTTCGTCCACGGCGAGGGCACCGGCTGGAAGGGCAAGGTCGAGCTCGCGCTCGGCTTCTCGCTCGTCTGGTCGGGCCCGGGCATCCGAACCTTCACCGCGACCGGGCATCGGCCCGTGTCCGAACACGAGCCGACCCTCTTCGAGATCTGGGTCTGCGCCGACGGCTACTGGTGCGATCACACGAAGAACGTCTGCCCGGGAGCGCTCGACCGGCGCTACGAAGAGCTCCTCGAGGTCTTGCTCGACGTCTACGGCCGCGCGCTCGAGCACTGCCGGCCGGGCGCAAGCCTCGCCGAGCTGGACATCCTCATCCGCAGCGGGCTCGCAGAGGCGGGCTACCGCGACCAGCCGAGCCATCCGATCGCGCACGGTGTCGGCGCGCGCGCACACGAGCCTCCCTACGCGCATCAGGCGGGCGGCGGCACGATCGAGCAGGGCATGGTGCTGGCGGTGGAGCCCGGCGCGTACTGGGAGGGCGGCGGCGGCCTGCGGATCGAGGACAACTTCCTCATCACCGCCGACGGGCCCGAGAAGTTGTCCAGCTACCCCGATGACTTCCGCCGATGACGTTCTGGACCGGGCACCTCAACGACCCGTACCGCTTCGACGCGCACGTCGGCTTCTACGACACGACGCTGCGTGACGGGGAGCAAACGGTCGGCGTCGTCCTCAGCCCCGAGGACAAGCTCGAGCTCGCGCGCGGCCTCGACGCGCTCGGCATCGAGCGGATCGAGGCCGGTTTCCCGCGGGTGTCCGAGGACGACTGGCGCGCCGTCGAGCTGATTCGCGACGCCGGCCTGAACGCGGAGATCTGGGGCTTCTCGCGTGCGGTGGACGCCGACGTGAAGGCACTCGTCGAGCTCGGCGTGCAGGCAAGCGTGATCGAGTCGCCCATCTCCGACCTCAAGCTCGAGGCGCTCGGAATCGACCGCGAGGCGATGCTCGAGCGGATCGTGTACGCGATCTCGTTCGCGGTCGAGCAGGGCATCACGGTCGCGTTCTTCGGCGTCGACGGGACGCGTGCCGACCCGGCGTACTTCGAAACCGTCTACAAGACCGCTGTCGAAGCCGGGGCACAAGAGGCGGTGGTCGTCGACACGATCGGCATCGCCGGGCCCGAAGCGGTCGCCGACCTCGTCGGGCACACGAAGGAGTGGCTCGGCGCGGACGTGCCGGTCCACTTTCACGGGCACAACGACTTCGGCTTGGCGACAGCCGCTGCGCTTGCCGCGGTCCGCGCGGGCGCGAGCTGGATCCAGGGGACGATCAACGGGATGGGAGAGCGTGCCGGCAACGCGAACCTGCCGGAGATCGCGCTCGCGCTCCGCGGGCTCTACGGCATCGAGACGAACCTGCGTCTCGCCGCGGTGCGTTCGTTCTCGGAACGGCTCCGCCACCTGTCGGGGTACGAGCTCGAGCCGTACAAGCCGCTCGTCGGCGACAACCTGTTCCGCCGGGAATCGGGCGCCGTGGCGAGCCAGTTCCACGATCCGCCCGCGATCGAGCCGTACTCGTCCGAGCTCGTCGCGGCAGAACGTGCAGTCGTGCTGGGCAAGAAGAGCGGGATCGACTCGATTCGCCTGAAGGCGGCCGAGCTGGGCCTCGAGCTCTCGGACGAAGCTCAGCGGGACCTGCTCACACGCGTGAAGAGGCTCGGGGCGGAGAAGCGGGGCCTCGTGACCGACGACGAGTTTCGCGAGCTCGCACGTGGCTGATCACGACGCCGTCGTCGTCGGCAGCGGGATCAACTCGCTTGCCTGTGCGGCGTTGCTCGCGCGCGCCGGCTGGAGCGTCGCCGTGCTCGAGCGCGAGGCCGAGCTCGGCGGGGCGATTCGCACGGCGGAGCTGACCGAGCCCGGCTTTCTCCACGACGTCTTCAGCGCGTGGCATCCGCTCTGGGTCGGCGGGCCCGCGCATGCAGAGCTCGGTTCCGAGCTCGCCGAACGCGGTCTCGAGTACCTGAACACGGAGCATCCCACGGCAACGCTCTTTCCGGACGGCGAGAGTGCGTTCCTGACGACGAACACGGACGGGAACGCCATCGAGCTCGAGCGGCATGCGTCGGGTGACGGCGAGGCCTGGCGCCAGATGATCGCGAGCGTCGGTGCGCAGGCGGAGCTCGTCTTCGGTGTGCTCGGGACGGAGCTCTGGTCCCCCGCCGGCCTGAACTTCGCCGCCAAGGCCTACCGGCGGCTGGGACGGCGCGGCCTCGCAGAGTTCGGTGCCGAGGTCGTGCAGAGCAGCCGCGACTGGCTGACGACGAGCTTCGCATCCGAACGAGCACACGGTCTGCTCGCGCCGTGGGTCCTGCACACGGGCCTCGGGCCCGACGCGGCGGCTTCGGGATTCATGACGCGCGTGATCGCGTTCGCGATCGAGGCGGGCGGTATGCCGATTCCCCGCGGCGGCGGCGCGCGTCTGGTCGACGCGCTCGTGCGCCTGATCGAGGATCACGGCGGACGCTGTGACACCGGTCAGGACGTCGAGCGTGTGGTGGTGCGCAGTGGTCGCGCGGTGGGTGTTCAGCTTGCGAGCGGAGAGGCGATCTCCGCAGACCGGGCAGTCGTGTGCAACGTGACGCCGACACAGCTCTACTCCCGTCTGCTCGAACCGGACGCCGTCCCGGCGGACGTTGCCGAAGCCGGCCGGCGGTTCCGGTTCGGGCGCTCCGAGATGCAGATCCACTTCGCGCTTTCCGAGCCGGCGCGCTGGGAAGGAGACGACCGGCTCGGGACGACGGCGATCGTGCACCTCACGCCAGGCCTCGACGGAGTGTCCAGGGCGGTCAACGAGGCCGAGCGGGGCCTGCTGCCGGCAGAGGCCACGATCGTCGTCGGGCAGCCGCTGACGATCGACGAGAGCAGGGTGCCCCCCGGCAAGGGGCTCCTCTGGATCCAGCTGCAGGAGCTTCCCTGGCAGGTCAAAGGGGACGCAGCGGGGGAGCTCGACCCCGCCGACGGGACGTGGACGGAGACGCTGCGGGAGCGCTACGCCGACCGCATCCAGGCCCGGCTCGCACGCCAGATCGGAAACCTCGAGTCGTCCATCCTCAGGCGCGTCGTGCTCTCGCCCGCCGATCTCCAGGCGGCGAACGTCAACCTGGAGCACGGCGACCCCTACTCGGGCTCCCTCGCGCTCGACCAGAACTTCCTCTGGCGACCGTTCGCCCGCCAGCCGGGTCACCGGACACCGGTCGACCGGCTGTTCCACATCGGGGCGAGCACGTGGCCGGGGCCGGGCCTCGGGGCGGGCTCGGGGACGCTGGTGGCGCGTGCGCTCCTCCAGCCCCCGGTACCCGTCCGCGTCGCCGAGCGCCTCAGCGCCTTTCTCAAGCCGCGACAGGCATAGAATCGCCTGCATCCCGGCGGCTTTCTCGATCTCGCAGATCACGACTCTGGCCACGTCCTTCGCGGACGACGTGCGTGCATACGCCGCCGCCGGAGTGGACGGCATCGGCGTCTGGGAGTTCAAGCTGCCCGACGGGGAAGACGCGCGGGCGCTCGAACAGCTCGAGGCGAGCGGCCTCGGCTCTGCGGCCGCCGTGCCTGCGATTCCCTCGATCCTGCCGCTGCCGCTGATGGAAGGCCCGGAGGAACCGCGGGAGCGAGTCGACGCGATCTGCGCATCGCTGCACCGGCTCGCCGCGTTCCAGCCGAGCGGCGTCGTCTGCCTGACGGGTCCGGGCACGGATCGCGACACGGTCGTGGCGGCGCTGCGCACGATCGGCGAGGAGGCGGAGCGCGCCGGGGTTCGCGTCGGGCTCGAGCCGATCAACCGCGTCGGCGGGGAGGACTGGACGATGATCAGCTCCCTGCCGGAGGCGGTCGAGCTGCTCGAGGACGCCGACCGGCCTGCGCTCGGCATCCAGTTCGACAGCTGGCACTTGTGGAGCACGCCGGACCTCGTCTCCGACATCGAGCGCTACGCGGACCGCTTCGTCGGCGTGCACGTCGCCGACTGGCGCGAGCCGACGCGAGGCTGGGCGGACCGCGTGCTGCCCGGAGACGGCGTCGCGCCGCTTCCCGAGATTCTCGGAGCGCTCGAGCAAGCGGGATGGGCCGGCTACTACGATCTCGAGGTCTTCTCGGACAACGGCGTGTTCGGCAACGCGTGGCCGGACTCGCTCTGGGACGTGGAGACGGAGGAGCTCGCGCGCAGGGGGAAGAATGCGTTCGAGCGCGTCTGGGAGGCGCGAATCCGAACGTCGCTTGACCAGGTATCGCCCGGTGCCGTGTAATCGACCAATGAGGACGACACGAGGAGGAATGCTTCGATGAGAGCTCGAGGGAGGTGGGCGGTCGTCGGCGTTGCGCTGTTGGCGCTCGTCCTGATCGGCAGCGCGCTCGCGGCGACGGCGGGGCACCGGGCCAGCCAGGCGAAGGCTCCGATCATCATCGGCTGGGCGTTCGACGGCAAGGGTGCGATGGCGCCGTTCGACGGGCCTGCGCTCGCGGCTGCAAAGTTGCGTGTGAACCAGGTGAACGCGAAGGGCGGTGTCAACGGGCGGAAGCTGCAGATCCGCACGTGCGACACCCAGGGCAATGAGGCGGCGACTGCCAAGGCGTGTGCTCTGCGCCTCCTGGGGCAGAACGCCAACGTCCTCTTCACGACCTGTGACGTCGACCTTGCCGCACCCGTGGTTCGGGCCGCAATCGACCGCGGTGTGTTGGCGATCGCGCCGTGCATCGGCACCGATCAGATGGGCCCGAAGCGGTTCGGCAAGAAGGGACGGCTCGCGTTCAGCTTCGGCAACGTGGCGCAGGACGAGGGTTCCGCGATGGCGCAGTACGCCTGGAGCAAGGGCTGGAGAACGGCGGCACTCGCGACTGACACGGTGATCGTGTACTTCAAGAACGTCGTCCAGGCCTTCGAGGCTCGCTTCAAGCAGCTGGGCGGCAAGATCGTCGCCAAGGAGACGTACCAGTCCTTGGGCGGAAGCAACGTCCAGAACGCCGTCAGCCGACTCAACGGCGTCAAGGCCGGCGTCTACGTCACCTCCACCGCGGGTGCCTTCGGGGCCTTGTCGACCTTCGTCACGGGTCTGCGCTCGCTCGGCAACAACACGCCGATCCTGAACTCGTGGGCCGGCGACGGGACGTACTGGCTGCCGAACAACCCCAAGGTGACGAACTACTGGTTCGTGACGTTCGCTTCCTCCTTCGGCGACGACCCGAGCAAGGCCGTCAACGCGCTCGCCAAGCAGGTCAAGGCCGGGACGGGCGGCTTCATCACGGGCCCCTCGGCGATCGACGGACTCGTGACGGCGATCAAGCGTGCGAAGGGCTCGACGAAGGGCGCGGCGCTCTCGAAGGTGATGGAGCACTTCAAGAAGGTCCCGACCATCTCGGGGAACGTGAGCTTCTCACCGAAGCTCCACACGGTCTTCGGGCGCAGGTATCGCGTCATCCGCATCCAGGACAACGTGCCGAAGGTCGTCGGCACCATCGTCGCCAAGGTCGTTCCGAAGATCTAGCGCCTTGGCGCACAGCGGCGAAGCGACGAGGAGGCCCGGAGAGACGCTCCGGGCCTCCGTCGTGTCGCGCTCGTTCGAGGGCGTGCACGCGCT